>NZ_MSLS01000021.1 GCF_001940785.1 Bacillus sp. MRMR6
GCAAAAAACCGCTATAAAATTGAAGCGCAAAAAACCGCTATAAAATTGAAGCAAAAAATAGTGAACTCAAGCATGGGCACGGTTTTGAAACAGCCAAATCCTCGGGTTTATTTGGTATGGAAATTCAAGGAGCCACAACCATATTCGCTGTCAATCTCAAACGGATAATAAAACTTCTTAATGAAAAAGAATAGGAAATAGGCAGAGGTATAAGCAACTTCCCTTCGAATTTCGGTAGGAAGTTGCTTTTTTTTGTCTTTTTTCATCCATAATGCCTTTTCCTTATTTATAAAATATAAAAAACGGAAGTTCTTCAGTGCCCTCACTGCGTGTCTGCGGGGTCTCGCCTGTCTCGCTTCTCCCGCAGGAGTCTTCGTGCCTTCCATGCAAATCAACAGGTTTACAACAACAACTGTATATTTAACAAAGCTTATAAAATGAATCCCCCTCCGGTTTGGAGGGGGATTAGCCATATTATTTATTTGTACGTTCTGGTTTTGCTAAATTAGCGTTGGAATCCGCCAAGTTGTTGTTCTGCCATTTGCACTAGACGCTTAGTGATTTCTCCTCCGACAGATCCGTTTGCACGTGAAGTAGTTTCGCCGCCAAGTTGTACACCAAATTCAGTTGCAATTTCGTACTTCATTTGATCAAGTGCTTGCTGTACTCCAGGTACTAAAAGTTGATTAGAGTTGTTGTTACTTGCCATAGTTGAATAACACTCCTCTTAATAATTTTGGGGTCAGTATGGAATTGAACCATTATGGTTATAGTAACCATTGCCACCTTGGCCTAACCCATCTTAAATAATGATTATAAGTTGGAGATGATTCACACATTGTGTGGCTGGGTTAGCCGGGCTTGCACCGGCGCTAAAGACCCTTTGATTGGTTTAACCCACCGAGTTAAGTTGTTGCTTTGTAATCATTATTATGGTTAAAATCCTCAAGCTTATTCAAATTTAAATATTAGTAATTTATTCCATTACATAGCAGATAATTTGTAACGCAAACTATAGTTATAAAATGAAACTCCATCAGTGGTGGTTTCTTCATCCCCACTGATGGTTAGTTGAATTAATGCCCGTTAATGCGGGATAAAAAAATAAAAGGGTGATAAGGGATGTCGATATGCCCAATATGTAATGGATTCAGAGAGGTTTATTCAGTATGCAACTCCTGTGGAAGTCAAATGATCGAGAGCGGCAGAGCAATGGATTACTATGATGATTACAGTCCTTACATGGAAATTGACTTAATGAAAATGGTTGATGGATTTCAAGATACAAACTCAGGTGATAAATGTCCTCATCTTTATCGATGTCCAACTTGTCAAAACGAAGAAATTTTATTTATAAAGGAATAGTAAAAAAGAGAAATAGAAAAAGCTCCGTTTCAATGGAAACGGAGCTTTACACAATTATTGTTCGTTATTAACGCGAATACGTGATTGAGTATCAACATCGAAGAAATGTGATTTATTTAAATCAAAAGCTAACTCAATTGACTCACCTGGGTTTACTTCTACACGAGAATCTAGACGAGCTACAAAATCTTGACTATCAAGGCTAGAGTAAACCATCATTTCTGCACCAGTTAATTCTGCTACATCAATTTTAGCTGTAATCTTCGTACCCACAGATGCCTCAATGAACACAGGCTCATCATGAATATCTTCTGGTCTAACTCCTAGAATGACTGGTTTTCCAACATATCCTTGCTCACGAAGGAATTTCATTTTTCCTTCTGGTACTGTAATCGTATCGTTACCGATAATAAATTTGCCATCTTCAAGTTTACCATTAAAGAAGTTCATGGCAGGAGAGCCGATGAAACCGCCAACGAATACGTTCTCAGGCTTCTCATATACTTCCTTCGGTGAACCAACTTGTTGAATGAGACCGTCTTTCATAACAACTAGACGTGTCGCCATGGTCATAGCTTCTGTCTGGTCGTGTGTAACATAAATTGTTGTAGTATTTAAACGACGATGAAGCTTAGCGATTTCCGCACGCATCGCTACACGAAGTTTAGCATCAAGGTTTGATAAAGGCTCGTCCATTAAGAATACTTTCGCATCACGTACAATCGCACGGCCTAGGGCAACACGTTGACGCTGACCACCTGAAAGAGCTTTTGGCTTACGAGTTAAGTATGCTTCTAATCCAAGAATTTTTGCAGCTTCTTGAACGCGGCGATCGATTTCATCTTTAGGGAACTTACGGAGTTTTAATCCAAACGCCATATTATCATAAACCGTCATATGTGGATAAAGGGCATAGTTTTGGAAAACCATCGCGATGTCACGATCTTTAGGAGCAACATCGTTTACTCTCTTACCATCAATATAGAAATCACCTTTTGAGATTTCTTCTAATCCAGCAATCATTCGAAGAGTGGTTGATTTACCGCAGCCAGATGGTCCAACAAACACAATAAATTCTTTATCTTGAATGTGTAAGTTGAAATCCTCAACTGCTGTTACTTTATTATCATAAACTTTATAAATATGGTCTAATTGTAATTCTGCCATCAGTAATTCCCTCCATAATCTTGATAGTTTTAGTTTACCTGGAGAGTTATGAAAGCGCTATATACAGGTTGCACAAGATTATGGGACTACTTTTTGGGCACTTTGTTATTTCTGCCTTCCTGCTCATATAGCATACATGCTAAAAAGACAGTGAATGCCCCATAAAAGTCTTTTAACTGAATTCCTGTTCTTTCTACAAACTTATCAATCCGATATTGAAGTGTATTTCKATGGATATACAGGCTTTTTGCGGTCATGCTGGCATTAAGGTTATTTTCTAGGAAAATTTTTAGTGTATCAAACAGCTCTGGATCATCTGTAAATACATCGGTAATGTGTCTGTGAAGCTGTTGGGTGATGGGATCATCCAAGTGGGCAGCAACAAATGAAGGGAATATTTTTTCAAATGTAAGGATATTTTTACTATCTAGATTTTTTTTGGCAAAGGAAAAAAAATCCCGTTCATGATTAAAATGCTCTCTAATTTGGTCGGAGTATGGATAAATTTTGCCAACATAGAAAGTGATTTTCACGTAAAAATCACTTTCTAGGGTGTCTGTCATTGAAACTAATTCCTGTTCTGTAAGAGAAAAATTACTAACTTCTTCAATGACAATACCGCTATTATTATGTTCCCAAACAATAATTACATCTTCTGTAAAAAATCCCTTCAATGCAGATTCAATCTCGACTTGGTCGACACCAATCCCTTGAATGTGAAATTGGATAAATCGAAAAGAAGATTCTGTACGATAGGAAAGAGTCTGTCCCTTTGCAAATAGATATTCATACCACTTTCTTGATATACTAGTAAATGCCTGTGGTTGAAATTCAATTTGTTCATAGAGTGTGTTAAGCACTCTAAGTTCTACTTCAGTTATGCTTGCCTTTGGAATTCCTACCCATTCTTGCTCTGATTCATCAAAGAAGATGTATTGGTCAGATGGATATTTTGGCTTCTCAGCGTACATTACTGAATTTTTATATAAATCGATAATTTTTCTTAGCATGGTCAACTTCCTTATTGTATAAATAATGTATTTTTTTGATTATGTATTAAACCAAGTGTAACAAAAAAAAACTGACAGTTAAACCTGTCAGCTTCCTTTAACATTAGATTTGTTATTGTTAAGTGTAGATTTTTGCGAAATCCGCTCCCTTTCCGCGGGCTCACCGGTGAGCCTCCTCGGTCGTTCCTCCCTGCGGGGTCTCACACTGGCTCATGCTCCCGCAGGAGTCTCGCAGATTTCGCAAAAATCTGTTTAAAATATCATTCATCATTACCTATGGCTAATATTAATCTGATTCATAAGGTGGTTGTTCTTTTACTAGGTCACTGGCTTCTTCGATGTTGGCTGTGTTGTTGCGGTTGTGAACGGAACCGCCGGATAAGCCTTCGTTTATGATTCGGTCGATATCTAAATAGACTTTATCCTTACCCTCATATAATACATCAGACTGAGTTTTCTTTTCTTTATTTTCCTCCATTACTTTCATTCCTTTCCCATTTTTCTTAGTGTGTGAAAAGGAATTAATTTAATGCAGGTGAGAGTTCTATTCATAAACATGGTATAGCATCAGTTCATGAATTTGGCTTATTAAAGATTCAATATCTTTTTGTTCCGGGGTATTTGCGGTCCACTCAATCTTGCCTGATTGATGATATAATCCCGTGTATCTTTTTTTATTATGATAAAATGAGAAATTCCAGCCGGGAATATTTTTATTTTCAAATAACGGCTTGAATTGAAAATGCATGAGCATATGGTATCCCCCTTATTTGCTTATTAACTTTAGCTTAAGGGATAAATTAAGGACAATCCAGCTGATTTTTATTTTTTTTAATAAGATTGAGGAATAACCGACAAAGGTTTTCTATTTTTCTTGCTTCGATATAACTTTCATCGAAGCTCATCGGTTTAGAATTTACTTCGTACAAGTAGTACTGTCCTGTTTGACTTAGGCCTGCATCAATTGAAAATTCACCAAAAAACCCGAATTGATTTGTTAAGGCTTCACCAATATGATTGACAATGGTTTCAATAAATTCATCATGTTCAGGGGATTGAATCTCGTGATAAGGAAGAGTCTTGCCTCCAGACGGTATATGGGTGGTGACATCCTGCTTTTGTGATTGCCTAATTCCGACCCCCGTCACAGTATAACGACATTGCTTATCCGCATGGGCAATGATTCGAAAATCAAATCTATTTCCATTATAAAGTGCAGGATGGATCGATTCTTGTGCTAGATAAGTCTTTTCTTTTAACTCCTTTTCCCATTTAAACCAAAAATGATCAAAGGTATCAAACCATTCCTGCTCTTTTATACCCTTTAGGAAAATTTGATTCTTATTTTTGTCATTCTCATTTACCTCTAATCTGTAAACACCCTTACCACGTGCCGATTTTGCTGGCTTTAAGTAAATATTTTTATGTTTCTGAATAAAGGAGTATAACCCCTGCTTCTGAGTAATCAGAATTGTTTCTGGTAAGTACTCATGAAGCACTGGATGGTTCTCAAAAAGTGAATAGAGATGATGCTTATTTATAAAACAGGGATTAAAAAAAGGAATATTTCTCTGAGATAACAAGTTAAAAAACTGCTGGTATTTTTCATGCTGCTCCGTTTTACGAAAGGGGATCCGGTTATAGACAAGATCGGGAAACGGGAAGGATTGCCTTTGCCATGTATTCTTTTCCGGTTGAAACTTGTAACCAACAATAGAATCGACGCCAACATCCTCTAATGTGAAAATAAAGCTTATTCCATCATGAGAAATAAGCTTTTTTTGTAATGCCATAAATAAGGGGCCATTACCCGAAATCATTCCATCTTTCTTACGGGCGGTTAAGATGCCGACAAGGGGTCCCGTATATTCCTCGGTTTTAGAGATATCTTTCATTTGAAAATTTCCTCTGGATACAGGATGGATTGTTCAGTGAGAAAGACGGCAAAGGCAATCGAAAGTTTACGTGTTAGGAAATCAAATTTCTTTAAATCAGGGTGGCTAAAGATGGATCTTCCTGGTTTAGAATTTGCTTCAAATAACCAGATGTCCCCATTTTTATCAATTCCTAAATCAAACCCAATTTCCGCGATAATCCCTTCCATATGGTTTTCTATCGCTTCGCTAAGAACGAGAGCTGCTTCAGAAAGTTTTTTCTTGAAAAACTCAGTCTCTTCCACTAAAAATACCTCTTTTAGCGTTTTAGTCTCTCCGCCGCTTCGCTTATGTGTCGTGACGCTCCCAGAGCCTGCAACCTTGGCTGCAAGGGCCGTTACAT
Source organism: Bacillus sp. MRMR6 (assembly GCF_001940785.1). Taxonomy (GTDB): domain Bacteria; phylum Bacillota; class Bacilli; order Bacillales; family Cytobacillaceae; genus Neobacillus. The sequence goes on from NZ_MSLS01000021.1 coordinate 5,820, forward strand.
GCCATGCTCCAAATTCATCTTTATTTGTATGAATTCTAAAATCAATAAATCGCTGTTCTTGCCTAAGTAGGTGTATTCCTTGCTGGACGAGGATATTAGCTAGATTTTTCTTAGCAAAAACAGTACTAAATAACTTTTCAAGTGATAAAAACTTTCTCAAACGATTTACACCTGTATCATCTTGATACCGACAGAAGTATGCATCTTCGAGTTTATCATAAATAATTTGGTGAATCCCGAGACCTAGGCTGCCATTTTTAGGTTTAAGGTAAACATGACCATATTTAGATAACATTTTCTCAATTGTTGAGAATGAGGTGAAGGGGTGTGTTTCTGGCAGATAGCGGGTCACCGAAGCCTCCTGTTGTAAACGTTCATAAATGTCCAGTTTATTAAAAAATCCTGGATTGTACCAAGGGATAAGGTATTCTGTTTGCAGTCTTTCCTTCACTTGGATTAACTTTATATTCCTTTCACTTTTTCGATTGGGAAGCCGGTCGTAGATGACATTTGGAAATGGTACATCGATGGTTTTCCATTCGTTTTCATGATAAAAATACCCCGTGATGGTCGCTTGTTCCCAATTAATATGCTGTTCACCAAAAACAAAGGGTAGTGCACCAACCGTTTTATTTACAGATAGCAGTTTCGAGAAAAAGACCGATCGCTCCCCTATAGGTCTTTGGGGAAAAGGAGTGAATCCTGCAGTAAATATTCCAATAAGCGGGCCAATATAAAGTGTTTCATTTTCAATAAAGGTGTGCAAGGATATTAAGAAGTCTGGAAAATTTAATGCCTTTTGTATTTCTTTACTTATGCCTATTCGATTTTGTTTAGTTGTCTGAGGCGAAAAATTGGCAGAAACGGTTTTTGTACCAAATGCAATTCTCTTTATAGAATGCTCTTTAAGAAGAGCTGGCGGGCATACTACAACCTGTTTAGTCTCGTCTGTTAGTTCAATAGTATAACGTTTTCTCACTATAGCTCTTCCTTTCTTTGCTGTTATTATCAAAAAGATGTTTTCCATATAGAAGGGGTGCTCTCAATAAGGTCTCATTTAGGGTTGATTGTGTTTGAAGTATGACCTTTCTTCCCGGTTTAGAATTAACATCTAGAATCCAAATTGTCCCGTTTTTTGCGATCCCAATGTCTATGCCAATTTCAAATAAAGGAAGGAATTTTCTCTCAAGCAGGGCAGGAAGCTGTTTAATAATGTAGTCGATTTCATTACAAATCAATTCTTTTTTTGTAACAGGTAGGGCTTCTGTCCAGGTGGAGAAATCTAAACTTGAGCCACCAGCACTTAAGTTTGACAAAAGTCCGGCTTTATTCCCAATGCGGACCCCTTTGCCTCGTTCGACCCAATCACCAAGCTCATTTTTTTGTAGTAAAATCCTGATATCAAAAGGTTGTAATTCAGCATTTGAAAGCTCTAGATACGGTTGAAGAAGGTAGCTACGCTGTGTAATTAAAGTTCGAAGCCAGGATGTCAGCTTAGTGGTATTGGGAAAAGCGCGGGAAATCATTTCTTTGTTTTTTTCTGTTTTAACAAGATAGGTCTTAGAAATTTTTTGTAAATAATAGATTCCATAACCTTGTGAGCCATTAATCGGTTTAATAATGAGCTTCTTCAGTTTATCTAACTCTTGTACAACAGTTTTAGTATCTTTAATCAATTGGGTTGATGGTAAATAAGCCGCTAAAACAGACGAATTTAATGCCTGATAGAGCTCCATTTTATTTGGCAGACCATATCCTAAAAAGGTGATATCGGCCCTGGACTTTAACCACGAAACGATTGGCATACACTGTTTTGAATGTCTATCATCCCCATAAAAACAGCGGTCGTATATGAGTGACGGCAATATGAACTCTTGGTCCGCCCACTGCCTTTTTACGGAATCAAATTTTTTTCCTTGAACTTGAAGGGAATGCGGGTTTATCTTTGAGGGTATGAAACGGTAACAATCAATACCGCAATCTGCTGCTAGGACGGCCATTTCATTTATATAGCCTGATTCACTTTCCATACTAAGTGTCATGATTCCGAACGCAATCAAGTTAGTTCCTCCTATTCTTCAGGTGTATCAAAAGCGAGCTTCGTACAGAATTTGATAATCGCTTTTGCAGAAGGTCTTATTTTCAATTTGCCATCCTCAAAGTTTTTTGAGGGCTTTGAATTCACCTCGATAAGCCAAAGCTTTCCGGTATGATCAATTCCTATATCAATACCAAGCTCACCAAAAATACCTGAAGACTGAAGGCTAATCCAAGAGGTAATTTCGACAGCCAATTCCTTCATTTCTGAAAGGATTCTCGTTGCTTCTTTAGCAATAAAGGATTTCTCTATAGCGGTTTGTGGCGCCATAACCTCTCCACCCTTAGCTATGTTAGAGACAAATTCCGCTTCTGCTGAAACTCTAGCGACAACAGAGGTTACCTCCCAAAAGTCCCTGTGGTTCATGTGGCAGAGCACTCGAAAGTCCATTCCTCTAGATTCATAAGTGATAAGTTGAATTCCTTGTTGGACAATGTAAATTCGATTATTTAATAATGGCTTCAATTGCAGGTAAATCTCATCAATAGTAAACTTTGTAAGTTTCTTTTCTGAAAATGCCTTTAATGAAGAATCAACAGATAAAACACCATCAATTTTTTCAAGCTTGAAAATACTTCTTCCCTGGCTGCCATGAACTGGTTTTATAAACACGGTCTCATATTTTTCAAGAAAATATGTTAAATTTTCTTTAGAAAAAAGTCCTGTTTCAGGGACGTGAGTCACTAGATGATTTTCGTTTATTAATTGTTGATGAACTTCCCATTTTGATAGGAAGCGATCATTAAACAAGGGGATATTTAGCTGTTCAAGTTTTTTACGGAATAATGTAAAATCATTAGTATATTCTAGTCTTCTTGAGTGAATTCGGTTGTAGATGACATCAGGTAATGGGAGTTCTGAAGGGAGCCAGTTTCCATTGCTATAGTAATATCCCTGTACATTGAATTCTTTATAGGTAAAAACATAAAAAAAACCGCCAGCTTCCAAAATACCATGATGAAGCTCCTCACAAAATGCATGAATAGACCCAAAGCTTGGTTCAGTAGCTAATGAGTTGAACTCTGTTAACAGTCCAACGACTGGTCCAAGGTACAGGATATTGTTTTCCTTACTATAACTGGCATGAAACTTATAACATTGTACAGGTAAAAAAAATTCATTAAATAAATCCTCGGGTAGGCTTAGCTCATATGAGTCTATTTCTGCAGCTTGAACTATTATCGATACTCGCTTCTTTCCTAAGGAAATCGTCAGTTCATCACCCTCGTTTAAGCGTAATTGCTGAAGAAGGTAAAAGGAAATTCGTACATGATTATGGTTTGTGCTGAATTTCCAAGGAACAATCGAAATTGGGGGCATACTCACTCCTCATTTGTAGGCTAGTTTCGGGAATATAGGCATTAGCTGATATAGTATCGTATGTTAATGGGAGCATGGGTGTGATTCCTAGTTCGTGCTTCTTTCGAACATTCTCGCATTTATCTTCATAGTTTGTTATAGTAGTTTGGTGTTCAAAGCATAAACGTGCAGGTGTTATTACTGGGGTATATGGGATTTTTATATAACCTAAACGTTAGAGCTAGATAGAAAATGAGGAGTGGTACGATGTCAGGTAATTTATATGATGCTGCCTATGCATTGGAAAAAGCAATTCGTCAAAGTGAAGAGTATACACAACTTCAGCAGATGTATAGTGAAGTAAATGCAGATCCTGAGGCAAAAGCGATGTTTGATAATTTCCGTCACATTCAAATGAATTTACAGCAGAAACAAATGATGGGGCAGGAAATTTCTGAGCAGGAAATTCAACAAGCTCAGGCAACAGTAGCAGTGGTTCAACAAAATGAAAAAATATCTCGCCTTATGCAGACAGAACAAAGAATGAGCATGATTATTGGTGAATTAAACCAGATTATCATGAAGCCCTTGGAAGAGCTTTATACAAAATAATTTATTAAATGGGTAGTCCTCGGTTTATAATCGGGGGCTTTTACTTTTCTTTTATACCCTTTGTTCTATCTGGGCCTAAAATATCATAAAAGTGATATAAGGGTAAATTCAACCAAGAACAGGGGGCAGTAACATGATTTACCGCTTGCTGGCGTTAAATATTGATGGAACGCTTTTACAGACTAATGGAAGAATTCATAAATCAACAAAAGAAGCGATTGATTATGTACAACAAAAGGGAATTTATGTCACACTTGTAACATCTAGAAGCTTCCCTTCAGCTAAAAAGGTAGCCAGGGCTTTAAAAATAAAAAATCCATTAATCACTCATCAAGGAGCATATATTGCCAGTGCTCAAGATAAGCCAATTTATGTAAAGAGGATTAGTGAAGATATCACATATGATACCGTCCGTTTCTTAGAAGGGATTCCATGCCAAATTCGGCTCGTCCACGAGGATTACTCCTTAGCAAATCGGACTAAACTGTATAACAATTTGCTGTCTAAAACGGTCTTTACCTCAGGAGACCCTGTCTTTTATTCTCAGCAATTTGTGTCTTCCTTGAGTGAATACTTACATGACCAGCCTGTTACACCGCCAAAAATAGAGGTTTATTTTGAAGAAGAAAATGATTTACAGGACGTGAAGGATGCTCTTGGTAAAATGTATACTGAGATTGAGACTATCTGTTTGGATCCATTAAGGTTAGATATTGTCCCTGCAGGAGTCTCTAAGTTAAGTGGATTATCCTATCTTTGCAGTACTTTAGGTATTCAGCGTAAGGAAATGGTTGTTATTGGCGATGGATTAGATGATATCCCATCAATTGAAGCAGCAGGCTTAGGCGTAGCTATGGGGAATGGCGGTTTTGAAATCAAAAGGGCGTCCGACTGGATCACACGTTCACAAAATGAACAAGGCGTCGCTTATATGGTAAAAGAACACTTCAGAAAGCAGCAGCCAATCGAATTCCTACGTAAAATGAATATAATAAAAAAATAAGAATAAAGACATCGCAGGCATGACCCTGCGGTGTCTTTTCATATTTATTAATAATTTCCAGTATATTGACCTTATATTATTGTTTTTGTACACTTAAGGAAGTTTATCCCGCATTAACGGGCAGTAATACCCCCACCTCAAGGCTATGAGTGAAAATAAGAAATCCTAGGTGGGGATAACTGCCCGTAAAAGCCCGATAAGTTCAACTAACCATCATTGGGGGATGAAGAAAACCCCCAATGATGGAAGTTTTACTTTACTTTGAGAGAGTGATGGTATTGAAAATTTCTATATTGGGCTTAGACGATGAAAGATTCAACCGGCCCATACAGCTAATAGCAAACTTGTTTTTTGAGGAAAGCAACATCGTGAAAGATTTAGATATTACTGCAGATGTTTCAATTATATTTTCAGTGCAGGCTGGAGATAAAAAAGTCAATGTATCTGGAGAACTAAAGGACCGAAAGGAGAAATCTTTTAAAGCTAGCTATGAAACTGAATTAGTGCCATCTGATTCAGAAAAAGAAAGGTTTAACCAAATAAAGAATGCGGTTGCCCATGTGTACTTGACGGTCTTACAGGACTGGACTGAAATCACCCAAAAATGGGGGATTCTAACAGGGATTAGACCGACAAAACTACTACACAAGAAGGTTCAGGAAGGAATTCCTTCTAAGATTGCGCATCAGCAATTAAAGGATGATTACTTAATAACTGATGAAAAAATTGCATTGATGCAGAAAATTGTGAATCGGCAGCTTGCAGTTGTCCCCGACCTTTATTCACTTCAAAAGGAAGTAAGTATTTATATCGGCATTCCTTTCTGTCCAACAAAATGTGCTTACTGTACCTTCCCTGCATATGCAATTAATGGACGCCAAGGCTCTGTTGACTCATTTCTAGGGGGACTTCATTATGAAATGAGAAAAATGGGAGAATGGCTAAAGGAAAAAGATATAGGGATTACGACAGTTTATTATGGCGGGGGAACACCGACAAGTATCACGTCAGAAGAAATGGACATGCTGTATGAGGAAATGTATCAGTCATTTCCAGAGGTCGAGAAGATTCGTGAAATAACCGTTGAAGCCGGCAGGCCTGATACAATAACTCCTGAAAAATTAGCCGTATTAAAGAAATGGAACATTGATCGTATTAGTATCAATCCGCAATCATATACCCAGGAAACGCTAAAAGCAATTGGCCGTCATCATACGGTGACGGAAACGATTGATAAATACCATTTAGCCCGAGAAATGGGAATGAATAATATAAATATGGATTTAATTATTGGACTGCCAGGAGAAGGAATCCCTGAGTTTAATCATTCTCTTAGTGAAACGGAGAAGCTGATGCCAGAATCACTGACAGTTCATACATTATCATTCAAACGGGCATCAGAAATGACTCGGAATAAAGAGAAATATAAAGTAGCCGATCGTGATGAGGTTGAGAAAATGATGGAATTAGCAGAAGACTGGACTGCTAGTCATGGGTATGTTCCTTACTATTTATATCGTCAAAAAAATATTCTAGGAAACCTTGAGAATGTTGGTTATGCTATGCCTAAGCAGGAGAGTATTTATAATATTATGATTATGGAAGAGCAGCAGACGATTATCGGTCTAGGCTGTGGGGCAGCGAGTAAATTTGTTCATCCTGTCAGCGGGAAAATCACCCATTTTGCAAATCCAAAAGATCCGAAATCCTATAACGAAGGCTTTGAATCCTATACTGCTGAAAAAATAAAAATACTAAATGAACTTTTCTCAGAACAAAGTTCTACCACAAAATAAGTAGAAGCAGCCAAATTTGAACTGCACCAAAATTGTTAGACACAAAACTAACAATTTTGGTGCAGTTTTTTATGTTAGGTTAAATTTTTAGAATTAGTTGTTCTCAATAGAGGATTATTAAGATAAACGTCGAATGTTTTAGGGGACATCTGTCATAGAATATGATGATTATAAAACACTTTCATTACATAGGAGGGGATGATTAGTTATGATGCAAACACCTTTAACGATGATCCAGATGATTGAAAGGGCAGAAAAATATTTTCCAAAGAAGCAGGTTGTTTCTAGAACGACGAGCGGGATCCAGCGATTAACTTACAAAGAGATCGGCGAAAGAACAAGAAGACTTGCAGATAGCCTTAAAAAACTAGGTGTTCAAAAGGGTGAAAAAGTAGGGACTTTAGCATGGAATCACCACCGCCATTTAGAAGCTTATTTTGCGATACCTTGTATCGGGTCAGTCCTTCATACCATCAACATCAGACTTTCTCCACAGCATATTTCCTTTATTATTAACCACGCAGAAGATAAAGTTCTTTTAGTTGACCCTGATTTAATTCCATTACTAGAAAAGTGCGCCTCAGAATTAAAAACAGTTAAAGCCTTTATCATCATGACTGATGAAAAGGAACTTCCTGAAACCAGCCTGTCTCCAGTCTATCATTATGAAAATCTATTAGCAGAAGCTGACCCAGAGTACCAATACCCAAATGATATTGATGAAAATGACCCTGCGGGAATGTGCTATACCTCTGCTACCACAGGAAACCCAAAAGGTGTTGTTTATTCTCACCGTGGTATTTTCCTTCACAGTATGGCCTTAGGTCTTGCAGATAGCATTGGGCTGAGTGAAAAAGATATTGCTTTAGCCATTGTACCAATGTTCCATGCGAATGCATGGGGTATGCCTTTTGCAGGAGTATGGTTTGGTACTTCACTCGTACTTCCTGGACCAAATTTTACCCCGAAATTAATTGCTGAATTAATCCAAGAAGAAAAGGTAACGATTAGTGCGGGTGTTCCAACCATTTGGCTTGGCCTATTAAAGGAGCTGGAGGAAGGAACCTATGATACGAGCAGTCTAAGGGGCTTATTATGTGGTGGTTCTGCAGCACCAAAAGGAATGATTCGAGCCTATGAACAAAAGTACAAAATTCCATTTATGCATGGATACGGTATGACAGAAACAAGCCCTCTAGTGGTTATCTCGACTCTAAAAAGCTATCAAGAAGAGTTAGAATTTGAAGAAAGACTAGAGATCAGAGCCAAGCAAGGAATTCTTGTACCTGGCTTGGATATTAAAGTAGTAGGTAAGGACGGAGAAGTTGCTTGGGATGGGAAAGAAATGGGTGAATTATGTATAAAAGGCCCATGGATTGCCTCTGAGTATTACAAGGATGACCGTACAAAGGATGCATTTAAAGATGGATGGCTTCATACGGGTGATGTTGTAACAATCGATGAAGAAGGTTTTATCAAAATTGTCGACCGTACTAAGGATTTAATAAAGAGTGGCGGTGAGTGGATTTCTTCTGTTGATTTAGAAAATGCCTTAATGGCCCATGAAGGAGTATTTGAGGCAGCAGTTGTCGCAGTTCCACATGAGAGGTGGCAAGAAAGACCAGTAGCGTGTGTGGTATTGAAAGAGGCATACAGAGGAAAAGTCACTAAGGATGAGTTAACCGAGTTTTTAAAACCACAATTTGCAAAATGGTGGCTTCCGGATGAAATTTTATTTCTAGAGGAAATTCCGAAAACCTCGGTAGGTAAATTCCTAAAGATGGCCCTTCGTGATCAGGTCCAAAAGGAAGTATTACAGAAATAAATAGGCTTTAGGGACAAGAGGTTTTACCTTTTGTCCTTTCGCTTGGATAAAAATAGGTTATTATATTAATTAAAAATTCTATGGATTTGGAAAACTATTTTTTATTCTAGTGTTTTCAAGCTATAATGGAAGCAAAGACGATAGGTGGTGGTTAGTATGCCGGCAAATTTTGTTACAGAAAAGGTAAATATGAAGGTGAACGGTCGCATGGCAATAATTGAAATGAATCGGCCAGAAGCTTTAAACGCAATAGATGTAGACATGATAAAGGGGCTTGTCTCCAGGCTTAAGGAAATTTCCGAGTCAGATGATATTGATATTGTTGTGTTAACTGGTAATGGGAGAGCCTTTTCATCGGGCGGAGATATTAAAACGATGCTGTCTAATATGAATGAAACGGATTTCTTCCCTGTCATGGACTGTATTAGTGAATTAATTGTTACACTATACAGTATCCCTAAACTCACCATCAGCGCAGTCTCTGGCGCGGCAGCTGGTTTAGGCTTCAGTCTTGCTCTAGCAACCGACTATATTATTGCTGACAAGAATAGTAAACTGGCAATGAATTTTATCGGAATTGGCTTAATTCCAGACGGCGGTGCCCATTTCTTCCTTGAAAAAAGATTAGGGGAAGTGAAGGCAAAGCAGGTAATTTGGGATGGGAAAGTGTTGTCTGCAGATGAAGCTTTAGGACTTAACTTAATTGAAGAAGTAGCAGATGGTAGTTTACAAGAAACGGTGGATCGGAGAGTTGCCGATTGGTTAGGCCGTCCTGTTCAGGCGATGATCAAGACGAAAAAAATACTAGCTGATATGAACCGTCCACATCTGCTTAAAATCTTAGAACTTGAAAAAAATGGTCAATTTAACATGAGAAAAACACAAGACCATAAAGAAGGTGTAAGAGCCTTCATCGAAAAAAGGCCAGCGAAATTCATCGGCAAATAGATAATAAAAAACCAAAGAAGTGCGCGCACTTCTTTGGTTTTTTTTAGATTGTCCAGCGCAAGACGCCTTGCACTTTTCTTATTTTAAGAATGAAAGAGCAGTAGTTTACCGCTAGGTGAGGTGCAGCGATGTGTTTTCTCTAATAGGTTTTTCTCAGATAATATTTTTTCTCCCATTTCCTTTGCTGCGTCATCATGTTCTGCCTGAAAGGCTTCTTCTAGGACCTTTTCTCCATTTGCCTCAAAAACTGTTAATTTATAGGTTTTCATTTTACTCCCCCTTGAACACCTGATTTTATTATCATTTTTGCATATTTCATAATTTAATGCAAAAATGAAACTATCGAAAAGGTTAATCGTACTAACTCAGGGGAGGAGGAATTAATATGGTATTAAAAATAGAACATGTAACGAAGCGGTTCGGTCAGTTTACTGCGGTAAATGATTTATCATTAGCTATTCCGGAAAAAGAAATGTTTGGCTTTTTAGGTGCTAATGGAGCTGGAAAAACGACAACCTTTCGAATGATTCTAGGACTGCTTGATCCTAGTGCAGGAAAAATTAGCTGGGACGATAAACCGATTAATTATTCAACCAGCCACTTAGTTGGCTATTTGCCAGAGGAGCGGGGATTGTATCCGAAGCTAAAAGTTAAGGATCAAATTGTGTATTTAGCAAGATTACGGGGTATGCAAAAGAATGAGGCTATACAGGAATTAACATTCTGGCTTGAAAAATTTAAAGTGCCAGAATACGCAACAAAAAAGGTCGAAGAACTTTCAAAAGGTAATCAGCAAAAAATCCAATTTATTGCTGCTGTTATTCATAAACCAAAATTGTTAATTCTAGATGAACCATTTAGTGGTCTTGATCCAGTAAATGTAGAAATGCTAAAGGATGCTGTACTTACATTAAAGGAAAGCGGGACGACAATCGTTTTTTCGAGCCACCAAATGCATCATGTAGAAGAAATGTGTGAGCACCTATGTATTATGCATAAAGGAAGACCAGTGGTCCATGGTTCGTTAAAAGAAATAAAGCGTACCTTTGGAAAAAAGAACCTCGTTATTCATGCGGATTTTCCTCTAGATATGTTAAAAAATTACCCTGGTGTCCTTAAGGCAAGGACCACAATGGAAGGGATAGAACTGCAGGTGGAGGGCGAAAAGGTAGCTGAGAAGATATTAAAAGAGATTGTCCAGAATGGATTTATTAGAAGGTTTGAACTTGAAGAGCCATCTTTAAATGATATTTTTATCGAGAAAGTGGGTGATTCTTATGAATAGCTTTTGGATTATCCTCGTTCATACATATCTGAACAAATTAAAATCGAAATCCTTCATCATCACAACAATGATGACGGTCGTCCTAGTGCTGGCGCTGACAAATATCAATAATATTATTGAAGTTTTTGACAAAGATGGTGATAAATTAAACGTTGCGGTACTTGATGAAACAAGCCAGCTTTATGAACCATTTAAAGAGCAAGTAGGCATTATCAATAGTGACATCACTCTATCACTCTATAAGGGCAGTGAAAGTGTGGCGGAAAAAGCCGTGGAAGATGGTGAGTACCGAGGCCTTATCATCATTAGCTACAATGAAGAAAACCTTCCACAGGCAACGTATAAGGCAATGAGTATTGCAGATTCATCCTTGTTCATGGATTTGCAAGCAAGTTTGCAGCAAGTAAAAACAATGATGGCTGCGACACAAATAAATCTGACTGCTGATCAGCTGCAAAAGCTATATGAACCTGTAATGTTAGATCAAATTGCTCTCGAAGAACATGCAAAAACAGAGGAGGAGTTAAACCAAGCTAGAGGACTCGTATATATCCTGCTGTTCATTATTTATTTCTCTGTAATCATGTATGCGAGTATGATTGCCACAGAGGTAGCAACGGAAAAGTCCTCCAGAGTGATGGAAATCTTAATTTCCAGTGTATCACCGATAAAGCAAATGTTTGCAAAAATTTTGGGTATTGGGCTATTAAGCCTGACACAGTTAGCGGTATTTCTATCAATTGGTTATTATTCTTTTAAACAAAATAGTGAATCCTTAAAAGAAGGTTTTTTCGGCGTATACGGATTAGGAGATGTTCCTTTTGAAACGATTGCTTATGCTGTCGTGTTTTTTATCCTCGGCTATTTCCTTTATGCCACTCTTGCGGCATTTTTAGGTTCTTTAGTCAGCAGGATTGAAGATGTGCAACAGATGATCACTCCTATGACATTATTAATTGTGGGTGGGTTTATGATTGCTATGTTTGGTTTAGGTAAACCTGATGCCACGTTTATCACCATCACATCGTATATCCCATTCTTTACCCCGATGATTATGTTTTTACGTGTGGGTATGCTAACTCTCCCTGCCTGGGAAGCATATTTAGGAATAGGCATACTAATTGTAACAATAGTTGCTCTAGCCATCTTTGGTGCACGTGTTTATAGGGGAGGAGTTTTAATGTACGGAAAATCAAACTCCTTTAAAGATATTAAAAAGGCTTTACAGTTAACAAAAAATGAGTAAAAAGAGAGACTCTGTCAAAAATGGCAGAGTCTTTTTGAAAATCTATAACAGAACGTGCATTCGCACTTTACTGGTGGTACAATAAAGAAAAAGTCTGTGAAAGGAAAATATTATGAAACAGATATCATTTATACATGCTGCTGATTTGCATTTAGACAGCCCAATGATTGGATTAAAGGATTTGCCGGCTGCCATCCTTTCAAGATTAAGGGAAAGTACGTTTACAGCCCTAAAACGACTTACATCCTACGCCATAGATGAGCAAGTTGATTTTGTTATCTTGGCTGGTGACCTATTTGATGGTGAAGATCGAAGTCTGAGGGCCCAATCACGCTTCCGCAATGAAATGTTAAGACTTGCCGAGGCAGGAATCCCTGTTTATGTGGTCCATGGGAACCATGATCACTTAAACGGGACTTGGGTTCACATTGATATGCCGCCAAATGTAAAAGTATTTGACAGTGAGGTAGAGATGAAGGTTTTAGAAACTAGACGTGGTGATACCGTACATCTTTATGGCTTTAGTTATCCCACACGCCATGTTTATGAACGAAAAATTGATGATTATAAAAGAATAGAACCTGCTGATTTCCATATCGGCATCCTGCATGGTAATGAAAGCAGCAGTAAAGAACACGATAACTATGCGCCATTCTCAGTAAAGGATTTAATTGCCTTGAAATATGATTATTGGGCACTCGGTCACATTCATAAAAGAACGATTCTCTCGGAGCATCCGTCTATCGTTTATCCAGGTAACATCCAGGGGAGGAATAAAAAAGAACTTGAGGTTAAAGGCTGCTACCATGTAAACCTAGATGAGTTTACTACAAGTCTAGAATTTACTGAAACATCCGATGTGGTGTGGGAGGAAGCAGTTGTCGATGCAGATGAAGCACGTAACTTTCAAGATATTATCTACTTATGTCAGAAAGTAATTTATGAGAAACGTAAAACCCATAGGGGAACTTTATTACATTTAAAGCTGCAAAATGTCAGTCTGACCGATTCTAGGGAAATAAACCTTCTAACCGGAGAATTACTAGAAGTCTTAAACGACAATGAATCTGAGGAAGAGTCGTTTGTATGGGTAGTAGAATTAACAGTGTTAGAGGGTATGCATTATGATAGAGAAAGCATTACGACAGAAGCTAACTTTTTTGCAGAACTCTTTGAAACAAGAGACCAATTCGACAATCCAGAACAATCGTTAGCTCTATTATATGAACATCAACTTGGAAGAAAATATATAGCTGAATTGACGGAAGTAGAACAAAAAGAACTTCTAGAAAAAGCTGAAAAGCTATTAATAAATCTACTCTATCAAAAGTAATGAGGAGGTGTTTGCATGAAGATCATAGAGGTGCATATATATGGCTTTGGCCAGTTGAATAATTTCATTATAAAGAACTTATCAGATTTTCAAGTTTTCTTCGGAGAAAACGAAGCTGGTAAATCTACCATTATGGCATTTATACATGCTGTTTTGTTCGGTTTTCCAACAAAGCAGCAGTCGGCAGAGCTTCGATATGAACCTAAACATGATACAAAATATGGAGGTAAAATAAGAATTCAGCATGAAGAGCTAGGAATCGTCACGATTGAGAGAATGAAAGGTAAGGCAACAGGTGATGTTACCGTAAGCTTAGAAGATGGAACTGTGGGTGCTGAGGAATTGCTTAGTAAAGTACTCTCAAAAGTAGACAGATCTCTATTTCAAGCCATCTTTTCTTTTAATCTACAAGGATTACAGAACATACACCAAATGAAAGGTGAAGAATTAGGGAAATTCCTGTTTTCTGCTGGCACGCTTGGAACAGACAAACTTATGTCAGCAGAAATTGAGCTGCAGCGCGTGCTAGAGAATCGGTTCAAGCCAAATGGTAAGAAACCTGTGTTAAATGAAAAATTGAAAAACCTTCATGAATTAAATAGTGAATTGAAAAAAGCAGCAGCTAAAAACCAGCAATATGAAACGTTTATTTCAGATAGGAACAACCTGCAGCAGGAAATGGAAAGCATTCATTCTCTTTTGATTCAGACGAAGGATAAGCTTGATCGATTAAATGAATGGAAGAAAATCGCATCACTTGTTAAAGAAGAACAATGGACAAAAACTGAACTTGAAAAACTAGGAGAAACTACTTTTCCATTAAAAGGACTTGAACGGTTAGATAAGCTGAATCAATACATTCTTCCGTATAATGCTCAGATTATAAGCTTGGAAGAAAGAATGGAGCAAATTAAAAAGGAAATGAGCATCATTAATCCTGACGATGGGGTATTAAGGAATGAAGCTACGATCCTCTCAGCATTAGAACAAGTCCCCATTTATGAACAGCTTAAATTAGAAAAGCAGCAGGCTACATATAAGCTACGAGAGTTAGCAGAAAAATCTTCACTGATTAACGAAAAACTTCACTTATCTTTATCTGAGGAAGAAGTATTAGCAATTAATACCAACATTTATATGAAGAATCAAGTTGAGGAAATCTCTCGAAAATGTCAGAAGCTAACTGATGTAAAGCAAGAGTTAGAGGAAAAATTTCATGAGGAAAAAAGCATCCTTGAAGGCCTAGAAGATCAGGTGCTGTATGCTGAAAATCAAGTTATTTCTGAACATGAAAGAGCAAAACTTGAGAAATTGATTAGTGAAGAGAAAAATAAAGCCAGTTTAGAAATAGACCTTAAAATCCTTAAAGAAAAAAAGGAGTTAGTTCAAAATACAAATGAGCGTGAACGGAAGATAATCGAAAAATTACTTAAACAAAAGCAGACCCAATTTTATACTCTTGAATTTATCTTGATTGCTCTTGCAATCTATGGCTTTTTTACACAACAATGGCATTTATTAATTGTAGGTATACTCAGTGGTTTGGCTGCAATGATTTTGTTAGGTAAGAACATAAGGGGCGAAAAGGAAAAGGAGGATCGTCAATCGTTTAATCAATTAATAGAAAAAGAACAAGAAATAAAGAAAAAACTTGAATCATATGACAATATTTACTTTACTCACCTTCATGAACAATTAAAACTGGATAACCAGAGGAGAGACCAGTTGCAAATATCAAAGATGAAGTTAGAACAGCAGCATATCCTATATGAAAAGGTAATATCGAAATTTGAAGAATTCGAGCAACACACTGCTGAAAATAAGGTGAAGTTATTAAAGATTATGAGCGAGCTAAAGCTTTCAGAGGATATTGCCAACTCTTTTTTACTCGAAGCCTTTCATTTAATTGAACAATATAAGCTAGTTATAAGAGAGAAACAGCAGGTATCTTCTAGAATAGAAGAAATTACCCTCCAACTAGAAAACATAAAAAGTAAGCTTGATTTATTTAATAGCAAATATCTAGCGGGTCAAGGGTTAGAAGTCCAAAGGATCGTATATTTGTTAAAAACTAAATTAAAAGAAGAACAGGAGAAGCAAATTAAATCAGAGGAAAAGAAAGCAAAGCTTTTGGATTTAGAAGCAGATATACAGCAGTTAAGGCGCGAACAACAGCATGTAATGGAAGAACGTGCAAAGCTCTTGGAGGAAGCTAATGTTAAGAATGAAGAAGAATTCTATCAGTTGGGGTCCAAAGCTGAGAAAAAGGTAAAGCTGGGCGAAAGAATGAATGATTTAAGAAAGCAGTTACAATATACAATCATAAAGGAAAATGAATGGGCTGAGTATTTAACTATTCACAATGTGGATGAGTTAATTCAGCAAGCAAAGGAACAGTCACAAGAGCTGGCTGATCAGTTAGTTCTGCTACAAGAAAAAAATGCATCACTAAAGTACGATATTCAGCAATTAGAAGAAGGTGGTATTTATGCTGAACTACTTCACAAATTTAAACATAGAAGGTACCTATTGGAAGAGGAAGCAAAAGAATGGTCTGTCTATAGACTGGCCCAGGAAATACTTTCACGAACTGTTGAAAAGTATAAAACGGTTTTTTTACCAAATATGCTGGCAAAGGCTGAAGAGTACCTTTACTTTTTAACCGATGGCAATTATCATAAAATCCATCTTCAAAAGTCGGGAGCGGGGTTTCTAATTGAGAGAAAGGACCATACCATGTTCGAAGCGAATGAACTAAGTCAAGCTACTACTGAACAAGTCTATGTGTCGATTAGGCTCGCTCTAGCAACCACCTTGTATGAAAAATACCATTTGCCAATCATTATTGATGATAGTTTTGTAAATTTCGATGCAAAACGGACTGGTAAGATAATGGAACTGCTTAAGTGTCTCGAACAGAATCAGATATTGTTTTTTACCTGTCATAGACACTTACTTCAGTATTTTGAACCTGAAAATATACTATCCCTTAATAACGGTGCTGTAGAGGTACCTTCATAGGGATACCAGTAAATATGCTATACTAGGTTTATATGGGGGGAGAAACAGATGATGAGTAAAGGTGTATTACAGTATGACGTAGGAGTTCAAGTGGATTTATATCTGCTGATAAAAAGCGCTACAAAAGGAATTGCTGCCAATGGTAAGCCATTTTTAACACTCATTTTTCAAGATAAAAGTGGAGAAATAGAGGCAAAGCTTTGGGATGCGAGTGATGACGATGTAAACAGCTATGCACCACAAACGATTGTAAAAGTTAACGGAGATATTCACAACTACCGTGGCAGGAATCAGCTAAAACTTCGCCAAATTCGCAGAACAGGACCAATGGACCCAGTAAAGCAGGAGGATTTTCTTGAAACAGCACCGCTAAGCCAGGAAGAAATGACGGGGAAATTAACGCAATATATCTTTGATATGAAGAATCCAAATATCCAAAGAATCACCCGGCATCTATTAAAAAAACATCAGGTGGCCTTCTTAGAATATCCGGCAGCAACGAAAAATCATCATGAGTTTGTCTCAGGGCTAGTCTATCATGTTGTTAGTATGTTAGATTTAGCGAAGTCAATTTCTGTCCTCTACCCAAACTTAGACAGGGACTTATTATATGCAGGTGTGATTTTACATGATATGGGTAAGGTATTAGAATTATCCGGTCCAATTTCAACCGTCTATACCGTGGAGGGAAATTTACTAGGGCACATTACCATAATGGTAAATGAAATCGGAAAAGCGGCTGAAGAACTTGGGATAACAGGGGAAGAAGTCCTCATTCTCAAACATCTAGTTTTGAGTCATCATGGAAAGTCCGAGTGGGGAAGTCCAAAGCCGCCCTTAATCAAAGAAGCAGAAATCCTGCATTATATCGATAATATAGATGCAAAAATGAACATGATGGAGCGTGCACTAGAAAGAGTGAAACCTGGTGAATTCACCGAACGAATCTATGCGCTCGATAACCGGTCCTTTTACAAACCACTATTTCATAAATAAAAGATAACCTCCGGGTTATCTTTTTTATTTGGATAAGAATATTTAAGATTTTATTTGAATAAGTTGTTATAAAAAGTGGACAACCACTAAGGGAAGGAGCAGATATAATGATTATTCCTATTTGGGTATATGCTGTCGTGGTTGGTATTGTGATTAGTGCATTAATGGCCATAAAAACAGGAAGAGAAGAAAGACAAATTGAATTGGAATCAATTGAAAAAGAGGGAGAAATTTATATCACAAGATTAGAAAGAGAAAAGGAAATACGAGGCGGAGAAAGAGCCGCTGGCGAATAAAAGAAAGGAGGGACTCAAGCTTTTGAGACCCTCCTGAATTTTTATTGTTGAGTAGTAGCACCTAGCTCAAGTGCACCTTGTAAGTCTTTGTCGCTAATTTTTACTTTCGCATCTTTTAATTCTTTTTCCATGATTTCATTAATTTTCTCGTTGGTCATTTTAGATGCTACTAATTCTTCTTTTAGCTCGTCCTTATGATCTTCGAGCTTTGCGTCCTTGCGTGTTTCTGTTACCTCAATAATATGGTAGCCGAACTGACTTTTGACTGGTGCACTTACTTCATTTGCATTCAGTGCAAATGCTGCTGCTAAGAAGTCAGCATCCATCTGAGCTTCTTCCGCAAACCAGCCTAAGTCTCCACCGGCAGCTTTTGCAGCTTCGTCAGTTGAGTACGTGTTGCTTACATCTTCAAATTTCTCACCAGCGTCAAGCTTGGCTTTCACTTCATTTGCAGTTGCTTCATCTGCTACAAGGATGTGGCGAGCTTTAATTTGCTTCTTCCATGTTCCGAAGTATTCTTCTAATTCTTCGTCGGTCACTTTAATGGAAGCTTTTGCAGCTTTTTCTTGAAGCATTCCAAGTTTCATTGTTTGTTTAAAATCTTCCTCATCTTTATAACCATATTGTGCTAAAGCCATTTCAAAATTTTCACCAAGCTGCTCTTTTAATTCTGCAACTTTTGCGTCCAATTCTTTATCCGTTACTTCGTATTTCTCGGAAAGGACTTTTTCAAATATTAGCTGTTGCAGGGCTTGGGCTCCTACACGATCCTTCATTGCTTCGTAAAGTTCTTGTTGCGTAATATCTCCTGCATCACTTTTCGCCACAGTATCAGAACCGCCTTGATTACATGCACTTAAGGCAAGAACCCCGCCGGCTAATGTTAAAGCTAATAACAATTTTTTCATGTGAACCTCTCCTAAACAGTAGTTTCTTGTGGCCGTTTGTCCACAAACTATACTATACCATAAATGGTAACCACTGCAAAAAATAAACTTATGATGATTGATAATTTGTAGGAATTCACTTACCACTTTAATATCTTGAACGTATGATTTGCATGTAAGTAACTCATGAATGATTCTGAGCTATTGATTGACTAATTAAGTCGCCTGAAAAAGTTCTCGGACATTTCAATACACTTTTTCCTAAGAAATGTGATGTGTGCCTAGACGAAATGAAGACAGCCTGAATAGTATATCTTAACAAGTAATAAAGGAGGTATTTCCATGGGTGCAGTACATGGTGGATACGGTGCAGGATTTGCATTAATTATAGTACTCTTCATCCTATTGATTATTGTAGGAGCCTCCTGGTTCTAGGACCAGAAGATTTACAATTTAACTACTACTAGAAGGAGTGATCGGTATGACTGGAGCAGCTGGAGGTTTTTACGGAGGAGGATTTGCGTTAATCGTAGTCCTTTTCATTTTATTAGTCATCATTGGAGCATCTTGGCTGTAAGCTTCAAGAAAAAAGCGATGAGATCTTTCTCATCGCTTCTACTTTGGTACATATTCCAACATGGGTTATGGACTATGTATACAGAATTTCTACATAGGATGAAATCAATAAAATAGTAACAAGGACGTTAATGGTACGGAAAACCTTATGTTGGCGTTCCTCTGGTATTTCCTTTTGAATGCAAAGGGAATTGGTCATTTTATTTATATAAAATAAAATGAATATCGCAAAGACAATAAATACGGAGATCATCAATGATTCCCTCCCTGATGTTCATAGTTATGTTTAATACAATATCAAATAATTACAAAAAAAGATAGTTAAAAGGATTGGTAGAAAAGTAGGAAAATAAAAACAAAAGACAGTATCAATTATGTGACGATTTGAACATACGAATGGAAAAGTAAAAAGCGGAAGGAATATAAAATTTCATCCGCTTTTCTTTGAATTCTTATCATTCCAAAATAGCTTTCAAAAACTAGGCTAGTTCTTCCTCAGCACTTTTAGATTTTTTGAGCTTTCCTTCTTCTTCGACAAATTTGGTTTCAATATTTTCGAATGACCGCTCAAAAATCTCCATAAAATCATCCCCATAGATATTACGAACAATAGCCATCATTTCCATAATCTCAGGAAACTTTCCATATAAATCTCTTAACGGTAAAGCACCTGAAAATACGGCATTGCCTTGAGGTTCATACGTTTCCATCAAACGAAGAAGAATTTCCTCTCCCTTAGGTGTCAGTTGGATATACGTATTTCTCTTATCGTTTTCCTTTTTAGAAAAGCTCAACAAGCCTCTCTCTTCTAACTTTTTTGAAAAATTAAATGCTGTTGATACATGCATAACACCAAATTTTGCTACATCTGAAATGGAGGCTCCATTTAGATGATATGCAATCCAAAGGATATGATGTTCATTAATATTTAAATCAAAGGGTTTAATCCACTGCTGCCAGTCTTTTTCGATTGATTTCCACAAGGCTTTACTTAACTGAGCAATCCGTTGACTAAATATCATGGCTTCTTTCATTGAATAATGTTTCTCAGACATCCCCATTTTCACCTACTTTTTTATTTCTCTATTAACATTATGCCAATAAAATAAAAATTAATAAAGATGCAAATTAACAAAATTTTTAGAAATTACTATTTTTTATTTTCCCTTTAACTTCTATCTTTATTTTACTTGGTTTTACTGACTAATTACAACTTTTAAAATATTCACTCAATTAAAATGCTTGTTTTACTTGGAAACACTTTACTTGTACATAGTGAACAACAATAATTCATATAAATAGATATAACTTAAAGAGAAAAAGGGGGCGGAAAGTATGAAGAGTATAACTCTCATTCTTTTCTTTATCAGTGCCTTGCTGCTTTTAGGTGCTATTAAATTTCTGTTAGATCTTAGCAGACCAGGTGTATATCCGCCTAAACAATTATTAAAGAAAAGAGCTGCTGCTTTAGCAGGTGGTGGGGGAATCTTTTTAGTCATTGCGATAATATTAAGCAGCTTCATTTTCTAAGAAATATAAAGAAAAGAACCTTTGTAGGTTCTTTTCACAATTTACTTTGAAATAACAGTTGTGGATGTGAATCCCGTTCTTCTTACAACTGTTTGAGCAATAGGGTACAAAACAACCATTGCAATAGTATTAACTGCAGTTGCTGGAAGTACTACCCCTGCAAACAGGGCTAGAAATGGACCTGGTAATCCAACGATAAGCAGTGCTGATCCCAAAAATACTGTTCCAGAAACCAAAGTACCCACTGCGGTTAACACTCCAACACTAACAATAGAAGTTCGGAATTTCCCCAAGGCTAAAAATAAGCCAAAGAAGATTAAGGCGGTAACAGGTTTGTCAACGATATTTGGAATTTGTCCACCCGGAAATGATGTCGTTAAGGCAGAAATTCCACCGGTAACTATCGCTAATAACATCACATTTTTAATCTCTGGGAAAAGAATAATCCCTAAAAACATCATTGTTAACATCATGTCGGGTTTCATACCGAATAAAATGGGCGGAGCAACTGCGTGCAGTACAGCACCTATACCTACTAATAATGCTAAAGCTACAAGATTCTTTGTATTCATTTCTCATCTCTCCTCTGCTGGTCTCAAGCTTATTGGTTTCTCCTGCAGTGCGCTCAGATGCCTGCAGCGAAAAACTTGATATTATTATAGCATAAAAACTAGTTCGATTAAAAGATATAATTTTCAGATAATAACACTTTATCCCTCATTAACGGGGAGTAAGCCCCCACCTCTAGCTAATGAGTGAAAACGAGAAGTTCTAGGTGGGGGTAACTGCCCTTAAAAGCCCGAAATGTTCAACTAACCATCCGTGGGGATGAAAAAACCCCCTGGAGGGAAGTTTCCCATTATAGATTTTTATTAATACTTTCAGCCATCTCTTTTAGTAACTCCGGTGTATAATCACTTGTATTTGTTTTCCAGACTGCACCAAAACCATCACCTTGACCGTAGCGTGGAATTAAATGCATATGGTAGTGAAAAACCGTTTGTCCAGCTGCTTCGCCATTATTATTAATGGTATTTAAGCCGATTGGTTCATAAGTTTTCTTTAAAGCATTAGCGATGGAAGGCACGACTTCAAAGAGGTTTCTTGCAAGATCGGGAGTCAGTTCATATAAATTTTCTTTATGTACTTTTGGAATTACAAGTGTATGTCCCTTCGTAACTTGACTTATATCTAAAAATGCTATCACATGCTCATTTTCAAATACTTTGGCTGCTGGAATCTCACCATTAACAATTTTACAAAAAATACAATCACTCATTGACAACACACCTTTCTTAAGCTCATATCCGTATTTTACCATATACCTTGGAAGGAAAAAAGAAAGAGGCAGGATCCGCATGGAATCCTGCCCTCTCGAAGGGGAATGCTTCATTGTACGTTCATTAGGAACCCTCTTTGATAAACACCTCATTTGACATTAAAGTGTAATTATAAAGAGTAATCTTTGTTCAAGCTGACCATCCCCTATATGTGTTTTTATATGTTTTCCCAACTTATAAAAACGGATGACGATCTGCGGTAAACACCTCATTTTCTATTTATTTGACTAAATAGCTGGTGTTATTGAACTCAGTATGGTTTCAAGCACGCTGTGCAAAACAACCATCCCCTTATCTGAAACGTTGCGAAGCTAATGGGTTTGAAACGAAAATGTCTTTAACAAACACCTCATCTCAAGATTTGATGAATCACTTCATCGAGTTGTTGTTTCCCCTTCAAATATTATGATGTCCATAGCATGAGGAAATATACAATTTTTTTTCTAAAACCTGAACTTCTATTTTTCTTTATTACAATTTGTTAAAATATAAGGTAATCAGCAACGGAAGGACGTTTGTACATGACGTTATTATCAATTAAGAACCTTACAGGTGGCTATACAAGGAATCCTGTCTTAAAAGATGTAAGCTTTCAGGTAAATCAAAAAGAATTAGTTGGCTTAATTGGTTTAAATGGGGCAGGGAAAAGTACGACCATTAAACATATTATTGGATTGATGGAACCTCACCAAGGTGAAATAAAAATTAATGGTCAATCGATTCGCGACCATAAAGAGGCCTATAGAAAAATGTTTACCTTCGTCCCAGAGACACCGGTACTATATGAAGAACTGACCTTAGAGGAACATTTAAGATTGACTGCAATGGCCTATGGATTAGATGAGGCGACTTATCAGACGAGGGTTAAGCCTTTGCTTGCAGAGTTCAGAATGGAGAAGCGATTAAAATGGTTTCCAGCCCATTTTTCAAAGGGAATGAAACAAAAGGTGATGATTATGTGCGCTTTTTTGGTACAGCCCTCTCTTTATATAGTGGATGAACCCTTTGTAGGACTTGACCCGCTTGGGATTCAATCACTGCTCGACTTAATGAAAAAGATGAAAGAAAATGGGGCCGGTATCTTAATGTCTACGCATATTTTAGCAACTGCTGAAAAATATTGTGACAGTTTTATCATTCTCCATGAGGGAAAGATACGTGCTAAAGGAACTTTGGCTGAACTGCAAGAGCAATTTTCAATGCCAAGGGCATCCCTAGATGATCTTTATATCCAATTAACAAAGGAAGAAATTTATGAATAATGAGCAAAAACTCTGGAAGGACAGAGCCGCCCATCGGTTAAAGGAATTAGGCGTTTATCTTAGGTATATTTTAAATGGTCATCTTGTGATTGTTTTACTTTTTTTAATCGGAACGGGTGCCTATTATTATCAAAATTGGATAAAGACACTTTCTTCTGGATTCCCAGCAGAAATCATCATAGCGGTGTTACTGGGTTTGTTTATAACCTATAGTCCTCTATATAATTTCCTTCTTGAGGCAGATCAGGTGTTTTTACTCCCGCTCGAAGACCGATTAAAAGGATATTTTTTAAAATCTGGCTTCATTAGTTTAATTTTTCAAGGATACATATTAATCTTAATGATGGCTGTATTAATGCCACTATATGCACATGTCAGCAATAGCGGATTTAGCTCGTTTTTTCCTTTTCTGGGCATACTATTATTAGTGAAGACTTGGAATATTGCTGCTAGCTGGAAAATCCATTTTCATGTTCAAGCATCTGTTTATCTATATGACATGCTTGTCCGCTATGCTTTAAACACCTCATTTGTCTTTATGCTGTACAAACAGGCAAATATATTCTTGTTATTGTTATTAGCAGTCATTATGGTGCTTTATTATACCTATTTTAATGGTAAAACCAAGAGCTTAGGGCTCAAATGGGACACGCTAATTCGGCAGGAAGAAAAGAGGATGGGATCTTTTTACCGCTTAGCTAATTTATTTACAGATGTTCCAAAGTTGAAAGATACGGTAAAACGAAGAAAATGGATGGATCTATTTATCAACAATATTGGTTTTCTTCAAGAAAAGACCTACCTATATTTATTCTCACGCACCTTTCTCAGGTCATCAGATTATTTAGGGTTATTAATCCGTTTAACGATAATAGGAGCTGCTGCCTTGTACTATATTTCCTTTGGCATTGGGCAGATTTTATTGGCTGTCCTATTTCTCTACCTAACCGGGTTTCAGCTTTTGCCATTATGGAACCACCATCAAAATAAGTTGTGGGTAGATTTATATCCAGTGGCCTCTCAGCATAAAACAACTGCCTTTCAGCTTCTTTTATTGGTCATACTGGTTATTCAAGCGTTAATGTTCACACTTGTCATACTACTTAAAGGGGAATATCTAATTGCTTCTTTTGTGCTCATATCAGGAGTATTGTTCAATTTACTATTTGTATATGTTTATAGTAAAAAAAGACTGAAATATTAAACAGAATCCTCTTTCGGAATGAAAGAGGATTCTACTACTTCATGACATTTCTTTGTTTAAAGAATAATATCTATTTGTGGAGGGGTGAAGAAATGAATGAGTATGAATTAAAGGTTTATGAGGAAGTTGAAGCCTGGAAGAGAAAATTACACAGACGTTCAGGAATGATGAATCGAGTGTCTAAAAAAGCACAAGGTAAAATTAACGGATTAATTCCAGAAAAAGTCCATGAGGTAATGACAGAAAGCATAAAAGCAATGGTAAAAACAACTTTATTTGGTTCACAGCTAACGACCGATAGAAGTCAGGCAAATGGGCTGTCACTTGCCCAGCGAGATGAATTAATAACCCAGAAGACAGCTGTCTTTCAAAAGACTGCCCTAATTGAGGGAGCAGGTACAGGTGCTGGCGGAATTCTTTTAGGACTTGCGGATTTTCCGCTGTTACTTTCCATTAAGATGAAATTTCTGTTTGAAGCAGCCTCTATCTATGGTTTTAATACAAAAGAGTATGAAGAGAGGTTGTTCATTCTTCACGTTTTTCAACTTGCTTTTTCCAGTGATGAGATTCGAAAGAATACGTTGTACGAGATTGAGAATTGGGATCAGAGAAAGAAGGATATTATGGAAATGGATTGGCGCAAATTTCAGCAGGAATATAGAGACTATATCGATTTTGTGAAAATGCTGCAGCTGGTACCTGGAATCGGGGCGTTTGTTGGAGCATATGCAAATAATAATCTTCTAAAACATTTAGGTGAAACAGCGATGAATGCCTATCGGTTAAGGATATTAAAAAAAGCCCCTGAAAGATAGAATGTTCAGAGGCTATATTCATCAATTTTCTTGGCTGTTTATCGCTGCTGTACCAAGTGTTTTGGCCGCAATTAGCATAGCTTTCTCATCAATATCAAATTTAGGGTGATGGTGAGGATATGTTTTTTCTAATCCTTCTGGCATTGCACCTGTGAAAAAGAAGGTGCCAGGCACTTTCTGTAAGTAATATGCAAAGTCCTCGCCGCCCATTTGTGGTTCAGTTTCTTCAATCGATTTAACTTCAGGAACAACTGCCGCACATTTTTGCAAGAATTCAGTTTCTTTAGCATGGTTTACTACTGCCGGATAACCCTTTTCATATAAAAAGTGATAAGTGCTGCCTGTAGCATAGCAAGTTCCATGAATAATTCTTTCCATTTCTTCTTCAATAAACTGTCGTACACCTTCATCAAAGGTCCGAACGGTTCCAATAAGTTTTGCCTTATCAGCAATGACATTAAAGGCATTTTCTGCGGTAAAGGAGCCTATGGTAACAACTGCAGAGTCAATCGGATTGACTCTCCTGCTGACAATTTGCTGCAAATTAAGGACCAGTTGTGACGCTGTGACGATCGCATCCTTTGTTTTATGTGGCTGGGCTCCGTGACCGCCTTGCCCTTGAATTTCCACCTCAAAACGATCAGCAGCAGCCATAATAGGACCTGTTCGATATTGAATCTTCCCAGTTGATTCTCCGGCCCATAGATGGGTGCCAAATATCACGTCTACATGATCTAAGCAGCCATCCTCAATCATACTAACCGCACCGCCAGGCGCATACTCTTCAGCATGTTGATGGATAAAGACATAAATTCCTGCTAGTTCATCCTTTAACTCATGTAACGCTTTAGCGAGGATTAATAGCGATGCAGTATGTCCATCATGCCCACATGCATGCATAATGCCGGGTACTAACGATTTATAGGCAACTTCCTTTTCATCCTGAATGGGCAGTGCATCGAAATCGGCTCTCAAAGCAATGGTTTTCCCAGGTTTCTTTCCATAGACTTTTGCTACTACACCGTTGCCGCCCACATTTCCTCTTACTTCAATCCCAAGCTTTTCGTAAAAGGATTGAATAAATTGGGCAGTCTTGTATTCTTTAAAGGATAACTCAGGATGCTGATGTAAATAACGGCGAATAGAAATCATTTCCTCATAGTAATTTTCTATTCTACTAAAAAGGTTGTTTAGCATAATGTTCCCCCATTTTTCATAAAATATAATAGTATTTTCAAACTATTTTAACACTATTAAATAACGTTGTAGATTTTGACAGTCATTTTATTTATAATTTTAAAAGATTAGTTAGAAGGAAAGGATTTTTTTAATGCAGACGAAGGTTTTAAAATATTATACTCTAGGATTTATCATTCTAGCATTATTTGCTGCGGGATACACGACCCTAAATGTTATGACAGAGCGGGCCCTCATGCTCGATGAGATAGGGGCGGTCTTTTTTGGGTATGTGCCTGATACATTGAATCCTTTTTTCGTTGTATTAACGGAATTAGGGGATAAGAAAGGGATCGGTCTTGTTGCGGTATTTGTTCTTGGATGGCTACTGCTAATAAAAAGAAATTATTTAGGTGCAGCGATCATCACTTTAGCGGCAGCCCTTGGCAATGAGGTTAACAAGTTAATTAAAAACTCAATTGCACGTGAACGACCGGACCTCGAACATCTAGCGTTTATTGACAGCTATAGTTTTCCTAGTGGTCATGCTATGGTAGGCTTAATTGTTTATTTTTTTGTTGCCTATTTAATCGTAGAAAATATGAAATCTAAATCAGGTAAAATACTGGTCATAAGTTTTACAGGAGTACTACTTTTTCTGATTGGGGCAAGCCGTATTATCCTCCAAGTACATTACCCATCAGATGTCATTGGCGGCTTTTCCTTTGGGTATATCTGGGTGTTGTTATGGGTATTTATATATGAATATTTGAAAAAGAAATTAAGGAAATCATAGAAAAAGGCTGGACGATCCGTCAGCCTTTTTTATAAGGAATCAGAGCGTTAAGATGGTAATTTGAACAATATTCACATTTAAAAACGACTTTTTTTTGACACTTAGTATCGTAATCTATACACAAATAGGATTAATCGATATAGTGAAGACAGTTCTAGTCACGGCGTTAGTTTCATTTTCCTGCTACATATATTAAAATGAAAAACAGACATGTCTTGAAAGGTGGATTTATTTAGATGATTAAGCAAATCAACGAAACATTTTTGAAAGCGGCAAGAGGGGAGAAAACGGATTACGTTCCAGTATGGTATATGAGACAAGCTGGAAGATCACAGCCAGAGTATCGTGAAATTAAAGAGAAATACTCTTTGTTTGAAATTA
This sequence comes from Bacillus sp. MRMR6, assembly GCF_001940785.1. Lineage (GTDB taxonomy): Bacteria > Bacillota > Bacilli > Bacillales > Cytobacillaceae > Neobacillus. The sequence goes on from NZ_MSLS01000021.1 coordinate 33,545, forward strand.
CACACCAGCCTGAGCTATGTGCTTATGTAACACGCTTGCCCGTTGAACAGTATAATGTTGACGCTGCTATTTTATACAAAGACATCATGACCCCACTTCCAGCTATCGGGATGCAGGTTGAAATTAAGTCAGGTATTGGTCCTGTGATTGATAATCCGATTCGCTCTTTAGCAGATGTTGAAAAACTTGGAGAAATTCACCCAGAACAAGACGTACCATATGTTCTTGATACAATCAAATTGTTAACTCAGGAACAACTGTCAGTACCACTAATAGGCTTTTCGGGTGCTCCTTTTACTCTAGCAAGTTACATGATTGAGGGCGGACCTTCCAAAAATTACAATAAGACGAAAGCTTTTATGTACTCTGAGCCAAAGGCTTGGTTTGCTTTAATGGACAAGCTTGCAGATATGATTATTATTTATGTGAAAGCTCAAATAAAAGCAGGCGCAAAAGCGATTCAAATTTTTGATTCATGGGTTGGTGCATTAAATGTTGAAGATTACCGCTATTTTATTAAGCCGGTTATGACTCGTATTTTCACTGAACTAAAAGAAGAGAATGTTCCACTTATCATGTTTGGTGTAGGTGCTAGTCATCTTGCTTTGGAATGGAATGACTTGCCGCTGGACGTTGTGGGATTGGATTGGCGTTTACCAATCCGCCAGGCAAGAGAAATGGGAATTCAAAAAACAGTCCAAGGAAACCTTGACCCAGCAATCCTTTTATCACCATGGGAAGTAATTGAGGAAAAAGCGAAAGCAATCCTAGATCAAGGAATGGAACAGGGTGGATATATCTTTAACCTTGGACATGGTGTATTCCCATCCGTAAATCCAGCGACATTGAAAAAATTGACTTCGTTTATTCATGAGTATTCAGCAACAAAACTAAGCAGATAAAATCCATTTTAAGTGTTTATATTGGTAAGTCGTCTAGTTTTTTGGCACAATATAATAAGCTTTATTCTTAAAGGGCCCTATACTAGCTAGAGGCCCTTTCATACGAGGATATAAATATATAAACCATACGATAACTGCTTCTAGATTTGAAAAATGAGGTGTTAAAATGACAAAGAAGAAAATGGGTTTACTCGTGATGGCTTACGGTACACCATATAATTTAGATGACTTGGAACGTTATTATACACATATCCGCCATGGCAGAAAGCCTACAACTGAGATGATAGAAGATCTCCGCAATCGGTATGAGGCAATTGGAGGCATATCGCCACTAGCGAAATTAACTCTTGAACAAGCTAGTAAACTTGAGGAACACTTGAATCAGGTTCAAGAGGAAATTGAATTTAAAATGTACTTAGGATTAAAACATATTGAGCCATTTATTGAGGATGCTGTGAAGCAAATGCATGATGATGGAATTATAGAGGCAGTTAGTATTGTTCTTGCACCACACTTCTCGACATTTAGTGTTAAGTCCTATAATGGACGAGCAAGTGAAGCTGCTGAAAAGCTTGGCAACCTAAAAATCACCTCTATTGAGAGCTGGTATAATGAACCAAAATTTATTGATTATTGGGCAGATAAATTAAGTGCCGTATATGAACAAATGCCGAGAGAAGAAAAAGACAATTCCATGTTGATTGTTTCGGCACACAGCCTGCCTGAGAAAATATTACAATCGGGTGATCCTTATCCACAACAGCTTCAGGAAACTGCGGATTTGATTGCAGTAAAAGCTGGAATTGATCAGTATGCTATTGGCTGGCAAAGTGCTGGGAATACACCAGAGCCATGGCTTGGCCCTGATGTTCAAGACCTTACGAGGGAATTAGCTGAGGAAAAACAAGTAAAAGCATTTGTATATGCTCCAGTAGGTTTTGTTTGTGACCACCTTGAAGTGTTATACGATAATGACTATGAGTGCAAACTGGTTACAGATAAAGTGGGAGCGGCCTATTATCGCCCTGCAATGCCAAATGCTCAGGATGAATTTATTGATGCATTGGCAACGGTTGTTTTAAAAACATTGAACGATTAGGATTATACTTATAAATATTAAGAAGGTGACACCCGTGACGGAAGAAAAAAAAACGGTTGTAATTATTGGCGGCGGTATTGCTGGGCTGACTTCCGCATATTATCTTCAAAAAATCGTGCAGGAGCAGCAATTGCCAATGGAGATCATCCTAGTTGAATCATCACATCGTCTCGGAGGTAAACTGCAAACGGTTGTAAGAGATGGTTTCACGATTGAGAGAGGACCAGATTCATTTCTAGCTAGGAAAACAAGTATGATTAGACTTGCTGAGGAAGTAGGCATGGGTGACCAATTAGTTTATAATTCTACAGGAAAATCCTATGTACTTGTGAATGATCAGCTTCATCCTATGCCAGGCGGTTCAGTAATGGGTGTTCCAACTGAAATTGGTCCTTTTATTACGACTGACTTGTTTTCTTTTTCAGGAAAAATGAGGGCTGCCGCAGATTTCATTTTACCGAAATCACCAGGTGGGAAAGATCAATCACTAGGTGATTTTTTCCGGCGCAGATTGGGTGATGAGGTTGTAGAAAACTTAATTGAACCTTTATTATCAGGGATTTACGCAGGGGATATTGATCAATTAAGTTTAATGTCAACTTTCCCACAATTTTATGAGGTAGAGCAAAAACACCGCAGTTTAATTCTTGGGATGAAAAAGTCCACCCCATCCCAACCGAAAAAGACAGAGAATAAAGGGCCATCAAAAGGAGCTTTCTTAACCATTAAAAGTGGGCTTCAATCTTTTGCAGAAGCAATTGAAGCTAAGTTGGACCCAAAGATAATTTTAAAAGGCCATCGAGTTGATAAAGTTACTAAATTGAATCATCAGTATGAGATATTCCTAAACAATGGTGAGGTTTTAATAGCAGATTCTGTTATCGCTGCAACTCCGCATAAGATAACTCAATCAATGTTCTCTGATTTTTCATTCTTTGATCCATTTAAAAATATTCCATCGACCTCTGTAGCGACGGTTGCCCTAGCTTTTCCAAAAGAAGCAATTAAGAAAGACATTGATGGTACAGGTTTTGTTGTTTCGAGAAATGGGGATTACTCAATTACAGCTTGCACATGGACTCATAAGAAATGGGAGCATTCTACTCCTGAAGGGAAGGTTCTACTCCGCTGTTATGTAGGCCGTTCTGGAGATGAAACCATTGTCGATCTTTCCGATGATAGAATCATTAAGATTGTACTTGAAGATTTGAGTAAAACGATGAATATTACGATGGAACCTGAATTTTCTGTCGTGTCACGTTGGAAGGAATCTATGCCTCAATATACGGTTGGGCATAAGCAGCGTCTTGAGACAATAAAGGAACATCTTGAGAAGGATCTGCCTGGTGTCTTTTTAGCAGGTGCGTCTTACGGAGGGGTTGGAATTCCAGATTGTATCGATCAAGGAGAGGCTGCTGTTAAAAGTGTTTTGACCTATTTTAAAAGTAGATGTTCGTACTGACAGAAGCTGAGCAGAAATGACACAGCTTCTTTTTTCTTGTACTCTTTTTGAGTATAGTAAAGATAGAAGGATTCTGATTTGGAGGGACATTATGAACTTAACAATCATTGGTTTTTGGGGAGGATATCCGAAGAAAAACGGTGCCAGCTCTGGATATCTGCTAGAACATGAAGGGTTTAAACTACTAATCGATTGTGGCAGTGGGGTTCTTGCAAAGCTTCAGAACATCGTCCAGCCTGAGGAGCTTGATGCGGTGATCCTGTCACATTATCATCCTGATCATATCGCAGATATTGGCGTCTTGCAGCATGCTCGACTCATCCAAGGGTTTTTAGGAAAAGAATGTCCTACTCTGCCAATATACGGGCATAGCTTTGACCAGAATGAATTTGAAAAGCTGACCTATAAAGAAATAACGAAAGGGATCGCATACGTACCTGATGAGGTTTTGACAGTGGGTCCTTTCCAAATTAGCTTTTTGAAAACAAATCATCCTGTTCCATGCTTTTGCATGCGAATAACGGACGGAGAAAAAACGCTAATCTATACTGGGGATGGCTCTTTTAAAGAAGAATTTATTTCCTTTAGTCAGAATGCGGATGTTTTATTGTGCGAGTGTAATTTTTATGCTCATCAAAATGGTAAAGCGGCTGGGCATATGAATAGTTTGGAAGCTGGTCAACTTGCGAATAGCGCTGGTGTTCAGCAGCTCATTCTTACACATCTACCTCATTACGGAGAATTATCTAAGCTTAAAAGTGAAGCTTTAACCGAGTTTACAGGTATAATAAAGCTTGCAGATGAGTTTCTATCTATCTCACTATAGGAAGGAGTAAACGTTCATGTTATTTATCGATAATAAAGGTATTACCGACCCACGGATTAATTTAGCGATAGAAGAATATGCCTTAAAAAACCTAGATATCAATGAAACGTATTTACTGTTTTACATAAATGAACCATCCATCATAATTGGCAAAAACCAAAATTCTATTGAAGAAATTAACACGGATTATGTCGAAAAGGGCGGAATTCATGTTGTCCGCAGATTGTCTGGAGGCGGAGCAGTTTATCATGACTTAGGTAATTTAAACTTTAGTTTCATTACAAAGGATGATGGAGAAAGCTTTCATAACTTCCGAAAGTTCACAGAGCCCGTAGTGGAAGCTTTGAAAAAACTGGGTGTTAATGCAGAACTTAGCGGCAGAAATGACCTTTTAGCCGAAGGTAGGAAAATTTCAGGTAATGCCCAATTCTCCACAAAAGGGAGAATGTTTAGCCATGGTACACTTCTTTTTAATTCGGAAATGGAACATATTGTTTCAGCCTTAAGGGTTAAAAAGGATAAAATTGAGTCTAAAGGGATCAAATCTGTTCGCAGCAGGGTAGCTAACATATCAGAATTTTTGTCAGAAAAGATTTCAATAGAAGAGTTTCGTGCATTACTTCTAAATTTTATTTTTGAAGGAAGAGAGATCAGAGAATATGTTTTAACAGAAGAGGATTGGGAGAAAATACATCAACTCTCGAAAGAACGCTATCAAAATTGGGATTGGAACTACGGAAAGTCACCTAAATTCAATCTCCAGCATTCACACCGGTTCCCGGTTGGGCAAATTGACGTTCGCTTGGAAGTTAATAAAGGTATAATTGAAAACTGCAAGATATATGGCGATTTCTTTGGTGTTGGGGATGTCAGTGAGATTGAAAACAAGCTATTAAAGCTCCGCTACGAGAAAAACAAGCTTGAGGAAGCTCTAAGCGATGTGGATATTTGATATTATTTTGGAAATGTTTCAAAAGAAGAGTTTATTAATCTAATTTATTAATATTTGAATGCGGATTAAATCTCCGCATTTTTTTCGTATTATACTTGAATAGTTAAATTTCTTTAAATATAATATATTTAGAAAATTTTTACGATTCAATGAATGAGTATTCATTCACAAAGGGGAGAAATCGGGTGAATTTATCAGTAAAACTTCAAGAAACGGCTAGAAACAATGCCAGTAAAACAGCCTTTTATTTTATGGGGAAAGGGACTTCTTATGGTGAATTAGATGCTGCTATTAAAAGGTTCGCATCTGGCCTTCAGCAGTTAGGGGTGAAAAAAGGGGACCATATTGCTTTATTGTTGGGGAACTCACCTCATTTTGTTATAGGTTTATACGGGGCATTAAGGTTGGGGGCAACCGTTATTCCGGTCAATCCAATTTATACTGCAGATGAAATTGGATACATTCTAAATAATGGTGATGTAAAGGTAGTCGTGGGTCTCGATATGGCCATTCCCTTAGCAGAAAAAGTGCATACCATGCTGCCTAAAGTAGAGTCATTTGTTTTTTGTGAAACCAGCCCAAATGGGATTACACAGTATAATATCGAAACATTATCACTCTACTCAAAAATGAAATCGTTTACAGAAGTATTGGCATCAGGAGATTTAGGCTTTCAAGGACCAACGCTTCACGGTGATGAGGTAGCAATTATTCTTTATACATCAGGGACAACTGGAAAGCCAAAAGGTGCAATGCTTACCCATAAGAATTTATATAGCAATGCGAGCGACGTAGGCGATTATCTAAAAATGAGTGAGCAAGACCGGGTCATAACAACTTTACCGATGTTTCATGTGTTTTGTTTAACCGTGGCTTTAAATGCTCCATTATTAAGGGGGGCTACTTTATTAATTGCACCTAAATTCAGTCCAAAGGACATCTTCGAACTAGCGAAAGAGTACGAGGCAACTGTTTTTGCCGGTGTTCCGACCATGTACAATTTCATCTATCAATATCCAGAGGGCAATCCAGAGGACCTAAAATCACTTCGTCTGTGTATTTCCGGCGGAGCTTCACTTCCGGTAGCATTACTGACTAATTTTGAAAAGAAATTTAATGTCCGGGTTTCTGAAGGCTATGGCTTGTCCGAAGCATCTCCTGTAACATGCTTTAACCCTTTGGACCGCCCGCGCAAAGCTGGATCAATTGGTACCTCCATCCTTCATGTTGAAAACAAAATTGTTAATGAACTCGGGGAAGAAGTTCCAGTAGGTGAAGTAGGGGAATTGATTGTCCAAGGTCCGAATGTAATGAAGGGTTATTATAAAATGCCTGAGGAAACAGAAGCAACCATTCGTGAAGGCTGGCTCTATACCGGTGACTTAGCAAGAATGGATGAGGAAGGGTATTTTTACATCGTTGACAGGAAAAAAGATTTGATTATTGTAGGCGGTTACAATGTTTATCCACGTGAAGTTGAAGAGGTTCTCTATAACCACCAAGAGGTAGTGGAGGCAGCAGTCCTAGGTGTTCCTGATTCAAACCTTGGTGAAGCAGTGAAATGCTATGTAGTAACTAAAAATCCAGCAGTTACCGAAGCAGACTTACTAGAATATTGCAAAGAACATTTAGCAAAATACAAAGTTCCATCATCCATTGATTTCCTAGAGGAACTTCCAAAAAATACAACAGGAAAAATTTTAAGAAGAGCACTAAAAACGCAAATTACTCAAAACGTCTAAAAAAAGTCATTTCTCATATATTTTAAAAAAGGCAGGCAATTAGCCTGCCTTCTTTAGGAAACAAGGAGTGAGAATTCAAATGGGACAAATTTGTCTAGAAATAGAGGACCATATTGCCACTGTAACCATCAACCGTGCTGAATCCCTTAATGCTTTCAATTTTGAAACGCTAATTGAATTGCAGAATCAAGTAGAGAATATTCGGATCAATAAGGATATAAGAGTAGTTATTTTTACAGGTGCAGGAGATAAGGCTTTTAGTGTGGGAGCAGATTTAAAAGAGCGTAAAACTTTAACAGATGAGCAGGTAAAACGGAACCTATACAAGATTAATGATGTTTTTAATGTTATTGATCAGCTGCCACAGCCAACCATTGCAGCTATTAATGGTTTCGCATTTGGAGGCGGAATGGAGTTAGCCCTTGCCTGTGATTTTCGGATTGCAGCTAGAGAAGCTCTCATGGGTTTAACAGAAACAAGTCTTGCTATTATTCCAGGTGCTGGAGGGACTCAGCGACTTCCGAGATTAATTGGTCAAGCAAAAGCACTGGAGTTGATTTTAACTGCACGCAGGCTGACCGCTCTAGAGGCACTCACATATGGAGTCGTAACAAAATGTGTCGAGACAAAGGATTTGATGGGTGAATGTATATCATATGCTAGTCAATTGCTGAAAAATGGGCCGATAGCGTTACAGCAAGCAAAATTTGCCATCAAAAATGGTATGAACACCGATTTAAACTCTGGACTACAGATTGAACGTAAGGCATACGAAGTAACAGTCCCAACTGAGGATCGGCTAGAGGCACTGCAGGCTTTTGCAGAAAAAAGAAAACCAATTTTTAAAGGACAGTAAAAACATGGCGTCTCTGCCATGTTTTTTTTAGCTAATAGGAAAAGTTTAAGAAAAACTAAGGCCCTCACATTAAAAACTTGGCGAATGCCAAGTTTTTCTAATTTATTTCTTTTTGAAAATTTGCTAAAATTACTGTTTGTTGGGAAAGTTTAGCCAGCTTTAGAAACAACCGCTTATGATACATACACAGGAGGGATACAGGTGGCGGATATTGCAATTGGAAAAGAAGCTTCCGAGTTTAAAAAAGGATTGCAGGCAGGAATTAGTATTGGCATTGGTTATTTTCCGATTGCTCTTACGTTTGGACTTCTTGCAAAAACAACTGGACTAACAATCTATGAATCCATATTAATGAGCTTAGTTGTATTTGCTGGAGCATCACAATATATCTCCCTAAGTCTGATTGCGTACGGGACAAGTGTAGTTGAAATTATCTTAACAACCTTCATTGTCAATATACGACATTTTCTGATGTCTACTTCTTTAAATGAAAAGGTAGAAGAGGACGTTTTAACTAATAAGATGATTTATTCTTTTGGGATAACTGATGAGACGTTCTCAGTTGTCTCCATGAAAGAAGGCAGCGTAACAACCGGTTTCCTGTTTGGGGTTAATTTACTCGCCTATTTAAGCTGGGTAATTTTCACGGGAGTAGGACATTTAATCGGTGCTAGTTTGCCGCAAACTCTACAGGAGAGTATGGGAGTTGCCTTATATGCAATGTTCGTTGGATTATTAGTCCCTTCAATGAAGAAAAGTGCAAAGGTTATCTTTTTAGCTACGCTAGCCGCTACTTTTAATTCAATTTTTACATTTGGCAATTTGATGCCTCAAGGCTGGGCAATTGTGTGTGCCACCCTGCTATCTGCTTTTATGATTGAACTGATTGAAGTAGCAAATAGGAAGCAAAGGGGTATAAAGCATGAAGAGTGAAATTATTTGGATGATTATCGGAATGGGGGTAGTTACCTATATTCCAAGAATGTTGCCTTTTGTTCTTTTCAAAGGAAAAGAACTGCCACCATTTATACAAGGGGTCCTAAAAAACGTACCCTATGCTACGTTAGGAGCCTTAATTTTCCCAGCAATCTTTTTTATACAAAAAAATGATATTTGGTACGGAGCAATCGGTGCTGCAGCCGCCTTTATTGGTGCCTATTTAGGCGCAAACGTTATCGTCGTAGTCCTTGGGTCAATAGCAGTACTATCAGTCTATTCCTATTTCCTATAAGCCGGAGAAATCCGGCTTTATTAATTTGATTTGTAAAAGCGTGAATGGTAAACATGATTGGATTTTTGTGAAATTTGCGAGACTCCAGCAGGACAACGAAACAGGTGAAACCCCACAGGTCGGAACGACCGAGGAGGCTCAGCGGTGAGCCTGCGGAAAGGGAGCAAATTTCGCAAAAATCCATTTGAAGCAATCCCCTTTTTCTTTTGGTTCTAAAACCAAGCATTTTAACTAAACTAATTATAGAGAGGTTGGACAAAAAGGGGGACAAAACATACATGGTTAGAAAAATGGGAGTCTATGCGGTTTTGGCCTATGTACTTTATGGGTTATTTATTTATTGGTATTTATTCAATTTTGCAAATACAAGCCTTCCGTTTGAGTATCAAGGAACAAAAGCCGATCCAGCTACATTTTTAAATGGCAGGGAACTGATGCTTGGTGAGGAATATTCAAAAATAAGAAACCTTTTGTTTTTCTTATCTGTGCCGCTGGAGTGGCTGATTTATTTTCTAATTTTGCTATTTGGCCTTTCAAAGGTTTTTCAGAACTGGGCTGAGACATCAGCAAAGAATAAACTGCTTCAAACGGCTATATACGTAATTTGGTTATCCTTTCTAACCTTTTTGCTAACGTTTCCACTAAAGTATGTTAGCTTTTCACTATCGAAAACCTATAATATTTCGACACAGTCATTTGCTTCCTGGATGAAGGATGAATTAATCGACTTTTGGATTAACTACGGAACAATGGTCATTATTGTTGCAGTGTTATACTGGCTTATGAAGAAAAGTGTGAAGCGCTGGTGGCTGTATGGGTGGTTATTATCTATTCCATTCACACTTTTTTTGATGTTCTTACAACCTATCGTTATTGACCCTTTATATAATGATTTTTCACAGCTTAAAAATAAAGAGTTAGAAACGAAAATTTTAGCATTAGCAAATCAAGCAAATATTCCAGCAGAGCATGTTTTTGAAGTGAACATGGCAGAAAAAACGAATGCCTTAAATGCCTATGTAACTGGAATTGGGTCAAATGCACGGATTGTCCTCTGGGATACGACCTTAAATAAACTATCAGATAATCAAATCTTATTTATAATGGCTCATGAAATTTGTCACTATGTTGAAAAGCATATATATATAGGAATAAGCGGTTATCTGCTGATCTCACTTATTGGCTTATATTTAACGTATAGGATTATGAATTGGGCAACAGCACGGTGGGGAAGGGAATTGAAACTGACCAATGTAAATGATATTCAGTCTTTACCGTTATTTTTAATGGTTCTTTCAATGCTTATGTTTGCTTCAAGTCCGATTACTAATTTAGTGTCTCGTTATGAAGAGACTAGGGCTGACCGCTATGCGATTGAGATGACGAAGAATGCTGATGCAGCGATTAATTCTTTTCAGGAACTTACACGTTCTGGTTTAAGCCAAGTAAACCCGCCTTTGTTGGTTAAAATTTTCCGTTATACACATCCAACCATGCTCGATCGAATATCGATGTTAGAAGAATATGAGATTAAACAGCAATCCAATATGAAAGAATAACGGCCCATTACTCAATGGGTCTTTTTTTTATATTCAAAAATCGTTTCACTTTTTGCATGTCGTTCATAGGATGGAGTGGACGGGTAATTTCGTTAGGGGGGCAGGGAATTGGCTGTATTACTAGACAGGATTTCTTTTCAAGAGTTAGTACCGCTTGGCCAAGAGGTAAGAAAAGCGGGTCTGCAGTTTTATGATACAGAAAATACTTCGTGGTTTTGTGCTAAAGAAAATGGAAGAGTGATAGGCTTATTGGCTTGTGAAGTGATTAAGAATTCAGCACTAATTCGCACAGGCTTTATTACGGAGGATCAGAGAGGGCAAGGGATATTCCGTGATTTATTTCTTTACGTACTAGAATTTGCAGAGAGTCTGGAAGTTAAGATAATTAAGGGTTACTGCAAACCACAGTCGGTAAAATTATTTTTAGAATCTGGGTTTGTGATTTTTTCTCAATTTAGAGGTATTACCTGTGTTAGGAAAAGGAGGATGCCAAAGTTAATAAACTGCAAGGTTCTTTGCAATATTATTAATGGTCAGGTGACTAAGGGCAATGAAGAGTTTCTTATTCACTCAATTGTTGACCGAACGATGTATGTAAAAACAGAGCATTCACTAGTTTTTTTATATGATCGGCGCGAACAAATAGATTGGGACAGGATAGAGAAGTTTGCCCCCTGCAGCATCGTTTACGAAAAGGGGAAACAACTAGAGCGGATCATTCCAAAATGTACCTATATTGAAGTCACCGACATGCAGAAATCTTATTGGCAGTTTGTAAATTATTATCGTGACCAATTTGATATCCCAGTATTTGCAATAACTGGTACATGTGGCAAGACCACAACGAAGGAGATGATCAAACATATCCTAAATGACAAATACAAGGTTCAAGCAACAAGGGGAAGTAATAATTCCTTTTATATCAATTTACGCTACTTAACTGAAATAACCAAGGATACGGATGTTGCGGTATTTGAGACCCCTGTTGGTTGGCCGGGCTTACTGGAATTTCACTGTAGATACTTTAAACCAACGATTGGAATGATTACGAATATAGGAATTGATCATCTCAAACAGTGTGGCAGTATTGATAACTATATAAAAGCAAAAGGAGAGATTATTAAAGGATTAAATTATCAAGGAACATTACTCCTTAATGCAGATGACGAAAAGACAGCAACCATTTCATTAGAGGACTTTAAGGGCAGGATTGTTTATTTTGGTATTCATCAATCAGCCGACTATAAGGCGGAAGATATAGAATATGTCGATGCAGGAATGAAATTTACATTAATAGTGAATGAAAAGAAATCTATAATTTATGTCCCAGGATATGGTGAGCATCAAGTTTATAATGCAATAAGTGCAATTGCAGCTGTCCAGCAGATAGGAATGAGTATCGAGGATGCAGCAGTGCGGCTGGCTGCTTTTACAAACATCAAAGCACATCTCGAAGTATCAACAGGGTTCAATAAAGCTACCATCATCGACGATACTTGGAGTTCAAACCCAACTTCAATGGAAGCTGCTTTAACAGCACTGCCAAACATTTCTAAAAATAAGAAGAAAATTGTATTAATAGGTACAGTTGCCTTATTGGGGGAGGATTCAAGCTATTATCATCATGAAATGGGAAAAAGGGCAGCAACAATGGGAGCTGATGTATTAATTACCTATGGGGAAATGGCCAATGAAATCGCTAAAGGCGCGGTGGAAAATCAAATGATAGGGCCGGTGTATTCCTGTAAGACGGTCGCTGAAATTGAAAGGATTCTGCTCCCTATACTTCAAGAAGATACAGCACTACTAATCAAAGCCTCGATGTATGACAAATCCTTAGCAGTATTGATTAACAAGCTGAAAGGGCAGTAAACGGAAAAAAGCAGCCTTTTGGGTTACTGCCTATTACTCTAAGAAGCTATAAGAATACACTGTACTTAGGATTCTTTATTTATTAGAGTACTCACTAGACTACACTGGGAGGATAGAATTTTCATGATGCTAATTGGCATGCTTCACCATCGAAAAGACCCTCGTACCGTGATAAAAGCATACGCTTATGCAGTGGTTGCAAAAGCGGAAGGTGCAGAAATGATTTATTTTGCACCTAAAGGTGTAAATTTTGAAAAAGAGACCATCAAGGGTTTTATGTATGAAAACGGCGGTTGGATAGAAAAGGAAGTCCGTTTCCCGGACGTTATTTATAATACAGGGAGCCCAGAAAAGCTTCTCCCCTCTGCAAATATTATTAATCAATTGAAACAGAGGAAAATTCCATTTACAACCCATTCAATCGGCAATAAACAGTCCATTTATGAAAGATTAAAGGAGGCCGGGGACTTTGCTAGTTATCTAATTCCAACTGAAGTTGTAACCTTGCCAAGGCACTTTTTTGAGTTTTTATATGATTATCACAAAATCATATTCAAGCCGCTAAATGGCCGCAAAGGGAAAGGGATTGTTCTGGTTGAAAGTTTTCAAGATCACTACAAAGTCTTACAAGGTACTGATGAACAATTCTGGTCAACAAAAGAACTTAGAGACTTTGTATCTATTAAGTTAAGGGAAGAGCAGTATATTGTACAACCATTTATTTCTTGTCAAACTAAGTCGGGGCACGCGTTTGATTTTCGGCTTCATGTTCAGAAAAATGGGGAAGGTAATTGGGTTATCACAGCAATATATCCAAGAATTGGCCCTACAGGTAGTATAGTTGCTAATATTAATAATGGAGGAGCAACGAATTATTTAGAACCTTTTCTAAAACAGGAATTTGACGAGGACTATTATGACATTAAAAGGTATCTTGAACAGTTTGCGCTCTCCTTAGCAAACCATCTCGACGAGCTTCAGCAGGTTAAATTTGGAGAAACCATTGACGAATTAGGAATGGATGTTGCTCTTGATGAATTCGGAAAGATATGGATATTTGAGGTAAACTGGAGACCAGGCTGTCCACCGGCATTTTATCTTGAGTTAGATGTGGTCAAAAATATGATCGAATATGCGATGTTTTTAGCTAAGAAAAGTAAAGTCAACAATTAGGGAGTGGGAGATTTGTTTAATAGAACAAAGACGGATAGGCCCACAATTGCAGTAACGGGAAGTGCGGGAAAGACTACAACGAAGGTAATGATTGCGGCGATTTTGCGAACGAAATGGGTTGTTTTTGAAACAAAGGATTATTGGAATACGACAGAACACACACAGAAGCATAAGGACATGATTTTACCGATTCATCGGGCTGCTGTCCTTGAATATGGCATGGCCTATTCGGGGGTAATCCGTAATCATTGTCAAATCATTCAACCAAGTATCTCTGTTATTACAAATATCGGTATGGCACATGTGGGTAACTTTGGTGGAGCTATTAAAGGCATTGCCACGGCAAAATCAGAAATCATTCATGGGATGAAACAAGATGGGTATCTGTTTCTTAATGCAGATGACGAAAACTCAAACTTATTAGAAACAAAAACTTTCAAGGGGAAAATTGTAACGGTTGGAATTGACTGTAAGGCAGATTATCAGGCAAATCGAGTGGAATATGTAGAGAAAGGCATGGAATTTACGATTAAACTACATGGGAAAGACTGCCGATTTTTCATCCCTGTATTTGGAAAGCACAATGTTTATAATGCACTATTTGCGATTGCAGTAGCAGATTTGCTAGGCTTTAGCAGTCGAGACATGTACAAAGGACTAGAGCATACAAAAATAACGAGCAGAAGATTAGTAATGAATCACTTAAAAGATGGAATAACCGTTATAGATGATACCGTGCATGCACATCCAGCTGCAATGAAAGCGGCATTAGAGGTCCTTTCAAGTGTTGGTCAGAAGCGTAATATCGTAGTGTTTGGCAGAATGCCGGAGTTAGGTGACCAAATGACTCAGGCACACAGGGAGATTGGTACATTTATTGCTGCACAAAAAGTCGATTGGCTGTTTACTTATGGAAACACTGCTGATGAATATGGAATTGGGGCGGAAGAGGCAGGCTTTCCATCTAATAGAATTATTCATTACCCCAATTATACAAGAGATGATTTTCATAAGGAGTTAATCAAGCATATAGAACCAGGCACAACCATTTTGATTAAGGGAGCCAGCCGTCTGAATATGTTTGATACAGTCAAATATTTAAAAGAATATTATCTAGTCGAATAAAAAAGCAATCAGGTGCTGCACCTGATTGCTTTTTTATTGTTGTATGTGCCAAAAAGATCTTAATCGCTTTATTCCATGTAAAATCTTAGATGTGAGGCGGCTGCCTTGGCATTTTGCTTTGCTTCTTTTTCTGTTTCACCTGTGGCTATGACATAGGCATAACGGTGGCCCATAGACCTAGGGGGCTGAAGAAGAGCACCTTTTTTCGGTTTTACATATACTTCCTCAACACCTTGGGAAGCCAGCGCTTTGTTCTTGCCAGTTACCTTTAAAAGGGTCCCTATTGAGTCAACCGTTACATATTGAGTAAACACTGGTTTCTCATGTTTGAGGGTGAAATCTGGAGTGATCCCCATTGCCATTTTTAATTCTTCTTCAATTAAGTTAATTCCTAGGCCTATCTCAATCATCCGGTTCATCGCACCACCGGAGATTCTAGGATTAATCTCGATCAATTTCCACTGTTTGTTACAATAGCGCAGCTCTAAATGACATGCACCATCTTTAAATCTATGCAACTTTATGATCTCATCCACTGCCTGCTCCATATGGTGAAAAAATCCTTTGTTTAAGTTATGTTTTAGGCTATAGCCGGTGATAATAAACCGTTCCTTAAAGTTAATTTCCTGCTCGAAAACAGCAATGATTTTAAGCTGGCCATTTTGCACAACGGCCTCAACCAAATATTGAGGACCGTTTAAATATTCTTCTAACAGGATGGAACTAGAAGGATTCCTCTTTCTAAGTTTTTTAATAAATAATCTAAGTTCATCCATATTTGTTGGGCAGAAAACGTCCTTCGATCCCGTGGAGTATGGTGATTTTACAATGGGAAGAGGCCAAGTATCTAGTTCTTCCTTTAAGGAATTCAAGTCCATATCTGGTTCTAGAATTGAATAAGTAGGTGAGTAAGCGGTTCCTGCAAGTGTTCCTCTCGATGTAATTTTACTTTGCATATGTTTAATACTTTCAGTTGTGAAATGATTAATTCCTAATTCTTCTGCAAGTAAACAGGAGGTATAGACATATGGATCCACGAAGCTTACGATTCCTTTAACAGTAAGTCCATTGAGGATCAGTCGGTTAATTTCGTCCCTAATCAGCTCTACGTCCGATAAATCTAGGTATCTAAGTAAGTGGACATCAGAAAAATCTCCCCGTTTTTCTTTAAAACTAGCTCGGTTAGTAAACAAAACCGTATAATAGCCCATACGCTCCGCAGCTTTAATTGCTTCCCTGCTGGAACCTGCTTTCTGAGTCTCTAGAAATATAACCGTATCCATACCATTTCCCCTTCCACAATTAAAACAGAGTACACATAAATTCTCATCTGTATATCTTATTGCGGTCAATTTAGGAAGGTGTAGTCATTTAACTAGAAAAGTGAAATAATTGAAAAAGAAAAAACCGTCTGAAGGAGACGGTTTAGCTTAAATCATACGCCACAAAACGTGCCGCTTTCGCTTTCTTATGATCCAAATCTTTTATTTAGTTCATTGAGCTGTTTGGATAGTGTGTAAAAAGATTTTTTATCTTGGCGGTCAATGGCTGAGTCAATATTCGTTAATAATTTTTCCTTCTCCACAGTCAGTTGGATTTCAGATAAAAGCATTTCGATGTACAAATCCTGGACATAGTTCTCTTGCTTTTGACGTTTCATGGCACCAATCTTCATTAATTCCGTGTATGATTTTTCATTCACCGAAAATCACCTCTGATGCTTTTTAATATTATATGGGAATTTTCTAATAATATCAATGAGTTTTTAAAATTTTCTGATAAATTATTTCATTGATAATTTGTGAAATATTTCGTAACAATTTAAAAAATTGACCTGCATTTTAAAATTAATGATATGATTATTATGGTAAAATTTATGTTATTGGAGTTGAAAAGATTGAAGCAGAGACAAATTGAAGAGTATGAGGTAAATCCATGTACGATGTTTATCAAACCTGTTACGTATGGCAGTAAAACGTATTCGGAAATTTTTGAAGTGGAGGATGTTTTTTTATCACCTTTTAAACCGCTTGATATTATAAAAAATAGTTGCGATTACTTTGGCTGTGACTATGAGGGCAGAAAAAAAGGAACAAAACTGTTAATAGGTACAACGCATAAAATTCCAATCGCTATTGATCCAACAAACCGCATCTTTTTCTTTCCAACACAATCACCAAATCGGCAAGAATGTATCTGGATCTCTCATGAACATGTAATAGACTATTCCAGAGTAAGTCCTCAAGAAACATTAATCACTTTTCATAATAAACAAACTTATCAATTCCCTATTTCCTTCAACTCAATTAACAATCAGATACAAAGAACGTCCCACTTAAGAACTACGTTAATGCAAAGAATTGAATATAATGAAAGGAAATCTTATTATATGCTTCAGAGATCGAAATCACTGGAAGCATCAGAACCCCCGCATAAATACGGCAAAGACTTGTTCTAAATGATCATCACCTAACGGGACAGGTGTTTTTTTAGAAAATAAAACTCCATTAATTCCTGTACTTTATTGCGAATTCTTGGATTAAAGTAATTGTGCTCTTCTTCATACCCTTTATATAAAAACAGATACATAGTGAAGGCGTCGTCCCGTTTTGTCTCCATTACCTTTAGATTGTGCTTTTTCATATATTGTTTTACTTCGGCTAACTCCTTCTGAATTATCTTCATCGTATCTTCAACTAGTACTAGATAGGGTCTTTTTAACTTTAAGGGACTCTTTTCAATTATAGATAAATCCCGATTTAAAATAATTAGAACCATCGGCAAATAAATGGCTTTTTCCATTAAATTACGATCTTCATCAGGAATTCTGGTCATTCCATCAGTCCCCCTGTCTTTTATTAAAATAACAAGAACAAATGTTCTTATATATCATACGGAAAAATTAATTAAAACGCAATCCTAAAAAGGTTGCGTCTTTTATTTGTAAAAATTGGCTTAGATGTGAGAAAGTTTTTTATATAGAAGGATATAGTATTGGGGAAAATGAAATAATGTAGTAACTTTAAAAAAATATATGCAGTCAATATAGATAGAAATATCAGATAGGTGGGTGATCCAATATGCGATCAGAAAAGCATCATAATAGAAAAAAAAGAAGTTGGAGAACAGTTTTCCTTGTGTTTCTTATTGTAATCGTAGCGACAGCAGGATATTCTTATTTTCAGTATAAACAAGGTATAAATCAATCGTTAAAGAAAATCAACCAAACACAAGAAAATGCCAATATAAATGAAGTGGTCTATACTTTTGAAGGAAAAAAGGACCAATTTGGAAATACCAATATTCTTTTACTGGGAAGTGATGCACGCGGGGAAGAGAAATCACGGGCAGATACCATTATGATAGCACACTATAATGAGGATAGAGGTTCTTATAAGCTGACATCCATCATGAGGGATAGCTACGTTAGTATCCCAGGACATGGAAGGCATAAGATTAATTCTGCGTTTATGAGGGGTGGTCCTGAGCTTATGAGAAAAACCATCAAAGAGAACTTTGATATTGAGATGCAGTATTACGCGATTGTTGACTTTGAAGGCTTTGTCCAATTGATTGATGAAGCTTTTCCAAATGGAGTAGAAATTAATGTCGAAAAAAGAATGGAAAAATACATAGATGTAACAATCGAACCCGGGCTCCAAAGATTGGACGGTGAGCATATGCTTGGTTTTGTTCGCTTCCGTCAAGATGCAATCGGCGATTTTGGAAGGGTAAAACGACAACAGCAAGCATTGCAGGCAATAGGAGACCAGTTAACGAGTTTTCAAACCATCCCGAAGCTTCCAAAGTTGGTTGGGGTTGTGACACCGTATATCAATACAAATATGGATACTACAGATATTTTATTTATGGCTAAGGACTTCTTTTCTAAAGATAGGGGGGCAGTTGCAACTTTTAGAATACCAATCGAAAATGGCTATCAAGATGCAAAGATTAGAGGGGAAGGAGCCGTCTTAGAGTTAGATTTTGAAAAAAATAAAAAGGCCTTCCATGAATTTATAGCTCAATAACTATTTCATTAATGCATAACCTTATAAGCAACTATAAAAGGAGCATTCGCATGGATTTCGAACTATTCAAGGCGTGGTTTACCCTTGAGAATATGATGGAGTTAATTCAAAGATATCGGTCTTTTGGGCCTGTACCAGGAATATTGCTGCCGATGTTAGAAGCTTTCTTACCCTTTTTACCTTTATTTATTTTTGTTATGGCAAATGCGAGTGCTTTTGGTCTTTGGCTAGGCTTTCTTTATTCATGGGTTGGCTCATGTACAGGTGCACTCCTGCTCTTTTTACTTATTAGGAAGTATGGGAGAAAAAGGGCATTCTCCTTTATTCTAAAACATCCAAAAATTCGAAAGTTGATGGACTGGGTTGATGATCATGGTTTCGGCCCGCTGTTTTTGTTATTATGCTTTCCATTCACACCTTCAGTTGTTGTTAATATTGTGGCAGGTCTTTCAAAAATTAATATCTATCAATATATGCTGGCAGTGTCTATCGGAAAGATGGTGATGATTTTTACTATTAGTTTTATTGGTTATGACCTTCATTCTTTAATAACACAACCATATCGCACGGCTTTTGTCTTTCTAGTAATTTTCATTCTTTGGTATGTTGGGAAAAGAATTGAAGTAAGATTGAATAAGCGGGTTGAAAAAGGCGATAATGTGGAAAAAGAGAGTGAAATGGAGCTCAAAAAAGGGAGGAGCCTTCATGAAGATTGAATGGAAAAAAGAAGGTATAGAATGGATTAAAGCATTTGCAATAGGTTTTATTATATTCGCATTTATTCGGACATTTTTCTTTTCAAATTATGTCGTAGAAGGCGAGTCAATGATGCCAACACTTCAAGATGGAAACAAGCTTGTCGTTAATAAGCTTGGTTATCAAGTCGGAGATTTAAACCGGTTTGACGTTATTGTTTTTCATGCGAATGAAAAGGAGGATTTTGTCAAACGTATAATTGGCTTACCAGGTGATAAGATTGAGTATAAGAATGACCAATTGTATATTAATGGTAAAAAATACGAAGAGCCCTTTTTATCAATTTACAAGCAAGAAATCGTGGGAATTAAACTGACAGAAGATTTTAGTCTAAGAGAAAAAACGGGAGAAAATATCGTGCCCGACGGAAAATTATTTGTAATGGGAGATAATCGACTCGGAAGCTGGGACAGCCGCCACTTTGGATTTATCTCTGTCAATCAAGTTGTAGGTAAAGTCGACCTTCGCTATTGGCCCTTAAGTGAAATGGATGTTCATTTCTAATACAATAGATAAAAGCACGAGCAATCGTGCTTTTTATGTGTTTATGGCCGTAGAAATTCCCATTTATGGTGGTTCAACTAACCATCAGTGGGAAGGAAGAAAACCCCACTGATGGAAGTTGAACTATATGATAGAATGAAAGATACAGAGTTATTGCAAGAGTAAGGAAAGCGAGGTTGTAACATGTCATTAAGAGTGGTGACGGGAAGGTCAGGTACTGGCAAATCGTCAATGTTTTTAGCTGAAATAAAAGACCTTCTTTTGGAAAACCCGGCAGGCGCACCAATTGTATATATTGTTCCTGAACAGATGACGTTTTTATCTGAATATCGTTTATCGACTGATCCTGAGCTTGGCGGAATGATTCGTGCCCAAGTGTATAGTTTTTCTCGGTTAGCTTGGAGAATCCTTCAGGAAACGGGTGGTATTAGTCGTTATCATTTAAGCAGTGTGGGAATGAATATGCTAATTCGAAAGATTATCGAAGATCAAAAAGACCATTTGAAATTGTTTCAAAGAGCAGCAGATAAAACTGGCTTTGTGAAGCAAGTTGAGCAGATGATTACCGAATTTAAACGTTATTGCGTTAAGCCGGAGGAATTAACACAAGAATACCTAAACCTTATTGAGCGCAATGATTCCTCAGCTAAAGTCTTAATCGACAAGCTTAAGGATTTAAACATCATCTACCAACAATTTGAAGAGGAAGTATTCGGAAAGTACATTGATTCGGAGGATTATTTTCGTTTGCTTTCCGAGAAAATTAAATCCTCAGCATATCTTAGGGATGCTGAAATATATATTGATGGTTTCTACAGCTTTACACCCCAGGAATATCTAGTAATAAAGGAATTAATGAAGAATTGTAAACGTGTATCTATTGCTCTTACTACCAATCAAGTAACATTTGATTCAGCAATTGATGAGCTTGATTTGTTTCGATTATCTAATGAGGCTGGATCTGCCATTTCTGAAATAGCAAAGACCGAAGGAGTTGAAAGGGAAGAACCCATTTTGTCAGAAGGCCAAATGAAAAAATGGGTTGATCCCTCACTTTTTCATTTAGAGGCAAATTTTGACTCACGCCCAGCAGTCCCATATCGAGGGAAAACAGCTATGCATATTAGTCAGGCGGCTAATCGAAGAGCAGAGGTTGAGGGGATTGCTAGAGAAATTCGCCAGCTTGTTCGGGCAAAGGGTTATCGTTATAAGGACATTGCCTTATTGATTAGAAATGGGGCAGACTATCATGACATTGTGGAGCCTGTATTGACTGATTATCAAATTCCCTACTTCATCGACCAAAAAAGAACGATGCTGAATCATCCCTTGATTGAATTAATTAGATCTTGTTTAGAAACCATTAACTCGTTTTGGAGTTATGAACCTGTTTTCCGTGTCATTAAGACTGAGTTAGTATTCCCACAGTATGAAAACCCGAATACCATGCGTGAGAAGATGGATTTACTAGAAAACTATGTACTTGCATATGGGATTAAGGGGAGTAAGTGGACTAAAAAGGACCGGTGGATATACAGGCGTTTTAATGGTTTAGAAATGGGAACAAACGTGCAGACGGATGCTGAAAAGACAATGGAACAGCAGCTAAATGAACTAAGACTATTGGTTACAGCACCCATACTCCGGTTATCAAGACGCCTTAAAAAGGCAGATACAGGGCGTAAACTTTGTGAAGCAATCTACCTACTATTAGAAGAGTTAGATATACCCTCGAAACTTGATAGTTGGAAGCAGTCGGCTGAAAAGAAAGGTAATCTTGTCCGAGTGCGTGAGCATGATCAGGTTTGGAATGCTGTCATTGATCTTTTAGATCAATATGTTGAAATACTAGGTGACGAACCAGTATCTATTAAAACTTTTTCATCCATTTTAGAGGCGGGCTTTGAATCTCTTTATTTTTCACTCATTCCTCCAGCTATCGATCAGGTTGTGATTGGAGATTTAGAAAAATCAAGGCTGACAGATATTAAAACAGCATTTATTGTCGGTGTTAATGAAGGTGTATTACCAGCCAAAATAGCAGATGAAGGAATATTTGCGGACCAAGATCGTGAATTGCTGCTAGCTGCAGGTCTCTCTATTGCTCCCAGTAGCAGGACGCGTTTGCTAGATGAGAATTTTCTTGCCTATAAAGCTTTCACCATACCAACAGAGGCACTTTATATTAGCTATCCCCTTGGTAATGAAGAAGGAAAAGCGCTAATCCCTTCTTCGTATATTAAAAGAATGAAAGACATGTTTCCAGAAATAGAAGAGCATATCTACGTGACAGACCCTTCGGAGTTGAAAGAAATAGACCAATTGGATTTTATCACGAATTACAGAACGACGATCTCCTACTTGAATGGACAACTCTTGTTGAAAAAGAGGGGTTATCCTATATCAGATCTGTGGTGGGATGTCTATAACTTATATTTAGAAAGTACTTGGAAGAAACAAGCTGAGAAAATATTCTCCAGTCTATTCTATAAGAATCAAACTGTTAGTCTTTCTAAGGAAGTTGCTGATGAACTATATGGTGAGACCATTCAAGCTAGTGTTTCAAGAATGGAACTATATAACGGATGCGCATTTTCACACTTTGCCCAACATGGCCTTAAGCTTCGTGAAAGGCAGATCTTCCGCCTAGAGGCCCCTGATATTGGGGAATTATTTCACGCGGCGCTAAAACATATTTCGGATATTGTAAATGAACAGAAGATTTCATGGTCACAGCTATCAAGGCAACAATGTGAAGAGTTGTCAAGAGAAGCGGTCAGCGCTTTAGCACCAAAATTGCAAAATGAAATTCTGCTTAGTTCGGAGCGTCATCACTATATAAAACGGAAATTAGAGCAAATTATCACAAGGGCTTCACTTGTGTTAAGTGAGCATGCAAAGGTAAGTGGATTTTCACCGATTGGGTTGGAATTAGGCTTTGGACGAAACGGGAAGCTCCCACCACTTTCTTTTTCATTGAAAAACGGGAAAAAAATGGAACTAGCAGGGCGAATAGATCGGGTCGACCAGGCCGTTTCACAGGATCATGGCGTTTATTTACGTGTAGTTGATTATAAATCAAGCGAAAAGGACGTTAATCTAAGTGAGGTATACTATGGACTTGCTCTTCAGATGCTAACCTATCTAGATATCGTGATTGCACATTCAGATGAGTTAGTCAATATGAAGGCTAGCCCTGCAGGGGTACTTTATTTCCATGTTCACAACCCATTAATTAACACAAAAAAAATGCTGACACTTGATGAAATCGAAAAAGAGATGATGAAAAAGTTTAAAATGAATGGCTTAATGCTGAGTAATGAAAATGTAATCCGGTTAATGGACCAAACTCTAGAATCTGGTGATTCACAAATCATTGCTGCTGGAATCAAGAAGGATGGAAACTTAACGAAAAAGTCAAAAGTCGCAAGTTTAGATGAATTCGATACACTAAAGACTTATGTTCGCAGATTGTATCAGAAAACAGGGGATGCGATTGTAGATGGCCATGTAGAAATTTCTCCATTTAAATTAAAAGATAAAAGCCCTTGTACGTTTTGTTCTTATAAATCAGTATGTCAATTTGACGAAACAATTGAAACGAATCGTTACCGAGTCCTATCTCCACGGTCAAATGAAAATATTTTTGAGTTAATTCGAGAGGAGGCAGGTAAAGTTGAGTAAGCTCATAATCCCGTCAATGCCTGAAGGCTTGACTTGGACAGAAGACCAATGGAAAGCAATTACAGCAAAAAATCAGGATATTTTAGTGGCAGCGGCTGCAGGTTCTGGGAAGACGGCTGTCCTAGTAGAGAGAATTATTCAAAAAATCTTATCAGAGCAAGATCCAATCAACGTTGATCAGCTCCTAGTAGTGACGTTTACAAACGCATCGGCCGCTGAAATGAGACATCGAATTGGGGAGGCTTTGGAGAAGGCAATCGACGCAAATCCCGGGTCAAGGCATTTAAGAAAACAGCTCTCTTTATTAAATAAAGCATCCATTTCAACTCTCCACTCCTTCTGCATGGAGGTCATCCGAAATTATTACTATTCAATTGATGTTGATCCAAACTTCCGAATTGCAGATGTTACTGAGGCACAGTTGATTCGAGACGAAGTGATTGGTGAATTGTTTGAAGAGGAATATGGCAAAAAAGAAAATGAGCGCTTTTTTACTTTGGTTGATTCCTTCACAAGTGACCGAAGTGATGCTGCGTTGATGGATATAGTAAGTTCTATTTATGACTTCGCCAGATCAAATCCCTTACCTGACCGATACTTGCAATCAATCATTCAAATGTACGATGTATCCTCAGTGGAAAATGTAGAAGAACTCCCTTTCATTAAGGGACTATTATATGATATTGAACTGCAATTTGAAGGTGTACGAGAGATGCTTAAAAGGGGATTAGAAGTAACGAGGCTCCCTAACGGTCCTTCACCGAGAGCCGAAAACTTTATTGAGGATCTTAACGTTATCGATACGCTTATTCAAGCTAACCAGGATTCATGGACAACCCTTTATAACGCGATGCAAATTTGGTCCTTTTCCAGAGCAAAACAAGTAAGAGGTGACCATTTCGATAAAGAATTAGTTGAAAAAGCTCAAAAGCTTCGCGATAAAGCAAAGAAGAAATTACAAGATATTAAGGAAGAGCTCTTTTTAAGAAAGCCAGAAAGTTTTTTACGTGACATGAAAGAGATGCATCCACTAATCGACACATTGGTTGGCCTTGTGCAGGCTTTCTCTATTCGGTTTGAGCAAGCAAAACGTGAAAAAGGCCTAGTGGATTATGCAGATTTAGAGCATTATTGCTTGGAGATTTTAACTGGTGAAGTGACTTCACAAGGTGAATTTTCTCCATCAGAAGCTGCTCTTGGTTTTCGTCAGCATTTCAAAGAGGTCTTTGTAGATGAATATCAAGACACAAATATGGTCCAAGAGACGATATTAAAGCTTGTCTCAGAGGAAAACGAGCTAAATGGCAATTTGTTTATGGTGGGCGATGTAAAACAGTCTATAGTGCGCCCATAAGGGTATTGTGTATTTCACCGTTGGGCGGTGAATAAACTACAGAAACGGTTTATATATCAGCCGACTTATCTTGGCGGGAAACCAAAGAGGGAGTGTAGCATGTCGGTTAAAGTCATAAGTTAACCTAAACGGAAAGGTTACGACTGAATGGCGAGATATCAAAGATTCGTATAAGGAAGAAGGCTAAACTGCTTGAAGAACAATCCGAGCGGGGGCATGCTGACCGTCTAGGAAACCGTTTGAAACCTAGAATCCATTCTTACTTTATCCTATATATGGAGGGATGAAGTATGGGCGAGTGTACTAGATTAATGCACAAACCTAGTTTCTGAAATGTAAAGAATGGACGCGTCTCAAGATTGAGAAAAAGGATGAGTGTTCCTTCCGGCAACGAATCGCAGCCTATATACAATATACTAAATGGGGATTACCTAAGTTGGAATGCCACCTGGCTATGTACAAAGGTACTGAATATTCAATATGGTAACGGAGCTCCCGTAGTAGTCCGAAATAGGGAAAGCCTATTACATGGCAAAGGGGAGCAGCTTACAATGTATAAACAATGAAGAAGGGAGCGAAATGCTCTATGCAAAGTTCAGATATTGTATTATACAATCTATCGAAACAAGCAATGAAAGAAAATTATCAATATGACCGCTTATACCGAAATCTTTATAATGAAGATTTCTATCTAAAAGCTTATTCTAAGATATACAAAAATAAAGGCAGTGCAACAAAAGGAATCGATGATGAAACAGCTGATGGATTCGGTGAGGAAAAGATAAAAGCAATTATTGACTCACTAAAAGATGAGAGCTATCAACCGAAGCCAGTCCGTAGAATAAATATCCCAAAGAAAAACGGTAAGACAAGACCATTAGGAATCCCAACATTTTCAGATCGAATAGTTCAAGAAGTTTGTCGCATGATTTTAGAAGCTATCTACGAGCCAACATTCTCACAACACTCACATGGGTTTCGGGAAAAAAGAAGTTGTCACACCGCTTTAATCGAAGTTAAAAATACATTTTCGGGCGTAAACTGGTTCATAGAAGGAGATATTAAAGGATTCTTTGACAATATTAATCATCAAGCGCTTATCAATATTTTGAGAAAGCGAATTAACGATGAGAAATTCATTCGGCTTATATGGAAATTCCTAAAAGCAGGTTTCGTAGAAAATTGGAGATTCGAAAACACCTATAGTGGAACACCACAAGGCGGGATCATTAGTCCTTTACTAGCGAATATCTATTTGAATGAATTTGACTCGTATATTGAAAAAGAATTGAAACCATCCTTTGATATCGGAACTCCTAAGAAACGTAAACGAAATACAGAATACCGGAAATATGATATGCGTAATCAACGATTAAAGAAGAAAATTAAGGAGACCACCGAAGAAAGACTTCGTGAGACTCTAATTAAAGAGTACAAAGAGAACAAAAAGCTTCTTTTAACTTTACCCTATTATGAGCCTAGTAATGAAGGCTATAAGAGCATGAAATACGTAAGATACGCCGATGATTTTATTATCGGTGTCAATGGCAGTAAAGAGGATTGCGAGCAACTAAAAAAATGTGTAGGGGAATTTCTAAAAGAACATCTTCAGCTAGAAATGTCGGAAGAAAAAACGCTGATTACACACAGTACCAATCCTGCAAGATTTTTGGGTTATGACATTTTAATTAGCCATGACTTAAGTGCAGCAAAAGATAAAAATGGTGTGGTCAAGCGAAAATATCGTGGCTATGTACAGCTGCGAATTCCTAATGGAACAATTGAAAAAGTGATTATCAATCGTAAAATGGTCAAAGAAATAGATGCGAAGCAATGGGATATGCTTCACAGACCTGCATTAATCGGTCTATCTGACTTAGAAATCATCGAAACGTATAACGCTGAACTCCGTGGATTATATAATTTTTATTGTCTAGCGGAAAACGTCAATCAAAAAATGTGGCAATTACGATACGTTATGGAATACAGTTGTTTAAAAACACTTGCGAATAAATTCAAATCCACAGTTGGTAAGATGAAAGTAAAATACAAGCAAGGTAAGGACTGGGGAGTAAAGTACGAAACAAAGCATGGTGAAAAAATAGCATATTTCTATAAAGACGGATTCGATAAGAAAAAAGAATTCTACAAATTTGATATTGATGAAAAGCCTAACCTTTATGTATATCAAGGAAGAAACGACTTAGAAAAACGGTTAAGTGCACAACAATGTGAACTATGTGGAGATAATCATCCTGACACGAAATTTGAGATTCATCATATCAACAAAGTGAAGAATCTTAAAGGAAAGAAATATTGGGAATGGGCGATGATTGCAAAACAACGGAAAACATTGGTTGTATGCAAAAAATGTCATATTGAAATTCATAAATAAAGATAGATGTTTGTAAGTGGAGAGCCGTATACTCTGAGAGGAGTACGTACGGTTCGGGGGGGAGTTTCTAGAAACCTACTGCAGAAATGTAGCAAGGCGCTGGATTCTTACCCTACTATCGATTTCGACTAGCTGAGCCTAATTTATTTTTAGGTAAATATAATCGCTTTAGGCAGGATGGTCATGAAGCTGGTTTACGCATTGATTTGGCGCGGAACTTTAGGAGTCGTAAAGAAGTACTCGAAGGAACAAATTTTCTATTTAAACAAATTATGGGTGTCAAAGTTGGGGAGATTTTGTACGATGAGGCAGCCGAGCTGAGACCAGGTGCCACGTATCCGGAAAACGAGCCATATCCAATAAAACTAATGCTTATTGATAAAAATGATGACAGCAAGGAACTGCTCTCAGAAGAAATTGAGGGGGAGATGGCAACCGGAAACGCTGATGAGTTTAATGTAGGTGATCTAGAAAATTCACAGCTGGAAGCTAGAGTAATTGCGGCCCAAATCAAGGCTTTAATTGCAGAAGGAAAGCAGGTTTATAATTCAAAAACGAAAACCTATAGACCAATTATGTACCGAGATATGGTTATTCTGCTCCGATCCATGACTTGGGCACCGCAACTTATGGAGGAATTTAAGCTACAGGGAATTCCAACCTATGCTAACCTTTCAACTGGATACTTTGAAGCTACTGAAGTGGCGGTCATGATGTCGCTATTACGTGTCATCGATAATCCATTTCAGGATATTTCGTTAGCCTCAGTATTACGATCCCCGATTGTGGGGCTGAACGAAGAAGAGTTGGCTAAGATTCGTTTGAGAAACAAAGGAACTTTCTGGGATGCCGTTAAGACTTATTGTCGTAATCAACCAGTAGAAGGAACAGAGGAAGTTTATGAAAAAGTACGGAACTTCTATGGGTATTTGGCAGAATGGAGGTCGCTTGCAAGGCAAGGATCTTTGTCTGATTTAATTTGGCAAATATATAGGGATACACAATTTTATGACTTTGTTGGAGGTATGCCGGGAGGAAAGCAGCGTCAAGCCAATTTACGTGCATTATATGACAGAGCAAGGCAATATGAACAAACTTCATTTCGAGGATTATTCCGCTTCTTACGTTTTGTCGAAAGGATGATGGATAGAGGAGATGACCTTGGGGCTGCAAGAGCCCTTGGAGAGCAGGAGGATGTCGTTAGAATTATGACCATCCATAGTAGTAAAGGCCTGGAATTCCCAGTCGTCTTTATCGCAGGATTATCTCGGACCTTTAATATGACTGATATTCGAAATCCTTATATGCTTGATAAGGATTACGGATTTGCTGCAAAATATGTAAATGCCGAAAAGAGAATCTCCTATCCGTCCTTACCGCAAATTGCCTTTAAACAAAAAAAGAAAATGGAAATGCTTGCAGAGGAAATGCGTGTCCTATATGTGGCCTTAACTAGAGCTAAGGAAAAGCTTTATTTAATTGGAACATTAAAAGATGCGGGAAAAATGTTGGAGCAGTGGCATGAAGCTCTTTCAAATTCCGACTGGTTATTGAGCGATTATGACCGAGCTAGTGCTGCGAGCTTCATCGATTGGATAGGGCCTGCCATAATCAGGCATCAAGATTGCGAAGGTTTATGGAAAGCAAAAGCCCCAAGCATATTGGTTCCTTCTGAAATTAACTGTCATTCATCTTCTTGGGAAGTAAGTATTCTGAGCGGAGTGGAGATTGAAAAACAGCAACTTGTTCAGGAAATGGAAAAAGATCCTTTTATGGAACGAGTGGAGAATAACGCATCTGTTCCAATTAAGTCATTCTATTTTGATGAAATTCAATCGCGCTTAACCTGGGAATATAGTTTTGGAGATGCTGCAAAACATCGTTCAAAACAATCCGTTTCAGAAATGAAACGGCAACGAGAGATTTCAGATGAACATAGTGGTACTGAATTGGTAACCAAGTATAACAAGTCAATTATGAAACGTCCGAAGTTTATGCAAGAAAAGGCATTGAGTCCTGCTGAAAGGGGGACTGCACTGCATATGGTTATGCAGCATGTTGAACTGCAGAACCCGATTAGTCTAGATACACTCACAGAACAAATAAATTCAATGATCCATAACGAATTATTAACTGCAGAACAAGCGGAGGCCGTTGATTTAGACCTAATAGAAAATTTCTTTTTGTCAGATTTGGGCCGGAGATTAAGAACTGCGAACATGGTGAACAGGGAGGTTCCATTTACCCTTTCCGTGCCGGCTTCTGAGGTATACCCTTCATGGCAAGGTGAACATGAATCTGTTTTTGTCCAAGGGATAATAGACTGTGTATTTGAGGATGAAAATGGGCTTATCCTCATTGATTTTAAATCTGATCGAATAACAGGTCGTTACAAAGGCGGTTTTGAAGAAGCCAGAACCATCCTGAAGGACCGCTACATGCTGCAAATGAGCTTATATACAAGGGCCTTAGAACAAATTTGGAAAAAGAAAGTCTCTGAACGATATTTAGTTTTCTTTGATGGTTCCCATGTGTTAGATCTTGATCAATAACAGCTAAAAGTAAAGCGACATAACCCCAAAGAGGTTTATGTCGCTTTTAATTATTTCCTGCAATAGGCTGATCAACAAGTTTGGTATCGAGTACATTGGTACCACTTAACCCATTCCAGGTAAGATTCAATAATCCAGTACTAAAGCCTCCGGAACCTGCATTTGTCTTAGAGGCACTTTTAGGAGAGATATATACTGTATCCCCAAAATGAACAACGCCTCCATCTATACTAACGATTTGTAATGGGCCAATAATTGCCGGCATTGAAAACATCCTTTTCTATAGTAACGATTCTTTCTAATCCATTATTAACATATGCCTACAATACTTCTATTGTTCTTCATTTTTCGGCAGCAGCTGCCGGATATGCTTTACCCTAGCTTCCATTGAAACATATTCACTATTTCCAACATGTAAGACTGCAGACGAAGAAAGACCTATAATCGCAATTTCATTCACTTTAATTAACGGTTTTGTTGATCGAGATGAAAAATTGATAGTTTCAGTAATTGGCGGTAAAGGAATCGCTTCACTAAAAATCGGAAAGGAGGAAAATTCGCCTTCTTTATCAAAAAAAATCTCTGTTTCCCGTTGAACGGCTAATGCACGAGAAAAGCCATTAATGATTCGAGAGTCTCCAAGCTGTACAATGGATGAAAAGGAGACTGTCTCAATATTTATGGAATTGACAACAGAACTTCTCTGAAGCATTCTTATCCCCTTTCTGGTAATAGCGGAACAAATGGACCTATTATTAACGATTCAGCAGGTGTGTCAAATGTTGATGCTAATTGGATGGTTTGTGTGTCACCGATCATTACTAAAGAGGAGCTTGCAACCCCTAGGATTCTAATTGTGTCTACATGTAGTTCGCGGTTATAGACTTCAAAGTTCATTGCTGTTTCATTCCTTTCGCGTTTTCGGGTAAATGATTAATAAAAACAGTGACTCCATTTTGAATCTCCTGTTTAATTAACTCAATGATGTTTGCGTCATCGCCTTCCCCACTTCCAGAGCGCCCATTAGAGGAAGCGGCTTTGAGATGATATTCAATTCTAGAAGGGAGTTGTTTTTGGATATCTTGTTTGATAAAAGCCAGATAGGAATCATCAATCTCGACATTAAGATTCTTTTTAGTATCCTCAAACAAAGCTGGTAGGTCTGACTCTAAGTAACGGAAAATTTCATCTTCGATTTTCACCGTTCTTTGCATCTGCATTTTAGGAGAGAATGGGGTGTTTACTGATTGATTTTGTACAGCAAAGTCTTCAATCGCGGATAGATCAGATGGGTTTAAGCCGATATTTAATGTGCCATCAAGAGTTTCAACTTTTAACTGATCAAATTTATACTCAATTTTTTCAACATTAATTGAGGGTTTACCCTTTATTTGTTTTATTTCCTCGCTCATTTTTTGTAATGTTTGCTCGAGCATTGCTATTCTATTTTCTTGGGCTTGAATCGTCATCTGTAACCATTGAAGCATTTGTGAATAATCCTGGTACATAAAATCACCTCACTCACTTCTACTTTTGAACCCGGACGGGTGCTTGTAAGGGCACTGCCAATGCTCCGTGACTAGTATCGCCAGTCTGGACAGCTGCAGGGGCTGGCTCAGTAAAGCCCCCTGTATTATATAAATATGATGCAGGTTTAATTATGCCTGAACTGCCGATTTGCAGAACAGAGGAGTTGGCAATACTGCCGATTTTTATAAAATTGATTTGTATGGACTGCTGTATATAAAAATTCATCCTAACCCCCCGATTCCTCAAGCATTGAGAAGTATTCCTTGGTCCATAATATCCGAATCATATGTGTTTGTTGAGCTTAAGCTGTTATGAACATTTAAACTTTCCCCAGTATTAAAGGAACCTGACCCGGAAAAGGTTTTTGCAGAAGAAAATGGCATGATTTTATAGACATCACCAATATGGAATACAGAACTGTTTCCAAGTGAAATTACCTGTGCGGCTCCAACAATTGCTGGCATGAACAACACCCTTTTTTGTGTATTATTGCTAATATCGTATGTATGGGTGAATGTAATGTGATTCATTCGCCCAAAAAAGTGTCATGGAGGTGGTAGGGTAAGTGTGACTGACAATTTTAAGGTTTAGTTCATTATCATGATGTAAAATTTACAAATAGTCCAAAATGCCTATCAGTTTCATTGGTAAATAGTATTTTAGTAGGATTTTCGATTCGTAGAAAACAATTTATGATGGGAGTAAGAGATCAGCCAGTCCTTTTAACACTGATTCTCGATAAAGGCAAAACTGATGAAAATCAGTGACGCAAAGCTATAGGGGCTAAGGTGCATAGCACGATGCCAGCCAGCTACCGAAAGAATAGGGTGTTTTTCATAAAAGTTTCTATGGTTTCATAGTTTCCTATGAACTGTAGTGGTTCTATGTTCCCCCCTTTCGGTAAAGGCGGGGTTATTTTATTTAACCCTGGAAAACCAATTTATGGGAAAATTTGGACAAGGGGTGGGAAGCTGTATGGGTATTTTGAAACAGAAACAACAGAATGTAAGTATTGAAAGATTTCCTGTAGAACATCATTCATCCCAGGTATTTACATTAAATACGGTTTACTGGGGACAAAGAAAAAAAGCTAATAAATGTGATAATCCACTTATGTCGCTGCTTCTCGATGGTGAAGTTACTGAAGTGATGGTGAATGCGCCAAACCAAGTATATTGTGAACGTAAAGGAAAGCTAGAACTTACAAAAATAAACTTTCGTGACAACGACCATATTTTAAAGGTACTTCAGGCAATTGTTGCTCCTCTTGGCAGAAGAGTGGAAGAAAGTTTCCCAATTATTGATGACAGACTCCCAGATGGATCACACCTTTTTGCGCTCATTCCTCCTTTAGTTTTGGATGGACCGACCTTAACTATTAAGAAAAAAAGGTAACGGTCGATTCTTAACAAAAACAAACTTACTACGTTATTTGTTGTATTTATCCCGCATTAACGAGCAGTAAGACCCCCACCTTAAGGTTATGAGTGAGAAGGAGAAATTCTAGGTGGGGGATGAAGAAAATCCCCACTGATGAAAGTTTCACTTTATCTTAGTAATTTAGGACAGGCTGTGATATGATAATTTTCGGATAATGATTCGAATTTAGGAGGAAATTAGATGATTCACGGTCATATTACTGCTTGGTTTTTAGCTCTAATTTTGTTTGTGGTTGCGCTTTTCTTATACAAGGGAGCAAAAGCAAAAGGTGCAAAAATTGTTCATATGATTTTAAGAGTTTTCTATTTGCTAATTATAGCAACTGGTTTTATGATTCTACCGAATATTTTTGATATGACAATGCAGTATACTTTGCTTTATATCCTAAAATTAGCAGCAGGAATCTGGGTGATTGCCCTATTTGAAATGATTCTAGGAAAAACTGCTGGTAATCGTAAAACTTCAATTACTTGGATTCAATTTGTAGTGGCACTCGCACTTGTTTTATATTTAGGCTTTGTTTCATTACCAATGTCATTTTTAAACCCATAGAAAAAAGCTGCAATTTTTGCAGCTTTTTTTCTATGAAAGATTAGTGTCTAGCTCCAGCGCTAGCCCCTCGAAGTCATAAGCCAATCTGTTAAGAAGGTTAAAAAGCAACCTTCTAGCCGCTCGTCTTATGCTAGTCGGGGCTGACCAAGGCGCTTGCGCTTTTCTTCAGGAAATAATTTTCTCGATAATTAGCCGTTTTCCTGTGTTCAACGTGAATTCGAAACGGTCATTCACCTTCTCATAATAACAAAAGTGGTGCTGAACATTGCATATCTGTTCTTGATTGTCAAAAACAATAAAGTTTACACCGTCTTTTCGATTCTCGTCAGATAAAAAAGATAAGTGATTATAGCAGTAGATACAATCATAAATGCTGAAATCTAATGAGTTTAATGTTGTTACGAACTGAAAGAAAGCATCGTCGTTAATACCTTCTAATAATCTTTCTAGGGAGTAAATTAAATGCTTCCTTATTCGCACAGAGTCGTTGTCTTTTAGCATGATCATTTCATTTCCAATTCGAATTTTACCTATTTCAACTAAAAGTCCCTTTTTCCAGCGATTTAAGCGAAATATTTCAATCTCTTGTTGTATAAAATCATCTAACATGGCGGCTTCTTCTGTTTCCTCATCAAAAAAAATCCATTGATCATTTATCTGTTCAACAGTGCCTTCATTATATGCTCTTAATTGAAAATCATAAAGTCTTTCTCGCTGCTGTCGATTCATCTTTAACCTCCGTACTTAGATGCTCTCATTTCTCTTTGTAGACATCTTCGATAATTTTTATAACCTGTTTCTCATAAATTGGACAATTTACCAAATAATTTGGGCTGAATACAATAACACATGCAGGTGAATATCCAGTGCACGACTACTAGTGAGAGGTGAATAAATATGTGCGGAGTATCAGGCTGGGTTGATTTTAGTAAGAATATGAGAAAAGAGAGCAAGACCCTCGAAATAATGGCAAATACTCTTGCAAAGAGAGGTCCAGATGAGACCAATCTCTGGCACGATACACATGTTGGACTTGGTCATAAGCGGCTGATTGTTGTTGACCCTGAAGGGGGAAAACAGCCAATGACCAAACAAAAAGAAGGTAATGGTTATACAATCTGTTATAACGGAGAGTTGTACAATACAGAAGATATCCGCAAGGTTCTCCTTACTAAAGGATATTCCTTTAAGGGGCATTCTGATACTGAAGTTCTGTTAACAGCCTATATAGAATGGGCAGAAGAGTGTGTAAATTACTTGAACGGGATTTACGCCTTTGCGGTCTGGGATCAGAAGAAAGAACAGCTTTTTATTGGCCGGGATCGTTTAGGGGTAAAACCATTGTTTTTTACAGAGTCAGGAAGTGGCCTTTTATTTGCATCAGAGATAAAGGCAATATTAGCCAACCCAGGAATAAAAACAGAAATAGATCAAGAGGGACTTTCTGAGATTTTGGGAATGGGCCCTTCTAAATCACCAGGAACAGGAATCTTTAAGGGAATCAAAGAACTTAGACCTGCCCATGCGCTCACTTTTTCTAGAAACGGCCTTAAAATTTGGCGTTATTGGAATGTAAAGAGCAATCAGCATTTGGATAGTGTTGAGGAAACAGCAGAGAAGGTTCGTTATTTGGTTACTGATGCAGTGACGAGACAGCTTGTATCTGACGTGCCCTTGTCAACATTCTTATCGGGAGGTCTTGACTCAAGTATCATCACAGCTATTGCAGCACAAGGATTTGCAGCACAGGATAAAGGTCAGCTTCACACTTACTCGATTGATTATGAAGGAAATGACCGATACTTTGAATCAAATGAGTTTCAACCAGACTCCGATGAAAGATATATTCAAATTGTTACAAACAAGTTTGATACAAAGCACCATTTCAGAAAAATTTCTCAGCAGCAATTAGTGAAGGATTTAACAGAAGCTGTTTATGTCCGGGATTATCCTGGAATGGCGGATGTAGACTCTTCACTGCTTTGGTTTTGTAAAGAAATAAAAAAGGACTTCGTTGTAAGTCTTTCAGGGGAATGTGCGGATGAAATTTTTGGAGGCTACCCTTGGTTTCATCGTAAGGATGATTTAGAGCGGCCTGGTTTTCCTTGGATGCGTTCTGTTCACGAACGAAATCAGTTATTAAAGCCATCTTGGCAGACAAAATTAAAATTACGTGACTATGTAATTGATAAGTACAATGAAGCTATCTCTGAAACACCAAGGTTAGAAGGAGAAAGCCTCGAGGAGTCAAAACGGAGAGAGCTTTTTTATATTAATATGACACATTTTATGACCACTCTGCTCGACAGGAAAGACAGGATGAGCATGGGGGCAAGTCTTGAGGTGAGAGTTCCCTTTTCAGATCACCATCTTGTTGAATATGTCTGGAATATTCCTTGGGAGGTCAAAATGTATCAGGGTAGGGAAAAAGGAATTCTAAGAAAAGCTTTCGAAGGGGTACTTCCAAACGAAGTACTATATCGGAAAAAGAGTCCATACCCTAAAACACATAACCCTGAGTATACATTTGCAGTACAGAAACTGATGACTGACATTTTGAAAGATAAGAATTCTATTCTTTATGAGTTTTTTAACCAGGATCTCTTAGTTGAAATTGTGGAATCTGGCGGAAATTCATTTAAAGAGCCATGGTTCGGCCAGTTAATGACAGGTCCTCAATTGTTAGCTTACTTAGTCCAGCTTCATATCTGGTTTAAAGAATATAATATTAATATAGTGAACTGACTAAGATAAAATTTGGATTCACTCACGGAATGGATTAAAATAGTGTAGGGAAGGGGGCATCCCTCTTCCTTTCTATAAAAAAATAGGAATGTTAAAATTTGAACTTTGCATAGTGTCTAGCTCCACGCTAGCGCTTTTCTTATGAGGAGGAGATAAAATGAAGAAAAAATTAATCTTATATTTAGTATTTTTCACCCTACTGCTATATGAAGTTCCTACATATGCGAATGCCCAAAAAGAAGACAGGCTTTGGCAGGATGAAACGATATATTCGCTAATGGTTGACCGTTTTAATAATGGCAGTACAAAAAATGATCTTAAGGTTAATACCCAAGATCCCTTAGCGTATAATGGCGGGGATTTTCAGGGGATCATTGATAAACTAGACTATATTAAAGATATGGGATTTACTGCTATCCGGCTCACCTCCATATTTGAAAATGCAGAACGAGGTTATCATGGATATTGGGTTAAGGATTTTTATAAAACAGAGGAACATTTTGGCTCACTAGAAACATTTAAGAAATTGGTGAAGGAAGCACATGACAGGGAGCTGAAGGTAATCATTGATTTTGTAACTAATAATGTCTCCGCTGAACACCCATGGCTATCAGACCCATCTAAAGAGGACTGGTTTCATGAAAAGCGAGAAATCAATGATTGGAGCAACCCGCAACAGGTTGAAAATGGTTGGTTTAATAGTTTGCCAGACCTTAATCAAAATAATTTAGAGGTAAAGGAATATTTATTTAAAGCAGCCAAATGGTGGATTGAAAACACGGACATTGATGGCTATAGTTTACCGGATGTAAACCACGTTCCTATAAACTTTTGGGCAGAGTTTACAGACGAAATTAAACAAGAAAAGGAAGATTTTATTTTAATCGGTGTTCCATCCACTACATCCAAGCTACAAAAAGAAAATTATCTCGCAGCCGGTATAGATGGTATGTTTGACTATGCTTCTACTAATATTCTTAGAGAGGTTTTTGGATCAAATAATCAATCGTTACATCCAATAAATACAAAAAGTGAGGCAACTGACTCGCAATTGTCGATTAATTTTTTCGATAATGAAAAGACAACAAGATTTACGAGTGATATTGTTGAAAATAAACATTTCCCTGGTGCACGCTGGAAGACAGCGTTAACTTTTCTATATACATCTCCTGGAATTCCAGTGGTCTTTTATGGCAGTGAGATTGCCTTAAATGGGGAAGAAATTCCTGATAATCATCGTTTAATGAATTTTCGAACAGAAAAAGAACTCATGGATTTTATTACAAAGCTCGGTGAATTAAGAAATCAACTTCCTTCCTTGACAAGAGGGGATTTAGAAATGATTTAT
This sequence comes from Bacillus sp. MRMR6, assembly GCF_001940785.1. Taxonomy (GTDB): domain Bacteria; phylum Bacillota; class Bacilli; order Bacillales; family Cytobacillaceae; genus Neobacillus. The sequence continues at coordinate 71,235 of NZ_MSLS01000021.1, forward strand.
GACAAGAATGGAATGATGGTGTATAAACGTTCGTACGAAAATGAGACGGTTATTATTGCTATTAATAATTCGAGCGAGTCACAAAATGTTACCTTGACAGGTGAACAAATTGATGTGGAAAAGGAATTACGCGGTTTACTTAAGGGTGACCTTGTTCGAAATAATGATGGAGAATATCCGATTATTATCGATCGGGATGAAGCTGAAATTTATGTTTTAGCAGAAAAAAGCGGTATTAACCTTTCGTTAATAGGGGCACTAGCTGCTGTTTATTTATTATTTATGTGGTTCTTAATAACGGTATTGAGAAGAAGGAAACGTAAAGACATAAATTAATTAATTTATTCTAAGCTCCAGTACTTTACGATGGTACTGGAGCTGTTTTTTAGCCGTTCACAATTTTTCCACCATTGACATGGAGTATTTGACCGCTTACATAAGATGAGTCTTCGGAAGCAAGATAAACATAGCTTGGGGCCAGCTCATATGGCTGACCAGCTCTGCCCATAGGAGTATCGGATCCGAAGGTAGAGACTTGGTCTTCAGAAAAGGTAGAAGGTATTAACGGGGTCCAAATTGGTCCCGGAGCAACACCGTTCACTCGGATTCCTTTTGAGGCTAGTGATTTTGCTAGGGAACGTGTAAAGCTGACAATGGCACCTTTTGTTGACGCGTAATCTAATAATTGTTCATTTCCGGCATAAGCAGTAATAGAGGCAGTATTTATGATCGCTGCACCTGGCTTAAAATGAGGAAGTACCATTTTTGCCATATAAAAGTATGAGAAAATATTGGTTCGGAAGGTTTTTTCTAATTGGGCAGAGGTTATATCTAATAAACTTTGCTGTGGGTGCTGTTCGGCTGCATTGTTTACTAAAATATCAACCTTTGCGAATTGGTCAATGGTTTTACTAACAATATCCTGACAAAAATCTTCACTGCCAATATCACCCGCAAACAGCAGGCATTGTCTTCCCTCTGCTTCCACTAATTGCTTAGTTTGTTCTGCATCTTCGTGTTCATCCAAATAAGAAATAGCTACATTAGCTCCTTCTTTGGCAAAGTAAACAGCTACTGATCTTCCTATACCACTATCTCCCCCGGTAATAATTGCCGTTTTATTTGCTAATTTTCCGGAACCCTTGTAATTTGAGTCAACTGAAATCGGACGAGGATTCATCTCACTTTCAATCCCAGGTTGTCGGTTTTGATGCTGTGGCGGAAACGTCTTCTTCTGTGACTGTTGATTATTACTCACTTCAATCCCCCTCGAATATAGTTACCATAATAGTTTGGGGAAAATCGGTGAAATTATTTAAGAAATAAGCTCTGTTAAAGAATTATGTTGATTTATTACCACAAGTTGATTGGAATGGAAGGCACGAAGACTCCTCGAAATTGCTATCGCAATTTCTTCGTGCGTGGGCAAATTCCAAGAAGCTATTCAACGTCCTGCGGTCGCCCGCGGAAAGCGTAGTGCCTGGAATGGAAATCAACAATCAAATTTAACAGAGCCAAGAAACAAAAAAGGTGAAAGAGGATTGCTCCTTTTCACCTAAGATCATTATCGATAATTAATAAATTGTACATCAACCGTTAAATCTGCTTCCCGAACTAAAGCAATAATTTTTTGTAAATCATCACGGTTTTTCCCGCTAACTCGAACTTGATCATCCTGAACTTGGCTTTTTACTTTTACACCACTATTCTTAATAATGGTATTAATTTTTTTAGCATTTTCTTTATCAATACCTTGGACAAGTTTAGCTCTCTGTCGTACAGTGCCTCCAGAGGCTTTTTCAATCTTTCCATAATCTAGATTCCTTACCGGAACACCTCTTTTTATTAATTTTCCCAGCAGGACGTCTTTTAGCTGATCCATTTTATATTCGTCATCTGACACAAGGACAAGCTCTTCCTTATCAAGGGTAACGTCACTCTTACTACCTTTAAAATCATAGCGCGTTTTAATTTCTTTCATCGTTGCAGTAATGGCATTTGTGACTTCAGTAAACTCGACTTTGGATACAATATCAAATGAACTATCTTTTGACATTTTGAAACCTCCGATAATTAGATTTAGTATGTAGACTGCGAAATTTTGCAAAAGTTTCCCTTTATGCCTACATTATAGTAAAATATAGCAGTTCATACAAGAAATGCGGAAGCGCATGGCGCTGCAGCTAGTCAGAAAAGCGGAAGTGCCTTGTCCAGGGGCGACAGGCATAAGACGAGTCGTTATGAAGGTTCGCACTTTAACCTTCATGACGGATTGGCTTATGACCCGAGCCCCTAGGCACTGTAGCTAGACAATAAGAAAAAGCAGAAAAAGGTGAGTTATATGTCATTAAATGAACTTACAGGTCAAACGACCACATTAACGGTTGCCCGAAAGGCTTCTTTTGGCTACTTTTTGACAGATGGAAACGAAGATGTATTACTGCACATAAATGAGGCAGACCGTGAATATGAAGAAAATGAATCCGTCGAGGTGTTTCTATATGTGGATTCTGAAGGCCGTACATCTGCCACTACAACCATACCAGAGGTTGCTATAGGACGCTATGCATGGCTTAAAGTAACTGACACCAATCCTAAAATTGGCGTGTTTTTAGACATTGGTATTAAAAAGGATTTATTATTAGGAATAGATGACCTCCCTGTTCATAAGTCAGTTTGGCCTAAAGCTGGCGATTTAGTATATGTTACTTTAAGGGTGAATCGCAATTACCTTTTATATGCCAGGCTTGCTTCTGACCCGATCATAGAATCAATTTCGACTAAAGCAACACGCAAAGACTTTAACAAAAATATTCAAGGGCATATCTACCGAACAGCAAAGGTAGGCAGCTGGATTTATACTCTTGAAGGGTTTAAAGGTTTTATCCATGAGTCGCAGCGACTTAAAGAGCCGCGTCTTGGGCAAAAGGTGGAGGGAAGAATCATTGACGTCAAAGAGGATGGTACAGTCAATATATCCTTGCTGGCTAGGAAAGAGGAATCACAAGACCAAGATGCCGAGAGAATTTACGAATATTTATTAAGTAGAAACGGCGCAATGCCATACACCGACAAGAGCATGCCTGAAGAAATACAAGAGCGTTTTCAATTAAGTAAAGGGGCTTTTAAGCGAGCCATTGGAAAATTATTGAAAGATGGCAGAGTATATCAAGAGGGCAACTGGACTTATCAGAAGAAAGATTAAGGTTCATTACATACTCCTTTTCAAAATGACAGAAACTAATGACCGATAGCAAATTGAAAGGGGTATAAAGATGCCGCACACATCTGATAACGATAAGAAAGCACAGGACAACAATGCACTTCGACATGAGAAAAACATGATGCGTGAGAAGAATCGTCAAGAAGGTAAACGTCAATACTCTAAAAAGACAGACCATAAGTAAATAATAAAAACGAAAATAAAAATAAGTGAGGGATCCCTCACTTATTTTTATTTTATGAACGTTTATTTAGGAAAAAAATAGCAATGGTTCCTGGCCCTGTATGAGCTCCGACAGCAGAGCCGATGGAGGTAATATATACTTCTTTTGGATGGAACTCTTCTTCAATCATTGCTTTCACTTCTATAGCAGTTTCTTCTGTGTCGGCATGGCTTATTCCAATCACTTGGTCATTCATCTCCGTACCGCGTTCTCTCATCAATTCGATTAAACGGCGCAGAACTTTCTTCTTACCACGTAATTTTTCAATCGGAACAAGTTTTCCGTCCTCTACATTAAGAATAGGCTTAATATTTAATAAGCCACCCAGGAATGCAGATGCCTTAGAAACACGACCGCCTTTTGCCAAATACTCCAAATCTTCTACTGTAAACAACTGCTCCATATGTTCACTTCTAAATAGAACATCTTTTAATATTTCTTCTTTAGAGCCATTTTGTTCTGATTTTCGTACTGCCTCCCTAACGACTAGACCGTATCCAAGCGAGGCACATTTTGTATCCACTATTGTTAGATTGAAGTTTGGATATTTTTCCTTCACTTGGTCAAGAATCATAAGAGATGTCTGATATGTACCAGATAACTCAGAAGAGAAAGCAATATAGATTCCGTTCTCATTGTTTTCCGCCATTTTCGTAAAAACCTCTTGGAATAAAAGCGGGGAAACCTGTGATGTCTTTGGTACATCACCACTCCGGATGGCATCATAAACAGTTTTAGAATCAATGGTTTTCACATCGTCATATTCCTGGCCATTTACATGAACTTTTAATGGAAATAATGTCACGTTATGTTCAGCATAAAAATCTTTAGGTAAATCGCATGCGCTGTCAGCTAGTATTTTTACCTGCATGAAGCTCACCTACTTTCAAACTAATATAATTTCAGTTTATCGGTTTCAACAAAAAAATACAATTATCTATTGAAAATAGTGTTTCTTTACTTAAGAAAGGGATGGTCGGATGTTTTGGCTCCAGACAAAAAAAACTATGATTGTCGTCGTGGGCGCATTTTTAAATGCACTTGCAATAAACTTATTTTTAATTCCTGCAAATGTTTATTCAAGCGGCTTTACCGGTATTGCACAATTACTCTCTAAAGTGTTAACAGAACAAACTCCAATTAACGTATCAATGGGACTATTATTACTATTACTAAACATACCGGTTGCCATTCTTGGATGGTTTAAGGTAGGGAAGTCATTTACCATATATAGTTTTTTAAGTGTAATCCTATCTTCGGCCTTTTTAGAATTAATCCCTATAACACAGGTTTCAACTGATATCCTTCTTAATGCAGTATTTGGCGGCGTATTATTAGCCATTGGTGTTGGGATAACCTTAAAATGGGGAGCGTCAACCGGAGGATTAGATATTGTTGCGATGGTCCTATCTAGAATGAAAGACAAACCGATCGGCACCTATATGTTTACCTTAAATGGTATCATTATCTTAACCGCTGGCTTTCTTTACGGATGGGAGAAAGCATTGTACACGATTGTTTCACTATATGCTTCGACACGGGTAATCGACGCCATCCATACGAGACATGCTAAACTAACTGCGATGATTATTACTAAAAAGGCAAATGAACTTAAAACAGCAATCCATTCTCAGCTAGTAAGAGGTATTACCATGATACCCGCAAAAGGGGGGTTTTCTAATGAAGAAAGAGATATCATGATGATTGTAATTACTCGGTATGAGCTGTTTGATTTAGAGAGGATTATAAAAGAAATTGATCCTAATGCCTTCACTAACATTATTCAAACAACAGGGATTTATGGATTCTTTAGACGTGAATAAAGAAGGGAGAAGTTAAATGCGTATAGTTATGTTTATTTTGGTATTGTTATACCCATTGCTACTAGGTCTTCATGGTATTGAAGAGAAAAATGATGGTGTACCTACATTTCAAATGACAGTTATACCAAGAGTGGGCCCTGAATCGGCTGAGTTCGAGATTACAATAGAGAATAAAGTTGATTTCCCGATGCGCTTTGAATTCCAATCCTCTCAACTCATTGAGATATCGGTCGTAGATGTAACAGGGAAGGAAGTATACCTCTATTCAAAAGATCGTTATTTCCTACAGGCACTTCAGCAGGTCACAATTGAACCAGGTGGTGCCTTTACGATAGTTGACCAATGGGATTATTTTGATGATGGTAAAAGAGTACCTGAGGGGGAATATACTGTAAATGTAAGGTTAATTCCCAATAAACTGAACGGAGAAAAGATTTTGCAGAAAGAATCTCTTTCTCACAGTCAAAATATATATATACCTGCTGAAAACCCAGTGTTTCGTATGGTGAAAGCTTCTGGCAATAATGGTAAATATGTAATAACAGGAAAAACAATGACAAAGGATGGATTAGTTCTATATTCGGTGGAAGATGGTCATGAAGAACTTCTAAAAGAGCAGCAGCTCCAAGTAGCAGGCAGTGAGGATGAGTGGAGGAAATTGAAATTAGAAATAAACATTCCTAAGGACAAGCTTCCTAAAAATGGTACACTAATATTAAAACTCTACGAGCGAAATGATAAAGGGCAGGAACAAAATGTGTATCCGTTAGTATTAGAGATGTTTAAGCAGTAGAAAAAGCTGGCACTTACTTGAGTGCCAGCTTTTCTCTCTACACTATTCATTTCACTTGTTCAAGCTCATTTTGCATTTCTTGGAGCTGACTTTGCTCTGCGATTGTTGAATTAGCGTAAGCAGAACTTAGTGCATTCTTTGCTTTCTCTTTAACGGAATCGCGTTCAGCAGGGTCGGCAGACTTTGCCATCTCAACAAATCTTCTGGCTTCCTGGAATAATTGGTTACCCATAGTTATATTCCCCCAAGCGAGGATTCTTGCACATTGGCCATCTTCTGAGCTTCCGCTTCAGCATAGGTCAAGTGGTAAGGAATACGTTCATCATGTTTAGTAACGGTATCCTTTCCTTGCTGGACAAAGCGTTTTGATTTGTTTCGTTTACCCATTCGAATCCCTCCAATTTGGTGAGCTTGGTGTGAAACAGCAGGGCTGCCTCACAAAATAGTATGCTCTAATGAAAGGATTTCAATTAGGTAAACAATGGTGACAAAAACAAATTTATTTAAGGTTTAACAAATCTGACAAATACACACCGATACCGTCTTCTTCGTTTGTGAGAGTGGTTTCATTAGCAATATTTTTTACTTGTGCAATGGCATTTCCCATTGCAATCCCGCGTCCGGCAAATTCGAGCATTTCTAAATCATTATCTTCATCACCAAAAGCAATAATTCGTTCTTTAGGAATATTAAAGTAATCCGAGGCTTTTTTTAAACCAACAGCCTTACTTAACCCAACCTTTATAATTTCAATTACATGCCATGGTGCTGCCCAACTGCGGTGGTCGATTACTTCGGCATGAACATTTGATAAATGCTGGCGAATTTCTTTTAAGTGCTCTTCTTCTGTATGGATTAACAAACTAGTGGGAGAATCCTTTAAATAATTACGTAGGTCTCCAGTCGTAACTTTTGGATTTCCCATACCGAAGATATCTAAAAGTTTTTCGTCATGATAATGGAAATAAACGTCATCGATGACTTCAGCTATAATATTGTGAAAATTAAATGAGCGGCATGCCTCAACAATGTCTTTAGCAACTTTCACATCGAGAGGATCGTGAAAAAATCCCCAGCTTTTATCGCGCGGATGATGCATAAAGGCACCATTAAAATTAACAATCGGTGTGTTTAAATTTAACTCGTTATAGTACATTTCACTAGAACGGTAAGGCCTTCCTGTAGCAATCATAACTACATGACCCTCTTCTCTTGCTTTCCTTAATACTTCTTTCGTCTTGCTGGAAATGGTTTTATCATCTTTTAATAAAGTTCCATCTAAATCTAACGCGATTAAATGTTTTTCTGCCATAAGGACTCCTTCTTGTACATTTTTATGGGTGTTATGAAGCCATCTGGTAATTACTGGGATGTTTACTAAAAAGCGTTCTTTTATGAATTTTTCGACCAACATGTTACACTACCCATATAAGTAAATAGATAAAAAGAAATACTTTAATTACTATGTTAACAATTTTATACCTAACATGTAAAAAATTTCACTTCAAAACCAGTTGATTAACGTTATAATTTCTTTGCTTCAGGAGGTTCTAGTAAGTGGTCATCGTAGAAAAGGATACACTAAAGAATATTCCCTTTTTACAAATAGTTAAAAAGGATATAGAGAAAGAATCATTGCCCTTAATCATCTTTGTTCACGGTTTTACTAGCGGTAAGGAACATAACCTTCATTTTGCTTATTTATTAGCTGAAAAAGGTTTTCGGGTTATTTTACCCGAGGCAGCGTACCATGGCGAAAGAGAACAAAGTCTTACTGAAAAGGAGTTATATCTTCGTTTTTGGGAGATTGTCATTAAAACAATCCATGAACTAAACCTCTTTAAGGAATACTATGTTCAAGAGGAGTTAGCAGATCCAAATCGAATCGGACTTGCTGGAACTTCAATGGGTGGGATTGTAACGTTAGGTGCCCTGACGCAGTACAGTTGGATTAAGACAGCTGTAAGTTTAATGGGGATGCCTGCTTATGAATCATTTTCTTTATGGCAAATGGATCAGTTACAGAGCCAGGGATTTGAGGTCCCCTTTTCAGAAAAAGAAATAGAAGACCAGTTGGCAATGCTTCGGCAATATGATTTAAGTATTCAGCCTGAAAAATTAAATGGAAAGCCGCTATTATTTTGGCATGGAGAGAAGGATCAGACTGTTCCATTCAAATTAGCTTATCAATTTTACCAGTCCTATAAGGATACCTATTCTCCTGAAGCACAGAATATTCACTTCATAACAGATAAGCAGGCCGACCACAAAGTCAGTCGTGAAGGTCTAAAAGCAACAGTAAATTGGTTTGAGACAAATCTTTAAAATGAATATAGAGGAGTGTTTTAGAATGAATGAAGAACTGAAAGAAAATATTATGGGTGCTTTAGAACTAGTAATCGACCCCGAACTAGGCGTAGACATTGTTAACCTAGGTTTAGTATACGATGCTGAAATGGATGAAGAGGGAAATGTAACCATAACAATGACCTTAACCTCTATGGGATGTCCACTTGCGGGGACAATTGTTGATCAAGTAAAAAGGGCACTAGCAGATATTCCTGAAGTAAAAGAAGTTGAAGTAAATATTGTGTTCAATCCACCATGGAACAAAGAAATGATGTCACGCTACGCAAAAATCGCCCTAGGAATTCGTTAATTTAATACGCTCCATTGCAACAAGAAACAGCAGAATCTCTGCTGTTTTTTGTTTTGTTTCACATTTCGTTCATATATCATTTCTTAGTTGTGAGGTAGTTCACTTTATAAGACTATTTTCACCTTTATAATACAGTTATTAAGGCTGTTTGGATTGAAATGGCCGGTATTAGGAGGCGTTTCATATGGCTTTTGGCCGAGATTTTAAAAAGGATCCATTTATTGTCATTTGGGAGTTAACCCGTGCGTGTCAGTTAAAATGCCTGCACTGCCGTGCGGAGGCACAATATAGAAGAGATCCACGAGAATTATCCTTTGATGAAGGAAAAAATTTAATCGATCAAATATATGAAATGAACAATCCAATGCTTGTTTTTACAGGCGGGGACCCTTTAATGAGGGAAGATGTCTTTGATATTGCAAAATACGCTGTCGAAAAAGGTGTAAGGGTTTCAATGACACCAAGTGCTACACCAAATGTTACAAAGGAAGCCATCGAAAAGGCAAAGGAAGTCGGCCTTTCCCGCTGGGCCTTTAGTATAGATGGACCTACAGCAGAAGTTCATGATCATTTCCGTGGTACTGCAGGTTCCTTTGACCTGACAATGGAAAGGATTAAATACTTGCATGAACTTGAAATACCGATCCAAATTAATACAGTCATCTCTCGGTATAATATAGAATACCTAGACGAAATGGCCAAAATGGTTGAAGAGCTTGAATGTGTTCTATGGAGTGTGTTCTTCTTAGTTCCGACTGGAAGAGGTCAAGAATCGGATATGATTTCACCAGTAGAGCATGAAAAGGTATTTAGATGGCTTTATGACCTAAGTAAACGCGTTTCTTTCGATATTAAAACAACAGCTGCTCAGCACTACCGCCGTGTGGTTATTCAGCAAAAAATGCGTGAAGTCAAGGAGCAGAAGGATGAGATCGATTATCTAAGCGCGTTAACAGAACAAGGGTTAACAGGATCGATTGACGGACTTGGCAGGGCGCCAAAAGGGGTAAATGACGGTAATGGATTTGTCTTTATTTCACATATTGGTGATGTTTATCCAAGCGGATTACTGCCAGTAAAAGCCGGTAACGTTCGCGAGCAGCCACTGGCAGAAATTTATCGTGAATCTCCTATTTTTACATCCTTGAGAAATCCTGATCTTTATAAAGGAAAGTGTGGAGTTTGTGAGTTCCGCCATGTTTGTGGAGGTTCAAGGTCTAGAGCCTATGCAATGACAGGGGATTATCTAGAAAGCGAACCATTCTGTGTCTATATACCAAAAGCAATGAGAGAAAAGCAAACAAACTGACAAAAAAAGAGGAAGCAGCGAAACCTGCTGATTCCTCAGTAAAAGAATGGTTTCCCATCCTTACCTATTCAATACTGCAATAAATGGCAGGGCAATTTTCACAGTCAATTTCATCTTTTAAATATTGAAGATCTAATATTGAAATTTTCCCTTTTTTAATGCTGATCACCTTGTCTTTTTTTAACTCACTTAGAATTCGATTTGTACTTTCTCGAGAGGTACCACAGAAATTTGCAAGTTCTTGGTTTGTTAATGGAAGATCAATTAAGATTTCATTATCTTTATGAATCCCATAGCTATTAGACATTCGAATAAGGGTTGAAAAAAGTGCTCCCCGTTTCCCATTTAATACTAGATCACGAAACTTTGTTTGCGTTTTGCGGAAATGATCACTCATCCATTTCATAAATTCGAATGCAAGCTTACTATTTTGGAATATTTCACTTTCAATAACATCCTTTTTTATTGCAACAATTTCACCTTCCTCTAAAACCTTTGCACTAAGCAGGTAACGAGGATTGTCGGTAAAAAGAGTTAATTCACCACAAATATCATTTGCCCCACATATTCTCAAGGAAAGCTCACGACCGTCAGAGGTAATTTTACTAATTTGAACCTTACCTGAAAGAACAACATAAAGCTCTTCAGCTAACATTCCTTCTTGAAATAAGTAAGTTCCTCTTTCACTTTTGATTTTCCTATCTGAAAACCTGAGTAATTCCTTAATTTCTAATGAATGTGTTGGTTTCATACTAGTCATCATCTAAAATCACCTCATAGTTTAATAAGTCGTTTCCTTAGCCCAATCATTTTTTGTTATCCTTATTCTAACGCAGGTTTTAGCTATAAACACAAGTAAACAATGACAATATAGTGAAAACTAAATTGGACTAAGTTAATTTTGAAGTGAAATATTTAATAATCATTGTATAAATTGTTGATACATCATATCAATTGTCTATAAATCGTCATCTATTTGAAAAAAAATATGTTATGAAATGTTAAGATAGTGAATAATGTGGTAGCCATAAAATTCAAACATTGTTACACTTATACTAAACCTAGCTTCTTGAAAATAATGGAGTTGATATGAATGGAAAAGACCATTATTAAAGATAAATATAATCGTCCACTTAGGGATTTACGAATCTCAGTTATTGATCGCTGCAACTTCCGTTGTCAATACTGTATGCCAGCAGATCAATTCGGAGATGATTTTGAATTCTTACCCAAAAGTGCTTTGCTGACCTACGAGGAGATTGATAGAATTGCCAAGGTTTTCGTTAGCTTAGGTGTGGAAAAAATCCGGCTAACTGGAGGAGAACCTTTACTTCGCAGGGACTTGCCTATTTTAGTGGAAAAGCTTTCAAGTATTGAAGGTCTAAAAGATATTGCACTTACTACTAATGGAGTGTTACTTCCTAAGCTAGCAGAAGCATTGAGGACTGCCGGACTGAAGAGAGTTAACGTGAGTTTAGATACACTTAATGACGAGTTATTTGGCCAGATTAACGGCCGCGGTGTTGGAACCAAGCCTGTTCTAGATGGCATAGAAGCTGCTAAACAGGCAGGACTTGGGGTGAAAATCAACATGGTCGTAAAAAAAGGTCTGAATGATTCCGAGATTATTCCAATGGCTGATTTCTGTAAGAATAACGGACTTGAGCTTCGTTTTATTGAATACATGGATGTAGGTTCATCAAACGGTTGGAAAATGGACGACGTCATAACAAAGAAACAGATTTACGAAATCTTAAAGGAACATTATAAGTTAGAATCACTTAATCCAACTTATTTTGGTGAAGTGGCCAAGTTATATAATTATAATGATACAAATGTAAATGTTGGTTTTATTTCGTCTGTTTCTGAATCGTTCTGCAACAGCTGTACTCGTTCGCGATTGTCTGCCAATGGACAGCTCTTTACATGTCTATTTAACGGGAATGGACATGATATACGTAATATTATGAGAAACGGTGCTACTGATGAAGAATTACTTGAAAGAATAACAGGGATTTGGAACGAACGCTCAGACAGATACTCGGATGAGAGAACAGAAGAAACGGCAAAACACCGAAAGAAAATAGAAATGTCGTATATCGGCGGTTAAACTCTCTTCTTTGAAGAGAGTTTTTTTACACAAAAAAGAGGCTTTCGATAGCCCTCTTTTGTAAATGCATCTGAAATTAGAAATATCTAGGGAATAGGATGTTGTTTTCTAGGTGTACATGCATGAAGGTCAACCCTTCTAAGTCCTCTAAGCGCTTGTATACCAATCGATATGTTCCGCAAGCATCAATTGGTGGTGTAAAGTCAGAAGTAATTTCACGTAACTCTCTTAAAATCGCACCTGCATGGTCATGTTCCTTTTCAAGTTCAACAATGAAGTTAATTGCCTCTTCACGGTTTTCTACTGTTCCATCTGCAAGTTGATTGATAAGCGGGAATACAACCTTTTCTTCTTTTGCCATGTGTTCGATTAATTCTCTTTTTAATTCATAAAACAGTTCATAAACTCTTAAGAGCTCAGGGTGACTGTCACCATGGACACGTGAAACCTTTGTTACATAAGGGCTTAATAGAGTTAGTTCCTCCTCGGTTGTACGGTGGTAATGATTCGTTACATGTTCGATAATTGTGGTGGAGTCAGACTTGGTCCAAACTTCTAAATCTGTTTCGGCTGAACGGTTCTTCTCATATACAGCTCTTAATTCACCCAATAAGATTTCTTCCTTTATTCCATTTTGTTCAATCGCTTGAGATAGTGGAATGTTACCTCCGCAGCAAAAGTCAATTCTGAATTTTTTAAATATATCACTAGATTTTGGAAACTCATTTACAATATCTTTAACTAATGTATTAGTTGAAAATGGGAAAGTGATCATGAACAATATCCTCCTTAAATTTAAACATCGGTATTTCTAAGTTAAGCATAATAGAATCTGATGAAATTTTAGGTGACCTGAATCACACTTTTATAATAATTTCATTATTTTTTTATAAATCGCCTTATTTGTGATATTTGCTATGTCAGCCTGTATTAGGTAGGCTTATAATGAATAATGAAGGTGCTATTCTACATAAATTATTGTTGAAATACAGGAGTTGATTGTTTTGCTAGAAAGAAGAAAACCAATACCCGTTGGGGATGCGGTAAAAAGAGTAATGGAATTTAACCTTACTGGAAAAACAGAATATGTTTCAATAGATGAAAGTTTTGGACGTTTTTTATCTGATGACTTAGTCGCGACGAGTGACGTTCCACATTTTGACAGGGCTCCTTACGATGGATTTGCTGTCAGATCGGTAGATACAAAAGAAGCATCTCAAAATAGCCCAGTGGATTTTAAAGTTGTCGATCATCTTGGTGCTGGTATGACTACTTCCAAGGTCATTGGTGATTATGAGGCTGTAAGAATTATGACTGGAGCGATGATGCCAGAAGGTACAGATGCTGTTGTCATGTTTGAGGTGGCCAAGACTTACGAAAAAGACAATGTCGCATATATGTCAATAAAAAGAAGTTTTAACTCAGGTGACAATGTATCCTTTCGAGGTGAAGATGCCAAAGAAGGTGAGGTGCTGGTGAAAAAAGGTGTATTGATTAATCCTGGGATAAAAGCAATGCTTGCAACCTTTGGATACGATAAAGTACCTGTAGCGAAGAAACCACTTATTGGCTTATTTGCAACTGGTACAGAGCTATTGGAAGTAGATGAAAAATTAATTCCAGGCAAAATTAGAAATAGTAATTCACATATGATAGCAGCTCAAATTCAGAGATCGGGGGCAACTGTCCATTATTTTGGTAAATTACCTGATGAATTTGATACTTGTTTTGACGCGGTGAAAAATTCTCTTGGTACGGTAGATATGTTAATTACAACAGGTGGAGTTTCAGTTGGAGATTTTGATTATTTACCTGCTATATATGAGAAACTTGGGGCAGAAGTATTATTTAACAAGGTATCAATGAGACCTGGCAGTGTCACGACTATAGCCCAACTAGAAGGCAAGCTGTTATTTGGGCTTTCAGGTAATCCTTCTGCCTGTTATGTTGGATTTGAATTATTTGCCCGTCCCATTATTCGGAAAATGTTATGTTCAAATTTCCCGCACTTGCGTAAAGAAAAAGCAATCCTTGAGGTTGACTTTCCCAAGGCCAATCCATTTACAAGATTTGTCCGAAGTGCTTTCTCTATTAGAGACGGCAGGCTCAGTGTAACTCCGAGTGGATTGGATAAGTCCAATATCATTATGAGCCTCTCGGGAGCCAATTCATTAATGATTCTGCCAGGTGGAACAAGAGGGTTTCAGGCCGGCTGTGAGGTAGATATCCTTCTTTTAGAGGATCAAACAGGTAGTGAGTGGCCTTGGTAAAACCCGTGATCTTTCAAGTGGTAGGATACCAAAATAGCGGGAAAACAACCTTCTTGTTGTCATTAATACAAATTTTAACAGAACAGGGCTATCGAGTCATGACCATCAAGCATCACGGTCATGGCGGTAAACCGGAGGGCACCCCACAAAAGGATTCATCCCGTCATCTTAAAGCAGGGGCAAGTGCTTCAATAGTGGAAGGTGATGGGAGTATGATTCTTCAGGCAAATGCAATTAGCTGGAGCCTAGAGGAGCAAATTAGCCTAATGGAATGCTTGCAACCGGAAATCCTTTTAATCGAAGGCCATAAGCATGAATCTTATCCTAAGTTGATATTAATCAAAAGTGATGCCGACCTGCCACTCTTATCAAAACTGGATCATATTAAAGCTGTTATTTGTTGGGAAAAGGAGTTGTTCGCGGTTAGTCAAACGTTAAAGGTTCCTTTCTTCCATATATCTGATAAAAATGCAGTCTTTCAGATTGCAGAAAAGATCAAACAATACGTTCAAAAAGATGATTAAAGTGAAACTTCCGTCAGTGGGGGTCTTACTACCCGTTAATGCGGAATAAAAAGTTAAAATAGCGTAAAAGTGACAAATTTGTTAGAAGGCAGCCTGCCTTCTTTTTTATTGTCTCTAAATGTGATGTGTTTCACTTTTTTTGGATTTTTGCTGCCTTATAGTAGGGGTAAGCAGAGAAAAGGAGTGGAACGAAGATGAAATTATTCTTACCAAAACAGCATGGTGCATGGGCGATGATTATTATCCCGTTTTGGTTAGGAGTTATTGCTGGCGGCTTTACATGGCAGCATATCCCATTTTTTATTGGCTGGGTGTTACTGTATTTAGCAACATACCCGATGCTTATGTTATTCAAGAAGAAAAAAATCAAATTCTACAGTAAATGGACGGTCATCTATTTACTGCCTGCCTTAATTTTGTTATTTGTTCCATTGTTTAAAATGCCTTCCATTGTTTATTTTGGATTGATGATGATTCCCTTTTTTATTATAAATGCTTATTATACCTCAAAGAATAATGATCGGGCTTTGATGAATGATTTTAGTGCTATAATTGCATTTTCTATCGCGGGCTTAGCTAGCAGCTACCTTGGACAAGGACAGATTACATTGGAAGCCCTGCTTGTATTTTCGGTGTCTATATTATTCTTTGCTGGCTGTACATTTTACGTAAAAACAATGATTAGAGAGAAAAAAAACCGCCAATTCAAATGGATATCCTGGGTATATCATTCCCTATTACTAGTCGTTTGGTTTGTTTTGGGTTATTGGATTGTTGCCATTGCATATATCCCAAGTTTGTATAGAGCAATTGCTTTTTATGGAAAACCATTATCACCGATGAAAATTGGAGTTTATGAAATCATCAATTCCGTCATCTTTTTAGCAGTCATGATGGTTCAAATTAGTTTCCTAAGCTAAATAAAAAAATCGGTCGTACTCGACCGACAGGCTGTCGAGAAACTTTCGACAGCCTCTTATTTTTATGCAAGTATTTTAACGATTCACCGCGTTAATTTGTTATAATATTATTATAAAAGGCTTTGAAATATGTCTGTTGAATTGCGCTCCAGGCACTTCGCTTTCCGCGGGCGGTCGGTGAGCCTCCTCGTCGCTTGCGCTCCTGTGGGGTCTCACCCTGACCTTCTAGTCCCGCAGGAGTCTACGTGCCTTCCACGCAATTCAACAAAGTTTAAATCTATAGTGTACAGCTCTCTACATAATTAAAAATTAAATAATAAGTGGTGAAATATATGTTTAAACCAAAAGTATCAACCCAAAATGAATTTAATTTGTAACTATTGATGACTTGGTTCCTGACAATCACCTTCTCCGTTTAATTGATAAACATATTGATTTTTCTTTTCTTCTTGAAAAGGTACGCCCCTATTATAGTGATGATAATGGACGCCCTTCCGACCCCCTGAATTTATTTAAAATGATGTTTATAGGAT
>NZ_MSLS01000022.1 GCF_001940785.1 Bacillus sp. MRMR6
GCATTGCGGCATTGCGACCGTTATCCAGACAATATTTATCTTTTAATTCTTCAATTATGAATGAAAAGTCGACTAGTTCTTTAATTTGGCGAAGCATATTATCTTTTGGAACAATGAGATCATAAATTCCTATATATGGGCTAAGATTGAATGAATCTTGAAAGGAAATCATTTCGGTACCACCTTTAAAGTCTTGTTACCTTAATTATAAAATAAAAAGCAGTTGAAGGGTTGATAAAATCAACCTTCAACTGCCTCAAAACAAAGGACTTTTTCAGTGCCCTCTCGGAACGACCGAGGAGGCTCACGGGCGAGCCCGCGGAAAGCATAGCGCCTGTAGCGTAAATCAACAGCCTAGTTTAACACAGCCAAAAGTTTAATAAACACACATTAATCAAAAGCATTCACTGCCAGTAAAGTGAGTGCTTTTTTTATGGACTCTTTGAATGTTATAGTTGTTATATTAGAAAACGGTCTGCTTAAAACCTTATGGAATAAAAGGAAGAAAATGATGACGACTACAATAGAATATATTAAAGAGTGGCAGCAAGCGTTGCAAAATGAAATCATGCATTTAAAAAAATACGGCAGTAATAAATTTTTTGTGAAAAATGGAAGACTTTTATCTAATGATGGCAGTTTCAACTACTATTTTGATACACCGGTTCCTCTTAAGATTCCTGTTGGTTCTTCGATCAGAATTGAATGGGGAGCTATGAAACAAGCTGGGCGTGTGTTATCGGCTGAAGGAAAAGGGGCAATCTTACAATTAGAGAAATCTTTTGGAGATCTAATCGAGAGTGCATATTTATATCATGACCCTTGGGAATTGCTCGAACAGTTGATTGAACGCTTGGATGAAATTAAAAAGAGCAAACAAAAACGCATCAGAGTTAAGCGGTTAATGGAGCCTTCAATGGTCCCAAAGCACCCCGAAGAAAAAGCCAAAAGTTCCGTCCATGAATTAGTCTTACGCTCAAAGTACAATCCAGTTACATTTGTTTGGGGACCACCTGGTACAGGTAAAACCTATACATTAGCTCGAGTGGCAGCAAATAAGTATTTTCAGAAGAAAAGAGTGTTAATTTTATCTCATAGTAACCAGGCCGTGGACGTATTAATAGCTGAAATTTCTTCTTTTATAAAGAAAAAGGGACGTTTCCGTGAAGGTGAGATTCTTCGTTATGGCACCCAAATTAGTGAGCAGTTAGCAAGTCATGAAACACTCACAACTAGTCAGCTTCTAGAAAAATGGGAGCCACAATTGGCATCTGATAAAGAAACTCTTTTTGACGAAAGGCAAAAGCTAAAGCAGGACTTGGCAAACTCTTTTAGCAAAAGAGATTCTCAGCAATTACTGGAACTTGAAATGAAAATTGCAAGAGTGCTTGAAAAAATCCGCCATAAGGAAGTTCAATTTGTTAAGGATGCATTGATTGTAGGCAGTACGCTAGCAAAAGCAGCAAGCGACACAGCCATTTATGATACAGAGTTTGATATTGTCATATTGGATGAGGCGAGTATGGCCTATGTTCCGCAGGCGGCGTATGCTGCAACATTAGGAAAAAGAGTGGTCATATGCGGTGACTTTAAACAATTACCGCCCATTGCCTCCTCTAGAGATTCTCTCGTAACGAAATGGCTGAAGGAGGATATCTTTCACCGTTCAGGAATTGTTGAATGGGTTGAAAAAGGGCGTATTCATCCACATTTATTCTTACTAAAGGAACAACGCAGGATGCATCCAGAAATTTCAGCTTTCACAAACCGATATATTTATCAATCATTAGTTGGCGATCATGAAAGCGTGCTGAACAGTAGAAATCAAATTGTTGAACAAGCTCCCTTTCCAGGGAGAGCTTCGATGCTTATTGATACTAGTTATATGGGAGCAATTTGCAGCCGTGAAAGAACGACCAATTCCCGTTTTAATCTATTGCAGGTGTTAATCTCTTTTCAAAGTATTCATGAAGCCTATCTGAGTGGTGCTCGTTCAATTGGATATGTTACCCCTTACCGGGCGCAAGCAAGTCTAATGGAGCTATTGCTCGAGGACCTTTATCACGAAGAACGTTTAAGTTCAGATATTGTTTCTGCTACTGTTCACCGATTTCAAGGGAGTGAACGGGATGTAATGATATTTGATACTGTTGATGGCTCCCCGCTGGAACGAGCCGGAATGCTTTTGATTGGCAAGGAAAGTGAACGGTTACTAAATGTTGCGATTACTAGGACAAAGGGTAAATTCATACATGTTAGCAATCAAAAGTTTATCCGGGAACACGTCTATCGTGGGAAAACCTTGCGACAGCTCGTCGACCATCAAGAAAGCCACCAACAATCGGTAAAAGTAAAGGAAATAGGAAAGTGGATAAAACATCAACATGCTCGATTAAGGTGGATTCACGCACGAAAACTAGAGCAAGTTTTTCAGGATCTTCAGACTGCCCAATTTTCAATTGTTCTATCTGTTCCAGTTGGGGCGAACATGTCAGAAGAATGGCAGAATCGATTAATAAATCGTCAGTCTAAAGTGAAATTAACAGTTATTTCGGCTGACACCTGGGATGAATTAAAGGCAGATGAATGGCGGGAAGAGGATGTTTATTCCCCATCTATTATCATTGATAAAAAGATCATTTGGCATGGATTACCAGTAGAGGCAACGAGGGGAACACTGCCACCGTATATATCTGTAAGGCTGGAATCAAAAAGAGCAGCTGAGTTTATACTTGAACAATTTCTAGAGGATTCGAATAATTAAGCACTTAGTCTGGTCACTAACCAAGGCTAGAAGTGACCAGACCAACCAAGCTTATGATTGAGTTAAGCTCTTATTCATTTCTGTTTGAAGTGGTTGGGCCTGCTGCGAAGGGTTTTTAACTTTTACAGCTAAGAATAAGCCAATCGCTAAAATGATGGAGGAGAATAAAAAGGCGCTTTTAAAGCCGCCTAAATCTTCAATCAACCAACCTGCTAAGGCAGGTCCGATCAATTGCCCGACCGCAAAATAAAAAGTGACATAACTAAAGGCTAATGGCATATCAGCAGGCTTCACATGGTCCATACTTGAGGCTTGAATTAGGGTGAAAAGACCAGTAAATGTACTGCTAAGTAAAATAATATGCAGGCTAAATCCTAAAGCGGTTGGATTTAAGACAGGAATAAACATTGAAATCACTGTCAGACTTAGGGTAATGATCAAAGAAGTGCGTCTGCCGACTCGGTCAGAGATAGTCCCCCATATAGGACCACTAAAAATGGAGAGGATTCCATTTATAGCGATTAATTGACCGGCTAACTTTGTAGAAATTCCAGAATCCAACATAAAACTCATAATAAAGATCATTTGAACTAAATAGGTAACACCAATGATTCCATAGATGAAACCAGCAATTACAACGTTCCTGTTTTTATAAATCTCAACCGGTGAAGTTGACTTTGCTGTTTGTTTAGAGGAAAGATCTAGAGGTGGATTTTTAATAATTAAGAAGGTTAGAATGAGCACAAAGATACCAGATGCAGCAAAGATTCCCCAGGATAACCTCCAGCCAATTACTTCGTAGACCGTTCCTAGGTAGGGTACTACCATTCCTGAAATTAATATCCCAATTCCAGCTCCGCTTGTGGCAAGACCTATAACTAATCCTTTCTTGGCCGGAAACCACGAGACAAGTAATGAAATTAATGGGGTAAACGTAAAGGAAGTTCCAACGCCTAGAATAAACATAAAGAGAATGGTAAACCAGTAGGAGGGAGTAAAAGTTAATCCGGTTAATCCTGCTGTGACAATGGTTATCCCCAGTAAGATCGTTCTTCTTCCGCCCCATTTAGATGCTAATATACCTGCAAAGATAAGGGTTCCTAAGTATCCAAGTGAGGTGGTAGTTCCAAGGAATCCTGCTTGCTTGTATGTAATCTGCAGACCTTCTTTCATAAACGGAAGAATTACCCCATAAGAAAGTCTGGCAAAAGCTAAGATTACAATAGTTGTTAACATACCGGTCAGGGCATAAGTCCATAATCTTTTTTGCTCACTGATCTCCATACAAGACGCTCCTCTATATCCCAAATTTGTTATTCCATATCATATATTAGATTGCAAATAGCGGTAAAAACCAGTTTTTAACAGATTTGAGAAGCCATTTAATCTATATGTTAATTAAGTTATAATAAGTTAATCAATAAAATGGATTTGGCCATAAAACTTTCTTACTAGGGGTTAAAAATGGAAAACTATTTTCAAGATAGACAACAGGGTACGAAAGACTCCTTTCAGGAATTTGTTTCAAAATTAATCATAAATGAAAACTCTAAAGAGTTTGCTTTTTACAGAACTACATTAGAAAAGTTAGTTGAAAACGCACCTGTAGGGTTCTATGTTTTAGAGGACGGGAACTACCTATATGTAAATGCTTACTATGCAGACTTAGTGGGGTATAGTAAGGACGATTTAATTAATAAGCATGTTACTATACATCAAATTATTCATCCGGAAGACTGTTCCTTTATCGAGCACGATTTAGATAAATTAAATATAAACGAACAAATTGAGACTAATTATAATATACGAAAAATTCACAATAAAGGTCAAATTATATACACTCAAACTCATGTTATTATTGCTAACCATAATGGAAAAATAACTTCATTTGGTACAGTGATGGATATTACGAAGCAAAAACTAGTAAAGCAGCAGTTAGAAGATGGAAGTGAACGATACAAATCACTTTTTCTTTATAGCCCTGATGCCATTTTTACTTTTAACCGGGAAGGAAAATTTGTCAGTGCTAACCCCGCCAGTGAAGAGATTATCGGGTACACAACCTCTGAGCTGCTGGAAATGTCCTTTATCCCGCTGATCCACCCAGAACATGTAGAGAACGCTCTTAAACATTTTGAAATGGCACTAAATGGGCAGACATCGAGTTATCACTTAATTGTAACCAGAAAAGACGGGGTGCTGATTCACCTGAGAATCACTGCTTTTCCAATGAGAGAAAATGGTGAAATTGTTGGATGCTATGGTACGGCGAGAGATATAACTCAAAAAATACTATATGACCAGCAAATGGAGCAGTTGGCTTTCTATGACCCGCTTACACAATTGCCAAATCGAAAACTATTTGAAGATAACGTTGATCAATTAATCCACACCAGGTCTTCTAATACACAGCCGTTTGCTGTACTTTTCCTTGATTTGGACCGCTTTAAAGCGATTAATGATTCATTGGGACACCATATTGGTGATGTTTTTTTAAAACTAGTATCTGAGCGCCTCAAAAACAATTTGCGAAAAAAAGACATCATCAGCAGGCTCGCTGGTGACGAGTTTACCATTTTACTCCCTAAAACGGATCAAGAAAAGGTCATTCAAATTGCGAAAAGAATTAACAAAATAATGATGGACCCTTTTAATGTGTCAGGACACTCGGTAACAGTATCAGTTAGTATTGGAATCGCTTTCGGAGGAAATAAAGAAGAAACTGTTCATCAGTTAATTCAACAAGCCGACACAGCGATGTACTATACTAAGAAATACAAAAAGAATAGCTATACCATCTATTCAAAAGAGTTAGATATTAAATCTGCATACAAATTAAAAATCGAACGAGACTTAAAGCAAGCTTTAGAGAAAAAAGAATTCTCTTTGGAATACCAGCCGATTTTCGATATGCAAACGGGAGAGGTAAGTGTTTTTGAAACCTTAATCCGTTGGAACCATAAAGAGCTTGGTTTAATACCGCCAAGTGATTTCATACCAATTGCAGAAGAGAGTGGTCAAATTATCCAAATAGGTGCATGGGTTTTGGAATCGGCCTGTAAACAATTGAAGACTTGGCAAAATGCAGGCTTACCACCTTTTAAGGTTGCAGTAAATATTTCTACTAAGCAACTTTTGCATTATGACTTTGTAGAATCAGTGAGACAAATATTAAAAAGAACCAATCTGGATCCTAATTGGCTGGAGCTCGAAATTACTGAAAGTTTTTTAGTTGATGATGTAGAGTTAGTTAAGGAAAGTCTGTTAAACTTAAAGCAAGCGGAGCTTTCGATTTCAATTGACGATTTTGGCACAGGTTATACTTCCTTAACTTATCTTCGTCAATTTCCATTAGATAAGGTGAAAATTGACCGCAGCTTTATTAAAGATATTAATCGAGATTATAACGGAGAACGGATCACTGCAGCGATTATATCCTTAGCGCATAGTCTTAATATGACCGTGGTAGCCGAAGGGATTGAAGAGGAAGACCAATTACAATTCCTTAAGTGTGAGGGCTGTGATGAGGGACAAGGTTACTATCTCAGTCATCCGTTACCGGTAAACTTGGTTAAGGAAATTTTTCTTAATCAATCTAACTTGAAATAAAAACATTAACTTCTACTTGACATTAAAGCCAATTCTATGGATAATCAAATAAAATTATATGAGAAAATAGTATGGGATTAGTAAACTTAGGGAACGTGCAAGAGAGTGGAACCCACGGCTGGAAGGTTTCTCACGGAAACAAATTGAACCTGCCCAATTGAGCTGCTTATGCAAACATAAGCCGTATTTCCTCGTTACGGAATCAAGTGAATGCAGGCACTTTGCCGCATTAATAAAGGTGGTACCGCGGAAACGACTTTTCCGTCCTTTTTTTAAGGACAGAGGAGTCGTTTTTTATTATATAAAAGGAAGGTCGAACGGTATGAAAAAACAACTTGTCGTTGTGAAAATAGGCAGCAGCTCGCTAACCTCGATAAATGGAACGATTTCAGAAGAAAAGATTCGCGATCATATCGAGGCACTCTCCTATTTAAAGCAACAAGGTCATGATGTAATCCTAATTTCGTCAGGAGCTGTAGCAGCCGGGTTCAGTGCGCTCGGGTATCCGTCTCGACCTAAAACACTTGCCGGTAAGCAGGCAGCAGCCGCGGTTGGACAGGGCTTGTTGATGCAGCATTATCATCAGCAATTTAATGATTATCAGATTGTACCCGCTCAAATCTTATTAACAAGGCAGGATTTTTACAGTCTCGAAAGATTTCATAATTTATTCAACACTATTAGTGAACTGCTTCAACGTGGTGTTCTACCAATCATTAATGAAAATGATTCAGTTTCAGTTGAAGAGTTAACCTTTGGTGATAATGATATGCTTTCTGCGCTTGTTAGTGGTTTTTTACATGCCAATGCGTTATTGATCTTAACTGATGTAAATGGAATCTATGATGGAAATCCAAATCATTCAAAAACGGCGAAAAAATATCATTTCATTCCCAATGTATCTGATGACCTTCTTGGGGTTGCAGGGGACAGTAGTTCTAATGTTGGAACTGGCGGTATGAAATCAAAGCTGCTGGCTGCAAAGAAAGCACTATCACTCGGAGTAAGCATTTTCGTTGGAACAGGAAACGGCAAGGAGAAACTAGTAGATATTCTGGAGGGAAAGGGCGACGGTACATATATTGGAGGTCCTTTCCAAACACAAATGCAAATGAAAAAGCAGTGGATTGCCTTTCACTCCCAGGTTGGAGGGGTTGTGGAGATAGATGAAGGTGCAGAAAAAGCTATAGTTCTAAACGGAAAAAGCTTGCTGCCAGTTGGGGTTACAAAAGTTACAGGCGAATTTAATGCAATGGATGTAGTCGAAGTTCATAACCAAAAGGGGCAGTTAATAGGGAAAGGCCAAATCTACTATTCTTCAAAGAACTTAGAAAAAGTGAAAGGGTTACCGAGTGAACGCTCCAAAGCTCTTTCTATAAATCAACGTGGAGAAGTGATTCATCGAGATAATTGGGTAATGATACCAAAGGGGGAATAATGACAATGAGTGAGTTATTAGATAAAGCGAAAAAACTGCGTACTGCTACAAAATCCTTAGCCATGTTATCAACTAATGAAAAAAACCAAGCACTATCTCTAATCGCAGACAACTTGATGAAAGAGAAAGATTTAATTATAAGCGAAAATGAAAAGGATCTGCAAGTGGGAAAGAAAAATGGATTATCTGCTTCCCTGCTGGACCGATTACTTCTTAATGAAGAACGAATCGCAGCTATTGTAGATGCTATCAAACAGCTAATTTTGCTCGAAGATCCAATCGGAGAAACGATAGAAGCATGGGAAAGACCGAATGGGTTAAAGATTCAAAATGTTCGGGTTCCTCTTGGTGTAATTGGAATGGTATATGAAGCTCGTCCGAATGTCACGGTCGATGCAGGAAGTCTTTGTTTAAAAGCAGGGAATGCCGTTTTATTACGAGGCAGTACTTCTGCTCTCCACTCTAATAAGGCGTTAGTGAAAGTGATGCGTCAAGCCCTGGCTGAGAGTAAAATACCTGTAGATGCTGTTCAATTGCTTGAGGACACGAGCCGAGAGACGGCTTCGCAAATGTTCAAATTGAATCAGTACCTTGATGTTCTTATTCCTCGAGGCGGTGCTGGTTTGATACAAACTGTTATCCAAAATGCAACCGTCCCTGTACTTGAGACAGGTGTAGGCAATTGTCATGTTTTTATAGATGAATCGGCCAAAGCGCAAATGGCTATTGACATCGTTTTTAATGCGAAAATGCACCGTCCGTCTGTTTGTAATTCCGCAGAGAGCTTGCTCATTCATAAAGATTGGTCATATCAATCAGATTTGTTGAATTTCCTCCACGATCAAGGAGTGGAGCTCCGTGGGGATGAGGCGCTGGCGTCTGACTATTCATTCATAAACAGGGCTACAGAAGATGACTGGCATGCAGAATTTTTGGGGCCGGTATTAGCGGTAAAATTGGTGGAGGGTGTAAAAGAAGCAATTGATCATATTGATTGTTACGGCACGAAACACTCTGAGGCTATTATTAGTGAGAATGAAGAAAGCATTGAATTATTCTTCAAGTCGGTTGATGCAGCTGCCTTATACCATAATGCTTCTACTCGATTCACGGATGGAGAGCAATTTGGCTACGGTGCAGAAATTGGTATTAGTACCCAAAAGCTTCATGCTAGGGGACCAATGGGTCTTAAAGCGTTAACAACAACAAAAGCAATTATCCGTGGTACTGGACAAATACGGAAATAATCATAATAGAGGACATGATAGAAGAAACTATCTTGTTCTCTTTTTTATGAATTGGCTTTTTCTGTTATAATAAAAGGCAAACATACATTCTTTTAAAGGGGGGGGTGAAATGGTGGCGGATGCTGTACATATATCGGTAAGAAGACTCGTTGAATATGTGTTTAGTAGTGGAAGTATTGACTCGAGATTCCGCTCACAAACCACTCTTTTAGATGGTACGAGAGTTCATCAAAGAATCCAAAAAACGTATGAAGAGTGTGATCAGAAAGAGGTCTATTTAAGTATAGATATACCTTACGATAACCTGGTCTATAGGATTGATGGAAGATGTGATGGTCTACTCTTCCGAAATGGGGAGGTGACGATTGATGAAATCAAATCAACACCGAAGGCTCTAGATCAGCTAGATTCTGGAGGAAAACCTGTTCATTGGGCACAAGCAAAAATGTATGCTTATATTTATGCTAGTGAAAACAATCTTATTGAAATCTCTGTTCAGCTAACATATGTTCATGTGGAGACAGAAGAAAGAAGAGTGTTTAATGAGAAGTTTACGAAAGAAGAATTAGAAGCTTTTGTTTTTGAAATGATAAAAAATTATGCTCCATATGCAAATTTACTGCATCATCACATTAGAGATCGTGACGATAGTAGTCTTGCTCTTTCATTCCCTTTTGGTACATATCGAAAGGGGCAGCGGAAACTAGCCGGTGCGGTATATAAAACCGTTTCAGATAAAAAAAGTTTATTTGTTAAAGCACCAACGGGGATCGGTAAAACAATGAGCACATTATTCCCAGCAGTAAAGGCGATAGGGGAAGGAAAAATTGCGAAAATCTTTTATCTGACTGCTAAAACGATTACCCGTACCACAGCAGAAGAAGCATTCGAGAAACTACGATCCTCGGGAATTCAGATGAAAAGCATTACGATTACTGCAAAGGACAAAGTATGCTTTAAGGATGAAACAAAGTGTCAAAAGGAATATTGTGAGTTTGCCGATGGATATTATGACCGAATTAATGGAGCGATTTTAGATATTATTGCTAATGAGACAGCTATGAACCGTGAAATAATTGAAAAATATGCCCAAAAACATCGTGTATGCCCCTTTGAGTTTTCTATTGATCTGGCTTATGTAGCAGATGCCGTTATTTGTGATTACAATTATATTTTTGACCCTAGAGTTTCATTAAAAAGATTGTTTGAAGAACAAAAGAAAAGGACTGTTTTACTCGTAGATGAGGCACATAACTTAGTTGACCGCGGTAGAGAGATGTTCTCTGCACAACTAACTAAAGAAACCTTTTTAGACTTAAAAAGAGAGTATAAAGGTAAAAATAAGGATATCTATGAATATGCGACAAAGGTAAATGCATGGTTTATTCATTTAAAAAAAGTTCAGCAAGGCAATGAATTTACCTTACCCGAGCTTGATGGTGAATTGCTTGAGCTGTTGCATCAGTTTAGTAAGGCCGCTGAGCAAATCCTCGTGTCGGAAACTTCGCCCCATTTGTTAGAAGCTTACTTTACTGTACAAAACTTCTTAAAGATAGCAGACTTTGTTAATGAACAGTTTATTATTTACGGAGAGAAGAATCGGAATGATATATTTCTAAAGCTATTTTGTATTGATCCGTCTCAATTGTTAAAGCAAATGAGCAAGGGGTATCGTTCGAAAATATACTTTTCTGCCACACTTTCGCCGATGTCATATTATCAGGATCTACTCGGGGGAGGTGAGGAGGACTACAGTCTGTTAATTGATTCACCCTTTTCTGCCGAGCAAGTTGACGTATATATAAAACCATTATCTACCAGATATCGAGATCGGGAAGAGTCATATGATAAGATTACAGCGACGCTTCAAGCTTTAATTAGTAACAGACCTGGCAGTTATCTCGTTTTCTTTCCTTCCTACCAATATCTGCTTGCTGTTTATGAGCAATTTAAACTGGCGGATTCATCCACAGAGACCCTAGTGCAAGAGGCGAGGATGTCGGAAGTTGAGCGTGAAGCCTTTTTAGAGAGCTTTCGGCCGGATTTGAAAGAGAATTTACTCGGCTTTGCTGTCTTAGGGGGAATTTTTTCAGAAGGGATTGATTTGGTTGGGGAGCGGCTGAATGGTGTTATAGTAGTAGGTGTTGGACTTCCTCA
Source organism: Bacillus sp. MRMR6 (assembly GCF_001940785.1). GTDB lineage: Bacteria > Bacillota > Bacilli > Bacillales > Cytobacillaceae > Neobacillus. The sequence goes on from NZ_MSLS01000022.1 coordinate 11,216, forward strand.
GCTTTGTTTTGAACGCAATTTAATTAAGGACCATTTTCACGAAAAGGGGAAGAATGGCTACGATTATGCCTATGTATACCCAGGGATGAATAAGGTGCTCCAGGCAGGGGGCAGGCTGATTCGCTCAGAAGAAGACCGCGGAACGATTGTTCTTATAGATGATCGCTTTTTGACCAGACAATATCAAACACTCCTTCCCAAGGAGTGGAGAGAATATAAAGTGCTATAAAAATTACCTAGTTTGTTACATGTTTTGGTTCTTTTTTAGAAATACTGTTTTGAGGAAGGTAAAATTGATCAAAAGTGAGGAGAATAGATTATGGCAAAAATTGAAGTAGGCGAAGTTTTCACCATTAGTGATGAAAATGATCAGGAGCAAGAGGTAGAAGTGCTAGCAACGTTAACGCTTGAAGGAACGGATTATGCAGCGGTGGGCTTTGCAGATGACATCCATTCAGAAACCGAGGACGACATCGATATCTTCTTTTTAAAAGTAGACGAAGAAGGCGACCTAGCAGCAATCGAAAGCGACGAAGAATTTGACAAAGTCTCAACTGCGTTTGATGAGTTGATGGATGAGGAAGAGGTAGAATAGTAAAAAGCTGGCCATTGCCAGCTTTTTTTGGAATTTTATCGTGGACCTACACCCATGAATTCACCATTAATAAATGTAGCCATCAAAGCCGTGCCATCCTCGAATGTTACAGGAATCCCAACAATAGTAACTGGATAAACATTATGTTTCAAAACTTGAACGTCATTTACTCCGTTCCACTTAATTCCTTCAGCTTTCTGTTCTTTTCGAACATCCTTCAATGCGTCGGTTTTTAGAAGGTTGGCAACAATCTTGTTTTTTTCTGCACCTGTAATAAAAGTTACATCATGACAAATGCAATTTTCCTCTCCTTCTGGAATTTCAGAAGCTTTTACCGGATTACCAACTGAACCAAATATCAATAATACAACCAAACTGCTAAATAAAAGTGTAAAAATTTTCTTCATGTCTTTCCTCCTAGTGTAAGTCTACTTACCTATTCACTATTATATCGACATTTTCCTGCAGGATTTTTGTCGATTTATCGACAAAAAGCATGACTTTTCCAAATTTGTTGTGATTTATACCACTAACTGTTTTTTAGGTTTAATTTTTTCATTCGGTATTGTAAGCTTTGCCTGCTTAATCCTAGGATTTCGGCAGTTTTGGTTATGTTGTAATCGGTAGTTTTCCATACCTGTTCGATATAGGTTCTTTCAAATAGTTCTAGCTGCGTTTTCAATGGAGCAGAAAGATCCGAATGCTCCTTTATAAATGTAGAAGCAGGGGGAGGCATTAGCCGTTCCTTTAACTGCATTTTGCTTCGATATTGATAGGGTAAGTGAGGATAAACGATTACAATTTCTTCCTCAGGCATAATGTTCATCGCTGCCTCAATAATATGCTCAAGCTCCCGAACATTACCATGCCAGTCATATTCCATAAAGGAGTGGATCACTTCCTCCGATAAGCGGTTTACATTCATTCGAAAACGGTCATTATATTTTTCGATAAAATGCTGTACAAGCAGAATGATATCTTCTTTACGCTCCCTTAAAGGGGGGATAAAAAGGGTTACCACGCCAAGACGATAATATAAATCTTTTCGCAAACGATTGTTGGTAATGGCATCAATTGGATCTTCGTTAATATTCGCGATGACTCGGACATCCACAGGTGTGTCCTTCGTATCACCTATTCGGCGAATCGTTTTTTCCTGAAGAACACGTAAAAGCTTTGCCTGGAGATTGTGATTTAGTGAATTCACTTCGTCCAATAATAAAGTCCCGCCATTCGCTTGTTCAAATAACCCAGGATGATCAATCGCACCTGTAAAAGCACCTTTTTTAGTTCCAAAAAGAAGACTTTCTATTAAACTATCAGGTAGTGCTGCGCAATTCTGTGAGATAAATGGGGCGGAGAACCGGTCGCTCGCATTATGGATACTTTGGGCAAAAAGTTCTTTTCCTGTGCCTGTTTCACCGACAACTAAAACATAAGAAGAAGTACGCGTAGCCCTTTTAGCACTCTCAATCACATCTCTGAAAACGGGACTATTCCCAATAATGCTATCGAATGTATATCTCGTTGCACCGTTCCGATTCATATTTCCTTTCATCAAACGTTCTAGTTTTGTCACATCATGCGCAATTTCTACGGCCCCAATGATATCTTCTTGTTCAATAATCGGCATCGTATTATTGATTGTGGTAATTTCTCTGCCTTTATTATTAAAATAGGTTTGTTTTACGTTTATTGTCTCTAACCCTTCTTGAAATGCCTTTACTAGAGTACTAGCTTGGTCCTCTTTAAACATAAAAACATCAAGAAGGTTTTTATTCATCACATCTTGAATTTCCATCGATTCCATTTGCATCATTTTTTTATTGTAAATTATCGTTTTTCCTGTTTCATCTACAGCGTGAACTCCTACATCCACTTCATCTAAAATCTTACGGTACATTCGATTAAGATATTGCAAATAATCAACATTCATATTTTTCATTTGATTCATTCCTTATTATTAGCGTATACAACTATTAAAACAAAACATCTCTGTAGACGCAAAAAAAATTTGCATATTAATGGAATTAAAAATATTTTGCGCCAAAATATTTTGCGTTTAACCACATAAATCCTATATTAATAAAGAATATGAAACTGGCACGAAACTTGCATAGTATTAATGGTAAAGCAAACAACGAGGGGGAAATAAGATGAAAACATATGTACATGAACCTTTTACTGATTTTACAAATGAAAAAAAACAAAAAGCTTTCGAAGACGCTCTGTCATACGTTCAAACTCAATTAAACAATGAATATCCAGTAGTGATTGGTGGAGAGGCTATACATACAGAACAAAAAATAGTTTCGATCAATCCAGCAAATAAACAAGAAATCATTGGCCAAGTTTCTATGGCAGATCAAGATTTGGCAGAGAAGGCTATGGCCGCCGCATTAACAGCATTCGAAACTTGGAAAAGGTGGAGACCAGAGCATCGTGCCAATATTCTTTTTCGTGCAGCTGCCATTATGCGCCGCCGTAAACATGAATTTTCTGCCTTCCTTGTGAAAGAAGCGGGAAAGCCGTGGAAGGAAGCGGATGCAGATACAGCAGAAGCTATTGATTTCTTAGAATATTATGGGCGACAAATGCTGAGAGTAAAAGAAGGATTCCCTGTAAATAGCCGTGATGGTGAGTATAATCAGTATCACTATATTCCATTAGGAGTAGGGATCATTATTTCACCTTTTAACTTCCCATTAGCGATTATGGCAGGTACAACTGTTGCTGCGATTGTTACTGGTAATACGGTTCTACTAAAACCAGCCAACTCCACACCAGTAGTTGCTGCGAAATTTGTTGAATTGATGCAAGAGGCTGGACTGCCGGAGGGCGTGCTAAACTTTGTTCCAGGCAGCGGTGCCCAAATTGGTGATTACCTTGTTGATCATCCTAAAACACGGTTTGTTTCCTTTACTGGATCACGTGAAGTTGGCTGCCGAATTAATGAACGTGCAGCAAAGGTTCATCCTGGTCAAATCTGGATTAAACGGGTCATTGCTGAAATGGGCGGGAAGGACACTGTCGTTGTTGACAACGATGCGGACTTAAATTTGGCAGCCGCAAGTATCGTTTACTCTGCATTTGGCTTCTCTGGCCAGAAATGTTCCGCAGGCTCGCGCGCGGTAGTTCATCAAGACGTGTATGACGATGTACTTGAAAAAGCAGTAGCTCTTACAAAATCACTCTCACTAGGTAATCCAGAATTGGCAGAAACTTATATGGGGCCAGTAATTGATGAAAAATCCTTTAAAAAAATCATGAACTATATTGAAATTGGCAAGCAGGAAGGAAAGCTCATGACTGGTGGAGAAGGTGAAGATTCAAAAGGATACTTTATTCAGCCTACCATTTTTGCCGATTTAGACCAAAATGCCCGCCTTATGCAGGAAGAGATTTTTGGACCAGTACTTGCTTTCTCCAAAGCACGTGATTTTGACCATATGATGGAAATAGCCAATAATACGGACTATGGTTTAACGGGTGCGCTTATTTCTAATAATCGTGAACACATTGAACGGGCTCGCGAGGAATTCCACGTTGGAAATCTTTATTTTAACCGAACTTGTACGGGAGCCATCGTAGGCTACCAGCCATTTGGCGGATTTAATATGTCAGGAACAGACTCTAAAGCTGGCGGCCCAGATTACATCCTGCTTCATATGCAAGCAAAAACTACTTCGGAAACTCTATAGGGGAGGCAATATTATGTCGGTAGCAACGAAAACAAATGAAATCATTGAACAAACACAAAAATTTGGTGCGAATAATTATCATCCGCTGCCAATCGTAGTATCAAAGGCAGAGGGAGTTTGGGTCGAAAGTCCAGAAGGTAATCGTTACATGGATATGCTTAGTGCCTATTCAGCAGTTAACCAAGGACATCGTCATCCAAAAATCATTCAAGCTTTGAAGGACCAGGCAGATAAGGTTACCTTAACTTCGCGTGCCTTTCATAATGACCAGCTTGGTCCTTGGTATGAAAAAATCTGTAAATTGACAAATAAGAATATGGCCCTTCCAATGAATACGGGAGCAGAGGCTGTTGAAACTGCTATTAAAGCAGCACGCCGCTGGGGTTATGATGTGAAAGGGATTGCTGAAAATCAAGCCGAAATCATCGCCTGTACAGGGAATTTTCATGGACGGACAATGGGCGCTGTTTCCCTATCTTCTGATCCTGAATATAAGCGCGGATTCGGTCCAATGCTTCCAGGAATCAACTTAATCCCTTACGGTGACCTAGATGCGTTAAAAGCGGCGATTACACCGAATACAGCTGCCTTTTTAATCGAGCCTATACAGGGAGAAGCAGGTATCATTTTACCGCCTAAAGGATTTTTAAAGGCAGCAGCAGACCTTTGTAAAGAGAACAATGTTTTGTTCATTGCTGATGAAATTCAAGTTGGATTAGCCAGGACTGGAAAAATGTTTGCGTGTGAATGGGAAAATGTAAATCCAGATATGCTGATTTTAGGTAAAGCACTTGGTGGTGGGGTATTCCCAATTTCGTGTGTGGTGGCTAATGCTGATGTTTTAGGAGTTTTTAATCCTGGTTCGCACGGTTCTACTTTCGGTGGAAATCCTCTAGCTTGTGCGGTTTCAATTGCCGCTTTAGAAGTGATTGAGGAAGAGAAATTAGTAGAACGTTCTCTTGAATTAGGCAGGTACTTCCTTGAACAGTTAAAAACGATAGAAAACCCTGTCATTAAAGAAATCAGAGGCAGAGGATTATTTATCGGCGTTGAACTAAATGAGGCAGCTAGACCATATTGTGAGCAGTTAAAAGAAGAAGGTCTATTATGTAAAGAGACGCATGATACAGTCATCCGCTTTGCTCCGCCGCTGATCATTAGTAAGGAAGATATTGATTGGGCAATGGAAAAAATCGGAAAAGTTTTAGCTTAATTAATAAAAATAAATGCCTTGCAGAAAAATGGTCTGCAAGGCTTTTTGTATCTGAAATCACTTAATAAACATTTTAATTTGTTTCAAAGCATTTTTTCGATTGGGATACCTAAATGGAAGGTCAAAACGAGTTGTTTGCTTTAAGATGCTTTTTTCGTGTGTGAAGACATCAAAGCTGCCTTTTCCATGATATGCGCCTATTCCACTTTCGCCAACGCCTCCAAATGGGAGATAAGGAGAGCTCAAGTGATATACGGTATCATTGATACAGCCGCCGCCGAAAGAAATGTTACTTAGGATTTTATCTTGGAAGTCTTTACTTTCGGAAAAAATATACAGTGCTAAGGGTTTTGGGCGTTCGTTGATTTTTGTCATCATAAAGTTGTCGTTCTCATATTCCAGTATGGGGAGGATTGGACCGAAAATTTCATCCTGCATTACAGAATCTTCCCAAGAAATATCCACAAGTACGGTTGGTTCAATGGTTAATAAATCAATAGCATATTTGCCGCCATAAACAGGTTTCCCATCTATCAAGAAGGTTTTAAGACGATTAAAATGTCTTTCACTAACAATCCGAGTAAACTCCCCGGTCTTAAATACATCCTCGCTATACAGTTCTTTAATCGCTTCAATTAAAAGTTGAGTAAACTGCTTTTTTATTTCGCGGTGAACATATAAATAATCAGGTGCTACACAAGTTTGCCCAGCGTTTATGAACTTACCCCAAGCAATCCGTTTTGCTGCTAATTTTAAATTTGCATCTTTATGGACGATGCAAGGACTTTTTCCACCAAGCTCAAGCGTAACGGGAGTCAAGTTTTTTGCCGCTGCTTCCATGATTACTTTTCCGACCGGAACACTTCCGGTAAAAAAGATATAATCAAGCTTTTCTTTTAAGAGAAATTGGGATGTTTGGGCATCACCTTGGACGACCGTTATATACTCTTCTGGAAAATTCTCGTGTAGTAATTTAGCAAGTAATTTAGATGTTTCGGGTGTTAATTCTGATGGTTTTAATAACGTACAATTACCAGCAGCTATCGCTCCGATTAAAGGGGCGATTGCTAGCTGAAAAGGGTAATTCCAAGGTGAAATGATTAGTGTAACTCCATAAGGTTCAGGGTAAATATAGCTTTTCGATCCAGCTTGTGCAAGTGCTGATTTAACCCTTCGCGGCTGAGACCAATCTTTTACATGCTTTAGTGTAAAGCGGATTTCCTCTAGCACAATTCCAATCTCCGTTATATAAGAATCAAAGCGGCTTTTATTCAAATCTTTTTTCAGGGCATCCATAAGTTCTGTCTCATGAGACCTTATTACTTGGGCTAATAACTTCAGTGCTTCAATACGATAAGAAACATCCTTTGTCTTTCCTGATAGAAAGAAGTTACGTTGTTTAGAAACTAATTCATAATAGGTTTCCATAGTTCCCCTCCATACAGTACGGTTAATGTTATTTTATCTTAAGGTAAATCAGATATAAGCATCTATGGTATTCTCCAATGACTAACAGATTCAAAAAGATGTATGTATAGTAAATTTTAGTAAATAATAATAAAAAACATATAAAAGGAGCCTGAAAATGTCTATTGAGGCTGGTACTAAATTTCAAATTTCACAGACCATTAAAAGTAACTTTAATTCTTCAGAAGCCTTAACTGTTGTAAATAATAATGGTATTACCGTACAATTCATACTTGATGACGGAAAAGGAAGGGGTTCGATGCCTCTCGATCACTTAAAGTATCTCCTTAAACGAGCAAATCTGACTCAAGTGAAAAATAATAAAAGAATATTAATTAATGATGAAAATAATGAAGAGAAAATTGGATGAGAAACCATTAGAAAGAAGTCTCAAACAGCGAGTCAACAAATTCTCTTAAAAGAACAAACCCTCCTAGTCATAGGAGGGCTTGAGGTATTTAATGCTCTTTCACAACCATTTTTAACAAATAATCTGCAAATGCATCAGAAATTTCTTCTGCCGATTGCGGACCCTCTTGATTGTACCATTGTTGAATCCAGTTTAGGGCACCTAAAATAATCATGCGTACCATTCTTACATCCACTGGATTAAATACCTTATTATCTATTCCCTCATTTATTATTTTATCAAAGTAATGAGAATAGTTCTTTCTTACCTCCAGGACTTCCTTTAACTGTTCATCCGTAAAGTTTTGATTTGGCTTATCCATTACCATGAACATCGATTTCTCGCTTGTGGCAAGTAAAATATGTCCTTTAATTGCATTCCTAAGCTTATCGACGGGACTTAAATGACTATTGAGTACTTCTTCCATTCGCTCAAGGCTGATTTCCATAATCATTTGATGACATTGATAAAGAAGATCGTCCTTATTTTTAAAATAGTAATACATAGATCCCTTCGTCATTAAAAGCTTAGCAGCGATTTCCTCCATTGTTGTACCTTGATATCCTTTTTCAGCAAGTACAGCCGCTGCAGAACGTAATATTTCTTGTTTCTTTTTAGCGATTTTCTGTGCTCTAAAAGACGCCATTTAACTCCCTCCTGAAAATAACCTGTCTCTATATCATCATTTACAAAAGTTTTGAATCCATAGTTATTTTTTTACCTATGGGTTAAATATATGTTAATTATTCTGAAAAATCAAGAAACATTTAATGAAATGATGAAATTGAACAAGTCGTTAACCAGGAAGAGCAATACTAATAGCTTWACATCAATAAACAACATGGTGTTATTATTGTGCAATTATATTATCTTTTTTCATCCATTTATAGATTATTTCTTTTTTAAAAAATATTATCTTAATCATTGATTTTTCTAAATATTTAAAATAAAATAAAAAAATAAACAGTGAGTCAAAAAATAACTAACCATTCAGTGCAAGTTAATTAGGAGTGAGAGCGGAATGCTAGATTACTTAAGAGCGAAGGAATTACTTGTAGATGAGATGCTTAATCGTTCAGCACGAAGATTTCCTAACAAAATTGCCATTATCGATCATGAAAACCGTATGAGCTACAGCTTACTCCAAGATAGAGTGAAGACTTTAGCCGGCTGGTTTCAATCCAAAGGAATTAAAAAGGGTGAGAAAGTAGCCCTACTACTATATAATTCTGTCGAGTTTACTGAATGTTTCTTTGCTTTAGCGAAAATTGGTGCTGTATGTGTTCCAGTAAATTTTCGCTTACAAAAATTAGAATTTGAATATATTCTTAATAATTCAGATGCAAAAATGTTAGTGGCACATCATGATTTTGTTCATGTTATTGATCAAATGATGGAACATTTGCCGTTAATTGAAGATGTAATTATTACTGATCAACCCGCTGATTCAAATAGCTCTTATTACTTTTATCAAAGTATATTTGAGAACGCTTACAATGTGTGTTTGGAAGAATTAAAGGATAGTGATGATTTTATCATTGTTTACACATCTGGAACGACAGGGAAGCCAAAAGGTGCAGTACTGACACATAAAAATGTTTTTATGAACGCCGTTAACATGGACCTGGAGTGTGGACTGACGAAAGATGAGGTACAAATTATAACGACACCACTATTCCATATTGGAGGAATATCCGCTTTGACCATGATTATGGTGGTAGGAGGCACATCCATTCTTCATAGGAAATTTGACCCAATTCATATTTTAGAGACATTTGAAAAGGAGGAAGTTACGTATTCCTTTATGGTCCCTTCCATGTGGAATATCTTACTTGAAGTTCCTAATTTCAAGGACTTTAACGTGGATAGTATTCGAATTATTTGTACAGCAGCAGCATCCACCCCGTTGGAATTAAAGAAAAAGCTAATGCGAAATTTTCCAAACGCTGGTGTTTATGATACCTTTGGCCACACCGAAACCTCAGCTAGTACCGCTACATTGAAGGCAGGTGATTCTTTGTTGAAGACCGGCTCTGTTGGCCTGCCTTATTCCAATGTAGAGGTAAGGGTAGTAGATGAGAATATGCAGGATGTTATGCCGGGAGAAGTTGGAGAAATCATTTACCGCGGTCCAACAACAATGAAAGAGTATTATAAGAACCCTGAAGGAACGAAAGAAGCGTTAAGAGGCGGCTGGCTCCATAGCGGTGACTTGGTCAAGTTTGACGAAGACGGATATATCACGGTTGTCGACCGTAAGAAAGATATGATTATTAGCGGCGGGGAGAATATTTATCCTAAAGAAATTGAAGAGGTGTTATATACCCATCCAGATATCCTAGAAGCAGCTGTTGTTGGTGTCCCGGATGAAAAATGGGGGGAAACGGTTAAAGCATATGTTGTACCTAGGAAAGGAAAGACCTTAACAGAGAAGGAAGTTGTGGAGTATTGTACGGAACGGATTGCGCGTTATAAAAAACCACAATATATAGAATTTATTGATGAACTACCGAAAAATGCTTCAGGCAAAATCCTCAAAACTTCACTTAGAGATCATAACCTAAAGGTTTAAGGAAGGGAGGACATTCCTTGTCCCAGTCTCTAGAATCTATTAAAAAGTCTCTACAGCACTATCTACAAGAGCAAATGTTCAACGGGAATAACTTAGAAATAGAAGATTTCGAGCAAGCCTCTGGAGGATGGACAGACGAAACTTACGTTTTTACAGTCAGAACGGAACAAACGTCAGAAGGGCTTGTCATACGAAAGTTAAAAAAAAGCAGTTTGCTTTCTGAGGAACGTAATTTGACTCAGCAGTTTAAACTGCTTCAGATTTTAAGTAATTCAACACCACTGCCAGTTCCAAAGGTGTTTCGGCTCGAATTAGATGAAACGATTATTGGTGAAGAATTCATGATTATGGAACGGCTTGAAGGAAAGAGTTATGTACCATGGTCAAAAGAGGGAAGTGCCTTTCTTTCAAAAGCATCTAGTCATACCCACATCCCAAAACAATTTGCTGACTATTTAATCACTTTACATATGCTAGATTACAAAAAGGTCGGAATACACGAAGTTTTTGCAGACCCTGGTGAAGGGATGGGTTTTATTGATAAGAAATTAATAGAACTTGAGAATTTATATCTAAAATACAAAAATATTTATGACCCTATCATGACGGATGCGCTTCAGTGGCTGAGGCACCATCGCCCAGAGGCACAGCGTCTTTCCATTCTTCATGGAGACTACAGGACGGGGAATATGCTGTATGGTGTAAAAGCTATCAGCGGCATACTTGATTGGGAAGCAGCTGAAATTGGAGATCCCTTGATGGATGTCGCCTATATATGTGCGAAAGCAAATCGAATGGACTCACCACTCCAATGCTATCTTTTAGACAGGAAGTGGTTCCTAGATTACTATGCCAGTCAAACTGGATTAAGAATTAATGAACAAGACTTGCATTATTACGAGGTCTTGCACCAAGTCAGGTTTCTACTATTATCATTATCTGCAGCACATGCCTTTGAAAAAGAAAACGCGACTGATTTAAGAATGGCAAGACAAGGGTATAGGTGGACTTTAATGCGTAATCTGCTAGCTGAAACTCTAGGATATTGAGGTGAAGAAATGCTTGATAAGTCAATCGCTTTTCAAACGATTAGTCTTGTTCTAAAGCAGGATATCCTGCCGAATCTTTCGAGTGAAATGGCAAGAGAACAAGTCATTGCCATGCTGTCGTTATTGAAAAATTTAGATGCCAATACAGTTCCAAATGATGAAGTATATAGAAGGGTAAACTTACTGCTTTTTGAGGAACTAGAAGTGATCCTTGGAAAAGTCAATAATAGAACAGTAACCGACATCCGAAGTCCATTTGATACCTTGCTAGAAAAGCTAATCAGTTTGGCTCGTAAAAGTAAAAATGAAAGTGAAAGAATGACTTGGGAATCACTAAATGAATTATTTAGTGAAGTAATCCAGATTGTCTACCAAAATGATTCACTGCAACCTTTTATTCCTGACATTAGAAAGACGATGCGGAAACAGCTCAATATCGAAATAAAATTAGTCTATTAGACTTTATTATTTTTTGTTTATTACTGAACGTTAAGAATATTTTTAAACAATGGGTTAGTGAGTGAAATCTGATTAAACGATTTTATTTCCGGGAGGTACAGAATGAAAGCGATTGTAGTAAGTGAAATCGGCGGACCCGAACAATTTAAGTTTAAAGAGATAGAAACACCAATACCAGGGAGTGATGAGATTCTCATTCGTCTTCGGGCAGCTGCCTTTAATCGAAGGGATATTTTTGCACGCAGAGGGGAGTATCCGGGAATTCGCTTTCCTGCTATCCCTGGAGCGGATGGAGCGGGTGAAGTGGTTGCTGCTGGTGAACATGCCAATCTATATCCAATTGGCAGCAAGGTCATCATCAATCCAGCCCTTAACTGGGGTGAGGAGGAAAGAATTTATTCTAAGGATTTTTCGATTGTTGGTAATCCTACTGATGGAACCTTTGCAGAATACATTAAGGTCCCAAAAGACAATGTGTTTCTGAAACCAGACTACCTAACATGGGAAGAAGCAGCAGCATTACCATTGGCCGGATTGACAGCTTATCGTGCATTAGTCACTAGAGGTAAGGTGAATAAGGGAGAAAATGTACTTATACCTGGCATTGGAGGTGGTGTTGCAACGTTCCTGCTGCAAATTGCTACAGCACATGGAGCAAACGTCTATGTAACTTCAAGCAGTGAGGAAAAAATAAAGAAAGCTATATCACTTGGAGCAGCTGGGGGGGTCAATTACCGAGAGGAAAGTTGGGATAAGAAGTTGAGAAAAATGATGCAGGATGGCGCAGATATAAGTGTTGACAGCATCGGGGGAAAATCCTTTCAACAGCTTGTGAATATCGCCAAGCATGGAAGTAGAATTGTCACCTTTGGGGCTACCGCTGGTCCTGTTCCCCAACTTTTAATGCCAAAGATATTCCTAAAGCAATTGGATGTATTGGGGACAACAATGGGCTCACCAAGAGAGTTCAAAGAAATGCTATCATTTTTTTCTGAAAATGAAATCCACCCAGTGATTGATTCAAGCTACAATTTTGATGACATTATGGATGCTCAAATTAGGATGGAGGAAGGCGATCTCTTTGGAAAAATAGTCGTGAAGATTCAATAAGTCTACAAAAGGGAGGGATAACAATTGAGCAGACGTTTCCTAAAGGAAGAACATGAAATTTTCAGACGTTCACTTCGGAAATTTTTGGAGAAAAACGCTTCTCCAAATTATGAAAAATGGGAGCAAGATAAGTTAGTTTCTCGAGATTTCTGGGAGAAAATGGGAGATAATGGTTTTCTATGCCCTTGGGTAGATGAAAAGTATGGAGGAGTAAATGCAGATTTCGGCTATTCGGTTGTGATCAATGAAGAGTTGGAAAGAATCGGAAGCGGATTAGTCGGAATTAATAATCACAATGATATCGTTGTCCCCTATCTTAATAGCTTTGGCAGTGAGGAACAAAAGGAGCGCTGGTTGCCAAGGTGCTTGAATGGGGACGCAATTACAGCGATTGCCATGACCGAACCAGGGTCTGGCTCGGATTTAGCTGGTATTAGAACTACAGCAAAAAGAGACGGTGACTACTATATTGTAAACGGTGCCAAAACGTTTATTACAAGTGGTGTTCATGCCGACCTTGTTGTACTCGTATGTAGGACTGACCCGGCGGCACAGCCTGCACACAAAGGAATCAGCCTGCTGGTAGTGGAAGATGGGACAGCTGGATTTACTAAATCTAAGCAACTAAGTAAGTTAGGTCAGCATTGTTCGGACACGGCAGAGCTAGTGTTTGAGGATGCAATAGTTCCTGTTTCTAATTTACTAGGTGAAGAAGGCAAGGGTTTCTATTACTTAATGGAAAAGTTACAGCAAGAGCGATTACTAGTTGCTGTTGGCGCGGTTGCGGTATCTGAGAGAATGTTTGAGATTACCAAGGATTATGTGAAGCAAAGAACAGCATTCGGAAAGTCAATCAGCCAATTTCAAAACACGCAGTTTAAATTAGCTGAAATGGCAACTGAACTTCAAATTGCACGAGTATTTGTGGATGACTTAATAGAAAACCACATGCAAAAAAAGGATGTTGTTACTCAAGTTTCAATGGCTAAATGGTGGGTGACAGATCTCACTAAGAAAATAGCTTCGCAATGTTTGCAGCTTCATGGCGGCTATGGATATATGGAAGAATATGAGATTGCTAGGAGGTTTAGAGATGTTCAAGCAACTTCTATCTATGCCGGGACCAACGAAATCATGAAGTCTATTATTGCAAAGAAGCTAGAGTTATAACTATTTGTTGGAATGTTGCTACTAGACGTACTCACAAAGAATTTTCTATCTACACAAATGAAACCCTTAAGGAGGGCATGGAGAATGAAAAAAGTGAAATTTGGGATAGTCGTTCTAGTGTTATTCATGTTTGCTGCGCTTGTTGGTTGTAGTTCAGGGTCTAATAAAACATCAGGAGATTCGATGGAAACTGTAGAAATCGGTGTGGTATTAGCCACTTCTGGTCCCATCGCACAAACTGGAACTTGGGTGTTAGAAGGACATAAAACAGCTGAAAAGGAAATCAACGAAAAAGGCGGTTTTAAGGTTGGCGACAAAACCTATAAAGTCAAAATTGTTCACTATGATTCTGAAGGAAGAGCAGAGTCTGCAACAGCTGCAACAGAGAAGTTAATTAACCAGGATAAAGTATCAACGATTCTTGGAACTTCTATTAGTTCTGAAACGGCAGCAATGATCCCCATTGCAGAACGTTCAAAAACTCCATTAGTCACTTTTGTTGCAGCTAGTGACATCTTAACTAGTCAAGGGGCAAACTTCTTTTCTCAGGCAGCTCCAGCAAATAAGAATTATGTAAATGCCGGAACAAAAACGATGAAAGATATGGGCATGAAAAATGTAGCGATGATTTATGTAGATGATGCTTGGGGTCAGTCTTATGCAAAACTTTATCCACCTGTGATGGAAAAAGAAGGATTTAACATTGTCACCACTGAAAAATTTGCTGCAGAACAAAATGAATTTATGACCATGCTCAACAAAGTTAAAGCAAAAAATCCTGATGGAATCTTACTTGCAGCTGAGACTGAATTAGCCATTCCTTTATTAAAGCAGATTGAGGAAGTTATGCCAGATGTAAAGATTATGGAGACAGGCGGAACAATTCCTGAAGAATTAATTAAATTGGCGCCTGATGCCGCAGAAGGAATTGTAACTTTGAGCCGTGCTGGAGAAGAATCTACTGAAATCAAAGCGTTTAAGGAACTGTTCTCACAATCTTATGATTACGAAGCAAATTCATTCGTTTTCTCTGGATATGACGGCATAAACTTTATTGTAGATGCCATGCAAAAAGCAGGTACAGTTTCTGATAAGGAAAAAATCAACCAAGCCATTCGCGGCGCCCAATATAAAGGCTTAATTGGAACCTACAGCTTTAATGAAAAAGGGGAAAATAGTCTGGTAGGTAACCGTGCAGTCATTAAGGGTGGGAAGGCGATTTACCAAAAGGTTGACCAGCCTTTACCATAGGTTCTAATAGGGGCAGAGATATTTATTTCTCTGCCTTCTTTACTACAATTATTGTTTACAAAGAGGAGGTTCGAACATGGGAGATCAAATTATGCAATCCATTGTTAATGGATGGGTAAGCGGCAGTATTTACGGATTAATGGCAATAGGATTCACTCTTGTTTTTGGAATCATGCACGTCATTAATCTCGCTCATGGTGAGCTTTATATGCTTGGGGCATTCTCTACCTTTATAATGGTTGGGATCTATCAAGTTAATTTTTTTGTTGCTATACTTGCTGCGATGTTGATCGTAGGTTGCTTAGGTTTTTTAATCGAAAGATATATATTTCGACCACTTAGAAATACAGCTATGTTAAATACGTTATTGGCCTCAATTGGGTTGTCAATCTTTATCAGTAATTTGGTATTGAAAATTGCTGGAACTGGTATGAGAAGTATCCCTGTACCTTTTGCAAAGGGAAATTTAGAATTCTTTGGTGCGGTTATATCAGTACACCGGTTAATGGTGTTATTACTTACTGCACTATTAGTAGCAGGACTCTTTTGGGTGATTAAATATACTAAATTCGGAAGATCACTAAGAGCCACTTCTCAAGACACAGATGCGGCTGCTCTTATGGGAGTAAATATTAACCTTACATACGGGATCGTATTTGCCATCAGTGCAGGTATGGCCGCGATGGCAGGGGGGTTAATTGGATCACTATACGTGGTTGATGCCACAATGGGACTTGGACCTGGCTTAAAGGCATTTATTATTGTCATCCTTGGCGGAATGGGAAGCGTAGTTGGAGCGATTGCCGGCGCGTTTATTATGGGATATGCTGAAACGTTTACTTCCCTTTTCTGGGCAGCTTCCTATCAAGATTTAGTCGGTTATATCCTATTAATTTTGGTTTTATTATTAAAACCTAATGGGTTATTTGGAGGGGTGAAGCGATGAGTACCAAACATATTAAAATAGGCTCGATCATTCTTGCGCTTGTTATTCTCTCGATTTTACCTTTTCTATTAGATTCCTATTTAATTCACATCCTTAGCCAAATTGGGATTTGGGTGATTTTAACTGCCAGTTTGAATTTAATGGTCGGATACACAGGTCAGCTCTCTTTTGCACATATTGGGTTATTTGCAGTAGGTGCATATACAAGTGCGATTTTAACCACTACAGCTGGGCTATCATTTTGGATTGCTTTTCCAATCGCAGCGATTGTAGCAGGAATCTTTGGGTTTCTAATTGGGCTGCCGGTATTGCGGTTTAAGACACATTTCTTTGCCATTGTTACCTTGGGTTTTGGTGAAATTATCCGGTTAACCATATACAACCTGCGTGATTTAACAGGGGGACCAAATGGAATTTATAATATTCCCTTTCCGTCCAGTATATTTGGACTTGATTTTTCATTGAGAGAGCATTTTTACTACCTAATTCTAGTTAGTGCCATTGCAGTAGTATTATTTGTTCGATTCTTGATTAATACAAGAACAGGAAAAGCAATGATTGCCATTCGTGAGAACGAAAACTTCGCTTTATTTGTAGGAATCAATACGTGGAAGGTTAAGATTTTCGCCTTTACCATCAGCGCATGTATTGCTGGTTTTGCTGGGAGTCTGTTCGCTCATTACAACTCTTATATATCTCCATATTCTTTTACCGTCGCTGAATCAGTTAGTATTTTATTAATGGTCATTATTGGTGGCATGGGAACCATTATGGGACCAATTCTTGGTACAACCTTTCTAATCTTCTTACCTGAATTATTAAGAGGTGTTTCGGAATGGAGAATGGTCATATATGGTGGATTACTCGTATTAACGATTATGTTTATGCGTGATGGAATCCTTGGGTTAATTAAGAAGATTAGCTTCAAAAAGAAAGTCAAGGAAGGTGCTAGGGAACATTTGCTTACAAACGGAAGGGAGGAGACGAACATTGCTGGAAGTGAAAGGAATTAGCCGTTTTTTTAAAGGATTAGTGGCATTGGACAATGTATCATTTACAGTAGAAAAAGGTGATATCCTTGGTATTATCGGTCCGAACGGTGCTGGGAAAAGTACGCTTTTTAATTGTATTACCAGCTTCTTCCCGCCCTCAGAAGGATCTGTTTATTTTGAAGGGAAGAAAATTACAGGGCTAAGTCCCCATCAAGTTACTGAACTTGGTTTGACAAGAACCTTTCAACATACACAAGTGTTTCCAAAACTATCTGTTTATGAAAATATAACGACCGGACAGTACGTTATAAAGAAAAAGGATCCTTCAAGATCAAAAGCTCAATTAGATGCAAAAGCACAGGAAATTATGGAGTTTGTTGGAGTAAGTCAATATAAGGATACCATAGCTGAAAATCTAAGCTTAGGCTTTCAAACACGTTTGGCAATTGGAATTGCCTTGTCAACAGAGCCAAAGCTTTTCCTTTTAGATGAACCAGCAGCTGGCATGAATCCCGAGGAAACCAATCAATTGGTCAATCTGCTTAGGGATATTAGAACGACATTGGGTGTTACCGTTATCCTTATCGAACATGACATGAAAGCTGTCATGGGCTTATGTGATCGAATTGTTGTTTTAGAATACGGTAAGAAAATTGCCGAGGGCACACCAAAGGAAATTCAAGAAAATAAGAGAGTGATAGAAGCCTATTTAGGGAGTGAGTCTCTTGCTTAAAATTGAAAACCTGCAAGTTCATTATGATAAAGTTCAAGTAATACATGATGTATCCCTAGAGGTAAATGAAGGCGAGATTGTTACCCTAATTGGATCAAATGGAGCAGGGAAAACAACGCTTTTACGAACAATCTCAGGAATAAAAAAGGCTACATCAGGTTCAATCTCGTTTATGGGAGAGCCTGTTCATCGTTTCCCTTCACACAAGATTGTTGATTTGGGCATTGGTCATGTTCCAGAGGGAAGACATGTATTTTCAGATATGAGCGTATATGAAAACCTGCAAATGGGAGCATTTCGCCGTAAAGGTTCCCAAGCCGAGATAAAAAATGATTTAGAGCATATTTTCGATCTATTCCCACGCTTAAAAGAACGCAGTCAGCAACTGGCTGGCACCTTAAGCGGAGGGGAGCAGCAAATGGTGGCAATTGGCCGGGCCATTATGGCAAAGCCTAAATTGTATTTGTTTGACGAACCATCATTAGGGATCGCTCCATTAATTGTTGCTGAGATTTTTCGGATGATTAAAAGAATGAACGAGGAAGGCTCTACGATTCTTTTAGTTGAACAGAATGCGAATGCAGCCTTAAAAATTTCAGACCGTGCTTACATTCTTGAAACTGGTAAGGTAAGTCTGGAAGGAAAATCTTCTGATCTGCTTAATGATGACCGTGTAAGGAAAATATACCTTGGTTTCTAAATAGAGGGGGCTTAGCCTTATGGCATACGAAACGATTTTATATAAAGAATCGATAGAAGAAGCTATTGCATGGGTGACAATGAATAGACCCAACAAAAGAAATGCTATTAATAAGCAAATGATTTTGGAATTGGGCGATGCCTTTAGAAAAGCGGAGAACAATGATGATATAAAAGTAATTATCTTTAACGGCGAAGGACCGTGTTTTTCAGCAGGACATGATTTGTCAGTAGAAGAACACTACCCTAATACTTCCGAGGAGCGAATCCGCTGGGAACGTAAATATTACTTTGACGAGATTATGTATTTACGGAACATCCGCAAACCATTGATTGCTCAAGTGCATGGCTATTGTATAGCTGCTGGGCTGGTGCTTGCCTTAATGGCAGATATCGTTATTGTATCTGATGATGCAATTTTCAATGACCCTGTTGTAAGAATGGGAGCCAACAGTCAAGAAGTGATGATCTTGCCTTGGGTTGTGGGCGAGAAAAAAGCAAAAGAACTATTGTTTACGGGGGACAGTTTGACAGGGAAAGAAGCAGAAAGACTAGGGATGGTGAATAAGACAGTAGCTCGCGGGGAGTTGGAGTCAACGGTTAAGAAAATAGCAAAGAGAATCACGCTTATGCCTCCAGTGGCTGTTTCCTTAGTAAAAGAATCTATTAATAATACACTGGATAATATGGGGTACACCAACTCAATGAAAATGCACTTCGCTTCCCATTTATTAAGCCACTCTACTGAAGAAGCTAGACAAGGGATGGGAACGGATAACCGAAAGAACCTAAAGGACTATTTTGAACAACGAGATCAGTCTTTTAATTCTCAAACTTAAAGAGGAGTGACTAGCATGTCAGGTTTACCTTATACAAGGGAACACGAGATATTTAGGAAATCTGTTCAAAAATTTTTAGAGAAAGAAGCAGTTCCATACTTTGATGAGTGGGAGCAAAATAAATGCATCCCTAAATCTTTTTGGAAGAGGTTAGGGGAACAAGGTTACTTATGTCCATGGGTGGAAGAAGAATATGGGGGTTTAGGAACCGATTTCTATTACTCTGTCATTATTTATGAAGAGTTTGAGAAGATTGCCTCTGGTCTTTCTGGCATTGGGCTACATAGTGATATCGTTATGCCTTATATCCATTCTTTTGGAAATGAACATCAAAAACAAAGGTGGCTGCCTCCTTGTATTAATGGTGATATTATTTCTGCGATTGCTATGACTGAACCAGGGGCTGGATCAGATCTTGCAGGCATCAAAACGACAGCCAAGAAAGATGCTGATGACTACATTATCAATGGTGAAAAAACCTTTATTACCAATGGTTATACCGCTGATTTAGTCATTGTAGTATGTAAAACGAATCCAAATGCAAATCCGCCGCACCGGGGTATTAGTTTATTTGTTGTCGAAGAAGGAACACCTGGATTCTCAAAAGGGAAGAAACTTAAAAAGATGGGTCAGCATGTAAATGATACTTGTGAATTAATATTTGAGGATGTTCGGGTTTCAAAAGAACATTTGCTTGGCGAAGAGGGTAAAGGCTTCTATTATCTAATGCAAAAGCTTCAACAGGAACGGTTGCTATGTGCTTTAGGTGGAATTGTTTCAGCGGAAGAAATGCTAAGAATGACAATCGGCTACACAAAACAGAGGGAAGCTTTCGGTAAAAATATTAGTCAGTTCCAAAACACACAGTTTGAGTTAGCCGAGATGGCAACTGAAATCAAAATTGGCAGGACGTTTGTAGATGACCTCATTAATAATCACGTTGCTGGAAAAAATGTTGTGAATGAAGTTTCCATGGCTAAATGGTGGGTGACTGACCTTGCGAAGAAAACAGCTGGCAGGTGCATGCAGCTACACGGTGGGTATGGTTACATGGAGGAATATGAAATTGCAAGAAGGTACCGTGATATTGCAGTCACCTCGATCTATGCAGGGACTAATGAAATCATGAAAAACATCATTGCTAAAAATATGGGGCTTTAGTGCTATCTTAATTTTGAATATAAATTCAAAAAATAAATCAATTGTAAAATTGGTAGAAAATTGCTATTATTAAAATAAATGAAAACGGTAACAAAAATGGAAGGAGATGATCTTTTYGACATTACCACTAGAGGGGATAAGGGTTTTAGATTTGACGAGACTTCTGCCAGGTCCGTATTGCACATTATTACTTGCTGACTTTGGAGCTGATGTAATTAAGGTAGAGGACCCAAACAGTGGAGATTATGCGCGAGACTATGAACCTAAAATAGCAAATCAAAGTGCGATTTATCATTCTCTAAATCGAAATAAACGAAGCATTAGTTTAAATCTAAAAGAAGAGAAGGATAAAGAGATATTTATAGAATTGGTAAAAACAGCTGACGTATTGGTGGAATCCTTCCGTCCGGGTGTAATGGATCGCCTAGGACTAGGCTATGAGATATTGAAAAACCATCAGCCAAAGTTGATTTATTGTGCGATTACAGGATATGGACAAACGGGGCCATATGCAAACGAACCAGGACATGATTTAAACTTTTTAAGTTATTCAGGGCTTCTGCACCTTCAAGGTCTGCCTGCGGGCAATCCGGTATTATCATCCGTCCAAATTGGTGATATAGGGGGTGGCGCATTGATGGCGGCAATCGGAGTACTGGTTTCAATCATTGATGCCAAGAAAACCGGGAACGGACAATTTGTCGATATTTCGATGCTAGATGGTACCGTTTCCTGGATGCAAACGATTCTGCCCGACTATTGGGTGACGGAGCAATTACCAGCTAGAGGGGAATTGACGCTAAATGGCGGAAAAGCTTGTTATGAAGTTTACCGTACAAAGGACGACCGATTTTTATCAGTAGGTGCTCTAGAATTCAAGTTTTGGAAAAACTTTTGTCAGGTTATTAGAAAAGAAGAATTGATTGGCGAATTATTTGCACCTATTGAACAGCAGAGAATGATGAAGAAGGAAATTCAAATGGTAATCAGTCAAAAGTCTCTAGATGAATGGCTGCAGCTATTCGAAGGTATTGATGCCTGTGTATCCCCTGTTTTGACTCCAGAAGAAATGACGCAAAATCCACAAATTAAGCATCGTCAAACGATTGAAGAAATCCAGCATCCAGAGGCAGGTACGATTAAACAAATTGCCAACCCCATTAGGTTATCGCGAAATAAAGTAACTCTACGTCATTACGCACCTAAACTTGGTGAACATACAGAAGAGATTCTAAGTGAATTGAGCAGTCGATACTCTGAAGGAGTTGCCCGCAATGAGTGAGAGGATACACATAGAAACCCCAAATCTGCCATTAAAAGCGCTAAAATTTAAGGTTAGAACATTTATAGATGAAAAAGTAATTCCTGCTGAAGCCGCCTATGATAAAGGCGGCCGAGACGCAGAAGAGATCCTCCTTGATCTTCAAAATCTGGCAAAGGAGGAAGGTCTTTGGGCTCTCGGACTTCCAAGGGAGATCGGCGGCGGCGGTCTTTCTTTCATGGACTATGTACATATAAATGAAATCATCGGTCGTTCTGAGCTCGCGATGTTTGCTCTAGGGACCCATACCGCTCAAGACGCAACCATGCTTAATTTGTATGGAACACCTGAGCAAAAAGATAAATGGTTATATCCAATGGTAAGAGGCGAAATTAACCCATCTGTTGGGTTAACAGAACCGGAAGTAGCAGGATCGGATCCAACTTTAATTCAAACAACAGCCGTTCTAGACGGGAATGAATGGGTGATTAATGGGCATAAATGGTTCACCACCGGTGCCAACCGTGCCGCTTTTACTTCAGTTTTTTGTGTCACGGAACCTGAGGCCTCTCGTCACAGAAGAGCATCCATGATCATCGTACCGACTGATACACCTGGCTATGAAATTGTCAGGGTGGTTCCGACAATGGGGCATCAGCATGGAGGGCATTGTGAAATAAAATTGACGAATGTAAGAGTTCCGAAAGGTCATTTACTTGGAAATCGTGGTGAAGGCTTTGTCATTGCTCAAAAACGTCTCGGCCCAGGAAGAATTTATCACTGCATGAGATGGCTTGGTCAGGCACAGCGGGCCTTTGATCTGATGTGTGAACGTTCGTTGAAACGGTATGCACACGGGTCACTCTTATCAGAAAAACAGATGATTCAAAAATTTATTGCTGATTCAGCAACAGAAATACAGGCTGCAAGGTTAATGACCTTAGAAGCTGCGAAGAAAATCGATCAAGGTGAAGAGGCACGTGTAGAAATTGCCATGATTAAAGTTTTCGGTGCCAAGGTGCTCCATGACGTGATTGACCGAGCCATTCAGGTACATGGTGCATTAGGTGTTACAGGAGATACTCCACTTGAGAAAATGTACCGTGAAGCACGATACGCACGTATTTATGACGGTCCAGATGAGGTTCACACGGCGTCTATTGCTAGGAGAATCTTGAAAAGCTACAAAGAAGGAACCGGCTGGAATTTAGAGGGAATAAATGAATGAGGAGGTACAAAAATGAGTGACCAGGCAGTTTTGACCGAGATAAAAAATGGGGTAGCAGCCGTTACATTAAACCAACCTGATTCTTTGAATGCACTTTCAATAGAGATGGTTAAAGGGTTAACCAGAACGATGCACGAACTTAAGCACGATGCCTCCGTTCGCGCTGTTATCTTAACAGGAAGCGGAAGAGCGTTTTGTGCAGGCGGGAATATTAAGGGCTTTTCAAATGTAACAACTGCTGCAGGAGGCAGAAAGTATATGCAAGATCACACTGATTTCTTGAAGGATTTAGCTCAAATGGAAAAACCGGTTATTGCCGCCGTAAATGGTCATGCTGTTGGAGCAGGTTTCAGTATCGCTCTTGCTTGCGATTTCATTATCGCGTCACATCATTCGAAATTTGCCTTAGGCTTTCATAAACTTGGCCTTGTTCCTGATCTAGGCGGCCTTTACCATTTACCCAGATTCGTAGGGATGGCAAGAGCAAAAGAATTGGCCTTTTCAGATAGAACCTTATCATCAACAGAGGCAAAAGAGTACGGAATCTGCCTGGAGGTTGTAGAAGCCGAACGGCTTTTAGAGCGTGCCCATGAACTTGCTGCTACCTTCGCCGCGAGCCCGACCATCGCAATTGGTCTGGCAAAGAGCATTTTAAACCAAAGTTTTGAATCTTCTTTAGAAGACACCCTCCGCCAAGAGGCAATGGTTCAAGGAATCGCTTTTACAACAGAGGATCACAAAGAAGGAGTTCGAGCCTTTCTTGAAAAAGACAAACCCACCTTCACGGGTACATATTCTTAATTTAGAAGTATAAAGGAGGTTTCTTATTATGAAAGGCTGGTTAGTAAAAGAATTAGGTGAACCAAAAGAGGTTCTTCAGATCGAAGAAATGAAAAACCCTGAGCTAAAAGGAGGAGAAGTCCTAATCAATGTTAAGGCTGCTGCACTCAACTTTTTCGATATCTTGTTATGCCAAGGAAAATATCAGGAAAAACCACCACTTCCTTTTACAATTGGCTCAGAAATCGCTGGTGTAGTAGTTAAAACCCAAGAAGGCAGCCAACTTAAAGAAGGACAGCGTGTATTGGCCTTACCAAAACTGCCAAACGGTGGCTTAGCAGAATACGTAGCTGTATCGGAAAGCACCGTCTATCCGATAGCTGAGACGATGAGCTGGAACGAAGCAGCAGCCTTGTTTATTACCTATCATACCTCCTATTATTCGTTATACGACCGGGCAAACTTAAAGTCTGGCGAAGTATTGTTAGTGCACGCTGGTGCCGGTGGTGTTGGTTCAGCTGCCATTCAATTAGGAAAAGCAAGAGGAGCATTTGTGATTGCAACAGCTGGTGGAGCGGATAAAACACAAATATGTAAAGAACTAGGCGCAGACATTGTGATTGATTATTTAACTGAAGATTTTGTTGAAGCGGTCAAGAAAGCAACGAACGGCAAGGGAGCCGATGTCATTTTTGATCCAGTTGGCGGTAATGTTTTCGATCGTTCTCGTAAATGTATTGCTTTTGATGGGAGAATCCTCGTAATTGGTTTTGCTGGCGGCGAGATACCCTCAATCCCTGCTAACCATGTATTAATTAAAAATTACTCAATCGTTGGCGTCCATTGGGGTCTTATGAACAGGCTTACTCCAGAAAAGGTGTTCAAAGAACACGATGAAATAATGAGCCTTTATGAGCAAGGGAAAATTAAACCGCTTATTTACAAAGATTACGAATTTGAAGATCTGCCGTTGGCGTTAGAGTTGTTAGCCACTAGGAAGACATGGGGAAAAGTAGTAGTTAAATTGTAAAATTAATAGATTGAAAAATAAGATTTTAATATTTCGGAGGGAGAGGAATATATGAGAATTCAAGATTCCATTGCATTGGTAACGGGTGGTGCTTCTGGGCTGGGGGAAGCGACTGTTAGGAACATTGTAAAACACGGCGGGAAAGCAGCTATCCTAGATTTAAATGAAGAAAGAGGGAAAGCTCTTGTAGAAGAATTGGGTGAGAATGCAATTTTCTTCAAAGTAAATGTAACTAGCGAGGAAGATGTTCAGACAGCCATTGACCATACGATTGCACAATTTGGTGGATTTAATACTGTAGTCAATTGCGCAGGGATTGGTCACCCTGAAAAAACAGTCAGCCGAAACAAAGCACATGACTTTAACAACTTTAAGAGAGTAGTAGAAATCAATCTTTTTGGGACCTTCAACGTGATTCGACTTGCTGCTGAAAAAATGGTAACGAACCACCCTAATAGCGAGGGCGAGCGAGGGGTAATCATTAACACGGCTTCTGTTGCTGCTTTTGATGGCCAAATCGGGCAGGCCTCCTATAGTGCTTCTAAGGGTGGTGTAGTTGGAATGACGTTGCCAATTGCCCGTGATCTTGCGAAATCTGGTGTCAGGGTTGTTACGATTGCTCCTGGTTTAATCGAAACACCACTGTTTGGAACACTTTCAGATCAGGCTAGAGAAGCATTAGAAGCACAAGTACCATTTCCATCAAGGCTTGGACGTCCTTCAGAATATGCACACTTAGCACAAACCATTATCGAAAATGTCTTGTTAAACGGTGAAACAATCCGATTAGATGGTGCAATTCGTATGGCGCCAAGATAACCTTTTCAACTATAAATAACATGATAGGGCTGGTGACCATGAAAGTATTTAATCTTGAAAATAAGGTAGCAATCGTAACAGGTGGAAATAGAGGACTTGGAAGAGCAATGGCTTTAGCGTTAGCCGATGCTGGCGCAGACCTTGTCATTGTTGGCAGAGACGAACAAAAAAATCAACAAGTGGTTTCTGAAGTCCAAGCAAAGGGCAGAAAGGCGATTAGCCTTACTACTGATCTGCGCGATATATCGGCCATTGGAAATATGGTTGCGGAAGTAGTTTCTCAGTTTGGTAAAGTTGATATTTTAGTAAACAATGCGGGTGTATCTCATACAGAGCGGGCGTTAGATATCACTGAAAGTGACTGGGATAAAGTAATGGATTTAAATGTTAAATCACTGTTTTTTTGCTGCCAGGCAGCTGGCCGGGTAATGAAGGAACAAGGTTATGGCAAGATCATTAATCTTGCTTCCGTTGCCGGAGTAGTCGGAGATTTAGGGATCGCTCCATATACTGCCAGTAAAGCGGCAGTGATTAACTTAACAAGATCTCTAGCGCTTGAGTGGGTAAGATACGGAATTCAAGTGAATGCAATTGGACCTGCGTATATTGAAACGGATATGAATACGGAAGAATTAAGTAATCCGAAGGTCCGGGACAGAATCGTAGGGAAAACGCCTATGAGACGATTGGGTGAACCTGATGAAATAGCAGGGGCCACCATTTTATTAGCATCTGATGCCAGCAATTATATGACGGGTCAGACCATTTATGTCGATGGCGGATGGCTTGCCCAATAAATCATGATAGGGGGTGTTATCAGATGGCTAGCACAATGAAAGCGGCAGTTTATTACGGAGCACGTGATTTAAAAGTGGAAAGCGTTTCAATTCCAGAAGTTGGTCCTAATGACATTCTTCTTAAAGTAAAATATTGCGGGATTTGCGGATCAGATGTCCACAGTTATGGTACAGGTCTCTATATTCATAAAGGGCAAATCATGGGTCATGAGTTTTCTGGTGAGGTTGTAAAAACGGGCAGCAATGTAAAGGGAATTAGAGTTGGTGAAAGAGGTACCGGCTTTCATGCGGGAGTTTGCGGGACTTGTTATTGGTGCCAAAATAAACAATTTACGCTTTGCCCCGACCTTTTCAACAACTCAACTGGGTACGGCTTGCCAGGTGCCTTTGCCGAATATGTGAAAATACCAAATGCCTTGCCAGGAATTAATTTTCACGGTATCCCTGACGAGATTGATGATATGACCGCGGCAACGATTGAACCTGTTTCGGTTTCGGCGTATACCGTAGAACTGTGCCAGCCTAAAGCAGGAGATCAGGTCGTAGTAATGGGAGCTGGATTAATAGGAAACGTCGTCATGCAGGTTTTCAAAGCTTCAAATGCAGGTAAAGTAATTGTAACAGAAGTATCTGAAAAACGTCTTCAGGCTGCGATCAATTCTGGAGCAGATACAGTCATTAATGCAGCAAAAGAAAACGTAGTTGAACGATTAAAGGATCTTGTCGGGGTTGGCAAATATCACTTCAACGAAGGGGCAATGGCAGACATTGTTGTGGATGCAGCAGGAGCACCATCAGCAGTAGAACAATCCTTTGAAATTGTCCGCAGCGGCGGTACGATTGCATTTGTTGGTTTGCCTGAGAAAAAGGCATCTATTGATACAACGAAAATTGTCCATAAAATGCCGAAAATCATTGGTGCTCTAGGCGGTAACTTTCAAGCGGCAATTTCCCTTCTTCGTGAAGGTAAGGTAAAAACAAAACGTCTAGTCTCACACACATTCCCTCTAGAATATGCGAGAGAAGCATTTGAAACACAAATGAATCCACATGAGTCAGTCAAAGTAATGATCGAGTATTAAATTGATCTTTCAAAGGAGTATTTTATGAGATTAAAAAATAAAGTTGCAATCATTACTGGTTCTGGCAGCGGCCAAGGAAAGGCTGCCGCGAAAGTTTTTGCCAAAGAGGGTGCGATTGTCGTAATTGCGGAGTGGAATGAAGAAAATGGAAAACGAGTGGAAGCTGAAATTAAGGCGTCGGGTCACGAAGCACTCTTTTTCCAGACAGATGTCTCAAATGAAAATCATATTATTTCTTTAGTCGACGAAGTGATCAATCGCTATGGAAGAATTGATGTTGTTTTTAATAATGCAGGAGTTGGGTTTTCTTCCTCATCTAAATATAAGATGGACCGACTAACAGAAACTCCTTTACACGATTGGAATCAAATTTTAGCCATCAATTTGAACGGAGTCTATCTCCTATCAAAGTACGTGATTCCAATTATGAAAAAACAAAATGCCGGCAGTATTATTAATAATTCATCCCTCAACGGCATAATCGGCGTACCTGGTGCTGATGCATATACCGCGGCGAAAGGAGGAGTTGTTGCTCTTACTAGGGTAATGGCTGTTGATTACGGTAAATTTAATATCCGCGTTAATTGTATTTGTCCAGGTGCAATCGACACACCGATGATTGCCGATGTATTAAAAAATGAAGCCTTTGCTGCGGCTTTTACTAGTAATCCGTTAAGAAGAGTAGGAACTCCTGAAGAGATAGCGAATGCAGCACTTTTTTTGGCGTCAGATGAATCTAGTTATGTTACAGGATTAATTATGCCAGTCGATGGCGGAATCAGTGCTCAATAGTGCTGGCTAAAATGACCAAAGGAGTGAGTTAATTGGCAGAAATATACAAAAAGGATATTAATTTAAGTGATTACAAGAAAGAAGACCTAGTAAAGTTTTATAAAGAAATGGTTAAAATCAGGAAATTCGATGAAAATCTTATTCGCTTAATGCATGAAGGAAAGGTTTCGGGATTCTACCATTCTGGCATTGGTTCAGAAAGTGTTTCAGTTGGCTCGATTACCAACATCCTTCGTGATGAAGACTACATATTTTATAACCATAGAGGATGTAATCAAAAAATTGCTAAAGGAGTTCCACTCTCAAAAATCTATGGGGATTTTCTTGGAACTTTAGAAGGTACAACGAAAGGCTTAGGAGCAGGAATTGTCCACAGTGCAGATCCTTCGAGGGGAGTGTTAGGGCAATGCGGCACAATCGGATCACAGTTTAATATAGTCGTTGGAACCGCTTATTCTGCGAAAATACAAAATACCGATAAAGTTTCTGTTTGCTATTTTGGTGATGGAGCAGCTTCAAGAGAACCGTTACATGGATCATTAAACTGGGCAGGATTATATAAATTACCAGTTGTTTATATTTGCGAGAATAATGGTTATGCCATTTCATCAACTTTTAAAGAAACACATTCTGTTCGAGAGCATTTAGCCGATTGGGCGGACGGTTATGGAATTCCAAACTGTGTGGTCGATGGAAATGATGTGTTATTAATGCAAGAAGTAGTGAAGGAAGCGGTAGAGCGTGCGAAAAGAGGAGAAGGTCCTACCTTTATTGAAGCCCAAACTTTCCGTCACCGTGGTCACTTTGAGGGAGATACCTATGATTATGTAGAACAAGAGGTATTAAAGGACTGGAAAGAAAACCGTGATCCAATAAAGAACTTTAAGAAGCTATTAATTGAAAATGAAATCAGTACGGAAAGTGAACTATCTAGCATGGATGCCGAAGTGGATCAAGAAATTCTAGAGGCGATTAGAATTGCTGAAGCATCTCCACTCCCAGATCCAAGCAGAATTTATGAAGGATTATTTGCGAAGGAGGGGTCAAGATGAGTACATCAGTAAAGGTAAAAACAATCAGTATGCGCGAAGCCATTATAGAGGCATTACACGAGGAAATGGAGCGCGACGATAAAACCGTCCTATTTGGAGAAGATGTTGCAAAATTCGGCGGTATTAATGCCATTACAAAAGGATTATATGAAAAATTCGGCGGTCAAAGAGTGTTTGATACTCCCATCGCAGAAACAACGATCGTAGGTGCAGCCTTAGGAATGGCGATTACTGGATTAAGACCGATACCAGAACTTCAATTTGGTGATTTTGTAGGCATTGCCTTTGATGAAGTGTTTAACAAATTAGGGAAATGGCGTTATATGCATGGCGGCCAAATGGAGGTTCCTGTAACACTTCGTCTGCCAATTGGTATTGCAGGCGGTGCAGGTCCCGAACATTCTCAAAGTCCACAAGCTTTATTCATGCACGCCCCAGGTGTCCAAATTGCAATTCCTTCCACGCCATATGACGCAAAGGGACTACTAAAGACTGCCATTCGCGACAATAACGCGGTACTGTTCTTTGAACATAAGATGCTTTACGGAATGAAGGGCGAGGTGCCGGAGGAGGAGTATTTAATTCCTTTAGGAAAAGCGGATATTAAGCGTGAAGGAAGTGATGTCACCATTATCGCTACAGCCCTTCAAGTACATACCGCCCTCAACGCAGCAAAAACGCTGGCAACTGAAGGAATTGAAGTAGAGGTAGTCGATCCACGAACACTTGCACCATTAGATAAGGAAACCATTCTCGGTTCTGTTAGAAAAACGGGAAGAGTATTAATTGTACATGAAGAACCAAAAACGGGAGGCTGTGGTGCGGAAATCGCTGCTCAAATCTCTGAGGAAGCGTTATTCGACCTCCATGCACCAATTAAAAGAATCGGCAGTCCTGATGTTCCAATCGCTCAAAGTATTTATTTAGAGCAATTCTACCGTCCGAGTGAGGAGAATATTATTCAAGCAGTAAAAGAATTACTGGAATATTAAACATAAATAAACACAATTACCCGGATACAAGGCTAGATATGCTTGTACTCGGGTTCCATACATATTAAAGGAGGAGAAAACAATGTATGAAGTAAAAATGCCTCGTCTTGGTGTAACGAWGCAAGCTGGAATCGTATCTACCTGGTTAAGTGAAGAAGGAGATTATATCGAAAAGGGAGATTACCTCTTTGAATTAGAAACGGAGAAATCAACGGTTGAAATCGAGGCAATGAACTCAGGTGTTTTAAGGAAAATTATCATCCCTGAAGGACAAGAAGTTCCTGTAAATACTGTCATTGCGATCCTTGCTCAGGAAGATGAGGAGATTGATTATACCCCTTATTTAGATAAACAGCCGGAAGAAGCAGAGCTCCAAATTGCTGCCACAGTGGAAGCAGTAGAAGAAAAGGAGTCTATTAAAGCAGCAAGTGGTGGAGGAAAAGTTGCTCCAAGAGCCCGACAACTGGCAAAGCAGCTTGGAGTAGATGTAAATACTATAGTTGGAACTGGAAAAGATGGATTAATTACTGAGAAAGATGTTCGCAATGCAGAGTCACAGACTGGTGCACCAATCAAAATTAAAGAAACGATTGGCTTAAATAATGTAAAAAAGTCCATGTCTGAAAATATGTTAAACAGCTGGAGAAACATTCCACAGTTTACGCAAATCGTTAGTGTGAATATGGACCAAGTTTTAAAGGCAAAAAAGGAAGTAGTAGGTGTTTCAATTAATGATTTGATTGTCAAAACCGTTGCGAATGTAGTAAGTGAATATTCCATTGTTAACAGTAGATTAGAAGATAATAAAATCGTTGTTTATGAAGATATCAATATATCTGTAGCTGTAAATAGCGACCAAGGCTTAGTGGTACCGGTTGTAAAAAATGCAGCTGAAAAATCTGTTTCTGAGATCTCTAAAGAAATAAGAGCACTTTCTGCTAAGGCACAGAATAATCAATTAACTTTAGATGACTATGCCCATGGGACAATAACGGTATCAAACTTAGGTAGCTTAGGAATAGAAACAGGAACTCCAATTATCAATATTCCGCAATCTACGATTATTTTTGCGGGAAGCATTCAAAAGATTCCTGTTGTGAATGAATCTGATGAAATTTCCATAGCACCTATTATGAAATTGTCGATTGCTTTTGATCATCGCTTTATTGATGGTGTAACTGCTGCAGGGTTTACCAATGCAGTAAAAAGTGCACTCGAAAATCTTTCAGTGAATCACCTTTCATAAAAAGAGAGCCATTTTGGTTCTCTTATTTGCCATAGTAGAAATTTTTAGAGGGAGTGAAGAGGGTGTTCAATTTTACCGAGAGTGCAGAGCAAAAAAGGATGCTAGAAAAAGCAACAGAAATTATGCATCAATATGTTTTTCCAAATGAAAAGTACATGGTTCCACATCGCGGCTTACCAGATGAAATTTTAAAACCATTGCAGCAAATCGTTAAGGACAATGGATTATGGGCAGGACATTTGCCAAAAGAATACGGCGGAATGGGAATGGGCTTTGTTTCTCTAGGATTACTTTCAGAAGTAATTGGTCAAAGCCCTATTGGTCCATATATATTTGGTTCCATGGCACCTGATGCAGGGAATGGTGAGATTTTGGTACATGCTGCAACCGAAGAACAGAAAGAAAAATACCTTAAACCATTGGCCAATTATGAGATGCGGTCTTGTTTTGCTATGACAGAGCCTGAGGTTTCTGGGTCAGACCCAAGAACATTACAAGGAACAGCCGTAAAGGATGGCGATGAATGGGTGATTAATGCTCACAAATGGTATACCACTGGTGCCGATGGTGCAGCTTTCACCATTGCGATGGTTGTAACTGATCCGGAGGCTGACCCTCATCATCGAACCAGCCTTTTCATTGTTGAAACCGATAATCCCGGATTTGAAATTGTCCGAGAAGTCGCTGTAATGGGTGACCATTATGTAGGAGGTCATTGTGAAGTCAGATTTAATGATTGCCGAATCCCTGAAAAAAACCTGCTTGGTAAACGAGGAGAAGGATTCAAGCTAGCACAGCTTCGGTTGGGACCAGGGAGAATTACTCATGCCATGCGCTGGTTAGGTGTAGCAAGACGATCTCTTAATGAAATGATTGCTTATGCCACTGCTAAAAAAGATGGTAATAGAACACTTGCTGATTCTCAAATTATCCAGAACTATATTGCCGATTCGGAGGCGGAAATCCAAGCTTCTAGATTATTAACGTTACAAGCAGCATGGAAAATGGATCAAGGTGACGAGGCTAGAAAAGATGTATCGCTGATAAAATTCTATGGTGCTCAAATGTTAAATAACGTCATCGATCGTGCCATTCAAACTCTGGGAATGTATGGATTAACACCTAACACTCCTCTAGAAGGACTTTATCGTGAAGCAAGAGCTGCCAGAATTTATGACGGGGCGGATGAGGTCCACCGAATGGTCGTAGCGCGCCAAGTATTAAAGGAGTTTAAGGCAAAGGAGAGATTGGATGAACCAGCAGCAATCCCAAAGTAAAGTAAATGAAATTAACTGGGAGAAAGTAGAGGAGTATCTTCGTCAAGAAATTCCAGGACTTAGCGATGATTCTCTTGTGGGTAAACCTTTTTCAGCTGGATATTCCAACTTGACGTATTTTGTGAAAATAGGAAACTGGGAAGCTGTCTTAAGAAGACCCCCATTCGGTCCGATTCCTCCTAAAGCACATGATATGAAGAGAGAGTGTGATATTTTAGGTAAACTTAATCGGGTTTTCCCGTTAGCTCCAAAACCTTATCTGTATTGTGAGGACCACGAAATCATGGACCGTCACTTCTATGTCATGGAAAAGAAAGAAGGGGTGGTTCTTGATGATACACTACCGGAATCCTTTGAAAACCGTTCGGATACAGGCAAGCTTGTTTCACACGCAGTTGTTGATACACTGGTAAAACTGCATGCGGTAGATTATGAAAATGCTGGTTTAAGTGGTATTGGCTATCCGGAAGGCTATCTTAGCAGGCAGGTGAATGGATGGATCAAACGCTTTCATAACTCAAAGACAAATGATATCCCTGCAGTTGAATCGTTAGAAAAGTGGCTTGTGGACAATCTACCAGTCTCGCCTGCTCCAACCATTGTACACAATGATTTCAAACTCAATAATATGATGTTTTCTGCCACAGACCCAGGTAAAGTGATTGGGGTCTTTGATTGGGAATTGAGTACGATTGGGGATCCGTTAACGGACTTAGCGGCGGCCCTAGCTTATTGGACTGAAGCCGGTGAAGTTGATACAGGTTTAGCCTCTGTAACGACGAAGCCAGGATTTTTATCAAGGAAAGAAATGCTGGAGCTTTATGCGGAGAGAAGTGGAAGAGATGTCACGCAAATTGATTATTATTTAACTTTCGCTTTTTATAAAATTGCTGTAATCCTACAGCAAATTTATTACCGCTGGAAAATTGGCGAAGCTTCAGATGAACGTTTTGGCAAATTAAACATTGGAATTCAGAACCTTCTTGTTCAAGCCGAGAAAGCAAGAAAAAATGAAATCTTACGTTAAAATCGAATGCTTATCAATACATGAGAGGGTGTGAGATGATTGACTGAATTATTGGTAGATAAAGAGATTGAAATGTTAAAAAGGACGGTACATGGGCTCATCAGGGACCATGTAACTTCTGCAGAGCATTCTCCAGGAAAATACGTGAAAGGTTTACCAGATGAAGTAATTGACCAGCTTCAAACAATAGCTAGAAAATCAGGTTTACAGGCATTAGGAGCTAAAAGGGAATGGGGAGGAGCGGAATTATCCCTCGTTGTAAGAGCTATTTTACTAGAGGAAGCTTCCCAGCATCGATTGGGCCTTTTCCACCCGGCTGCTGATGCGTATGGCGGCGAATTTCCAAGTTTCCTTGAGAAATGCACAAACGAACAAATAGAAATGTATGTAAAACCTGCGATTAAGCGAGGTAAAGGATGCTATATGGCTGTATGGGAAGAGCAAGAGGATAATTTACTTGAAAACCTATCCACCTCTGCAGTCAAAGAAGCTGATGAATGGATTATTAACGGTCAAAAAGCCTTTATTCAACACATGGACCAATCGGCTTTTGGGGTGATCCTTGTTAATTGCCTGTCTGAGGATGGAATGGGGCAGCCTACCTTGTTTTTACTAGATCATGATGAAAGCATGGTAAAAACAGAAACGGTGTTAATTGACGTTCAAACCACCCATAACCTTCATTTCAATCATTATTGTATCCATGACAATCGAAGAATCGGGGCCGTGGGAGAAGGAGATCGTCTTGTGAAGCAATGGTTGGCAGAAGCACAAATTGAGCTTGCTGCCAAATCTATTGGAATAGCAGTAAAAGCACTAGAGTATGGAAAACAATATGCAAAACTAAGAATTACAAGAGGGAAACCACTCGCTGAATTTCCATCGATTCGGACCATGTTGGCTAAAGCAGTTATTAATCTTCAGGCTGCAAGATTAATTGTTAGAGATGCTGCAAAAAAGATTGATAACAGAGAAACTGATGCAGATTTATCTGCCCAGATGGCAAAACTTCTTGCAATAGATACTGCCGCAAAAATTATTGATGATGTCTTGCAAATACACGGTGGTGCAGGATTTGCTGGCGATCTGCCGATTGAACGGTGGTATAAAGAAATACGCATTGCCAGGATGAATCTACAAAAATCTGAAACAATCATTGACCGTGTTGCCGAAACAATCCTTTAGGATTTAATTTCAAATTAAAAGGGTGATAGTATGCTTGATTTTTCCAGGTCAAGACAACTCATAGTGGACCAAATGCTCATTCGTTCGTCTAGAAGGTTTCCAAATAAAGTCGCACTTGTAGATAACAAGAAGAGAGTAACATATAAAGAACTGCAAAACCGAGTTGAAAATCTAGCTGGATGGCTTCAATCTAAAGGTATTGAAAAGGGAGATAAGGTTGCGTTGTTACTGTTCAACAAGATTGAATATGCCGAGTGTTTATTTGCGATTGCAAAAATTGGAGCCGTGGCAGTAACCATCAATTTTCGTTTGCAACCGAACGAAATTGAATACATCTTGAATAATTCTGATTCAAAAATACTGGTAGTCGACAGTGAACTCGTTCCGACGATTACGCCTATCAGAAAAAGACTCTCTTTCCTAAAGGATATTGTTGTTGTGAATGAAAATAACATACAAGATACTTCATACTATTCTTACAGACATATTTTCTCATCCGCGCCTCTTCCAACTCTCGTACATCAAGAAGATGATGATGACTTCTTAATTGTTTATACATCAGGAACAACAGGTAAGCCTAAGGGCGCCGTATTAACCCATAAGAATGTTTATTTAAACGCGATGAACTATTCACTTGAATTTGGGCTCACAAAGGATGAAGTTCAATTAATTACCACACCGATGTTTCATATCGGAGGTATTTCTGCGTTGAGCATGGTCATCCTCATGGGAGGACGTTCTGTCTTTCACGATAAATTTGAACCTGATAGAGTGTTACAAGCCTATGAAACTGAAAAAATCAGCTACTCTTTTATGGTTCCATCTATGTGGAATATGCTTTTAGAGCATCCGAAGTTTTCACAATTTGATGTATCCAGCTTAAGAGTCCTATGTACGGCCGCTGCCTCAACACCACTCGAGTTGAAAAAACGATTAATGAAGTCATTTCCGAATGCAGGGGTGTTTGATACATATGGCCAAACGGAAACTTCACCTGGAACAACAACCCTAAAGCCAACAGATTCTTTATATAAATCCGGGTCTGTTGGATTATCCTTCACAAATGTGGAAATCAGGGTTGTCGATGACGAGATGAAAGATGTTCCTCCTGGACAGGTTGGCGAAATCATATTTAGAGGTCCAACGGTAATGAAAGGCTATTATAAAAATACTAATGCGACCGAAGAGGCATTTAGAGGTGGCTGGCTGCATAGCGGAGATTTGGTTGTTGTAGATGACGACGGTTACATTTCTGTGGTGGACCGCAAAAAGGATATGCTCATCAGCGGTGGCGAAAATATCTACCCGAAGGAAATTGAGGAAATTCTATATACCCACCCCGCCATCCTTGAAGCAGCAGTCGTTGGAGTACCAGATGAAAAATGGGGTGAAACCGTTAAAGCCTATATTGTGCTTCGTAATGGAAGAACCTTAACTGAATCAGAGGTAATCGACTATTGCACAGGTAAAATAGCAAGCTATAAAAAACCACGCCATGTCGAATTTGTAGATGAATTACCTCGTAATGCCGCCGGAAAAATATTGAAAACTGAACTGAGAAAAGATCGTACTAGGAATATTTTAAATGAAGCTTAAAAATAAGGTAGCCATCGTAACTGGAGGGGCAAGCGGAATTGGAGAGTCAACTGTAAGAGAAATGGTGAAAGAGGGAGCTAAGGTAATTATTGCTGATATTAATAAAGAGCTGGGGAAACGTTTGGCATGCTCCTTTGAACCTCAGCAGGTTATTTTCTCCTGTACGGATATAACTGTTGAATCTCAGGTGAAACAGCTAGTAGATTTAGCTATGTCCCATTTCGGCCGGCTCGATATTTTGGCCAATAATGCTGGTTTGGGTACCGCCTCACCTACAATTGATTTATCTCTATTGGACTGGCGGAAGGTCATCTCTGTTAACTTAGATAGTGTTTTTCTTGTTTCTAAATATGCCATTATCGCAATGAAAAAAAGCGGCGGGGGCAGTATTGTAAACAACGCATCTATGCTAGGTGTTGTGGGTCAGGCAAAAGCAGCAGCTTACTCCGCCTCAAAAGGTGCCGTGATCAACTTAACGAAAGCTTTAGCGATTGAATATGCTTCTGAAAATATTAGAGTAAATGCCGTTTGTCCAGGTTACATTGATACCCCCTTTATCTCTCACTTTGATGAAGATAAAAGAAACGAATTAATATCTCTTCATCCAATTGGAAGATTGGGAAGACCAGAGGAAATAGCTAAGGCTGTGATTTTCCTAGCTTCTGAGGATGCTAGTTTCATTACAGGCACTAGTCTCCTGGTGGATGGAGGATATACGGCAAGATAGAATTCTTTTTGTCAGAGCCAATTTGGTTCCATTTATAAAATACAAGAAATTATGAGGAGGAATTAATGATGCGTGAAGTAGTAATTGTAGAAGCTGTCCGTACACCGGTAGGAAAAAGAAAAGGTTTGTTGAGCAATGAACGACCTGATGATTTGGCAGCAAAGGTATTAAAGGAAGTAGTCAAACGAGCTGGTATTGAACCTGGTCTAGTAGAGGACGTGATTATGGGCTGTGTTTCACAGGTCGAAGAACAAGGTTTGAATATTGCTCGTTCAGCGGTATTAATGGCTGATTTTCCGATTCAAGTACCCGGTACAACATTAGATCGTCAATGTGGCTCTGGTCAACAAGCCATTCATTTTGCTGCACAGGCAATCTTGAGCGGTGATATGGAAATTGTAATAGCGGGTGGAGTTGAAAGCATGACACGTGTTCCAATGGGAGCTACCCGTCGTAATTCAGATTGGAGTGAAGAATTAACTTCACGCTATGAAATGATCCACCAAGGCTTATCTGCCGAACGAATTGCTGAAAAATGGGGCTTAACGCGTGGGCAGTTAGATGAATTCTCGTTAGAAAGTCATACACGGGCACTTAAAGCACAAGAGGAAGGCAGATTTGACCGTGAAATTATGCCTTTAGAGATAACGTTAGAAGATGGAACAAAGACAATCGTGAAACAAGATGAAGGGCCTAGAAGAGGAACATCGATTGAAAAACTTGGCTCTTTAAAGCCAGCTTTTATTGAAGACGGAAAAATTCATGCAGGGAATGCCAGTCAAATGAGTGACGGGGCGGCTGCTGTGCTATTAATGTCAAGAGAGAAAGCGGAGGAATTAGGTTTAAAACCGAGATTCCGCATCGTTGCCCGTTCAGTCGTTGGCTCTGATCCAACCTTAATGTTGACAGGTCCGATTGAAGCAACAAAAAGAGTTCTGGCAAAGGCAGGCCTCTCTATCGAGGATATGGACACGTATGAAGTGAATGAGGCTTTTGCTCCAGTACCGATGGTTTGGGCTCAAGAAGTAGGGGCAGATCTTCAGAAATTAAATCCAAATGGAGGTGCCATAGCACTTGGGCATCCATTAGGGGCAACAGGTGCTCGTCTAATGATTTCAATGATGCATGAACTAGAAAGGACAGGCGGCCGCTATGGTCTTCAAGCGATCTGTGAAGGCGGCGGCATGGCGAATGGCACAATCATTGAGAGAATCTCGAACTAAATATTAAAATTTTCTGCGGAACTAAATCCACACTTTTAGTTCCGCAAAATTTCATATGAAGAATCCCGTAGATAATCTGAAAGAGGTGTGTGAGTACATGGAAAGACCATTTTTAACAGAAAGCCATGAAATTTTTCGAAAATCACTTCGAAAATACTTAGAAAAAGAAGTAATTCCCCATTTCGAACAATGGGAAGCGGACCACCAGGTGCCCGGGTCTTATTGGAAGCAGTTAGGAGAACTTGGGTTTTTATGTCCATGGCTTGATGAGGAATATGGCGGCATGAATGCAGATTTTGGATACTCCGTTGTCCTAGGTGAAGAACTTGAAAAAGTAGGAACCGGAATTAGTGGACCGGGAATACATAACGATATCGTTATGCCATATATCAACTCTTATGGTTCGGAGGAACAAAAGAAAAAGTGGCTGCCGCGTAGTACGACCGGGGACATCATTTCTTCTGTCGCCATGACGGAACCTGGAACTGGTTCAGACTTAGCGGCAATAAAGACCACTGCAGTCCGTGAAGGTGACCATTATGTCATCAATGGAGAGAAAACGTTCATTTCTAATGGCTACACAACTAACTTTGTTGTTCTTGTGTGTAAAACCGACCCAACAGCTAAGCCAGCACACAATGGAATCAGTCTTATTGTAGTGGATGCTATTGATCAAGATGTTCCGGGGTTTCGTAAAGGGAAAAAACTAAATAAAATGGGCCAGCACTCTGCTGACACGGCAGAATTAATCTTTGAGGATTGTCGTGTACCTGCTTCTAATCTATTAGGCGAAGAAGGAAAAGGGTTTTATTACTTAATGGAAAAACTTCAACAGGAACGTTTGACTGTTGCGATTGGTGCCATGACCGCTGCAGAAAGAATGTTAGAAATAACATTGGAATATGTGAAACAGCGTCAGGCATTTGGAAAACCAATCAGCAAATTCCAAAATACACAGTTTAAGATTGCAGAGATGGCTACACAAATTAGAATTGGCCGCACCTTCGTAGATGATCTAATTGTTAAGCATATGTCTGGGGAAGACATTGTGACAGAAGTGTCGATGGCAAAGTGGTGGACAACAGATATGGCAAAGAAAGTTGCAGCAGAATGCATGCAGCTGCATGGCGGCTACGGATATATGGAAGAATACGAGATTGCGAGAAGATACCGTGACATCCCCATATCCTCCATCTACGCTGGAACAAACGAAATCATGAAAGTAATCATAGCAAAAAACATGGGACTTTAATTTAATAATTGGATGTTTTCGTTAGTGGAGTGAAATGGAACGAACTTGTTGCGTTTAAACCATAAAAAACAACAAAGTATGTGAAAATAGCGCAAAAATAAAAAAGGGTGATGATGAAAATGACTAAGTTAGTTCATGTTGAAACGTCAGAAGGTATTGCCATCGTAACAATTGACAATCCGCCAATGAATGTGCTCAGCACACAAGTAACTGCCGAATTAGGTGAAGTATTTACAGGGATTGCAAAAGATCCGAATGTAGTGGTTGCTATCTTAACGGGTGCTGGCAGCAGGGCATTTATGGCGGGAGCTGATATAAAAGAGTTTCCTTCCTGGCTTAATATGACTCAAGAAGAATTAAAGAATATGAACATGGAATCACATAAGGTATTAAATTTGATCGCCGACCTGCCAAAGCCTACCATCGCTATGTTAAACGGAATCACTTTTGGCGGAGGCTGTGAATTAGCACTTACCTGTGATATTCGAATTGCAGAAGAACAGGTGAAAATTGGCTTACCAGAAGTAAAATTAGGTCTTTTTCCTGGAGGAGGGGGCACACAGCGTTTACCGAGATTAATCGGTCCTTCTAAAGCGAAAGAACTAATGTTCTTAGGTGACCCTATCACCGCCGAAGATGCCCTTAAAATAGGGTTAGTCAATCAAGTAGCACTAACAGGTGAAGGGATGCAGACTGCCTTGGCTATGGCCAAAAAGATGGCAGGACACTCACTGCAAGCATTAAGCAGAATTAAGATATCTGTTAATGAGGGAATGGATACATCTTATGAAAATGGAATTGACATTGAATCTAGTTTATTTGCAGAAGTGTTTGCTACTGAGGATGTGAAAGAAGGGGTCGCGGCATTTATTGAGAAGCGTTCACCTTCCTTCAAGCATCGTTAATGAGCAAATTATTTTAATTAGGAAGGAGTCACAGCACGTGCTATCAGATATAGCTGTAAAACAAGTTACCATTCCTTTACCTTTTCGACTTAACCATGTGAATTGTTTCTTAGCAGAAGGGGAAAAGGGTTGGACGATCATTGATGCAGGTTTAAATACAGAGATAACAAAGGAAATTTGGAAACCAATTATTGCGGAACATGAGGTAACAGATATTATCTTAACTCATTATCACCCTGATCATTTTGGTTATGCAGGAACTTTACAACAATTAACAAAAGCTGAAGTTTGGATGACCGAGGTGGATGCTGATGCAGGATTGTCCTATTGGGAACCAGAATCGATGCTGGTAGTAAACAAGAATTATGACACCTGCGGACTTCCGGCCAATCTTTCACAAGAGTTAACGACTGATGAAAAAAGCTTTAATGCCCAGGTAAAACCTTATCCAAAGGTAAATCATCACCTAACAGAAGGTATGAAAATCTTATTTGGAAAATATGAATATGAAGTCATTTTTACCCCAGGGCATTCTGATGGATTAATCACATTATATAACAAGGAGAATAGCCTTCTCTTTTCAACCGATCATGTTTTACCAAGGATCTCTCCCAATATTTCTTATTGGTTTAGGGGAGTTAGGAATCCGTTAGAATCTTTCTTTCACTCACTTGAAAAAATAAAAAAATTAGATGTGGATATCGTCATTCCATCACATGGTCAACCGTTTCAAAATGCGAATAAACGAATTGATGAATTGGTTGCCCATCATCAAGAAAGAATTGAAGCTGTCTATACGGCTATTAAACAGCCGGCAACCATTTATCAAGTGAATGAGCAATTGTTTAAAAACTTAAATATCCATGAAACAAGGTTTGCTGTGGGTGAAACACTAGCCCATCTTGAGTACCTATATCTAAACAATCAATGTAAAAAAAGCCTTGAAGGTGGTACTTGGTATTACGAAGCAATTTAGAAAAAAGAGAGGAATCGTTGCTTATGTCCGAAAATTTCATTTGTACGACTGAGAACAATATTCTAACGATTGCAATCAATCGCCCTGAGCGATTAAATGCCCTTACAGAAGTGGCAATCAATGAATTCATTGGTATTCTTGATCGAGCTGATCAAAAGGATGAAGTGAAAGCCATTATCGTCACAGGTACTGGGAGAGGTTTTTGTGCAGGAGCCGACCTAGAAAATGGAGGCGACACCTTTGCTGACAGCCAGACCCCAGAAAGTGAGTATCGTGACTGGGGAGGGCGTTTAACACTAAGAATCTATGAGATGAAAAAACCACTGATTGCAGCGATTAACGGACCAGCAGTTGGTGTTGGAATTACGATGACACTGCCGATGGATATTCGGATTGCCTCAACAAAAGCAAAAATGGGTTTTGTGTTTACACGAAGAGGGATTGCTCCTGAGGCTTGCAGCGGTTGGTTTTTACCTCGAGTGGTTGGAATTAGTAAAGCGGCTGAATGGACGCTGACAGGGAGAATTCTTTCCGTACAGGAAGCATTATCAGGCGGCCTAATTAGTCAGGTTGTTGAGGAGGATGAACTTCTTCCAACCGCTATTTCAATTGCGAGAGAAATCGTTGAAAACACCTCTAGTATATCAGTAGCACTAACCAGACAATTGCTATGGCGTATGCTTGGTGCAGACCACCCAATGGAATCACATAAGATTGAATCGAAGATGATCCAGTGGCTGGGAAGCCAGGAGGACGCAAAAGAAGGGGTATCTTCTTTCT
Source organism: Bacillus sp. MRMR6 (assembly GCF_001940785.1). Taxonomy (GTDB): domain Bacteria; phylum Bacillota; class Bacilli; order Bacillales; family Cytobacillaceae; genus Neobacillus. The sequence continues at coordinate 53,609 of NZ_MSLS01000022.1, forward strand.
TAGAAAAAAGACCGCCTCAATTTATAATGAAAGTAAGTGAAGATATGCCGCCGTTTTATCCATGGTGGGAGTAATAAGATTAAATTACAAACCGTTTGGGAATCCCGACGGTTTTTTCTTTTTGATTGTATGAAAAACAGACAATTCCCCTGCCAAAATGTATAAGATTCCATTCACAATCTATCACTGGGGCAAAAACTACTGGCTAAATCACCTATCTATTAGTTGGCATGGTTCTTGCATACTAAATGATTAAGATTAATGTATATTTTCGAGAGGAGCAAGAACAGTGAAGACAAAAATAACAGAACTTTTAGGAATCAAGTACCCGATTATATGCGGCGGAATGTTTCAGGTCGGCCGAGCAGAATTGGCAGCTGCCGTCTCAGAAGCAGGCGGTTTAGGAGTGATCACCTCGAAAACCTTTATTACTCCTGAAGGATTACGCAGTGAAATTCAAAAGGTAAAGGCATTAACCAATAAGCCCTTTGCCGTAAACCTTAATCTTTTTCCAAGTCAAACCGCTACACCCAATGAGGATTTCATTGATGTCTTAGTTGAGGAAGACGTTAAAATTGTTGAAACAAGCGGCAGAAGTCCCAAAGATTTAATGCCAAAGTTAAAAGAAAATGGTTTTATTGTGCTTCACAAAGTAGCAGGCGTAAAATATGCGATTTCTGCTGAAAAGCTAGGTGTTGATGCCGTGATTATTGTTGGTAACGAGACCGGGGGACATCCTGGTATGGGGGATGTCGGTCAATTAGTTTTGCTTCCAAGGGTAGTAGATTCAGTGAGTATCCCGGTGATTGCCGCGGGAGGTTATTCTGATGGCCGTGGGTTAGTCGCCGCTCTTGCAATGGGTGCTGAAGGAATTGTAATGGGTACTCGCTTTATGGCTACGAAGGAAGCGCCAATTCATGACCACGTAAAAGAATGGATGGTTTCTGCCAAAGAAACTGACACGATTGTCATCCAAAGAAACATAGGAAGTCCCTCTCGAGTTGCGTTGAATGAAGTGAGTAAAGAAGTTGACAGACTTGAAGCGGAAGGTGCAACCATTGAACAATTACTGCCATTCATCACAGGGCAAAGAAGTAAAAATGTGTACTTTGAAGGGGATTTAAATGGGGGTATTTGGTCTTTAGGTCAATCTGTTGGTCTCGTAGAGGAAGTGCTAACTGTAAAGGAATTGTTTGCGAAAATTGTTGGTGAAGCCAACCAATCATTTGAATTTATCCAAAAGCGGATTTCCAACTTATCAAAAGTATAACGGAAAAATCGTATTAAAATTAATAGAAACAGAAAGGGAGGAATCGTAATGCGTGAAGTAGTAATTGTGGAAGCAGTTCGGACACCAGTAGGAAAGAGAAAAGGAGCTTTAAGCAATGTTAGACCGGATGACTTAGCGGCAAAAGTTCTTCAAGAGGTGGTAAAGCGTGCAGGAATTTCATCAGAAATGGTAGAAGACGTTATTTTAGGCTGTGTTCATCAAGTGGAGGAGCACGGTTTAAATATTGCTCGATCTGCAGCGTTAATGGCAGGCTTTCCTATACACGTACCAGGAACAACTCTTGACAGGCAATGCGGTTCTGGACAACAGGCCATCCATTTTGCTGCCCAGGCTATATTAAGTGGTGATATGGATATAGTCATAGCCGGCGGAGTGGAAAGTATGACACGTGTCCCATTTGGGTCGACACGGCAAAATTCAACCTGGAGTGAAATGCTAACATCAAAGTATGAAATGATACACCAAGGTATTTCTGCTGAGCGGATTGCAGAGCAATGGGGAATCACCCGCCGTCAATTAGATGAATTCTCGTTAGAAAGTCATACTAGAGCGATTAAAGCTCAAGAAGAAGGACGATTTAATCGAGAAATTATGCCGTTAGAAGTAAAGCTAGAGGATGGCTCAACGACAGTTGTGACCCAGGATGAGGGGCCGCGAAAAGGATCAACCATTGAGAAGTTAAGTTCACTACAGCCTGCCTTTATGAAGGATGGTAAAATTCATGCAGGAAACTCCAGCCAAATGAGTGATGGTGCTGCGGTTGTACTTTTAATGTCTAGAGAAAAAGCAGAAGAACTAGGTCTTAAGTCAAGGTTCCGCATTGTTGCTCGTACGGTTGTTGGCTCAGACCCAACCTTAATGTTAACAGGGCCAATCGAGGCTTCCAAACAAGTCTTGAAAAGGGCTGGGCTAACCATTGAGGATATGGATACGTATGAAGTAAATGAAGCGTTTGCACCTGTACCGATGGTTTGGATGCAAGAAATGAAGGCAGATATGAAGAAGCTCAATCCAAATGGCGGGGCAGTTGCATTAGGACATCCACTAGGAGCTACTGGGGCACGACTGATGATCACGATGATGCATGAGCTAGAAAGGTCTGGCGGACGTTATGGATTGCAAGCCATCTGTGAAGGCGGCGGTATGGCAAACGGAACGATTATCGAGAGAATTTAAATATAAAAAACAGAAGCTTAGGTGTTGTATCCTGAGCTTTTTTGTGATTTAAATATATGTTCAATTTACAGAAAATTAGTAATACATGCTATAATTTAAATAGATCGAAGCACTATTTCTTAATGAGGAGGGGTAACTTGAAACGAGTTAAGGACATTATGACCCCTGTAGAAAAATGTTTATCTCCTGATAACACACTTTTTGAGGCACTGCAATTTATGAAAGATTCTAAATGGAACACGGTCCCTGTCAGGAATCCAGCAAATAAGGAACTGCTTGGAGTTTTTACAAGAAGTTCCTTATATCATATGCTCCTTGCGGATTTACAAAAGAATACACCTATTAAGAATTATTTAATTAGAGATGTTGGCACCATGTTAGAGGATACTCCCATTGAGGCATTAGACAATCTATTAATTGACAGTAAGGTGGGTACTGGGATTGTCATTAACCACAATCGAGAACCTGTAGGGTTATTTACTCAAACAGATGCTGTCATGAACTATTTAAATGAAAGTAAACTTTTAAAAAAGTGGAAAACGATTCTACAGTCAGTTCTACATAATGCATATGATGGGTTAGTCATGATAAACGAAAAGGAAGAAATTAGTTTCATCAGTCCTTCACTTATAGAACTTTTTGAACTTCATGATGTAAACTTCGATCACACCCGGGTGGACGAGGTTCTCCCCCATCTGCAAATAAGTACCGTACTAAAAACCGGTGTCGCCGATATTAGCGACTTTATGGAAGTAAAGGGAATCAACTATATGGTCCATCGGATTCCGGTATACCAGGATGACAAAATGATTGGGGCAATTGGAAAAATTGTCTATCGACAACTCCATGAGGTCAGAGAAAAGTTTAAGAGTTTTGAAAACAATGAAAAAAGGATGCAAGTTTCGGATCGAAAAACTGAAAAAGCCCGTTTTAGCTTCGAGCAAATTGTTACGAAAGATCCTCAAATGGAGAAATTAATGAGAAGCGGAATGAAAGCTGCAAAAGGCCGAACAACAATCTTAATCCGTGGCAAGAGTGGAACTGGTAAAGAGCTTTTTGCACATGCGATGCATAATGCCAGCCCATTTGCGAAAGGGCCCTTTATTACCGTCAATTGCGCGGCAATTCCTGAGCATCTATTAGAATCAGAGTTTTTTGGCTATGAGGAAGGTGCATTCACAGGTGCAAAAAATAAAGGGAAAATGGGTAAATTTGATTTAGCGCATAGTGGTACCCTTTTTTTAGACGAAGTGGGTGATATGTCGTTACAACTGCAGGCCAAATTGTTAAGTGTTTTGCAGGAGCGCGGGTTTTATCGAGTCGGAGGGACAGAAAGAGTAGAGGTTGATGTTAGAATTATTGCCGCTACTAACCGCCCCATTGAAAAAATGGTGGAAGCAGGAACCTTTAGAGAGGACCTATTTTATCGGCTTAATGTAATTTCCTTTGAACTGCCGCCACTGAGAAAAAGAAAAAAAGATATMATGCTGCTTAGCGAATCTTTTATTCGTGTTCTGAATAAACAAAATGGGACAAGTATTACTGGCTGGGATCCCCTAGTAGAACAAGCAATGATAGAATATGATTGGCCTGGTAATATCCGCGAGCTGCGTAATGTATGGGAAAGAGCGATGGTTTTTGCAGAAAACGGTAAGGTGGAAATGGAGGATTTACCAGAATATATGATGAAAAAGATTGGTTATGAAAGTATTGTTACGGATGTTGACAGTACGGAAGGACAATCTTTACTAGAGAAAGCAGAACGATCAGCTATTTACAAAGCCTTACAGTTGGCGAATGGAAATAAAACGAAGGCTTGTCAGCTTTTAGGGATTAGCCGGTCTGTTTTATACGATAAATTAAAAAAATACAATTATAATTAATAAACAGCAAAAACGAGAAGGTGATGTCCCAAATGGTTCAGCACTTTCTCGTTATTGTTCGCCATATTTCCTATAAGAGATCATTTAACTCAGCAGCGGAATAAACGGCAATCAAGACAACAGCTCTTGTATCTCCAATATTCTTAACGGTATGGGGAACACTTGCATTCCAGCTGAAAGAGTCACCTTCCTCTAGGATGACAGAGTCTTCAGCTTGTTCCGCTAAAACCTTCCCTTCTAAAACTAAGTGACATTCCTCTCCTTCATGGGCATGTGCATCACCAATCGATGCTCCAGGTGGAAACTCGACACTTCTCAAGCTTAGTCCGCCCATTGAGGTAATATGTTCAATCTTTAGATGATTAAAAGTAGTGGTTGACCGGGAGTCCTTCCTTACTACACGCATATGCTGTTTCTTTTCTAGCAATAGGTATGGCAAAGGGACTTCCAAAAAGCTTGCAATGGTTTGTAAGGTACTAATAGATGGAGAAGTGTTATTATTTTCAACATTGCTAATAAATCCTTTTGATAGCCCTGTAGCATCACACATTTGGGCAATGGTGATTTTTTTTCGATTTCGTATGGCTCGTATCTTTGATCCAATATCCAGATGACTCACCTCTTGAGTTTTTAAATATAGAACATATTTATATATTAGCAAAAAAACAATTGACAATCCATAGTTCAGGTTGTTATCCTTTAAGAAATAAAGATTCGTATTAAGAAACACAAGTGCGGATTATTTTTTTGTCTACAAGTATTCTTATATGAATATTTTACCTCTATAAAAAAACAGGAGAGTGATATATAGCAAGTAGAGAAACGGCTTAAATAGAAATTGGATAGTTTGAGATGGAGATCACTCATAATAAAAAGGAGAGAATTGATCATGTTAAAAAATTATGAAGTAGGTACATTAATATTAAGAGTAATCCTAGGTTTCACATTCTTTATTCATGGGTTGGTAAAATTCCAGGGTGGTATTGAGAATATTGCTGGATGGTTTGAGTCGATTGGACTTCCTGGATTTTTTGCCTATGCTGTAGCTTTACTAGAAATGGTTGGTGGAATTGCTTTAATGATTGGATTAGGCAGCAGAATTGTTTCAGCATTATTCGTATTGTTAATGCTAGGTGCAACGTTTAAAGTAAAATTAGCAGGCGGATTCTTAGGAAATGGTCAAGGAGCTGGATACGAATTAGATTTAGCTTTGCTTGCAATGGCGTTGGTCATTGCGATCAACGATAGTAAATTATTTGCTCTAGATCGAGTATTGTTCAAAGGCCAAAATAGTGAAACAAAATCTGTATAAAAAGGAGAATCGGTATGTTGCCATCGTTCTTTATTGCTCATGGAGCCCCGTTGATTGCAGTTGAAAATAATGAGTATACACAATTTTTAAAAGAGCTTGGGGTAAGTCTTCCTCGTCCAAAAGCGATTATATTGTTCTCTGCACATTGGGAATCACATCTACAAAAAGTAAGTGATGTAACTCAATATGAAACGATTTATGATTTTGGTGGTTTCGATCCCGCGTTATACAAGATTAAATATCCAGCTCAAGGCAGTCAGGTAGTTTCTCAAGAAATTCAGGATTTATTCGCAGCAAATGGTGTGCCTTATCAGGTGGAAACCAACCGAGGATTGGATCACGGTGCTTGGGTTGTTCTGCGACTTCTATATCCAAATGCTGATATACCTGTCATTAGCATGTCTGTTAATCCTTATCTTTTACCTGAAGAACAATATAAGATTGGAAAGTCTTTATCAGTTCTTCGTGCTAATGACGTTTTAATCATCGGAAGTGGTGGAACTGTCCACAATTTAAGAGCCGTAAACTTTGCGGATAACGGTCAAGTTGATCAATGGGCATTAGAATTTGATGATTGGTTAGCACATCATCTTCACAGCTGGGAGCTTGATTCCTTATTCCAATACAAGACTCTTGCCCCAAATGCAGAATATGCAGTCCCACAATACGGTAATGAGCATTTTGTGTCCATTTTCTATGCAATGGGTGCAGCAGATGATAGCCAAAAAGCAGCCTTACTACATCGTAGCTATCGTTACGGTAACTTGAGTCACAGTGTCTGGCAGTTTGGATAAAATAGCTGTACAAAGAACACTAACGTATAGAGCGTTAGTGTTTTCTAATGTTGCCCTTCTAAGCAGGATTTGGCATTAAGTTTGAAAATAGTGTCTATACTTGATATAATAATACGGTTATGTTGTAAACTAAATTACATTTTACATTTATTATAAAGCAATAAGGTGGTTATTATGGATCAACAATATAAAGTGTTATTGTATTATAAATATGTGAATATCGAGAATCCTGAGGAAGTCACGAATGAACATCGAGACTTCTGCACGGAATTAGGATTAAAGGGCCGGATTATCATTGCAGCAGAAGGGATTAACGGAACCGTATCAGGCAGCGTTGAACAAACTGAGGCTTATATGGAATACATGGACCAACATCCGCTTTTCTCTGGTACTGTATTTAAAATTGATGAATCACAAGAGCATGCCTTCAAAAAAATGAAGGTTCGTTACCGTTCAGAATTGGTTACGCTTCGTTTAGAAGACGATGTTAACCCTAATGTCACGACAGGGAAGCATTTAAAACCGAAAGAATTCTTTGAGGCAATGCAAAGAAAAGATACAGTAGTGATTGACGCTCGAAATGACTACGAATTTGATTTAGGTCATTTTAAAGGGGCTGTTCGTCCAGATATTCTAAACTTCCGTGATCTTCCGCAATGGATCAGGGAGAATAAACAACAATTTGAAGGAAAGAAAATCCTTACCTATTGTACAGGTGGTATCCGTTGTGAAAAATTCTCAGGCTGGCTTTTAAATGAAGGCTTTGAAGATGTTTCACAATTAGAAGGTGGAATTGTTACTTACGGAAAAGACCCAGAAGTGCAGGGTGAACTGTGGGATGGTCAGCTTTATGTATTCGATGAACGGATCAGTGTTCCTGTTAACCAGAAAGAGCATGTTGTGGTAGGAAAAGATTATTTTAATGGTGAACCCTGTGAGCGGTATGTAAACTGTGCAAATCCAGAATGTAATAAGAAGATTCTATGCTCTGAGGAGAATGAACACCGTCATTTACGGAGCTGTTCTCATGAGTGCCGCACACATCCCCGCAATCGATACATTGCACAACACGGCCTCACGGAAGAAGAAGTGAATGAAAGACTAATGAACCTTCAATTTTAATGAAAAAGGCTGTACACTCCAACTTAGGAGCGGACAGCCTTTTATTTATTTGCTTACAACATTTTTTTCAAGTTCCTCAAAAATAGCAGCGGTTAAACTATAAGCTCCTTGGGAATCGTGACCTGCCTCCCAAAGCATCATCCCGCCAAAACCATGGTCGAGAGCCAGTTTTGTTTTCTTTTGTATGGTAGTTACGCCATTATAATGGTAGATTGTCCCATTCATACTTACGGTATCCTTTACTGCATTTGCGGCGTCGTTGTTTACAATTGCTGAATAAGAGATCTGCTTAATATCAGGATCTTCTGGCTGTGCATAAAAGGGAACACCGAGCACTAGTTTATCCTTATCTATACTATTTTGTTCAAAGTAACTAGCCCAATAGGTTACTATTTTTTCAGTAAACGGATAAGGGGATAAATTAGCTGCATTATAGCTACCGTCCCAATGTCCATCATAAGCCATAATATTCACATGGTCTACAAACTGAAACATGGTTGGCTCATAAACAACAAAGTCCGTAACCGTCCCTGCTTCAGCGTGGATTTTTGCATATACTGCAATGGATAATTCCTTGCCTTTTGGATGTAGGTGATCACTTAGCTCTTTAGCAAAAGCTGCGAGATTCTCTGCATCGGCTTTTGAGCGGGGATGTTCAAAATCAATATCAATTCCATCCAGTTTTTCTTCTTCTACTATACTAGTAAGCTCCTGAACTAGCTTCGATCTAGACTCATTATTACTGATTGCAACTTTAAAATGGTCATAAGACTCCCCGCCATTTATGTGAAACCATCCGCCAACAGCTAAAATTACTTTCGTATTGTGTTTATTCGCTATTGCAACAATTTCCCTCAGGTTGCTCAGTGCTGATTCTCCATTAAGGAGGAGTCCGCCGTCCTTAGTGGGATGAGCAAAGGAAAAGATAACATGTGTTAACTTAGCATAATCTACTACCTTAGGATCACGGAAATCTTGTACATACCCAATTAATACCTTTGACTGATCCGATTCAAACGGTGGAACTGCTTTTTGCTCGAGTTTTTTTGCTGACTTTGGCGCATTTTCTATTGTAAGTGTATTCGAAGCTTTTAGTGCTTTTGTTGAAGGAAATAATATACCAGTAAAATATCCTCCTATAAAGGTAATAACCATTACCATTGCAAGGAGGAGATTGCTTTTTTTCATTAGCTGAAGCCCTCCCTATTTTTCTATTAACCTTTAAATTGTAACAAAAAAGTAGGAGGAGGGGAGATGGTAATATCCGTTATATATTGTTTTGAGAAGGTTTATTCCTTGTGTTATTTCCGTATATCGTGTCTAATAAAATCAAGACTAAAATCGTAAAGGAGTTTCTTCTGTGTGGATTGTTGGCATTGGAATTATTCTACTATATAATTTATTGATTTTTTATATTGGCTATAATGTCTGGGTTTGGTTGAAGTCACTTAGAGGTGATCGAAAGAGTATTAAATATATCTTTTGGAGCGTATTATTCCTATTAGCCTATTCGTTCGTCTTTGCACGTTGGTTAAACGAGAGCATATTTATTACCTGGCTCGGAGCGATTTGGCTTTCGTTTTTTTACTTTTTTGTTATGCTGTTCCCACTTGCAAACCTTGCCGTATTCTTAAGCAGGTTTACAAAAGTACCAAAACAGAAATTTGTAAAATGGACTGGATTCTTGACTTTAACCATTATGGTCTGCTCGTTTTTTTATGGAATGTATAATGCATACAGTCCTGTATATAAAACCTATCAAATCAACATACCTAAAGCGGTTGAAGGGGTAGAAAACCTTACGATCATCATGGCCTCGGACATGCATTTTGGCGACTTATCTGGTGGTGGTCAGGCAAAGAAACTAGTGGAGTTTATAAACGCCAAAAATCCAGATCTTGTCTTGTTTCCAGGGGATATTATTGATGATGATGTAACACCGTTTCTTGAAGAAGGGATACCGGAGATTTTCAAGGAAATTAATGCACCAGTGTATGCCTCTTTAGGAAATCATGATCGTGATGAAGTGGATCTTGTAGCGGTCTTTAATAATAGCGGAATGAATGTACTAGATGATGATGTTCTCTTGCTTCCAGAGGGAATTACCTTAGTTGGCAGGAAAGATAAAGGGTATAGGGATGTGGTTCGTGCTGAGCTTTCCACCTTAATGAAGCAGGTTGATTTATCTAAACCTGTCATCCTACTTGAGCATCAGCCGTATGACTTAGATATAGCAGAAGAAAATGGGGTAGACCTTATCGTATCTGGGCATACTCATCGCGGTCAGGTGGCACCAGGAAATCTAATTACAAGCCGTTTATTTGAAAATGATTTCGGCTATCTTAAAAAGGGAGAACTCCAATCGATCGTTTCTTCGGGCTATGGCTTCTGGGGACTGCCAATTCGAATTGGAACACGGTCAGAAATTGTTGAGATCAAGATTACCTTTAATCCGTAAAGAAAAGAACTGAAAGGGAATCACCCTCTCAGTTTTTTTTGTATATGCTTCAATCTGATAGTTATTTATTTGTCTTAGGATTTTCGCTCTCTTCTGTAGCTGCCTTCGTAATTAAATCTGCGATTTGATCCACATTTTCCATCATCCCGCCATGAAGCTGATTATCTGCTCCCAGCTTTTGTTTATTATTTGATTTATTCGGATTATGTATTCTAACCATCTTGATTTCACCTCCTGATAAGGATAGAAATTTATCTAGAGATAAAGCGAAGGATGTCGAAAAAAAATGCGACATCCTCTTTTTGTCTTACTGTTTTAATTGATTTAGTTCCTCAAAACATTCTTGTACAAGAGTTACGGCTTGACTCATTGTTGCACCGCCGCCAAACGCAGCTGTTACACCAACTGCCTCGTAAATTTCCTGTTCAGAGCAGCCTTGATCTAAGCATCCTTTTAGGTGATAAATGATACAATATTCATCCTGGGCATGAAGGCTAATACCTAAAGCAATTAATTGTTTTTCCTTCTGTGATAATTGACCTTCTTTAAAGCATTCCTCCGTAAATGCATTATATTGGCTCGCTAGTTCTGGCATTTTTTGAGTAAATAACCCTAGCCCGGATTTATAATGGTGAAGGGCTTCTTCGGTAGAGTTTCTCGCTTCAAATTCCATCGTACATTCATCTCCATTTCAGATAATCATGAATCCAACGTTAGTATGAGTCAAATAAGAAATGATTAAACTCTTTTTGTTACATATAATCCAATCTCATATTACAATTGAAGAAATAGCTCAAATTCAGCATGTCTTTAAGGATATTCCTGTTGTCGAAGTCAATAGATTATATGTTTTTTTGAAATAAGTTAATGATAGATGGGGAAACTTATATAAAAAATGGGCATAGGTGGATTGGATGAAAATTTTATGTATTGATGGCGGTGGAATAAGAGGGATTTTTGCTATTGCCATTTTACGGGCATTAGAAGAAGAATTGAAACGACCAATAAGTGAGTTATTTGATATGGTCGCAGGTACTAGTACAGGGTCCATTATTGCTGCATCAGCGGCTTTAAATAAGAATATGAGCGAAATCCAGGAAAGCTACAAGCAATTTGGAGAAAAAATCTTTGTTCGCCAAGCCAAAATAGGGCTATTTAAAAGTGTTTACAGTGATCGATATCTCCGATTTCTATTAAAAAAAGCTTTTGGGAATACACAACTAGCAGATATCGAAAAGCCACTCCTTATTCCGGCTGTCGATCTCACGCACGGAAAGCCATTTATTCATCGATCAAACTATGGCCATCCAGGAAGTGATGAGCTAACCATTCAATTATGGAATTCGGTTTTATCCTCCTGTTCAGCACCGGTATATTTTCCTCCTAACAATGTAGACAACAAGTATTTATCAATAGATGGAGGATTGTGGGCAAACAATCCATCCTTGGTATGTTTAACGGAAGCAGTAGATTTTTTCCAAACAGATATGAACGATATTAAAATTATGTCATTGGGTACTGGTCTTCAAAAAATTGATTTTACCATTGATCATGAAAAGTATTGGGGAGTGCGGCACTGGCTGCCGTTTCACTTTCCATCAATGAAAATAACACCAAAACTACTTGATTTAGCGCTTCACTTGTCATCAGAATCAGTCTCATACCATTGTAAACTGCTATTAAAGGAGAATTACCTCAGAATTAATGAGGATTTAGGGGAGGAAGTCCCGTTTGACGACCCCTCATACATGGATCGTCTAAGTAGCCTAGGAAGGGATGTTTATAAAAAAAATAAAGAGGAGATCTTAAAGTTTCTAGAAAATTAGCTAAAAAGATCTGTCCCTTCTTATTAATCAGGGGCAGATCTTTTTAGCTAGTTATGATAATACGTACTAAAGTAAGCAGTTAGGGAACAATTCGGTTTTTCCATTTCTGGTACAAACGCACTTAGCTTTGTTAAAAAATAACAGGATTCAGGGAAATGATGCTCTAGGAACCTTAAAGTAGTCGCATTTAACACTTCTTTCCCCTTATAAAGATTTATGACATGTTCAACCAGCTGGTTAAAGGCTAGAACGGTACCGCTTACCTCTCGTGCAAAGGCAATTTGTGCTGGGAATTGATCGGGCATAAACCGCAAATATCCTTTCATTGACTCATTTTTTACGATATGTGCAGAAAATAATTTAGTCAGATTAGTTACACGTTCCTGCAAGATTTGTTCAACTCCATCTAGACCTCTTCTTAATAATGATGCATGGCCGAGTTGATCTTCAAGCCATAAATCTAGCAAATCCACTAAAAGCATGGGAGGATAATCTGTCCCATTCATATAATATTGAAGAATTCTTAAATACTCAGCGTTTTCACTTAATGTCCCATTAAAGTAAGTAGGTGTAATATTAATTAAGATCTTATTATTCAACGCCAGATTTAAAATGTTTCCTTCAAATCGATAATAATCGTATGATACACGGGCAGAGCGTTTCGAAAAGTCGATTAATAGGTTTGAATTAACAGGACTAGATTTAGGAATTTGCTCTAATTGTCTTCTTACCCCCGTAAAGCTATAGATAAACTCATTTGCCTCTTTTATCAGTTCTTCTTCAACAGGTGACAAATAATCCCTTACAAAAACCGCATGATCTAAAAGAATATTAACCCAAAAATAATGCTCTTCCCAAGGAGAAAATGGATTTAATTTTTTCACCAGTGACCTCCTTATTAAATTTTGTTCCATTACTAGATTATTTAAGGACATAACAATAAATGTATAAATTACCAATGTTAGCAAAAAATATAAAAAAATATAGATGGGGCGGATGCGAAAATGCGGAAAAATCGCAATCGCTTATTAAGGAACTTTAAGCTGAAATTTACAGAAGAGCCTGAAAAGGGCAATAAGGATACAATTCCTGAAGGAAAACAACACCAAACGTTAATGGACCAATTTTTGATGAACTTCAAGGATTTGGCTGATCTCACGCTGACTGAATTTCAGCATCTAAACCTAAAAATTTATTATTTCGAACATTTAATTGATAAGAATCGCTTTGAACAGCTACTAACAAAAATAAGAAGATTAACTAAAGAGCAGCTGCATGAATATATTACCCAGTCCGAATTTAGGCTAGTTCAAGATGCTGCCCAGGTAGAAGAAGCTATTTTAAACGGAGATGGTATTTTATTCATTAATGATTCACCCTATGAACTACCCTACAAAAATGGAGAATCCCGTTCTATTACAGCCTCTGAAACAGAATCGGTCATACTTGGTGCTCATGATGCATTTGTAGAATCAATGGATGTGAATTTATCATTAATTCGCAGGAGATTACCGAGTTCGAAACTCAAAGCGATTAGTATTCAGATAGGAAACTTAGGAAGAAATACAGTTTATTTACTATATATCGAAGATTTAGTTGCTAAGGATGACCTGGAGGATTTAAAAAATCGTTTAAAGTCTGTAAAGAAGGATGCAATCGCGGATACAAATATGCTCGTTCAATACATCGATGAACATCCAAACTCACCCTTTCCACAATTTTATACAACCGAAAGACCAGATGTAACGGTTTATAAACTGCTTGACGGAAAAATAGTCGGCTTATTTGACAATAGTCCCTATGCCTTTTGTACACCCGTTAGTTTTTTCGATTTTATGGAATCAATGGATGATTTTGGGCAAAGATGGATTGTTGGTACCTTTATTCGCGCAACTCGTTATGCGGCCATTTTAGTTACACTTATGTTTACAGCCTTATATGTTTCAGTGACCACCTTTCATTATGAAATGATTCCTCAAGCTTTATTACCAACTTTAATTGAATCTAGGAGCAGGGTCCCATTTCCACCTGTCATTGAGGCATTGTTTTTAGAATTTTTATTAGAATTGCTAAGGGAAGCTGGTGCTAGACTCCCCTCAAAGGTAGGACAGACAATTGGTATTGTAGGAGGTATTGTAATTGGTCAAGCTGCAGTAGAAGCAGGGATTACTAGTAATATCCTGATTATTGTTGTCGCTGCATCTGCCATTGCATCCTTTGTTGTACCAAGTTATCTAATGAGCACCTCCATTAGAATCGTTCGCTTTGGTTTTATTGTAATTTCTGGGTTTTGGGGAAATATCGGGATTATTTTTGGGATGGGATTGCTAATAATCCATTTAGCTGGGTTAACCAATTTAAACTCACCTTACCTTTTACCACTATCCCCAACCTATCCTAAGTTTTTTAAGTATGCCCTTATAAGGGGAGCACTAAAGAAAAATACTGAGAGGAGATAACAGGTTAAATGAAGGAAAAATTATCTCCCTTTCAGACAGCAGTGTTAGTGTATATGACTCAATCTGGTGTTACCTTGTTTTCATTGCCACGTCTTACTGCTGAAGCTTTTGGCACCAATGGCTGGATCAGTATCATTATTGCCTATATGGTAGTTAACGTTAACTTAGTACTTATATGGTTTGTATTTAAGAAGGGGAAAGGCAAGTCTATGCTGGAGTTAATAAGCGTTATTCCAAAATGGGTTGTCATGCCGGTGTTACTGTTCTTTGCAGGTGTATGGATGTTATTAGGCATCATGGTATTGGTAAAGTTTTCAATGATGCTTAAGCTATTGTTCTATCCAAATGTATCGATTATCTTCCTAAATTTTATGGGAATCTTCCTATGTTATCCATTACTTAAGAACGGTCTATATCATATTTCGAAATCTAACGTAGTATTATTCTTTTTTACAATCTGGACGGTATTTCTATTATTGTTTCATATTCCAGATTTCAGTTTTGTGCGGTTAACCCCCTTTATTTTTCAAGGGGAGAAAGACTTATTGCGAGGAGGTATGCAGGTGTTTACCTCCCTACTAGGATATGAACTTACCTTGCTTTATCTCCATAACGTAGAGAAGAAACCATTAAAAGCAATCATTGCCGGCAACACAATTACTTCTTTTATTTATCTTGGAGTTTGTTTTATAAGCTATGGTTTTTTCAGCTTTGGTCAGCTCTTAAGGGATATGTACCCGGTTGTAACCTTATTAGGCTATATAACCTTTCCAGTACTAGAAAGGGTAGAAAACTTTATCTTTACCATATTTGGCCTAAAAGTCTTGATTACCACTGTTATGTATATATGGGCAGCAAAAGAAATTTTCGTATATCAATTTACTAAAATAAACTCTAAACAGTTAACAAAAGGAATTATTATAATAAGTGTTTTATTTTCTCTCATCCCAAAAGTGCTGGAGGATGTTGATCAATGGTTGGAATATTTAACCTATCTGGCTGCAGGCATCGCGATCGTCTTGCCAGTCCTTTTATTGTTTATTATTTATTTAGGTCGTTTTATTAGAAGGAAAAATGCCAATGGGTAAATTACTATCAGTATTTTTATGTGTTTTATTGACAGCAGGCTGTGCCCAGCAAAAAATCATTGATGACTTAGCACTTATCAATGCGGTAGGATACGATAAAATAAACAATCAGGAAACCCCATTAAAGGTAACCATTACCTTCCCTATGATTTCAAAAGATGGTCAGTATGATCGTAAAACCATTACGGTATACGGAAAGTCTAGTAAAGATGCAAAAGGGAAAGCTAGATACCAGACCAATTTGTTACTTGAAAGCGGTCAGCTGCGCGTCGCATTGTTTGGAAGTGAATTAGCCAAAGATGGACTGGTGCCATATGTCGATACGATTGTTCGAGATCCGAGTATTGGCTCAAGAGTAATGCTCGCTTTAGGGAAGAATGAGGCAAATGAACTATTAAGTTTACAAATTAATAACGAGGGACAAAATGCTACTTTCTTAGAGCAATTTATAACCAAACTAAATGTTGAAAGCCGGGCGGTTCATTATAATATTTATCAATTTCTAAGAGACTATTACGATGATGGTACAGATCCAGTACTGCCTGTTTTTAAGGTCGATAAAAAAAATATAGCATTTGATGGAATAGGTTTGTTTCAGGGAGATAAACTCAAGAAAATCTTAAATACACAAGATACAAACATTCTTTTTCTTCTTCGTAAAAGAATCAAACATGGGAATATTGGACTAGGAATAGAGACAAGAGAAGAGAAAAAGGCACAAATTATGCTAAGCTATGTTCAGACGACGCATCGAATGAAAGTAAAGATGGAACAGGACAAACCTGTTGTAACGATCGATTTAAAAGTAATTGGGGATATCCTAGAGTACATGGGTGAGGAAGATTTATCGGATCCTGAAATAAAAAAAGAAACAGAAAAATTAATTAGTGAAGAGCTTAAAAGAAAAGGAGAGGAGCTGATCGCACAATTTCAGGAACTTCAAGTCGACCCGCTAGGAGTCGGGGGATACGTACGGAATAAAATGAACTATAAGCGATGGCAGGAATTGGATTGGTATAATATGTATAAAGATATGAACATAGGATTAAAGGTGGAAGTGAAAATTAATAGCAGTGGAAAGTGGAAGTAGTAGAGAAAAAACATCCACCGAAGTATAAGGGGGGGTGGATGTTTTATTCGTTATTGTTTATTTACATATTCTCTAACCATTTCAACCGTAACATTTTCACGTGTTGGAATAAAACGGAGGTTAATTTTATTTATTTTATTTGTCACTTCATTTATTTTGGCTACTGAAAAAGGGGCATTTTGTTTGCAAAGTTGAACAGCTTCTTCAATAAAAAATTCACGCTGCTGATCAAGAGCTAAAAATTCCTGATACACCTTATTTTGATTGGCAGCATGCTGTATTAAATCCTTATGTACACTCATGATTTTCACTCCTCTAGATATTGAACATAATTAATAATACCATTGAAGTAAATCTTTATAAAGGTGAAAAAAATGAGCATAAACAAATCGACACATAGGGTTCATCGTCTGTGTCGATTTGTTTATGTTTAGATCAAGTAAAAAACAAATCCTGAGATCGTGGACATTGCGAAAACCGATAGAACGAAAGTGAAAACGAGCTGTTTTTTAAAGATTGATTTTAAAAGAATGACTTCAGGTAAACTTGCCCCCGCAGAGCTGATAATCATGGCCATTACAGGTCCTAATGCCATTCCTTTAGCAATGAGAATTTGCGAGATCGGAATCATACTAGAAAGGCGAATATATAGTGGGATTCCAATAATGGCCGCAATCGGGATTAACCACCAATGTTCCTTGCCAAAAACGCTTGAAATCCATTCTGTTGGGACTAAACCGTGAATGACGGCACCTACTGCGGCCCCAATAATAAGATAGGGGAATACACTTTTCATCAAGTTTAAGGTTTCCTTCCAGGCCAACTTTACATTAAATTTTTGATGTTTTTCCTCGTATCCTGTCATGACTACATTTTTTACTGACTTTTCGAAGCCTAACCTTTCAAGTGTAAATCCTATGATAATGGAAAATATTGTGGTCAATATTGTGTAAATAGCTGTCACCTTCCATCCAAGAGCTACACCCATGATCGTCAGTATGGTAGGGTCAAGGACAGGAGAGGCAAAAAGAAAAATCATGACAATACCAAAAGGCATCTTTTTCTTCAGCATATTTACGACGATAGGAATGGTTGAACAAGAACAAAAAGGTGTAATAAATGCGAATACAATGGCCGCAAAAGCTGCAATTATTTTATTTTTGCCTGAGAGCTTTTTTTCAATCTTCTCGTACGGTATATACCCTTGAAGAAGGCTAATGATAAAGGAGATGACAATAAACAGGATCGTTAACTCCAGGATGATATAAAGAAAACTTTTAAATACCTCTAACCACATATAAGATCCCCCTTAGCACCCACGGATGCAATCGCAATTATTCTGTTGAGCTATTTTCTTTGTATATTTTGAAAAAGTAAGTTTCTTGATTTTTTTAAGAAGGGAATCTGGCTTTATTTCAGAAAATTTCCATGCTTCATCAGACTTCTTCTCTATTTTCTTCTGTTTCTCGTTAACTAGGCCAGCATAATTATAGTGATACATATTTATTCCTCCATTTAATTGAGTTTTTTAATCAAGATAAATTGATATATTAATCAAAAAAAGTTGATGCTTAATTTAAAAAAATTTAGCATCAGGTTGGCTTGAATACGCAGCAAAGTTCATGTGATAACAAATGATTAAGTTCTTCCTGATTTAGTTCGTAGTAACTCCATGTACCGCGTGTTTCTTTTGTAATAATGTTAGCATCTAATAAGATCTTTAAATGGTAAGACAGCTTTGATTGAGCCATATCGACAATTGGGGCAAGATCGCATACACACATCGCACCTTTTTGAGTTAAAATATTCATAATCTGTAGTCTCTTTTTATCAGCGATGGCTTTAAATTTTAACTCATACTTTTCTAAGAATGAATCCATGGATATATCTTGTAATGGTATTTCTTCCTTCATCAGTTTCACCTACTTTTTTTAATCAAATAATCTTGATGAGTTAATCATATATCCAATATTTTCATGTGTCAATCACTTTTATCAAAAAAAGTTGATTTTAGTTTATTGCCTATAATTTGACCGTAACATAAGGGATAGGAAGGAGGAGATCCAAGAATTAGTTCAATTAAATATATTATCAAATTTTTTTGATTAAGGGTTGCAATTAGAAAAAAATGCTAATATACTTACATTATAAAATCAAAAAAAATTGATTTATTTTTTATAAATCAAAATTAATTGATTAAAATTCAACCAATAAAAAAGAGGGAGCTGGGAAAAAATGAATTTTATTAAAAAGTTAATAGGTAAAGCAGGTTCGATATCTTCAGATTGTTGTGGTGTAGAAATTAAGGAGGTTGAAGATACCAAAATAGAGTCTTGCTGCGGAACAACTTCAGAAGAGCAATCATCATGTTGTTAATCTAAACTTTAGGAGGGCTAATCGTGAAAATGCATGTCGGGATCAATGTTACCGATTTAAATAAGTCGATTGAATTTTATTCAAAGGTTTTTAATGCAGAGCCAGTAAAAGTTAAGCCAGATTATGCTAAATTTTTACTTGATAATCCTGGTCTTAACTTCACATTAAATGTAAAAGAAGAAGTTTCAGGAAACCAAGTTGGACACTTTGGTTTTCAAGTAGAAAATCTTGAAGAAGTCCTCCAACATAAAGGCCGCTTAGAAGGATTTGGCTTTTTTGCAAGGGAAGAAATGGATGTTACCTGCTGCTATGCTACTCAAGATAAATTCTGGGTAACAGATCCAGATGGAAACGAGTGGGAAGTCTTTTATACTAAAGGGAATGTAGAGAGCATGACGATTGACCCAGCATGTTGCGCAACACAGCCAGAAAATATTGAAATCAAGCCTTCTTCATCTTGTTGTTCATAATAGAGCAGAAAATAACATAAAGTGAAGTATTTATGGACCCGGAAGTACCGAGGTCTATTTCTTTTTTTAATAACAGGGATTTGTTTCTCTTAAGTGGGGTTTTTTCCAACGATATTGGACATTTTAATAAAGGATTAAATAATAGAAAAGGGGGAGTATGCTTTGACATCCAAGAAACACAAACTATTTAATGCACTTCTTGTGCTGATTCCGTGGTTATCATTGTTATTCATAGGAAGACGTAGTTTCAAACGATATTCTTTTACCGGTATTTTTATTGTTATTTTTGAGATCATAAATCATTTGTATGGACATAAGCGGAAGTGGTGGAAGTTTTATGATAAGCCAAAGTCATTCATTAGAGATGAACTTCCGTTTAGTATTGGCCCTTATATGCCTTTATCCATGTGGCTGCTTAAAATATCGTACGGAAACTTTAAAAAGTTTATTTTATTAAACGGTATTGTCGATGGAATCTTTGCTTTTGTCGTTATGGATGTTTTAAAGAAGTTTAAAATCATCCGTCTTAATCGGTTAAATCGGATTCAGTTTTTTATCTACATACACTATAAAGCCTATTTATTATATGGAGTACAGTATTTAATTGAGAAGATAAGAGGCTACAGATTAACTTGACGAAATAACGTCAAGTTTTTTTAGGTTTACATAATTCACCTTCAATTCGACAAGTGGATCCAATATCTTTGCGGAGTGTTGCAGAAGCAGCGGCTCCGTATTTGGATGCATTAGCTGAGGTAATCATTGATATTTTAAATAGTATTAAACGATCTGAGAAAGGCTCTCCTCAATAGAAATGAAGTCTATCATGAAGTTGGTGGGTAAATCGGCAAGAATTTTTGTACGGCGAATAAATTTGAAACCCTATTACCTATATTTCCCATAAACAAATGATACATTAAATAAACGATTGTGGAAATAGTAAAGAAAAATAATATTTTACTACAATCAAGTGATACCTAGTAATGCTAAAAAAAGCAGCTGATAACAAAAGGATCAGCTGCTTTTAAAAAATTTATTATTGGTATGTTTGATCGTTCATATTCATTTGCCCTTGCCCTTGCCCTTGCCCTTGTTGTTGTTGTTGTTGTAATTGTTGTTGAGATTGGTTAATTTGTTGAGTGATTTGGTTTAACATATTAACTGATTGTATTGATTGTTCTACATTATTTAACATTTGTGCAGCTTGATGAACGGATTGTTGCAATTGTTGAAAAGTTTTTTGCTGTTGTTGCTGAGCTTGTGAGCTAAACTGTTGCATCTGTTTTAAAAGATCATTTGATTGGTTCTGATTCTGCCCGCTAGATGACATTGAAGATTGCTGGCTCCCTGAATTAAATTGACTTAGGGTATTTTGAATTGATTGTAATTGGCTTTTTAACGGTGCCAACTCTTCACCAATTTCTTCATCAACCTTTGCAGCAGCAATTCTTTCAATTTTATCATTTTCGGCAGACTTAACTCTTTCTTTAATAATTTTCGTTTCTTTTTCTTCCAAAGCGAATTCCTCCTTAAAATGATTGTTTGAAAATGGTTTGGGTCTAGCTACTGCTGGAATAGGATTATTTTTCTTCTTGCCCATAAAGAAAATGACACCTATAGCAATAGCTAATAAAAGGACTATGAAGAATAACATTCCGTTTATGGTAATGCACCTCCAAGTTTATCTGCTTGTAATCACCAAGTAGACAAATATATTATCCTCTAGGTTTAAAGTTTTATTTATGGTAAAGAAATCCATCTATATCTAGAAAACGTTTCTTATGTGGTACTTTTGGAAAGTTATTGAAGGTATCATCTAGTCCTGAATAAACCGGCGAACCAGAGACGGATTAAGATCATTTAAGTTGGTTGAATGCTCCAGAAACTCTTTAAACACGGTTAAATGATAGGTAATGTGTTAAACTCTAGAGGTTATCAAACCGGTGCTGACGGTAACCAGACGGCCCGGAATATTATCATGAACTAGAAGGGAGTTGGTTCATGATAAGGATTCTTATAGGAACTAAGGCAATTAGTTACTTCTGTTCAAGTTTGTTTCAGGTTTACATAATATATATTAGAATTCGACAAGATTCGACTCATCGGTTGCTTCCTATAGTTTTCGGAGCGGGACATTGAATTATTTAGTGTGTCATTGGGAGTTATATTCATTTGTTAATTGTGACATAACTCTTTTTATTTTTCGCCACTTATCCACTTAAAAATACAATTTTTAGGTTATTTTTCTTAGTATAGAAGTGTTGTGCTTGTAATAATGGAGAAGTTAATGAAGACACATGAAAAATAGGATCCATAGAAAATGAAGTTTAGTAAAAAAAGAATTCTTGAAAGCACTCAGGTCAACAAATGACGATTAAACTAGGCTACAATAAAGAACAAAAATAAAGTTTCGATTTTGTGAACGTTAGACAGTCAAAACTATTTCGACTTTTATACTTAGGAGGCTCGGTGCACTTAAAGAGCCAGGCTATTAACATGAAAAACCATCCTATATTGAATGGTTTTTGTCTTTATCGTAATTTGGTGATGTACAAGAGTGTATTAACTTGGGGTTTAATACTTTTTCAACAAACTGCATGGCGTAATTGAGTATTACCCCTCCTAAACAAACGGTTAATAAAGTTCCAATGCCAATTGGTCCTTTAAAAATCATTGCCATTATCAAAAATACGAGATAAATGAATGTTCTCGAAAAAAATATACTTGAACTAGTTAATTCTTGTATGATTAATGTTAATCGGTCAACTGGAATCGGTGCAAATTTTGTTAGTAAATAGATTGCTGTTCCTAAACCGATAAAAACTAAGCCGATTCCAAAGCAAACTACTTTGCCGTACCATAGTTCAGGTGTGATCAATTCCTGCAACAAATAAAGCCATATATCAATACCAATACCCGTTATAACCGCTGTTAACAAACCCGAAACTTCTGGTCTTTGTCTTTTTAAAAGTGAATTACAACCTATCAATATGAAAGCTATGATTACTTCCCAACTTCCAACAGTCAGCCCCACGTTCATTGACAAACCGACCAAGAGTGCATCAAAAGGGGATGTTCCAAGGTCTGATTGTATAGTTAAAGTAATACCTAGAGTTAGTATAAAAATACCTAAAACATAAAAATAAAATTGATTTTTACTCGACATTTGCATCACTCGTTAGTTATGTTTTTTACCATTAATATATGAGGAATTCCATCTTCCATAAATATATTAGATGAAGTCCGATAGCCGAGTTTTAGATAAAAGCCTTCTGCTTGCGTTTGCCCGTGGAGTTTTACTTGGGATACTCCCATTTGTTCTGAAATTTCTTCTAATGCTTTAATAATTACTTTGCCTAGACCAAATTTACGGTATTGCTTTAAGATACAAATTCTTTCTAATTTTCCAAAGCCATCAACAACTCTTATTCTTCCCGTTCCGACTGCCTTTTCACCATAATAGACTAATATGTGTTCACATTGTCCATCTAGTGTGTCAAATTCATCAAACTCATCTTCTAGTGCTACGCCTTGTTCCTCCACAAACACTTCTTTCCTTATATGAAAAGCTACACTTAAATGATGTTCCATTGTGATTCTTTTAGGTTCCATATTTCTTTTAGTCCTTTCAGGATTTATTTTTGTAATTAAATCAGTCAAAATTAAGATGACTTAAAAAGAGTATAAATGAAAATATTTTTGTTGTAAATACAACAAAAATAAAAGGAAGGCATTTAGCGGTGGAAATTCTTCGTGAAATTGGAATGATAGCAAGAGCATTAGACTCCATAAGTAATATTGAATTTAAAGAATATGACCTTACAAAAGGTCAGTATTTATATCTGGTTCGAATAGTTGAAAACCCAGGAATTATACAGGATAAGTTGGCAGAAATGATTAAAGTAGACCGAACAACGGCAGCTCGTGCAATTAAAAGACTTGAAATGCAAGGTTTTATAGAAAAAAGAGACGATGATAGTAATAAAAAAATTAAAAAACTTATCCCAACTGAAAAAGGCAAGAGAGTTTATCCCTTTTTAAAGAGAGAAGGGGAGCATTCTAATAAGGTTGCACTAACTGGATTCTCAGCTGAAGAAACAGAGACAATTTTTCAACTTCTTCAACGGGTTAGAGCGAATGTTGAGGGAGAGTGGGGATATGTAAAAAAAGGAAATAGGAGGAAATACTAAGGTTAAGAATCGCATTGTGAAGTATTCACCTACACTTAAAGGACCTTATGTTAAATAAGACCTAAAACAGAGTTAGTTACATAGAGTATAAGGATTCTGATAATAACATATACAGACGATCACTCATTTGGGTGACTTGGTTAAAGAGCAATTAAACATTGTGAGAAGGGTACTTTTTGTTAGTTTAAATAACATGAATTTTATGAACTAAAGTTAAGCCCGGGTATATTATATTGTAAACTAAAAGTTACTTTGGAAATGTTAGTCTAAATATGTTTGAAAAGAGAGGAATTTGAAACAGCCCCCTTGCTATGCAAGAGGGGATTGTTTGTTTAGGTAAGAATTAGAACCCTGGACCTACAGTTTAGGAAAAGTATGAAAAGGGTAAAATTGACGGTAATAAACTCTACATAATGTCCATTTATCAGGCTTTTTAGTTAATAGAAAACAATCCAGTTCAATAAAAAAATATGGTTTTACTGAGTTTTTCAGCAAATTTTCTGCAATTTTTTAGTTAAATAATGCTTACATATTGAAGAAAGTAATACTGACTACTCTAATGTTGGATTTGGAATCCCACCTATAAATTCGGGGTATATTCCTTTAATTTGTTCAGTACTAGATTGATTTTAAGCTTCAAACACATTCTGTCTGAATGACTTGCTATATTCCTTAATATAATCATTAATAAATCAATCATCTATTCGTCGATAATTTAGCTCACTATACATTAAATTAATAAAGTCTTTGCATAAATTAAGCTCAATAGATTTTATTAATAACTCTAATAAATTTTCAGTTTTGAGGCTATTCAATAGATTTCACTCCGATTTTCTTTTTCAAATGCTTCTAGCAGGATATCGACAATATGTACCGCACGTACTTGATACGATAACCCTTCACGCTCAATACCCAATTTCATTTGAAGCAGGCAACCTGGATTGGCGGTAACAATCGTTGTCGCTTCTGTTGCTTTTGCTGTTTTCATTTTGGAGTCAAGTATTTGCATCGACATCTCTGACTCTACAATATTATAAATTCCCGCTGAACCACAGCAGCTGTCAGCGTTTTTCATTTCTCGATACTCCGTATTTTTTATCGCTTTTAGGAGGATCCGTGGTTCTTCTGACGTTTGCATTACATTACGCAAATGGCAAGAGTCCTGGTATGTGATAACCTGGCTAGGTAATGTTAGTTCCTTCTTATGGAACTCCATTTCTACTAGAATACTAGATATATCTTTTAATTTAGCTGAGAAATGTTTAGCACGCTCCGCCCAAAACAGATCATCTTTAAGAAGATGGTCATATTCAATTAGAAAAGCTCCGCAACCTCCAGCATTCGTTATGATATAATCGACACTAAGTTCTTCAAATGCTAGAATATTTCGTTTAGCCAGTTCCTTTGCACCACCTTTTTCCCCGCTATGCCCATGTAGTGCTCCACAGCACGCCTGACCGGTTGGAATGATAATTTCGCAGCCCGCTAACTGTAACAGTTTCATCGTCGAGTCATTCGTTTTCATAAACATTGTATCCATTAAACAGCCGGAGAAAAAAGCGACCCGTTTTTTTACATCTGTTTTTGCAGGAAGATAAGTAGGCCGATTTTTCAATTCCTTTATCGAGGGGACATTAGGTAACACTTTCTCCATCGTAGACAAGCTATCGGGTAACAATTTCATCATACCGCTTTTCCGTACAACCTTTTGTAAACCCGAACGCTGATAAAAACCAAGTAAACCGGTTAATGTTTGCATTCGGTTTTTGTTCGGTCAACGATTTCCTCGTCACTTGCTCTTCAATGCCCCCACAGCCTATGAAATAATAGATAGCTATATACAAGAAAAAATTGATAAAATGATAAAAGATACATTAAAAGTTAAAGGGATGAAAAGTAATTTAGAGTACAAATAAATTAGATGTAGCAAATCTTTTATTTTTGAAAAAAATTTCTCCAAGTTATAAACAAATTTAGATGGGAAGAAAGACAACATATAGTGCTATATGGAGGTATGATTTATGATTCTCAATAGACATCAATTGGATGAAAAGGGTATTGAACTTGCTGAAATGATAGAATTTTTTTTCATTAAAGAAAAAATTGGAGAAATAGATGCATACGTTAATTTTTCAAAGTTTCCAAAAGTAGAATTTAAAAATGAACTTGTTCGAATTGAATACTGGATAAAACCAGAAGAACAAGAATGTGAGGAACAACTTCAGATACCAACTATATTTTTCGAAGAATCAATAAGAAGAACTGGTTTATTTATTAGGTTAATGAAAGAGTTAATCTCTTTCTGTAAAAGATATAACGATATGCCAATAATATTTCTGGGAGTTGTATCGGAATATTTTTCAGATCTTCTTATGCGTCATGGTGGACAAATTTTATCAGAAGAGTTTGATGGAAAGTATTTTGCTGTATTACCTGAGAATTGGAAGTGATTGATTAGACTTAACATAAAAGGAGCGTTCAACTGTTCTGGTATCCGAAGAGTTGATAGCTCCTTTTAGTCTTATTTCCCATCCACTAAGAATAAGGGAGGACCCGCTCCTGACAATTCTAAGACTACTCTAGATGGTTCTAAGTTCATTTTAGAAATTGTCCCATATGACCTCCAGAATTGATTTCTTCCAAATGGTTTTAATATATATTCTGACAGTAAAAGACCTGCTCAGGCTTGGTACCAGGAGCGGGTTCTACATTTTTAACCGGATGTTCTATTAATTTGCCCTGCAGTGTAATTATACCAGAATACATCGGTGAACGATGGAGATACACTCATTTTAAGATGGGCAATCCACGTTTATCCAAAATCATATTTGTTGTAATAACACCTACTTTATGCATAACACACAGACTTAAGACCCGATCTCGGCTAGTATTACCACAAAGGATATAACCTGCCAGGGAAAGAAGTTCATTGGATTCAAGCAAGTCTAACTCCAATGCAAGACAGATCTTAATAGCTAAATCTCTGCTGATAACTGCATTTTCCCGAAGCTTTCCATTAATAAGCTTATTTAAGTGTGAATAATCAATATTTGCCTTTGCTGAGAATTCCTTGGTCGTATTGTACTTATGAAATGAAAGTGCTTTCACCCTTTCTGCAAATGTCTCAGTATCTGCATTATCCTCAACCATTGTTAATATTGAACTAAAGATTTCATCGTTACTTTTTATTTTCTTAACAGAAGTCCTTGTAAGTGAGCTAGAATAATTATTATCCGTTTCTATTGTGTTTTTTGAAGTCTTCTTAACAAGATTATTCTTACGGATCAAATCAGTAAAAAATAAGAATGGTGAGTATAAGAACTTTTTAAGAGCACTTGCGAGATCCATCGTATAGTCTATACTGTTTTGAATATAAGGTATGAATTCCTGTATTGACGTGGGATTCTCCTTAAAGACTTGTATTTGAGTTAAATCAGGCATAAGGACAATATTTCTTTCCTCTAATTCATGATCTAAAGCCAGAATTTCCTTTTCCACATCATTTATCTTCATGTCTTTCCTTCCTTTCAGATATGGTCTGACAGCACAACTCATTCGAAGTTTAATAGATTACAATAAGAATATAATAAAAAGACATTAATTAACAGGAGGCAAATCAAATGAATATATTTAATACGTTTTCTAGCTAAGTCTAATTTATAAGCAGTGAAATCTAAAGGGACATATTCCCCGAACCTAATTTAAGAGTGTTAGTAAGAAAATAGGATAACGCTGATTTTAAAATTTTGGTAAAATATTACTATGCAATACTTAATTAGTTTAGTATTAAGGAATAAGAATATAATGAAAAAGGGTGAGTTATTTATGACTGAAGAGACAAGGCAAGATGATATTTGGGATGATATATTTTATGAGCTGAAGGAAGAATTCAAAAAGTTTAATGAAGACTTTGATAAGAATTTTTTAAAGCCTAATATAGTTCTTTCTGGAAAAACTGGAGTGGGAAAAAGTACCTTAATTAATGCAATTTTTGGTTCTGTAATTGCTAGAGCAGGAGAAGGGAAGCCGGTTTCACAATCCCTTGAAAAATATGATGTTGAAGAGTTAAATGTAAACTTATTTGATACAAAAGGACTTGAACTTGACCCGCAGGAAAGAGAAAAATCCCGTAATAGTATTATTAGTGAAATTATTAATCGATCAGATTCTCCTAACGTTGAAGAACATATGCATGTGATGTGGTATTGTATTTCCAACGAAAGTAGGAGAATAGAAGATGTTGAATTAGAGTGGATAAATGAATTTTCCAAATACATGCCTGTAATCGTTGTATTAACACAAACTCTTGATGCGGATGAGACATTCCAGAAGAAAATCGAGAAAGAATGTCCAGAGGTACAGATTTGTCGAGTTCTAGCTGTAGAAAGAAAATTATACGGCGATATAGTTATTCCTCCTCATGGACTTAAGAATTTAATTAGTGAAACCGTGAATATTCTTCCAGAAGCAACAGTAAGAGCATTTACAGCAGCCCAAAAAATTAAGATTGAAGAAAAAATAAAATCAGCAAAAGAACTACTTAAAGAACGCTTAGATTCAAAAAGCCTTTTTAATTATAAAAATTTAGCTCAAGTTACAGATGCTTTTCCCATTGGATTAGATGTACTAGGAAAAGGAGCAGTTTATCTTTATATTGCAAAAGATATAATGACTGTAATGGGAATTCCTGTTTCAAAGAACTTCTTAAAGTTTACAAAGGAAGCAAAATCGCTATTAAAATCTATATTAGTACCTTTTGTTTTATTTGAAGGCGGGAAGACTGCTGGAAAGGCAGCTGTTAAATATGGTAGTGAAAAACTTGGACCTAAGATACTGGCATTTATTACAAAATTATTTGGTAAAACTATTAGCAAAGGAAATATTGTCCTGTCACCGGTTGTTGGGTTAATAATGGGGAGTTTTAATCGGAAAGTTACTGAAAAAATTACAAATACATTTATTGATGTATGTTCGGATTTCCTAAGAATTGAGCATAATTTCGAAGAACTTTCTAACGAGGAAATTTTAAACATTCTATCACAAAGTATGCAGCAAAAAATGGAGGATATTCAAGAAAGTTTAGAAGAAATAGCGTAAGCCCCCAATCAAAATACGCATATAAACACGTAGCGCCTCCTGGTACGATGAATGTATCAATTTAAGGAGGTGCTTTTCATATGCCAGAACAAAAACTTACAATCGTCCCCGTTACATTACATTCCGAAAATAAAGTTTCATATTCATCCACTTCATCAGCACCCTCTTACAATAACGCTTGCACGATCAAAACGGCAAACATAGAAATCTCCTTCAACAACGGCGTGGATGAGCACATTATTCAAACTGTTATGAGGGAGCTGAAACATCTGTGAAATACGACTAT
>NZ_MSLS01000023.1 GCF_001940785.1 Bacillus sp. MRMR6
CATTCGAATTGGTGGCACGGCATTGCGACCGTTATCCAGACAATATTTATCTTTTAATTCTTCAATTATGAATGAAAAGTCGACTAGTTTTTTAATTTGGCGAAGCATATTATCTTTTGGAACAATGAGATCATAAATTCCTATATATGGGCTAAGATTAAATGAATCTTGAAAGGAAATCATTTCGGTACCACCTTTAAAGTCTTGTTACCTTAATTATAAAATAAAAAGCAGTTGAAGGGTTGATAAAATCAACCTTCAACTGCCTCAAAACAAAGGACTTTTTCAGTGCCCTCCGCTTTAGCGCCGAGGAGGCTCCCCAGAACGCCCGCGGAAAGGGAGCGATTTCGCAAAAATCAACACTGTCCATTAACACAGCCAAAAGAAAAAAACGAGAAAAAATATTCTCATTTTTTTCAAAGATTATAACCATTCACGGTATTTTTGGAGACTGTCAGTTTGTGTATATTCATCTGTTTTCCGTAATAGCTCAACAATGGTGGGCATATCCAATTTCTCAATAAATTCCTCAATGGCAAGAATGCCTGATTGAGCTAATTCTTCACGATGGTGATCAGATGTAATTTGAGGTGTCGGTAGATGATCAGACGGTTTATCAAAGTATGAACCGATTGCTCCTGACTGCATCGCATATTTCGCAAGTTCATTACCTGGGTTTTTATTCATGCCGTTTAAAGCATTTTGCATATCATAAGTTACAGAATGAGATTCTGAAACATTAATCGGAACATCTTCCAACCTGCCTAATATTTCGTAAGCCCCAATACTCATATCATTAAACCTCTCCATAAACGAATAACTTAAATCTTTAACACTATCAAATGCTTTCACCATGTCTATATAGAGAATTGGTACTTTTGTTTCTTCAAAAAAGTCACGAATCATCCCACTTACGGTTAGGTAAGCCGGTCCATGACAAGTTACATATACCTGTCTTCTAAAACCTTGTTTTAACAGTGATTTTGCAATTGTTTCTAAATAACTCATACCGTCTTTCACGCTCATCTTAATGGTCCCGCGGGCCATCACTGTCCCACCAGCGAAGAAATATGGAAGATTGTGAAGAACAAGACCGTTTGTTGCCTCTGCCATTTTTAAAGCAAGTGCTTCAGCAAAAACAGTTTCGGCATCAAGTGGCAATGCTCCGTGTGTTTCTGTTACACCAACAGGAACAAAGATTAGATCATTTTGCTGTAGATATTCTTCTACTTCCGCGTTTGTACATTTCGATAGAAACCGAGTTCTCAAATATAACAACCCCTTCTTATAAGCGCAACGAACTTCGAGTGAAGCTTCATCGTAATTTTTACAAGTTTGCTGCTCTTCTGTCCTTTAATGTAGTGTACATTTCTTCAAATTTCGTATTATTTAAGTTAAATATCAACCCAATGCCGATCAGCATTAAACTAAACGCTAAAATAGGCAGTCCGTTATACATACGTAAAACACCTTCTGCCACTTCCTTACTTTGAGAAGTTTGCCCGGAAACAAAACCTACCCAACCTAAAGCATAACTTCCAAGGGCCGAACCGACACCCATACCTATTTTACGTGAGAATGAATAAATGGAATAAAGGGTTCCATCAAATCGTTTGCCCGTTTGAAGTTCTGTGTAATCTAAACAATCTGTGACGAGTGCCCAAACAATCATAACAAAAACCATATTGGCTATGGTTGCAATATTATAAGCAACAATATAAATGTAAACATTTTCAATGATAAAAATAGTTAAGAGAATCGTAGCAATTAAACTAAAGCTTGCACTACCGATTACCATATTTCGTTTACCAATCTTTTTAACTAGACTAGGAACAAACATAAACAATACAAGCATGACTCCCATTTGGATGAATTGGTTAATAGCAAATGCACCTGTATTTTTGTAGTATTCTGCGAAAACGATGGCACCTAATTGCGAAACGCCATTAATCATGAGTAATGATCCTACACTTGCCACCATCATCCCCAATAACTGGCGATTCTTTAAGGCTGCCTTTAACGCTTCTGTGAATTTATAATCCGTTTTTGCCCCCACTGGCCGATCATCACGAATGCGTTCTGTACTTAATTTAACAAGTCCGGTATAAGCAAGAACAGAAAGAATACTGAATACAATGGAAATGTAGAAAAACATTTCAGGAACTAGATTCCCAGATTTATCATAGATAAACATGGGAACGAAAGATAAAAATCCAACTCCGACAACCAACCCGCCAATAGAACGAGCACGAGATAATTTCGTTCGTTCAATCGGATCATCTGTAATAACAGCTGCTAACGAACCATAAGGAATAGAATCAGCTGTGTAGGCGATTCCGTAAAACAGGTAGACAAATACAACCCAAACATGAATGGCAGTTGATGACCAACTTGAGACATCAGCAAATGAAATTAAAATTGATGCTGCGAGCAGCCATTTGGAAATATTAATATAGGGTAAAAATTTATCACCACTTTTTCCTAATCTCCATCGATCCGGGATGCTTCCCATCATAACATCTGTTGCTGCATCAACGATTCGTGCAACTAAGAATAATGTCCCCATAAAATAGGGACTAACACCAAGGACAGAGGTGGTGAATAATAGGAAAAATGAGCCGATGTAAAGGTTCGCAAACCCACCGCCAACATCTCCCAGCATGTATCCAAATTGGTCACGGAAACCAAATTTTCTAACCTGTTTCTTTTCCATGTTGTAACCCCCAAATGTAAATAAATATAGATACAATAACTAAACGATCAAAGAGTGATATGCAGATTACCACCATTTGCTTAAATAATAAACTACACCGTGTTTGTTTACTATACAAACTAATTATATATATATGTAACCTTCCTTCATCACCCTCCTCCCACTGTTGTCTAAAAAAAGGACTAGATAACTTTGTAAAAAGCTAAATTCTTCTAGTGACTCTCGAGCTACTATTAAATTTTGTAAACTTTTCAGACTAATGTAAGCGTTTTTAATTTATCTAATGATATCTTAACGCATACTTTCTAACTATTTTTGCAATAAAATAGCATTCTTTTACACTATAATTGCATTAGATAAGAAAAAAGCCTTTAATCAAACTTTTCGGTTGATTAAAGGCTCACTTACTATTATTTCGTTTATATTCTTTTGGGGTTACGCCTTCTTCCTCTTTAAAAACACGAGAAAAGTATTGTTGATTTGCAAAACCTACAATATAGGAGATTTCAATTAATGAGAGATTAGAATTGGTTAATAGTTCCTTTGCTTCCTTCATTCTTATTAAATTTCGAAAATGGCTGATTGTCATTCCCTTTTCTTTTTTGAAAGTCCGCATTAAGTGGGACGGATGTACATGTAACTTTCGTGACATTTCCTCAATCGATAGATCCTCTGAAAAATTCATCGTAATAAAATGCTCAACTTTCTCAACAATGGTTGCTTTTTCAAGTTTTATAAATCGAATAGAAGGATCTGAGTACTCTTCTAGCATTCTTTTATGAATCTCTTCTAGCTCCGATATTGACTTGGCGTTCTCAACCATAATGGCGTATTTTTCTGAAAAATAATGGCATTGCCATGAACTCAAGCCGCCTTTTCCCGCTGCATAGCTGTAAAGCGTATTGTGCGATAATAATAAGTTCTTATACGCACGTAATTTATTTCTAGGAATTCTTTTCATAATATCTAAAGTGTCTTGTCTTAGATACTCATTCAATTCATGCGCATATTGGGCAACAGATTTCTGTTCCCCTTTTCGAACCAATTGTAATAAATCTTCCCGACTTTTATGTGCTGACTCGATCAACTCATGCTTTGTTTTATGTTTACTAAAATCACTAATTAAATCAACATCCGAGCCTTCCATAATATATTCCCATCCCCTCAAATGTTACCTATAAATATTATAAGACAAAAAACTCTAGACCAACTCAAAATTTTCACATGGGTTTCACAGGTTCACACAGGGGGTTCACACAGGGACGGTTCTACTGCTTCCCTCCATAAACTGACTGATGAATCCAGCACAAAGAAATAAAATAAGGTCATGGCTTCTAGCACCGCAAGGTGCAAGAAGCCATGACCTATTTTCTGCTCTTCAACTGAAAAAAACGCAGTAGAACCGTCCCTGTGCTACCGCCTATAAATTGACTGAAATTGTATCATCGTTCGATTTTCCGTTAGGAACGGCATTTCGACGGGTTTCGATTTCTTCTGTAATTTCGGCCATGCGGTTTTTATCTAGTTCATAGTATTTCATGGCAATTAAGGATGCAATCCACGCGAACATCATGACACCTATGGACATGAACATGGTCATCCAGAAAATACTTTCAGAATATGATGTATTGACATCTGGGAAAGCGGTTTTGAAACCAATAAAGGCAAGCATTAATCCTACAAACGTTTGCTGTAGGGAAGAAACGGCTTTATCAATAAATGAATAGACGGAAGATATGACGCCTGGTGCATAACGCTCTGTCTGATAGGTGTTATAGTCAATCACATCCATTAACATCGGCATACTAAGCCCAGAAGCCACATAACGAACTGCCCCGCCGACCAAGTATAATAATAAGAAAGCAATCGTCATAAAGCCCATGTTATCCAAACGAATTTGTGTTGGATCCCCTAACCAGAGAAGTAAGAATAACAGCCCGAAGCTGATTAGACATGCCCATGTTGCACCAACATAGCCTTTCTTTGAGCCAAATTTCATGGCATAACGCATACCAAAAATAAGAACTAAAATATTTGGAATCATTCCAATCCCCTGGATGACCCCCATCATCGCATAATTCCCAATCACAATTCCAAACAGCATGACGTTCACAATCTGATTACCAGCAATTTGCATGCTCAATTTATCCGTGGTTGCGGCCACTATATACATCTGCAATGGTCGATTTCCCTTTAGGATGGGCCATAAATCCTTTAGCTTAAGAGGGATTGTATTTTTCCCTGCACCAAAGTTTTCAATTCGATCCTTCGAAGCAATCGCCAAAATACCCAGCCCATAAGCAACACCCGCAAGAATAACAGTAAAAATGGTCATTTCTTGAAATAAACCAATTTGACTAAAACCACCATATTTTCCAGTTAGATACATAGATAGATAGATGGTGGCAATGGTGTAGAAGATCATCGTATAAATCATCGTAAGCATCCCAAAAACCGGACGTTGTTCAGGATCATTCGTAATAATATTGTTGCCAATCTGAAGGCCCACTTGAGAGAATGTATAACCGAAAATGAAAATAGCATATAAGATAATAAAATAAATCATTTTAAAGCCATCAGGAACGAGATGATTGGTGAAGAACAGTAGTAAAGTTGATGAAGACATTAGGACATAAGCAACAAGGATTGCCGGTCTCACCTTACCGTACTTTCCTCTTGTTTTATCAATAATTAGACCAATAAGTGGATCGGTAATGCCATCAAGGATTCTTGAACCCGTTATAATCAAGGAGGCAATCACCGTGCCAAGTCCTACGATACCAGCAGCATAGTATGAAACAATTCCCATTAAAAACATAAATGCATTATGAGCAAACCCGCTAATCGGATAAAGACCCATTTGCCATTTTGTTGCACGGTGGTATTTACTCTCTCTTTCTGCTTTTCTCAATACCTTTTGTTCCTTTGCAAACTTTCTGGCTTCTTTCTTTTCCATTTAATCTCCCCCTCGCTTATGAAACCCCAACATGACCGGAATATCAAGTTATTCAAAGACAGCTACATTCCAAAAATGAACTGAATCACTTTCATTTTTTTAAAAAATAACTGAATGTTCCTCAGGCCTCCTTTCCCAACCTACAAATAAAGCGCTTACAGATAAGATATAGCAATTAAATATCAAGGTATTGTCTTTTAGTGACCTTTTTGGTTAAATCGATAGATTTCAACTTATTTTTTGAAAATTTAATCTATTTCCAAAACTATCCAATCAAGGGGAAATCTCCACTCACTCATTCACGAGAATCCCCATATCACCTATTTTTTAACTTTTATTAACTCTCGATTTAATCGTTTGATCCTACTCTGGCCAAATAATGAGTTGTTATCACCTTGTTCCTCGGCCATTGATGCCAGTACATCAAGCTTAAAGCCTTTCATCATCCCGTACATGGGGATTTTTGTAAGATCACCTAATATCCGAATGACCACCTCTTTTGTCTCTTCATACTCCATCAAGTCCTGCAGCGTTTCTCGTGAGGAATAGACACCTTCAGGGATTTCAACCTCTTCAATCGGTTCATCGTCATTGTGCTCCGGCAGGTCAAACCAGTTCGCAACCATTTCACCCTGGTCTTCTACTGGTGCTTTATAGCTAGGATTTGCCTCTGCTACTTTTTCAAACCATGCTTGATCATCAACTACTAAATCTCCAGCCTGTGCTTTGACCTTTATATGGTTTGATCCGTCTGCTAGAGCTACATCTTTAAAGACTACCCTTCTATTAACAGCCGATTGTGTCTCTACCTTTTCACCATTAACATACAAAGTAACTTGTTCACAGTTTGTATATACCTTCAAATCTGATTGATTACTTGCACGGTCTACATAACGCTTACCAGCAAGATGAACAAAGTGGTCCTGAGACCAGTGTGCCTTGTACATGAAGAAAGCATCTTTTTTCACTTTGCGATCGTAAGTCACAAGCCCTTTGTTGTTCCGTCCTTTTACGCCGCCTTCATCACGAACATTCGCACCAAAATCAAACATATTCCAGACGTAGGTTGCCCATAAAAAAGGCCGCTCTTCGAATATTTTCCAAACCTTTTCGTGATAGAGTGCATGGTATTCTTCGGTGTAATCTTTTACCTTTGGATCATCACTATGGTATTCAATTATGCCCTCAGCACCGTATTCAGAGATACATAGACTAATATTCGGATTTGTTTCATGGAAACGATCCAGCCATGGAGCAAAGTCTTCTGCCTTCCCATTGTACCAGCCATAATACTTGTTATAGCCGATAATATCTGTCATGCGGTTGTATTCATCCGTGTCCTCTACGATGAAAACGTTGGCCATGGTCGTTAAACGGGTTGGGTCTTCTCTCTTAGTCAATTCATTCAGTTCCCGAACCACCTCGCGAACCTCTTTTTCATGTTTGCTGCCAATTTGAATTTCATTTTGAAGACCCCAAAATAAAATAGAAGGATGGTTAAAGTTTTGGCGAATTAATTCCACCATTTGGGATTTAGCGTTCGCCCCTGTTAAATCTGTTTCAGACATCTCTGTAATAAATGGTATTTCCGCCCATACGACCATCCCTTCACGGTCACATAGATCATAGAAATACTGATCATGCTGATAGTGTGCTAGACGAATCGATGTTGCACCGATTTCTTTTATCAGTTCCATATCTTCTTCATGCTCGTTTCTACTTATGGCCCAGCCCATATCCTTACGGTCTTGATGTCGTGACACACCATGTAATCGTATGTTCTTGCCGTTCAGGAACAAACCTTGTTTTGGATCCACATGGAAATACCGGACTCCGAATGGGACAACTACTTCATCGATTGTGTCATTGTGACGTTGCAGGGAAACCCGCGCTTCATACAGATGGGCATCTTCTAAACCATTCCATAACCTAGGATGGTGAATGGTCATGGCTAGATGAATCGGTTTTGTTTCTCCGCCTTCGATATTGACCTCGGCAGCACGGTAGCCCACTTGTTTGCCTGCCTGGTCAAACAAATCAACCCAAAGTCTCACCTTGCTTGCTTCCGTTACGTCATTTGTGATCCGTGTCTGTATCGATAAATGAGCCTGTTGATCCGTAACGTCTTCCTGTACCACATAAACACCTTGAGATCCGTGATCCATTACATCCACATGTACCGGATTGACAACGACTAAATGAACATCACGATAAATCCCTCCATAAAAAGTAAAATCAGCACGCAACGGATAAACATCTTCAAAGGCCGAATTGTCCACCTTTACAGCTAACAGGTTGGGCTCGCCAAAAACAAAATGCTCCGTTAAATCAAAGCGAAAGGTTGAATACCCCCCGCGGTGCTGCCCTAAATGAATCCCATTTAAAAAAACATCCGTAACACTATTTGCTCCCTCAAACTCAATAAAAACACGATTTCTTTGCTCTTCTTGCGGTAGAGTAATACTCCTACGATACCAACAAGCCCCGCGGTGAAATTCATTGCCGTTTGCTCCGTCAATTGCATTCCAAGTATGCGGCAAAGACAACGAACGCCAACTTTGGTCGTTATAAGAAATTTCTTTCGCTTCGTTTTCATCCTGCTTTGAAAATTTCCATGATTGGTTAAGATTGATCTTCTTCCTCATACCTACACCTCCAACCATTTATTCCTTTTTGTACGAACAAATCAGGTCATCACGATGGCTCTATTTTAGCTTGTAAAAAAGTGTAATACACCTAGTAAGAAACCCTTTACATTTCATCATTTTTGAAAAGTTTATCCGCTAATATCGTAATGATAGCATCCTCCGAATAACTAATATGGTATTTTAGTGACTTTTTTAGTAGTAATAGATTCGACAAGAAAATATTTATTTTTGACAAAAATGAAGCTTTTCTCTGCTAGTGATAACACCAAAAAGAGGCATACATACGGCTTATGTATGCCTTTAATCTTAACTATGATTTACGCTTCTACCAATAACCGTACTGGTCCTAGTAGACCGCTTGGTTCGTGGTGTCCAATCCGTGAAAGCATGTCATTGTTTTCCTTCACAAGGGTGTTGGTTACTTCTATCTGGAGTGAATTTAACCCCTCATGGAGGTGTCCGCTCAATTCATACCTGTATGGAGCTTGGATCCGAACTCCTAGCGATTCACCATTGACAAATACCTCACTTGTTTCAAAGGCATCCCCGAGATCCATCCATACACGTTCCCCATCTAAAGTCCATTCAAAATTCGTTTCATATCGCATCGTTCCAGAAAACGATTGTAAGCCTTCGATACGACTTACATCAGATAGTGACTCAAGTTTACCCCAAGGGTTAAAGTCAGGATATTGCTCAGACGTTGCGGTTGAAAGTGACCATGGACCTTCTATAGGTGCCGCCTGCTGCAGCTTTGTAACCTTCGTGCTTTTCGCTAGCGTGTTATCTACCAATCCAGCCACAACAACTACGGTTTCGAATGGGGCAAGTCTAATAGACACAAGTGAATGTTCACCTTTTTCAGCCACTTCAGCACGGCTTATGCTGTTGTCATAGGCATCATAGCAGACGATTTCCCTTGTAACCGGAAGCTCGACCTCCGTATCGATTTCATTCAATGGATGCTCGTTAAAGAACATATACACATCCATATCCTGCTGTTTCACATGATAATAACGCAGGTATGGCTGTTGGTCCCTCACCTGGATATCAAAATAGCCGGAACTTTTCATGGTGTCAGCGAGTTCAGCAAGTGAAACTGTTTTTACATTTTCATTTGAAGCTAAAATTTCAAGCTCTTCCTGAACAGGTTCGCCTTCACATGAACGCTCAGGAAGACCATCTATAAAGAAAACCGGTAAGCCTTCTTTTGCAAAATCTGCTAACTTTTTAATCGCACTAGCAGGCAAGATTTCAGCATAAGGGATAATGAAACAGTCAAATGTCTCCTCATGACAAACTAGCTTTGAAGCCTTGACTTCTACATCCGCTATGATGGTATCACACGGGAGAATATCACAGTCTATTTGATTTCTCATTAATTCTTTTACTGGCTTTTGAAAATACATATAATTGCCCTCTGACCATTCGGCTTCTGCATGGTATAGTACAGCCGCTGAAGCAACATGGGTACCTGCCGACAATAGATGGCTCATCCGATTCGTATATTGATTGAGATATTTATAATAACGATATTGAGGATTTTTTCCTCTAGCATACATATGCGGTGGGCAATCGTAATCTGGATATTCTTTTGGTGAAAAGGCATGCGGGACAAAATAATTAACCCCTCGAACCAGCATGTGATCCGTCATCCATTTCATCAGTTTTAAGCCTTCCACCCATCCATACGCACCGAAAATTTCTGCCATCGTACGGCCTTTCTTTTTCGGATCAAAATGAGCAAGGGATGTGGCCATTTTTGCCAAACCGTAATTAAAAAATTCGTTATCCGCTTCTCCAGCAAACATTCTTGAAGGAATTTCATCAAAGCCTGGATTTAGCTGCCAAAGTACAACATCGAGACCAGACATATCTTGTCCGCCAAGTGCTCTGAAGAAATGACCTGCACCACTGCCAAGACGGGCATGCACGTTGTTGTCCTCTAACACATGACCAATATATTCAACTCCATGCTCCCTACACCAATTTCCAATTTGGTCAGTGAAATTTTCAGCATATAGCTTGGTTACGACATTCATATAACAATAGCGCATTTCCGACATCACTTTGCTGCCATCATGCCAAAGAAACGGTAAAAACTTCTTGTAATCTGCTCCAAATTCATTTTCTAGTAACTTGTACATCTCTGCACTCCAAGGAAGGGACACATCGGTTTTCCCAAGCTTTGAATCGTAGTAGGCTCCTTTCGTATCATTATAGAAACCTGGTTCATCAGAGAAAAACCCAGCGATTGTCCCGCCAAAGTCATCACGGTACCGTTCATAAAATGCCTCGTGTACGGTATCAATTAGGACTTTAACCGATTTCCTAACAAGTGGATTTAAATAGTCATTCTTCTTAAGATCTCCGCCACGTTCATTTTCAACGATCGTAAATATCCGCCAATACCCTTCCGGAACATCCCAGTAAAGCTTCCCATTCTCAACCTTTGATGTCACATCCTCGGCGATCTCTGTTAATTCTCCGGTTACAGCATCCCGCTTTATCGCAATGACGGCTGTAATGGTGCCACCGCCTGTCTCATAGTAGCCTGGGATATACGGCGGCGGCTCCACAATGAAAGAGGCGTTTCGCCGCGGTCCATATGCATCGATATGGTTGACCGATAAAAAGAGTCGGCGCAGTTCTTTTGGGGCATCCTTCAGCTTACCAGCTGCATGGCCAGTTGGAAAATGGTCGTCATCTAGGATCCATACACGCATATCGCGTTTCTTTGCCTCCTCGATAATGACGTCCATATCCTTCCACCATTTAGGACCAAGAAAGTCTGGATGTGGACGGGCCTCTATACATACCGCTTTTATGTTTGCCTCGTCGATCCGAGCCATTTCCTCTCGAAGTACTTCCTCTTCTTCCCCATGCTGCCAGAAAAAAGGTAATATATAATTCTCTTCGGTACCAGTTAAAACATCATTTAATCTAGTTGCCATTCTTCCCACCTCATTTGGATAAGATTTCAGGATTTCCCCATTTTACAGGTGTTACTTTTCCAGCACCAGACCCCGCATCGATCGGAATCACAGCCCCGTTAATGTATCTAGCTAAATCTGATGCAAGGAATAATGCAAGATACCCTACTTCCTTAGGATCTCCCAATCTACCATTTGGGGAGAAAATCGTAGCATACTGCTGAATGACCTCTTCTGACGCGTCCCCCCAAATAGACGTACGGAAAGTTCCTGGGCATATCGCATTTACCGTAATCTGATAGGGTGCATAATCCAGCGCTGCCGTTTTTGTAAAACCTACTACACCGTGTTTGGACCCAACATATGTCCCCATGGCACTGTTTCCTTCAATCCCTGCCATCGAGGCAATATTGACGACAAAACCAGAAGAGGACTTCGATTGTAAAATCGCTTCAATACCATATTTCATCCCTAAAAAGACACCTTTTAAATTTATATCCATTAAGCGTTCATATTCTGTTAATGAAAACTCATGCAAGGGTCTATTAGCTGCAGAGATACCTGCATTGTTGACAATCCCATCTAACCGGCCAAAGGTTTCAATTGCAAAGTGAATAAGTTCTTTCACTTGCTCTTCCTTGCTGACATCTGCAGCAAAGAACGCTGCTTGTCCACCCTGCTCTTTTATTTCCAGTACCGTTTGCAAACCTTTTGCAGCATTCACATCCGATACAATGACCTTCATCCCATTTTCGCCATAGCATTTAGCGATTGCTTTCCCTAAACCATCTGCTGCCCCCGTAACGATCGCTACTTTATCTTTTACACTTGAAAAATCAATCATCACGATTCTCCTATTCTCATTGTTCTTTTTTATAGGCTGTGATAAAGGAGCAGATTTCGCAAAAATCACCCCTAAACATTCACACAGCCTTTTTATAAAAATTTCATCAGTGGTTGATGAGTTTTTTCATTTGCTTGGCAATAATCCCGACCGCTCGTTTGGGACTCAGCCGATATAATGTATCCATGATTTTTGAATCTTTACCAGCAAGCACTCGATATTGATTATTTTCCATTCCATTAATAATAATTTCTGCTGCTTCTTTAGGCGTTAATAATTGTGACAGATCCTGTTCGCTGGCATTTGTCATTCCAGCCCCTTCCACTCCAGAATTCCTCATGATATCTGTACCAACACCACCCGGGAATACGACCGTTACGTTAACATTTGTATCCTTAAGCTCTGCGTATAGCCCTTCCGTCATGAGTTTAACGGCCGCTTTCGATGCTCCGTAAATCGCCTGACCGGGAACCGGTAAGAATCCCCCCATACTAGAAATATTGGTGATGTGCCCAACAGGTCTTTCCAGTAGATAAGGAAGAAAGGCCTTTGTCATATAAAGCGTGCCATAAAAGTTAATATCCATGACCAGCATGATTTTATCGTAGTCAAGGTCATTGATATTAGTAAAAGGATGAATAATCCCCGCATTATTAACGATGCCGTCAACTGCACCATGATAAGCAATGACCTGCTCAGGCAAGGCCTCAACCGCTTCTCGATCCGTTAAATTCACAATATAGGTCGATAATTTCCCAGCTTTTTCTCCAGCCTGTTTGACTGTTTCTTCAAGTGCATCCTCATTTATATCTACCGCAGCTACACGTGCACCTCTAGAAAGGAGGGTAAGGACTAATTCGCGTCCAATTCCACCTCCTGCTCCCGTAACAACCACTACTTTATCTAGAACTTTCAAGTGTGTCCCCCCTAATTTAATGGTCTACTTTTCCCTTTAGCCGTTAAATCCAGACTTTTTAATATTTCCTAAAAAAGCTAAGCTTTCCTTTGGATATCTCGTTTGTGAGGTTCGATCAACAGCGATCAATCCAAATGTCTGGTCATAGCCCAATTGCCATTCAAAATTATCTAACAATGACCAGTAAGTATACCCGATTACGTTGATGCCTTCTTCTATACATTGTTGGACACCCGATAATGCCCGTTCGATAAACTCTACTCTTTCTTCATCGTGGTCGGTAGATACACCATTTTCGGTAACAATAATCGGCTTGCTCCAATGTTTGGAAACAAAACCTATCACATTTCCTAAAGCTTCAGGATAATATTCATAATTCATTTTCGTTAATCGCGTATCTTGATCCGGTTTCAGATAACCATCAGGCCCGTGAATTTTTCGCGAGTAATTCTGAACACCTAAGAAATCATCTTCTTGAAGGTAAGGCAGATAGTTGAAGAAATCTTCCTGCTGCTCTTGTTCTACAAACTTTTCTCCGCCAGGTAACGCTTGATGGTCATAAAGCGAAAGCGTAATTCCCACTTTAATGGCTGGATTTACTTCTCTAATCACCCTTCTCGCGATTTCATGGCTTTTCATGACGACACGCTCACCATGATCCGTTCGAGGATTATGGAACGTCTGGATGTTTCGAGGATCCATTTCAAATGCTTCACCCAAAGCTCGGTAATACTGCTCCATTTTCTCCTTCGTTTCAACATTAAGGCCAACCTGGATATCACCTTTTTTGGATGAATCGCTGCCACTAGTGCCCATCATTCTCTTCATGATTTTCGCAATTTGCTTCCCCATATTCGCCTCATTAATCGTACAAATATAAGGAATTAAATCGCCCAATTCCGAAACCACATAGCGGCTGTAGTTTCCGAAGTATTCAATCGTTGCTTCGCTTTCCCATCCACCCTCGGTAATTAACCACTTTGGTGAAGAAAAGTGATGCAAGGTGACAATCGGCGTTACCTGCTTTTCGTGACAAAATGCTAAAACCTCTCTGTAATGTTCGATCTCTTTTTGATCAAAATTTCCTTTCGTAGGCTCTATCCGTGCCCATTCAATTGAAAATCGATAGGTGTTTAATCCAGTATCGACTAACAGCTGAATATCCTCTTTAAACTTATTGTAATGATCCACTGCTTCTAGAGACGGTTCCGTGTACATGGTGTATGGAACCTGCTCCATTGCCCAAAAGTCACTATGGACATTGTTTCCCTCTACCTGGTGGGCTGCCGTAGCAGCTCCCATCATAAAATCCTCGCTAAATTTTTTCATAATCATTCCGTCCTTTCAGGTCATTTTACTTACCGTATAAAAATTAATTTTCTCCACTAGGGACATAATGAAAATTGTCAAAACGGGCAGGCGTAGTCGAAACTTTTCCATTTCCTGTTGCATACAGGCCGAAATATAGTCCAGTAAAC
Organism: Bacillus sp. MRMR6; assembly: GCF_001940785.1. Lineage (GTDB taxonomy): Bacteria > Bacillota > Bacilli > Bacillales > Cytobacillaceae > Neobacillus. Next base: position 14,489 of record NZ_MSLS01000023.1, read on the forward strand.
CCTCCCGCCACTTGTGTAGACAGTAGGGCCGTCTCGCCGCTGCCTATCACTTCCAGATCATCCGTTGTTTTTCGATAGCTGAAGGTAAAGCTCGTTTCCGTTGCATTTACGATTAAACCAACAGTGGACTCGTCATACTCTACTTCCTTTTCTACCTTCCATAGACTTCCCACACGGCGGCGAAAAAGAAGAATAGACTTTCCTCGTTTCAGGGTTTTGGCCACTTCATAATGGTAATTTTCGTTCATAAATACGGTCAAACCCGCTTCCTCTCCCTCTTCATTAGGGGAAAACTCCATCCATGTTGAAATTTCACAGTTGAAATGCTGCTGTCTGCGGCCAACAAAGGCCGGAGATTCATAGTCATTCAAGGTGCAGGCTTGGCCATAGAGCGTTAATGATCCCTTCCTTTCCGTTAGCGACCATGAACCCTGAGCTGGATGACGGTAAAAATTCCAAGTCGGAGAGAGTGAAGCAGTCTCAAACTCTTCTTTTTCCTGCCACGGAATAGGCTCTCCTAATGGAAGTGATTTGGTCTCATGTTCTACTTCAGCTCTTCCATTAATTCCAATCATCGGCCAGCCTTCTTCTGACCATTCTACCGGTGCTAGATTGGTTTCTCTTCCTAGGTGATGAACCTTTGTACTTTTCACCGGCCTAAATCCTAAGAACACAGACCACCATGATCCATCACTAGCCTGCACTAAATCCGCATGACCGGTTGCCTGAATCGGCAGCTTCGTGCTTCGGTTGGAGAGGATGGGGTTATTTGGATTGCTTTCAAACGGACCATACGGGTTTCTACTTCTCGTAATCGTCACCATATGCCCATTTTCCGTTCCACCTTCAGCGACCAATAAGTAATACCAGTCATTGATTTTATATAAATGCGGCCCTTCTGGTGAACTTCCACCTGTTCCTTCCCAGATTAACTTGCACTCACTTAAAAGTTGTCCGGACTCAATATCAAATTCTGCTTGCAGGATTCCATCAGGTCCGAACCCGGGGAAACCAGCGGCAGTTAAATATACTTTTCCATCATCGTCAAAAAACAAAGATGGATCATAGCCTGCCAGATCCTCAATAAAAATCGGCTCTGACCATGGACCTTCTGGATGGTCTGCCCATACATAGAAGGTCTTTCGAATCGTTATATTTGTGGTAATCACATAAAACCGGCCATTATGATGGCGAATGGTGGGAGCATATATCCCCTGTGATGTGGTATAAGAATGGACACGTTTTAGCGGTAACTGACTTTCACGTGTTAATACATGACCAATCTGTTCCCAATTAACTAAATCGCTGCTATGAAAAATGGGTATCCCCGGAAAATATTCAAAAGAACTAGTGACCAAATAAAAATCTCCCCCTACTCTACAAATACTCGGGTCTGGGTGAAAGCCACTAATGACTGGGTTTTTAAACTTCATTCAAACCATTCCTTTCCACGCGAGTTTCGACTTAGCTGAAAGAGGTGTATACTTCAGCTTGATAAATCTAGTACAATGAATAAAAAATTCACTATTTTTAACCGCTTTCACTAGTATAGTAACACCCGCATTAGAATCGTTATGGTATTTTGGTTACTATTTTTGTACTATTGAGAATAAGCAATAAAATTTTTTAGATGGAGATGGCTCAAATGGGTGTTAACGATTACTCGCTAGTAGACAAGTTCATCCTCTTAAAAGAGACATTTCATGTGCCTCTGCTTTTCGTCAGCCCTGAAGGTAAGATTATTCATGAAGACTTACATGATCATGGTCTAAATCCTCTAAATGAAAATCAAAAAGAAAAGTTCTTTAACCCATTAAACTTTGACCCTGGTAAAATATTCAGTTTTCCAGTCATTAAAAAATCGGTGTTTTCAGAGAAAGTGATCTTAATCAGCGTCATCCAGGAAGAAGTATTTCAGGGAACCTTGCTGATTGGACCTACACTTCCACATCCACTATCCGAGGATGTCATTAGGGGCATGATCAATGACTGGCGGGCTTATTTTTATCAAGAAAAGGTCTTTCATTATTTCATGTCTTTGCCGATTATCGAAACGAACCAATTGATCAATATAAGTATTTTTGCCAATCTACTGTTTAATCACGAACTGCTTGCTGCTCAATCAGTGATTACGTCTGAAATTCATGAAGCGGCGGAAGAGAAGGAAAAGAGTCAACAAGTGAACTTAGCGGTATCGGAGAATTTGCAAGCGAACACCTTGCATCCCGACCATTTATTCGAGAAGGAAATTTTATCTGTCATCAGGGAAGGAAGAGTCGAGGATTTAAAGGATTTCCCCTTTGTGAAAGAAGAAGAGGTTGCTAATCTGCTATCTAAATCAAGCTTTATTCGTTCGGTAAAATATCATATTATCACCTTAATCACCTTAGTTTCCAGAGCTTCCATTGAAGGCGGAGTGCACGAAGAGATTGCTTTTTCCTTACATGACCGCTTTATCCTGCAGTTGGAGGATTTGAATCGCTTAGATGAGATTAGAAGCTTAGCGAGGGACGTTCTTTATACATTTGCCGAAAAGGTAAAACAGGTAAAAGATGACCGGTTTTCGACGACGATTACACTCTGCAAGGACTATATTTTTAGACATATCTACGAAGAAATCAGCCATGATGAAATAGCGAATAAGGTCCAATTAAACGCAAAATACTTGTCCCGTCTATTTAAAAAAGAAGTAGGAATCACGGTCAGCGAATACATTCAACAAACCAAAATAGACGAAGCCAAAAAGCTGCTCGCCTTTAGTAAAACCCCTATTCCAGAAATATGTTCCATGCTAAACTTCAACGACCAAAGCTACTTCACAAAAGTATTCAAAAAAATCGTCGGAGTAACACCAAAAAAATACCGAGAAACACACCATCTTTTAGAAAAGTGACGCAGGGACGGTTCTACTGCTTCCTTAAGGAAGCAGTAGAACCGTCCCTGCGTGTCACCTACGAGACCAGACTACTACTGGAATGAGTAATAAGGATAAAACCCCTCCAATAAATGATAATGTGAGGAAGCTTGAACCTGCTACGATCACTCCGGACATGGCTCCTCCAGCAGCTCCTGACAAGGCAACGAAAACATCGATAGATCCTTGCGTTTTAGCTCGTGTGGCTGTGCTAGTTGAATCAACAATAAGTGCAGTCCCGCTGATCAAACCGAAATTCCATCCTAATCCTAGTAAAGAAAGGGCAATGATTAGAAGAACGATAGAATCCCCTGGTGCAAATGCTGAGACCAAGCCTGCCAGAAGCAGCGTAGTTCCAGCAGCAATCGCCATCGCAGTACGCCCCAACTTATCAACAAGGACACCTGTTACCAATGAAGGAAGATACATGGCACCGATATGAAATCCAATCACAAGACCAACGGCCCCCAAGCTATGTCCATGATGCATCATATGAACGGGTGTCATGGTCATAATTGCTACCATAACAATTTGCGTCAGAACCATGATCGTTGCCCCAACGAAGATGCCTCTTTTGTTTTCTGTCTGTTCACTTGCTGCCAAATGACCTTTATCACTAGATTCCTGGTTGGCCGCTTCGATCGATCTTGCGATTATTAATGGATCTGGACGAAGCATGATGAAAAGAACAACACCTGCTAAGATATAGGCTGCTGCTCCCAAAATGAAAGGACCAGCAAGAGAGGGAACACCAATAGACATAGCGAAATTCCCCATTACACTAACCAGATTTGGACCTGCAACGGCACCAAATGTGGTAAAGACCATTGTCATACTAATAGCCGTCGCTCGCTGTTTACGATTTGCTAGGTCTGTACCTGCATATCGAGCTTGTAAATTGGTGGCTGACCCTGCACCATAAACCAGCAGGGAAGTAAATAAAAGGAAAACACTATTGATGATGGCTGCCATGATGACTCCGATTGCTCCAACTCCACCGATTATAAAACCCGTTGTTAGACCTGTCCGTCGCCCAAACGCTTGCGAAAGTCTCCCAACAAATAAAGCTGCTCCTGCCGACCCTAAAGTCAGTAAAGCGGAAGGAAGTCCAGCATACGCATCCGTACCGAGCATTTGCTTTGCAAGAAGTGCCCCCACCGTAACGCCTGCTGCTAACCCTGCACCGCCAAAAACCTGTGAAATACTGACAACAAATAAGGTACGCTTGTATAACGATTGTTGTTTTTCTGAAGAATCAACGTAGCTTTGCAACAAGGCTGTTTGGGCCTCTAACGCTTTTACACTATCTTTCTGCACCATTCTCTACCCCCCCTTTTCTAGGAACAAACCTCCAACTGATTTGAATCATCATAACACGCACTAAAAAGCCATACAATACGAGAATTGTATGGCAAACAATATTAGCTAATTTCGTTAAGCAAACATTTAAGGATCATCAAACCGTTCTCAAGCTCATCGAGCGTTTTCGGTGCACAGACAGACAGCCTTACAGCTCTTTCTGGACAACTATTTCCAACGACAAAACGTTCAGCCCCATACACTTGTACTCCCTGCTGTGCAGCTATCGTTTCAAATTCAGCACCTGTAATCTTGCCTGGTAATAGCAACCAACGAAAGATGCCTGTTTCATCGCCTAAACACGTATAGTTACCCAAATATCGATTTACGATTTGGTTTCTGCGAATGGTCTGTTCCCGATGACCCTCAATTAACACTTCAAATTGATTCGATACAATCGTCCGTGCGGTAAGTTCTGCTAATAAGGGGAACCGATTATATTTAAATTATAAAGTGCCTTTGAAATAGGACATACTTCCCAATTAGAAATAGTATAATGACAATCATACTAATGATGGGTAATCTAGTTAATAACACAATCCATAACAGAACCCCACTGTCTATAGTGAAAAATGATTGAATAATCGTATTCTCTGGTTCTATAAGATCATAATACGATGTGGCCATTATTGCATAAGCCAAAACAATCGTTATACTAATCAAATTTTCATCAACTTTCCCATCTACATAACCCCTATGCTATTTAACATCCTTTTCTTCCATCTTTTCTATCAAATACCCATTGTGACGCCTTAAAGTAAAATTCTACTATTTTTTCAAAAAACCTTCTCCACCAACCAAAGTCAGTTGCTCTTGTCGTTAGGCTTCCTTAGTTAAAGTGTACACCTTCACATGGTTCAATTTTTAAGAGTATAATGGAGATATTTTTAGTATGAATATTAAGATAAATGGAGGTTAATAGGATGACGTATGATGTAATCATCATTGGGGCAGGTTCAATGGGAATGGCAGCGGGATATTATTTATCCAAGCGTGGGAAAAAAACCTTATTACTAGATTCTTTTAGCCCCCCTCACAACAAAGGGAGCCACCACGGAGAAACAAGGATTATCCGCTATGCATATGCCGAAGGTGAGGAATATGTCCCCTTTATTCTTAAAGCACGTGATTTATGGACTGAATTAGAAAGAATGACAGGTAAGCAATTATTAATCCCAACCGGGGTTCTCAGTGTTGGGAATAGAGAGTCTGATTTTCTTAAAAATGTGATCGCTAGTTCTAATAAGTATTCATTACCGCTCGAAGTCTTGGAACCACTCGACGTGCAAAACCGCTGGCCGCACGTTACGATACCGAGAGATTTTGTTGGCTGTTTTGAACCTACTTCAGGAGTCCTTAAATGTGAGGAGAGTATTAAAGCGTATCAAGAGCTTGCTGAAATGAACGGTGCTACGATTCAGATTAATAGCAGAGTAAAAGAAATCATGATTCATAATGAAAAAGTAACGGTCAAAACAGACGATAAAACGTTTTACTCAGATGCGTTGGTTGTTTCAGCAGGTGCATGGTCCGGTGACCTCCTTTCTATGTTAGATTTGGAACTCCCTCTTACACCAATAAGAAAGACCTTTGCTTGGTTTGATGCGGATGAAAATCTCTATCGTTCGAACAGCTTTCCAGCATTTGCATTTGAGACACCTCAAGGACTTTATTATGGATTTCCAAGTATTGATGGGGCCGGTTTGAAGGTTGGTCGTCATGACGGGGGAGACCCAATCCATCCGGATCAGGAAATGTTAGGATTTGGAGCATTAGCAGAGGATGAAGGAGATTTGGTGCATTTCTTAGAACACTATATCCCTGATATTGGACAGTTAAAGTATGGGAAAACCTGCATGTATACCGTTACCCCTGATGAAAAATTTATTATAGACCTGCATCCCAAGTATTCCAATGTTGCGATTGCAGCAGGCTTCTCCGGCCACGGATTCAAATTTAGCAGTGCAGTCGGACAAGCCCTAAGCAATTTAATCACCTCAGGAAAAAACGACATCGATATTTCTCAGTTCTCACTCAATCGATTTAAGCACAGGGACGGTTCTACTGCTTCCTAAAGGAAGCAGTAGAACCGTCCCCGCATTTCCATGAAACCTATATCACATTTGAGTTAAATGAACGAAACAGATAATGATTAATAAACTCCGCTAATCCATCATGTTCGTGGTGTCCTGTCACATAATCAGCGACTGCTTTTACCTCATCACTGGCGTTCCCCATGGCTACACCCATACCGACATGTCGAAGCATCTCTATATCATTAGGCCCGTCACCAATGGCAATCACTTCACTTGGACTAATTCGTAAATCACGTATAATGCTTTTTATTGCCGACCACTTGGAAACGTTCTGCGCAACTAACTCAAAGCCGTCATCCCAATTGATGACATCTGCTTCCTTTTTAAACAAAGCGGAAAATTCAGGACTAGGTTCACCTGTCCGAACACTAATTTTTAGTACATCTTGATAATCTGCCTTTCGTAGATCACCAATATACCGCGGCGGAATTTTCCCTACTTTCGTCCAATAATCGATTTCTTCATTGGTTTCCTTACAATACAGCCCATTCGCAGTATGGATAATAACATTACAAGGATTTTCAGTAGTCAAATGGTGAAATCTTTCTTCATTTACTTGGACGGTTCGCATTTGCGTAACTCTTCCTGTCCCTGCATCGTGAATAGCAGCACCATTCAAACAAATCATCGGCGTGTCTAACCCTACTTCTTTATGGTAAGGAGCGGTCACCTCATAGTGTCGGCCAGTCGCTAGAAAAACCTTGACCCCTTTCTTCATAAGCCTGTAAATCGATTGCATATTTCGATTGGAAATATGGTTTGAGGATTTTAACAGTGTACCATCCATATCAATAAATATTGCCCGTACATGCATTTAATCTGCCTCCTCATCGAGTAGTAAACCAATCATATCATCTGAATATTAATTCCTTGTAAAGTCTGTGTACGGATTTGATATAGTTAATGAGGTCCCTGCACCACTTCATTTCCGACGCAAAAAGAGCATGAAGAGTGGTTAGAACTTCATTTAAAATAGGCACTTCATCTAGTACCAAAGTAAGAGGACCGAAACTTCCTCGTGCACCCAAAAAAAGGAACACGAGAACCGTCCCCGTGTAACACCCGTGTAACACCACCCCAAAAAGGTGCACGAGAACCGTCCCCATGTCGAACCCATGTCGAATTTACCGAAATTTTACACTATTCTTAATTTCTCTTAATAATAGGTCGTTATGCTAATAGGGAGGTATATGCCTACACTATTGAATTGTTTATGAGGAGGTACTTGTGAAAAAGACGAAAAGAAAATCCACCCACAAGAAAAAAGGACTTGCTGTGACGGCTTCGCTTGTTATTTTCGCTTCAAATTTGAGTTTATCCGTTCCGTCCCAGGTCACTTTTGCAGAGGGCAACTCAACAGGAACCGTGATACAGGAGAATGAAAATGAGGTTCAGGTCATCTCTCCTCCTACGCCAACTGAGGAAATGCCGCAAACTACAGTAGACCAGCAAAACATGGAAGAGCAAACCATCGAAGAACAGCAAGAGATTACATCGGAGCCGCTAGAAGAAGACCCAGAATCCGTAGAAACACAACAGTCTGCTGTCCCTGAACCACAAGAAGATATCATTGAAAAACAAGAAGTAGATTACCAGTCTCTCCCATCCCTTCTGATTACGGAAATCATGCCAAATAATGCAGGAGCGGATGACTATGAATATTTCGAGGTATACAATAACACGAATCAACCGGTCTTATTAGACCATTTCACCTTCAGTCTTCGCTATACAGATGGAAGCGGAACAGCAGATGTAGACATGACATTTGCTCCTGTTACCCTCGAACCAAAGGAGACAATGGTATTCTGGCATAATTCGAACCATAAAACCGTGGAGGATTTCAACAGTCATTATCAAACCAATGTGCCAACCGACAAAATGGTCCAAATCGACGGAGCACCTAATTTTTATAACGGCGGCAATCGAGCCGTCGTCATCAAAGACACGAATGGAAATGACCTGGTCCTAGCCAACTATTTACTAGACGATATAGCAAGTGGTCTTGTAGTTCAATACCAATACCCGGCGAATGGTATCGAAATGACCAAGCTCGCAACAAAAACACAGCCAACACCAGGCACTCTTGTTCCCGAGCAAGTTCCAGCCCAAGAGGTCATAACAGCGGGACATCAAGCACCAGTGATTACCCATACTCCCGTTACAGAAGCAAATAATTCAGACGATCTCGTCATATCCGCACAAATTACGGATGATCATGATGATCTCTCTGCCTCTGTTTACTATCAAACAGAACCGGGAACTGATTTTATAAAAATAAAAATGGCCCAAGTGGCTAATCAAACGTATGAGGCAATCATTCCTAGAAACTCTTTGACTACCAATAAACTAAGCTATTACATAGAAGCAAGCGACCAAAACAACCGTGTTGCTTTTTCAAAAGAAAACCCGATGGAAGTGGCGATCAAAACCCCAGAGAAAATTGATTACAATGCCATTCCACCGTTATTGATTACGGAGATTTCACCTAACTCCGCTGGCGGCGGTACAGATTACTATGAATACTTTGAGCTTCATAACAACAGTGATCAACCGCAAGTGTTAACCAATTATTCATTCATTTATTACTACACAGACACTGGAAAAGAACTGCCTTTTCAAATACCTGCCACCACCATTGAACCAGGCGAAACACTCGTTTTCTGGTTTAATAATGGCCAGAAAATGCTGGCTGAGTTTAACCAGCATTTTCAAACGGCTCTAACAGCAAACCAAGTCATCGAGTTTACCGACACCTTCCCTGGCTTTGCTAACGGCGGCAACCGAGCACTTGTATTAAAAAATCAACAAGGGGCAGAAGTCATTTCAGCTAGTTATTTAGGAAGTGATAATGATAATACGGGAGCAGGTATTCAATATAAATTCCCATTCTCAGGTACAGTAATGGAAAAGCTGCAAGGATTAGCCGCTCCGATGCCAGGTTCAACGAGTAGTGACCAGGTTCCTGAAGTACCTGTCCATATCCCAGAACCCGCCAAAGATACAGTGGCACCGGTCATTGACCATACACCGGTGCAAGAAAGTGAAGCTTTTTTACCAATAAAGATTGAGGCCAAGGTAACGGACAATCTGTCCGTACCGCTCGTCACCCTCTATTACAAGGAACAAACGGCTGAGCATTTCACTGTATTATCAATGAATCCAAGCCCAGAAGACGCAAACCTCTTTACAGCAGAGATTCCGGCAGCAAGCGTCTCCGATGATGTCACATACTACATCGAAGCAACCGATGGCGCCAACGTGGAAACCTCAACAGAAAACACCATTCTGGTAAAAGAGCAGAACATTGATTATAACAAGGTTCCATACCTGCTAGTGACCGAATTGGTGCCGGATTCATCGAATGTTGGGACAGCCGACGGCTATGAGTTTATCGAAATCTACAACAATAGCAATAAAGAGATTAATTTTAAAGATTACAAGTTGTATTATCGTTACGGAACGGACCCTGGTACGGATGTAGTATGGCCTTCGGTTCCTGAGGAAGTCACCATTCCTGCCGGAGAAACACTCACATTCTGGATCATCAACGACCAAAATACAGAAAAAACAGTAGCTGATTTCAATGCCCATTATGGGGAAAATCTCGTTGAAAACCAAAACATTGTCCGGATTTACACGGGTGGGATGGCAAACAGCAGCATGCGCGGCCTGGTGATTGGGACAAACACGCATAAAGAAATTGCCCTTGCCTACTACAATGACGCACCAAATGTTGACGATACCATTGCCAATAAAGGGATCATGTACAGCTATCCCCTCGATCAGTCGACACAGCAAAATAAACTGATGATTGACAACGCGTCTCCTGGTAAAGTGGAGGCCAATCAGGTTCCAAAACAACGTGTTCAATTGCCAGAGGATACCCTTGCTCCTATTATTGATAATCGAACAGCTATAACAGAAACCTCTGAGAAAGAAAATATCAGGATTGTCGCCGATGTAAAAGACGACCAAGAGGTCAAATCTGTCCGCTTGTTTTATAAAATTTCCGGACAATCAGACTATCAAATGCAAATATTACAAAAAGATACCCACGATTCGCTTTATCACTCGATCATCCCCTCACCTGAGATCATCGGGAAAGAGGAAGTCGACTATTATTTCGTCGCCTCTGACGGAACAAATGAACAAACCAGTGAGCACAAGCAAATCAAGGTGACAAATGACCATGACCAATCGAGTTTACGCCTCAACGTGAACGAGGGCCAGATCCTTAACGGACAAGTAATCCTAAAAGGAACCTCAGCTACGGACGCTCCTGCAGACGTAACCCTTTCCGTCGATGGAACGGAATTTGAGAGCGAAACGTATCAGTCCCTGGAACGAACAGCTTATTTTGCCTTTGATGTTAACGGCCTTAATACGTACTTCCAGAACGCCGTTACCATGGGCGACGAAATTCTTTATCTCATGGATGGTGACTGGTTAACACAATGGAAAACCTTCAGTATTCCAATTGTGCCCGACCGTTTGCAGCTTGGAGACAATGTACTAACGGTTCGGTCCGGTAATAAAGCAACGCCGTTTGACTTGGGATCGTTAGAAAACCGGGATGATTATGATTTGAAGAACGTCCGCCTTGTTCTTTCCGACGGAACCGTTTTAACCGATCCATCCAACTCTAATCCAACTCAAGTGTTAAAAATGAATGATGCCAACCCGTTTGTCGATTTTTATTTTACGATTAAAGAAGAGCATGCCCTTTCAAAAACAGTCAACTGGGATACCACTCTAATCCCGGACGGCGAACATTCAGTGCTAGTGAAGGATACAGATGAGGAAAAAGCAGTCAAGATTCTGGTTGATAACACGGCACCCGTTATTGAATCGAATCTGACCGAGGGCAAGGAGTACAAAGGTGCGTTTATCATTGAAGCCAATGTGACGGATGCAATTGCCGGAGTAAAAACAGTAGAAACATTCCTTGATGATAAAAAAATCACCCTGCCATACGAAACGGCTTCATCGAAATTAAGCCCAGGGAACCATAAAGTAACCATCAAGGGAACCGATCACGCTGGGAACACCACAGAGTTAATCGTCCACTTCTCGGTTGTGAACGAAAATCCTGAGCAGCCTGAAGGGGTGTCACCCGCAAACGGTGAACATGTTTCCGGCGACCCGACACTAAAGGTAAAAGTAACCGATCCGACCGGAGATGAGGTCGACGTTACCTTCTACCAAGGCTATCAGTATGATGCCGGTATGCCAAGTGTGGTGAAAGGCTTTAAACATGCTTCTGATACAGAACCGCCGCAGTCAATGGCGCCAGTAGGTGAACAAGCTTTCACATCAGAAGATCAGTCACTTGTCAGTGCTGTAGACGGGAACTACTTAACCACTGATTCTGACACTCAATTCCCGTACCATCGTTTTGATGTCACGGTCGATGATTCAGTTGGCGCCGAGGACAAAGTTGAACTCTATTGGAAGGGAAAATCACTCGAAGGCCGTAAAGTTTCGATGTATGCGTGGAACCACCAAGAAGGAGATTGGGCACTCATTGATTATCAAATCGCCGGAGTAAACGACTTTGAACTATCAGGAAATGTGGATGTAAGTGAGTTTATGAAGGACCAAAAAGTCAATGTTCTCATCCAGGATGAAATTCCAAGCACACCAGACGAATATGATTATACGTTTGTGTGGATGTCAGATACACAATACTATGCAGAAAGCTTCCCTTATATTTTTGACCGTCAAACACAGTGGATTGCGGAAAAACAGGACGAGATGAAAATCGAATACGTCTTCCATACTGGTGATTTGGTCAATGTTTCAACAGATGTCAGTCAATGGAATTATGCCGATCAATACATGGGCGTTCTTGATGAGCACCAAATTCCGTATGGTGTATTAGCTGGAAACCATGATGTGAACCAGGTCAATAACGACTACACGGATTATTACAAATACTTTGGTGCCGACCGTTTTGAAGATAAACCATATTATGGCGATTCTTATCTTAATAATCGCGGCCACTATGATTTAATTTCTGCAGGCGGAAACGATTATATTATGGTTTACCTTGGCTGGGGTGTGACGGATGAAGGAATTGCTTGGGTAAACGATGTCCTAGCTGCCCATCCAGACCGGAAAGCGATTTTAAGCTTTCATGAATATTTACTGGCAACTGGAACGAGACATCCACTTGGAGAAAAACTATATAATGAAATCGTCGTTCCAAATGAAAACGTCATAGCTGTTTTAAGCGGCCATTACCACGAGGCACAAACCTATATCAACGAGCTTGATGACAACGGTGATGGTACACCAGATCGGAAAGTGTACCAGATGCTTGCGGATTATCAAGCAGGACCTGAAGGCGGCCAAGGATATATGCGATTGCTCCATTTCGACCAGGACAATAACCGTGTCGTCGTAAATACGTATTCACCGTATTTAGATGACTATAATTACTATGACACCGATGCCTATCCTGGAAAAGACGAATTTGTCATCGAATTAGATTTAGCTGCCGTCAACAAGCAAGTAGCAACAGACTACTTTGCAGTCAACGTCTTTAGTGATGCGGAAATTGGCAAAGATCAAGGTGTAGCGAGCGGGGAAACAGCCCAAACGATGTGGAAAGGCTTGACAGAAGGAGAAACGTATTCGTGGTATGCAGTTGCAGAGGATGCCTTCACTGGACGAACAACGTCAGATATCTGGACGTTTGTAAAAGGCGAAAACGGCCAAGCTCCAGATCCAAATGATGGCGGCCAAGAGGGACCGCCAACAGAACCAGAACAACCTGGCCGTCCAGTTGACCCAATCGGACCCGGACCGGTCAATTCTGGCGGGGATTCAAACGGAGCACCGGGAGCTGACTCCAAACAGCCTAGTGGAAAAACTAATGCTGTGACTAAAAACGGAAACACCCTTCCGAACACCGCAACCAATCAATTTAACTATCTACTAACCGGAACAGCTTTACTAATCGCCGGAGCACTATCCTTCCTGTTTGGAAGAAATAGAAAACAACAATAGCAAATCATTCAACCCGAATAAAGGACATGTAAAGTGCCCTTTATTCGGCTTTTTTTGTACAGCAAAATAAATAGATGGTTAAAAGCTCTCGAAAAAGATGGACTATAGTTGGGAGTTAATCGGAGTGGCAAGCAGGCAACAGGATATGATATTAAGCCAATTCTGGAACGAATACAATATAAACTCCGATTAATTGATTGAACGAATTCAACAGGAGCTTACTTTAAGTAGAGAAACATCAAGGACCGAATCTAAGGTCCTTGATGTATATTTGATTATCAATCAATATTCTTTAACAGAGCCAATTCTCTGAGGAAACATGAAAAATGTGCACCTCTCTTTGGGTTGCCTAAAAGAGATGCCTATACGAAATTTTTGAGTAAGGACTTAAAATTTTCGTTCATACTAGGAGAACCGTCCCTGCGTCACCCTATTAAACTGCTACTGCTGATAGTTTTCTAGCAGCTTCTTTTACTTTTTCTAGTCCTTCTGCAATAATGTCTGCCGCTTGTGCTGGCATTGCGTTGTGGCCCTCGATGATGACTTCATCTACGATTTCCATTCCGAAGACTCCGCCTACAACGTTCTTAATGTAAGTCGCTGCCATTTCCATTGGTGCTGCTTCTGGTGTTGAGTAAATACCACCGCGCGCACTTAGGATTACTGCCTTTTTGTCTGTCATTAACTGTACCAGTTGGCCATTTACGTCATATTTGAAAGTGAAACCTGCTTGGTACACATAATCGATAAACGTTTGTAATGGTGCTGGGATTGTTAGGTTCCATAATGGAAACGCGAATACAACTAAATCAGCCGCTGTAAGAGCATCCATTGCTTTTTGTTTTGCTGCAAGAAGTCGTTTTTCTAAATCTGTCATCTCTTCGCCTGATTGTACTTTTCCAAATGCATTGAATAAGTCTTGACCAAAGTAAGGCATATCTTCAGTAAATACATCAAAAGTTGTTACATTTGCACCTTCTATATTATCCATAAAAGTTTCATACATTTTACTCGAAACAGCGTCTGACGCTGGACGATTATTTGCTTTTACTACCAATATATTCATTTATATAAATCCCCTTTTACATATCTTAAACTAGATACTTTCAATTCAAATATCTTGAATAAACAATATATAAATATAATAGATTTGTCAAAGAAAGTGCACGGGAAGTGCACGGGGACGGTTCTACTGCATTTTAATGAGTTAGGTAGATAAGAAGGGAAAAGGTGATGGTTTTTTGCACATCGCGGTGCACGAAACATCACCTAATTTATACACTAATGCCAAGCACAAATAACTGCCCCTCACTTGATAAAAAACGATTCTTCTAATACAAAGGGACAGTAAAGCAAGGAAGTATCTCATCATTACTAACAATACCTTCGAATATTTTATCATTTTCATTAACATGGTCCCCCAAAATCCCACTATAAGGAATAATATTGCCTAATAGGAGAATTATATTAGGACACCTAGATAAAACACCGATCTAAAAAGAGACTACTTATCGTTTGTGGTCTCTTTTATTTTATTCTTTGCAAATAAATTAAAATATTTACCGTTAAAAATACAAATAATATCCATACCATTCTTTTTCTTTTGGCCATTCAGAAACTAGGTCCTTTTCGCCAAATATTTTTGAACAAGCAGAATGCCATTATGTATTCTTCCAATCCAGCTTCATTGCTTTTGATAAACTTGTTTAAATAGTGCATTCATTTTTTATATAATAAAGGCAAAAGGAAGCAGGAGAACCGTCCCCTTGCTTCCTTTTAATTATCTGTTTTAAACAGTTTGTGTAATACTAGTGTGACTGCTCCTAGGACCATTCCTGTTTTTCCTAGTGTTGAACAAACGACGTTAATTTCCTCGTGGGGACTTTTAAATGTGTATTTTTCAATCATTTTTTTGAGTGGGGATACAATAAAATCTCCTTGTTCAAAAATATATCCTTCTAAAATGAGTCTGGATGGCTTAAGAATATTTATCATATTAGCTGCCGCTAACCCGAGCGAGCGCGCGCTTTCTTCTAAGATCGATACAGCAAAGAGATCGCCTTCCTTGGCTGCTTTAAAAATCATTTTTAACGTGAGTTTATTCTTGCCATCCTTTATCCATTGGGAAAGAATGGAATCTTGATGATTAGTTAACTCACTTTCCACTTTTTTAACAATAGCAGCTTCTGAGGCATATGCTTCTAAACAGCCATGATTCCCGCACTCACATTTTGGGCCATTTACTTCAATAATCGTATGTCCAATCTCCCCGCCCGTATTAAAAGGGCTTTTATAGATTTCATCTTTAATAAAGATCCCGGAACCGATACCTAGCCCGACACTAAGGCAGATGAAATCTGAGAGATCTTGTCCTTGTCCAAACCAGCTTTCTGCTATCGCTAACGCACGAACATCATTCTCAACCATGACAGGAAGCTTAAATTCTTTTTCCAAGGTTTCCTTTATGGGAATATTCTCTAGATGCAAATGCGGAGAAAAGATGGCGACACCTTCATCCGGGTCAACTAACCCGTGCATAGCAAAACCAATTCCCAGAATTAAATCACTTTCAATCCGTGAACGTTTTAGTACATCATGGATATTATTGATAATCATGTCCATAAATTCATCTTTTGACGGAAGTTCGGTCATTTCCTTACTGTAATCCGTTACAATTTTTCCATCCATTGTACTCATAACAACTCGTACAACCTCAGCGGCAGCATAAACCCCGATAATATAATAGGCCGAGTAATTAATCCGCAGCAGAAACGGCTTTCTGCCGCCCGCCACCGTTGAATTAGCAGCCTCTTCCTCTGTAATCAGGTTTTTTTCAATTAATTCACTGACCATTGTACTGACCGTTGGTTTCGTCAGCTTGGTTAATTTAGCAATATCGGCTCTCGAAATCGGTTCTTTTAAACGAATCGTGTTTAAAACCGTTGATTGATTATGCTGTTTCATTCGTTCGAAGCTTCCGGTTTTACTATCGTTGCTCACGAAACTTCACCCCTTTTCTAGAACCGGATTACCAGTTTTTTAACGGTAACGTCAAGCTCTTTCCTACCAGTCATTTAATAAAAAAACCTTTCTAAAAGGACGCTCCTCGCTAAATTCGCGCCTTTTTTAGAAAGGATTCTATCATGTCTTGTTATTTAATAATATCGGAATGCCACATATCGTTGATTTCTTTGATCTTCGATAGCTCACATTTTGGTTCTCTGTTATAGGATAATAACCCGTTTATTTCTTGTTCAACATCTGTTAACTGGGTATAGCAAAAGCCGTGCAGTGCCTTTGAAGCATAAACCGCATCCATGATTCTAAGATAATCAGCGGTAAATTCCTGCTCATCTTTTACGGATGTATAGCCCCAGCCATTGTCCTCGCCGACCTTGAAGCCAATGCCGCCAAATTCAGTTAACAGGATCGGTTCACCTTTATGCTCAAAGCCGTCAGCATAAATTCCTCGTCTTGCTGGCTTGGACTGCAGGAGAGCTTCTTTCGTCGAAAGGGACTCCCTAAAGTCCTCGTATTTGTCCGTTTCATTCGCTGAACCGTGGTTGTAATTATGAATCGCGCAAATATCGGTTACCGTCTGTTCCCAACCATCATTCGATATCACCAAGCGTGTTGGATCAAGAGAATGGATGAGATGGTACAACGCTAACGAATGGTGCTGTTGCTGTTTATTCCCTTTAATAAATGGAACTCCCCAGCTTTCGTTTACCGGAACCCAGGCGACAATTGACGGATGATTATAATCACGTTCAATGATTTCAATCCATTCCTTCGTCAATCTGGCAGCGGCATCCTCACTAAAAGAAGCTGAGGCAGCACATTCCCCCCAAACAAGGAAACCTAGTTGGTCTGCCCAATAAAGGAAGCGTGGATCTTCTACTTTTTGATGTTTTCTACATCCATTAAAGCCCATTTCTATTGCAAGTGCAATATCTTTTTTCAGGTCCTCGTCCGTTGGGGCTGTCAACAATCCCTCTGGCCAATAGCCTTGGTCTAGGACTAGTTTCTGATAGTATGGCTTGTTATTCAGGTAGACCATTCCATTTTCACTATGAACCTTTCTCATGCCAAAATAAGAATCAATCTCGTCATAGACCGTTTCTTCATCTTTTAAAGTGGCCTTGAAAGTAAACAGGTTTGGATTTTCTGGTGACCAGTTCCAGCCGTCATGGTGGAACGCTGTTCTGAATACCTTTCGATTATACAGATTGATTGAGCGTTTATTATAAACTTCAAACACTTCAACGGTATCTTTGGCGATCCTTTCGCCCTTAAAGCTAATTTCGATGTCTACTTTCTTGTTCGTACATTCACCCGCTACCTCGAACTCAAGGGTAATATCTCCACGGTCAATATCTGGCGTTAACCTAAGTTTCGAGATACTTGTCTGGCATAACGGCTCCAGCCAGACGGTTTGCCAAATACCAGTGGTACGGGTATACCAAATGGAATCTGATTTTTCAACCCAAAATTGCTTTCCACGAGGAATGGTCTCATCTGTTGAAGGGTCTTCCACTCTTACAACCAGACTTTCCTTACCCCAAGTTAAATAATCGGTAATATCAAGAGAGAAGCTTACATGCCCTCCTTCATGGAAACCGGCAAACTGCCCGTTCACATAGATCCATGCCCGGTAATCTACTGCACCGAAGTGTAAAACGACATTCTGTTGATTCCAGCCAGCCGGAACCGTAAATTCCCTACGGTACCACACATGATCGTGGAAAGTTGGATCATGGATGCCGCTTAACTTTGTTTGATACGCAAACGGAACCGTAATTTTTCGATCAAATGCACTTTCTTTTTGAAACCATTTTTCCTTTACACCAATGTTTTTATCATCAAAGGCGAAATCCCATTCGCCATTTAAATTTAGCCAATCTTTTCTAACCAGTTGCGGTCTTGGATATTCATTACGAGGTACTGACATGATGTGTGCTCATTCCTTCCTAACGGTTTTGTCTCCCAAAAATTTAAGAATCTATTTAATTCCGCTTTGATTCACACCTTTAATAAAGGAGCGCTGGCCAATGATAAACAATAGAACGGCCGGAATCGTTGCGATTGATGTTAGTGCCATCAACCTTCCCGGTGAAGAAACGAAGCTTCCTTGCTGCATGATGGCAATCCCTGTTGTGATCGTTCTCATTTCAGGAGAGTTCGTTGTGACGAGTGGCCATAAAAAGTCATTATAGATACCCATAAAGGTAAAGATGGCTAATGTCCAGATAACAGGACGAGAAGAAGGCAGGACAACCTTCACGAATACTTGCCACTTGTTTGCACCATCCAGGAACGCCGCTTCTTCCAGCTCCTTAGGAAATCCGCGAAAATATTGATAAAGTAGGAATACGCCAAAGGCATTTGCAGAGTACGGAAGAATTAATACCGCATATGTGTCCAAAAGACCTAGTGCATTGAATTCCATATATAATGGCAAAAATGTAATCACCCACGGAATCGTCAATGATCCAATAAAAATGCTGATAAGTGTCTTTTTAAACGGGACATCAAGACGGGCCAGTCCATATGCTGCCAACGTATCGACGGAAAGGACAATCATCGTACCGACAAACCCGACAAACAGTGAGTTACCCATCCATTTCAATACCGGTGTATCGGTATTTCCAGCTAATGTATACTGATAATTTTCAAGCGTGAATACTTCCGGCAGCCATTTGATCCCTGCCGTGAAGGCTTCTTGATCCGTCTTAAAGGAAGTAGCCAGCATCCATAAAATCGGAACAATAAAGATCAAGCCTATGAGGACTGCTAAAATTACGATGAATGTCTTAAATGTTTTACTTTCCATGCTGGTCTACTCCTTTCGATTGGTGATTCGGAACTGCAAGACAGAAATAACAATCATGATTAGTGCCATTAATAAGGACATTGCCGCTGCATTTCCTAATTGGCGCTGTTTGAAAGCTTCATCCACTATGTTCATTAATAACACCTTTGTTTCAGTTCCCGGGCCGCCGCGTGTCATTAAGTACGGCTGACCATAGATATTAAATGAAGCGATTGTTGAAGTAATACTTACAAATAACATCGTTGGTTTGATGCTCGGCAGCGTGATATGAAAGAAACGCTGCCAGCGGTTCGCTCCATCAAGCGAGCCAGCTTCATATAATTCCTCAGATACATCATTTAAAGCATTAATGAAAATAACCATATTGAAACCAATCGTCCACCAGAGTGTGGCCATGACAAGTGAAACCCAAGCCCACGGGATATCGGTGAGCCACGGAATGATTGGCAGACCCCATTTCATCAGGTATTGATTGAACAATCCACTGTTTGTATCCAGCAGCCATAACCAAATGATCGCTACGACGGAAACGGAAACCGCATAAGGAACAAAGTACACGGTACGGAAAAAACCTTTGAATTTGCCTGGTAATGCGTTTACCAAAAGTGCCAGTCCCAATCCTACCATGATCAATAACGGAACACTGAAGATAACAAATTGGAAGGTATTCGTTAATCCTTCGAAAAATAGGTCATGTAAATATGAATCAGTATTAAAGATATTCAGAAAATTTTTGAACCCGACAAATTCTTGCTCTGGATTGAGCAAATCCCAGTTATGAAGACTCATC
This sequence comes from Bacillus sp. MRMR6, assembly GCF_001940785.1. Classification (GTDB taxonomy): domain Bacteria; phylum Bacillota; class Bacilli; order Bacillales; family Cytobacillaceae; genus Neobacillus. Next base: position 34,492 of record NZ_MSLS01000023.1, read on the forward strand.
CATGCACCATAACCTATGGGAATTAAAAGGAAAACAACAAACAAAAACAAGTAAGGAAGAACAAACAGACTTGATGTCAATTGTGATTTCCAGCTTGATTTACTCATTTCTCTTCCTCCTTTCAGTTGATTGTTGATCAGAACTAGGTACGAGGGGTCGCGGTCGTACTCCTCTCCAATCAACCTCGTTGTCTTTAAAAATAAGGGAGACGTACGAATGAATAGTGCCACCCGTCCGCCTCCAATGTTAGTTACTTATTCAATAATTGTTCAGCCTTTTTATTTGCATCATCCAATGCTTTTTTCGGGTCCTTCTGTCCTAGCAGGGCAAGGTTTACTTCTGCCCATAGAGGATCGGATAATTGACCCCAGTTCGCAACCACTGGTGCAAATTTCGCATATTCAAATTCTGATGCTACAATCGGCTGCTGCTTCATCGCTTTGAATTCCTCGTTTTGTTCATAAATCGCTTTTGAAGCTGGTGCTTGTCCTGATTTCGCCCATTCCATTGTGTTCTCCGCAACGAATTTCAAGAAATCGGAAATACCTTCTAACTTTTCTTCATCCTTTACAGTTGCTGGGATAACGAAATTATGTCCGTTAGCATACACAGCCTGTTCTTTTGTTCCAAGCTGCGGAACTTCTGCTACACCATAGTTGATGCCGGCTTTATCCCATTGCTCCATCATCCAAGGACCATTTAGGTGCATCGCATTTTTGCCTTGCAAGAATAAGGTAACTTCACCATCTTGTTGAACATTTTTAGGCGAAACATTTTCTTTGTGAATCAGATCGCTGTAGAACGTTAATGCTTCCACCGCTTCAGGGCTGTTGTAGTTTGGCTTGCCATCCTTCATTAACTCGCCGCCATTTTGGAATATGATCGTCGGGAAAATGAACTGATTTGGCCAAAGTGTCGGAACTACAAAGCCGTACTGATTCTTTGAAGAATCCGTCAGCTTTTTAGCCGCCTCGACGAAATCTTCACGATTGGTTGGCGGATTCTCCGGGTCTAAACCAGCTGCTTCAAACAAATCTTTGTTATAATACATAACTAATGGATGGATATCCAACGGAATCGAATATTGTTTGTCATCAATATTACCCGCATTCCAAGCCGTTTCGGAATAATCCTCTGCTTTAACAGCAGTCTTGTCAATCGTATCGGTTAAGTCTTTTAATAAATTCTTATCAGCATAATTTTTCATCTGATCTGTATGCATGACTAACACATCAGGTGCATTCTTTTGACCGGATAAAGCAAGGTCAACGGTTTTATAATAATCTGACTGAGGTACAATTTGAAAATCCACTTCGTATTGATCCTGCGACTTATTGTAGTTTTCAACAATCGTCTTCATCCGCGGGCCATCTGCACCAGAGAACGGAGCCCAATAGGTAATCTTATTTCCATTTCCACCTTCAGATTTCGTCGTTTCCTCTTTCGCTCCTGCACAACCTGCTAGAGAACCAAGTGTAAGAGCAGCCGTCATTGCAATACCTAGCCATTTGTTTTTCAATATTGTCTCCCCCTAAGGAAAAAGTGTTTTTACTTAACTAACCGAGAAAGGTTTTTTGATAACACTTATTGGTTGGTTAGTTAATTTAATTTACCAACTGACTTAATCATATTATTGAAAGCGCTTTTTGTCAATTATATATTTTAAAAGATACATAGGGACGGTTCTTAAAGCGGACAATCGGAAGTTTTGCGCGTAAAAAGGCACAACTAGCGTTAATGAGCTAGTTGTGCCTTTGATGATTTTTAAGCAGAAGATCATTGCGCAAAATTATTGATTGCCAGAGAAGGATGAAGTCGCGGCCCTCGCTAATGAACTAAAATATGGTAACCCCACCAAAAATAAATTTTTATTCGTAGAAGGATTTTTTCAATTTACGTCGTATTGGGGATTCAATCCGATACTTATTTTTCATACATTTTTATACAAGTGTTCGCAACTATTATACAGTATATTTAATTAAACTTCATTTGAATTTTCTTTTAGAGCCATCGCGTAGCGATTTCGTTCTTCTACTGCTTCTTCAAATATGATGAACTTTCCTTTCAATATTTCAAAAAAAGGAAGCAGTAGAACCGCCCTGCATTATCCCCTTACCGCCCGCTCTGGAGGACTATTTCCAACGACAAAGCAAGCGTTCAGCCAAATACAAAGTGCATTTGAAATCCGCTCCAAAATTGACTTGGCACTGGCTACATAGTCTAGTCACCGTTTACGGTAACCAAAGCCAGACTCTGTTGACCGTGCTAGCTCCATTTCGCTGGTTACGGTAACCAAAGTGGACCTAGTTTTTTATGAGCAGTTTTTGTCGAGGACCGGTCACAGCCTTCGATGTACTTCTGCTATAAATATATAAAAACTAGAAATCATACAAAGGGACACGTTTTAATACTAATCAAACGATTGTGTAAAACGGAACATAGTAGGATGAAAGAAGAAGTTTACTTATTAGGTCCCAATGAACTTTAACATAAGATTAACAATTGCTTAATATCTAGTAATAATTTATTAACAATCATTTAGTAATATATTTTTAGTGGGGATAGCAGGTGTGGCTATCATGGTATTTGGCGAAGGAGGAGCCGATACTCGTATTCTTTTTACATATAGCTTTTAAAAGGGGGATTTAGATGCAAAAGCCATTAGTTCGGTACAATGAAATGAATTATTTTCTTCTTTACCGGTACTCCTCAGATTATTGCGAAATTCAAGACGTAAACTCCCAATTTAAAATTCTCCTTGTCCACAGTTCTGACGTATCTTTAATACCATCAAAGAGTGATCCTGTTCAGTAAAAGGAAGCAGTAGAACCGTCCCCGTGAACACCTGAAATAAAAAAGACTCCTTCATTGGAGTCTTTTCCGACACTAACGCCAGAGAAGTAGTCTTACCCAAACCCGCCAAATCCAGCGGTTCATCCTTACCCGCATCATTTCACTCCAACTGATTTGAATGTACAACTACCGTTAGTATATTTTTTCAAGGTAAAATGGAGTGGACTAATTCATAATATGGAACAAAAATCCAGACTATTAAGAGGCCATGGGCTCATGAGTCTTACTTATTGCTCAATCTCAAAATCACATATGAGCTATCGGGCTAATTCTAAGGAAGCAGTAGAACCGTCCCCGTGCTTATCCCTTCGCTTTTTCATACAAATACTGTACTCCGTACAATATATACGCTTTGTAGTGTATGTATAGAAAGAATTGAAAATAGGTTAACCGCTTTAAACGAACAATTTTCACCTTTTTTAGAAAAGGCATCACGGAAAAAGCAAATAGACTATTAGCAAGAACATTAAGTAACACAAACTTTTTAAAGTTTCCATAGGAAAATTTAAGTATCCACATCGAAAGAGGCATATAAGGTCCAATATCGAAAGGAAGTTCATCCCTTATAAATACATTTGGCTTATCGTAAAACTTCCACCACTTCTTTTTATGGCCATATACATGATTTAAAATCTCAAAAATAACGATAAATACACCCGATAAGGAATAACGTTTAAAATCACGCTTACCTATAAATAACATGGATAACCAGGAAACAAGTATTAACAACACATTCAAAATCTTATGCCTTTTTGAAATCATCTGTGGATTTCACCTCGTCCGAATTCTTGCATTCTCTCCTTAAGTTATCCAATATTCAAGAAAAAAATGTAATTAATAAAACAGTACTTTTAAATAAAGGTTCAACTATGACCGATTATTGGATGCGGTACATATGGCTCTTCAAGAAACGCAATTTCTTCAGGTGTTAACTTAACTGATAAAGAACCTACAGCACCTTCGAGGTGGGAAATTTTCGTTGCACCAATAATAGGAGAGGTGACAGGTTCTTTCTGAAGCAGCCAGGCAAGTGCGATATGAATACGTGGAACCCCATGTTTTTCTGCCATTTCAGCAACGCGATCTACAACGTGTCGATCTGCATCTGCGGTTGCATCATATTTTGATTTTAGTATAAAATCTGTTTCAGAACGATGGGTTGTTTCCGACCAATCACGAGTTAATTTTCCTGAAGCAAGCGGACTATAGGGAGTTACTCCGATTTTTTCTTCTTTACAAAGAGGCAGCATTTCCCTCTCTTCTTCACGGTAAATCAGATTGTAATGATTCTGCATTGATACAAAGCGAGTCCAACCGTTTTTTTCAGCGACATGTAATGCTTTTTGGAATTGCCAAGCGTACATGGCTGATGCACCAATATACCTTGCCTTCCCTGCCTTCACCACATCATGTAAAGCTTCCATTGTTTCTTCAATTGGAGTATTGTAATCCCACCGATGGATAATATAAAGGTCTACATAATCGGTTCCCAATCTCTTCAGGCTCTTATCCATTTCACTCATAATCGCCTTTCGTGATAAGCCTGCACCATTTGGTCCTTCATGCATTCTACCATGTACCTTTGTTGCAAGAACAATTTCATCTCGATTTGCAAAATCTTTTAGGGCACGTCCAAGGAATTCTTCACTGGATCCCATTGAATACACATTTGCCGTATCAAAAAAGTTGATTCCAAGCTCCAGTGCTTTTTTGATAATAGAGCGACTTTTCTCTTCATTCAGTACCCATTGATGGATCCATTTGTCCGCTTCACCAAAACTCATACACCCGAGACAAAACCTAGATACACCCAATCCTGTATTACCTAGTTTTACATATTCCATTTATTCATTCCTCCCTTTCATTTACTAGCACATTTCAGTTTAAGTTCAGCTATTGCATGTTTTATTATGTCGCAAATGTTAAACAAACCGTTAACTCATTACTATCAAGTTTTTGCCTAATCCTCTCAACAACCTATCCACCCCTGCAAATATCGAGTAGAATGAAAATGTTGAAGGCGAAGAAAAAGGAGAATGAGTTATGCCAGAGCAAATTGACAAACAGCAGCGTGAACTTACAAAAATCATTGAACGTTATACAAGTCAGGACGGTGTTCATCCTACCTCAATTCCATCTTTATTTCTCATCCGTGAATCCATTATTGCCGAACCTATCTCTAGAGTTAACGAGCCTTCTTTTTGCATAATTGTCCAAGGGGAAAAAGAGGTATGGTTGGGAGAGGAATGCTTTAGGTATGGTCCTGGCCATTACATTGTGGCATCCGTTGACTTGCCGGTAACGGGGCAGGTAATAAAGGCTTCTTCCGACTCTCCATATTTAGCACTCAAACTTGAATTTACCTCGAGCGAAATCTTAGAGGTTTTGAGTGACAAAGATCTTCCATCTGGACAGAAAAAAAATGCGAAACGAGCCATGTTTACTAGTAAAGCAGAGCCATCATTATTGGATGCAGCATGTAGGTTAGCGTGTTTGTTAGACAATCAAAAACATATTCCAATACTTGCTCCACTATTTAAGAAAGAAATACTTTATTGGGTTCTAGAAGGTCCGCACGGGGAAACACTGGAGCAAATGGCATTAGAAGGCAGCAATTCCATCCGAATCAGAAATGTAATCGAACATATCATTCATCACTATGAAAAGTCTTTTCGAATAGAAGAACTAGCAAAAATAGCGAATATGAGTGTAGCATCGCTTCATCGGCATTTTAAAGAAGTAACTGCTATGAGCCCTATTCAGTTTCAAAAACAATTGAGATTGCAGGAAGCTAAGCGTTTGTTATTAGCTGAGTCATCAGATGTAGCTGATGTCGCATTCAGGGTGGGTTATGAAAGTCAATCTCAATTCAGTAGAGAATATTCCCGCATGTTTGGTTATTCACCTAGAGCGGATATAAATAGACTGAGAGAGAATTAAATTTAATCCAAAACGGGGTTGAGTCCAATCCAACAAATATACCAAAAGTGATGGCTTGGATAGTAGTCCAAGCCAAAGGAAAGCCGCCTTAAATATGTGACGGTTTATGGGGTTATTTCAAGAAAATACTCCCTACTTAGTTTGGTAGAAATATATCGCATTAAACTTTAGCTTATGCTAGATGGAACGGTTCAATTAGAATTTTATTAGGATGGTGCTCCGAGTTTTTCAAATTTATAACCTCCCCACCATTCAACAATTCTCATACCACTTAAACTCTCCAAACGCCTTTATATAAACGAAAACATGAAATCTAATCAAACGTTTGATTAGCACCAAATTTCCTAACCAATCGTTTGATTAAATCCAGGCAAAACCTTTTTGTTAAACGAACTCACGCTAGTTTTTGGGAGCAGTTTTTGTCGAGGACCGGTCACAGTCTTCGATATACTTCTACAATAAATCTATATAAAAACTAGTAATCTACACAATTGGACACGTTTTGATACTAATCAAACGTTTGATTAAAAGTGAATTTTGCTTGATGAATAAAGAGGTTTTATACTAAAATTGGGTAGAAATTTGTCATTCTAAAATACCACATCCCAACTCACTTAGCTGACATAAAAAAGGTCAAGTATTCTTGCACACCACTGGCAAGAATACTTGACCTTTTCCCTTCCTATATCATGTTGATTAAGTGCACGAGAACCGTCCCTGTGCATCCCCAAAAGGAAGCAGTAGAACCGTCCCCATGCATCCTCCCGCTAACTCATTTCCACCACCTGGTCAAACCATTTTTGGCATAGATGGTAGATGATGTAGGCTGAGGGGCTGCCGATGATGAAGATGGCTGCTGGGTAAACCTGGATGATGGCTATACATGCACCGAGTATGAGTAATAATAGTATGGTTAGGATAGGATTCATCAATGAAAAGAGAAAAGCATTTCGAATCACATGCCTCCAGCCTAGCTCGAAATGGACCATTATTGGAAATAGATACATGGAAATCGAACTAAACAACAAAATGGCCAGAATTAAGATGATATAGAGGATCAGCTGAACTGCCGAACTACTTGGGTCGATGATCCGATAATCAAAGTAAAGAAAAAGCCCAACCACCGTCCAGAGTAGCGAAATGAAGAAGCTTTTTTTGAAATTCTCCTTAAACAGCTGAAAAAACGATTTAAAAATACCATCGGTTTCCTTGTGCAAGATTCGTTTGCGGACAACGCCAAACAAAGCAGCGGTAGCTGGGAAAAAGGTAATAAGCGGGAACATGGCCAAAACCCATAGTACATTCAGTAGAAATAAATCTACTACTGTATTTAAACTGGAAAATAATCGATTGTTGAAAATGTTCATTTTGTCCTTCCCCCTATTCCCTTTTTACAGCATGACAACAGGTACTACCGCCAAACAGATTTCATCTTATAAAGCTCTAACGACTGTAATCGTACTTCCCCATTTTTAGCATATAGCTCCATCTGCACGCTTTCCTCTTTTGGAAAAATTAAGTCTGTTATAACCGACTCACCATTGTTTCCAAACACCTCAACAGAAGACCGATCAACCAGAACATGCAAGCTAATCTTATGATCTCTTATCAACAGTTGACACTCATGCTTAGCAGCGAAATGCTGATGGAAATCAGCTTCTCCCGAATGGGTTCTATCTATAAATAATTGCTGGTTTTCAACGTCATACCCAACAATGGTGCCTTCATCCTCGCCCTTGCAAACCTTGAATCCGAATTCGGTTGCTGTTCCCATGGCTCCCAACTCGAAAGTGGCGGTGATTTCAAAGGTGTTGCTGCTCATGCCTGCGAGAAGATTTTCCCCTGGTCTTACTACTTCATTCTCGATAGAAGATTTTTCACCACGAATCCCTTGTAGCTCACGAACCGGATTTTGGACAAGGCGAACTCCATCCACAGTGTTTTTTAGCTCAATGACTCTTGGAATCGTCATCGCACTCCGCCATTCCTTTGTTGGAGTTATCGTAGCATATTGCCAGTTACTCATCCATCCGATATAGATCCTTCTTCCGTCTTCTGCGGGAACATCCGACCAGCTGACCCCTGCATAATTATCACGGCCATGGTCAATCCACAAGGTGGTTTCCGGAGACTGATGGTTCGAAAAGGTCAAACCATTAAAATCTCCAATAAAATATTGCGTTCTTGAGCCTTCTTTATATTTTTCATGGCTGCCAATGCTGACGATCAACACCCATTTTTTCTGATTAGAATCACCATCTACGGGCAATTCAAACAGGTCAGGACATTCCCAAACACCTTTATGGGAGCCCTGTCCTTCTCCAAATTCACTGGCAAATTCCCAAGAAACTAAATTCTTCGAAGTATAAAACCGAATCACTTGCCCGGCAGCTAATACCATCACCCATTGGCTGGTTTCACGATGCCAGAATACTTTCGGGTCGCGAAAATCCGTAATGCTTTCTTCCTGAAGGACGGGATTTCCCTCATATTTCATCCATGTCCGTCCATTATCCTTGCTATAAGCAAGACTCTGCCTTTGACGCGGACGATCCGAATGAGGATAGGTATCCGCATGCGTAAAAATCGCCACTAACCCTGATTTCCCCTCAAAAAAACCGCTAGTATCGTTCCAATCCACAACGGCACTTCCTGAAAAAATTGTGCCATGTTCATCTGGAGCCAACCCAATCGGGAGGTGTTCCCAATGAATCAAATCTTTACTTACCGCATGGCCCCAGTGCATCGGTCCCCATGTTGTTCCATACGGATGATATTGATAGAACAAATGGTATTCTCCATGATAAAACACCATCCCATTCGGGTCATTCATCCATTGGCTCTCTGGAGTAAAGTGGAACTGTGGACGGTACTTTTCTGTGTAATAATCTGTTTTCTCTAAGACGTTCGTCATCGTTTACCTTCCACCTTTCTCGTTTTCTTTTTTCCAAAAATCTTCAATCTGATGCAGCGTCGGAATACTCGGTATTCCACCTTTGCCTGTCGTTGTTAACGCACCTGCTGCATTCGCAAACGACACCATTTCTTCCATATCTGACTGATTGATCAGCTCTAGAGGTTTATCCATTTCAAGAATTTTCGATAACACACTGCCTACAAAGGAATCCCCTGCCCCCGTTGTATCCACAACGTTTACTTGATATCCTTCTTTCCAGCCGTATGTCTGCCCTCCTCGATAAAAGCAGCCCTCTGGCCCTAACGTGACAAAGATCATCTCTGTTCCAAACTGTGCCTGTAAAACTTCAGTCCCTTTTACAACATCTCGGAAACCTGTTAAAAATTCCAATTCTTCCTCAGACATCTTTACGATATGGGCATATTCAAACCCCTTTAACATCTGCTTCTTAGCCGTTTCAAGTGATGTCCATAAGGGGATTCGTAAATTTGGATCATACGAAACAATTACATGATGCTTTTTGGCATATCCTAATGCGGTAAATGTGGCCGTGGCAGCGGGCTCATTTGTTAATGATAAAGAGCCAAAGTGAAAAATCCGCGATTCCTTAATCGTTTCTTCTCTAATTTCCTCTTTTTCTAGCATGATATCCGCACCCGGATTTCGGCAAAAACTAAAAGAACGATCTCCTTTTTCATCTAAGTGGACAAAAGCCAAAGTCGTATGGATGGTTTCCGAGAATAGAAGATTGCTCGAATCAATCTCCTCTGCTTCTAAGACCCCCTTAAGGAGATGACCAAATTGATCATGTCCGACTTTTCCAATAAATGCTGTTTTCTTATTTAACCTAGATAGAGCCACAAGCACATTAGCCGGTGCTCCGCCAGGATTGGTTTCAAATAATACGTGACCCTTTTCCGAATATCCGGACGGTGTGAAATCAATTAATACTTCTCCTATAGCTGTAACATCAAACATGCTCATCATCCTATATCTAATTTTTGGAAAGGTAGCTATCTACATAGATAGCCGGCAGTTGGATCCCAACGCCTAACTACCCAACTCCCCGTGGTCTGTATCACCCTTTTAAAAGGAAAAGCCAGACGAGAAAGGATGTCTGGCTTACTATGGGAATTATTTGTTATACCGATCAAGTCCTGTTTGGTAAACTTCCATTAATCGATCAAGACCCATATCCTTTAATTGCTTAACATACGCATCCCATTCCTTTTCAATGCCGCCATCGATGAGCCATTGCGCTTCTTTTTGCTTGACGAACGCTTTAATTTCAGGCTCAACCGTATTAATCACTTCCAGCTCTTCAGGGCTAAAGAAGATGGATGGATAGTTTTCTTTTACCATATGCGGCTTGTAATACTTCTCTAGAATGTTTAACCGTTCTTTCGCCCTTGGCTCCATGTCTACGACTGTGCCAAAATGCTCTTTTAAGACAACAAACGGACCGCCCGGAGCTACCTTTTGACGCAATTCACCCATTGCTACGCCAGCAGGAAGCTCTTTGTTCACTAGCATGCCGTTCGCATCTTCCTCGTAAATCTCACCGATCGGACCCCAGTTGATTTGGGCAGACATTTTTGGCTCAAATAATTGGTCAACCCAGCGCATCGTAATCTCAGGATTATTGTTCGCGGAGGTAATCACAAATGCATCTCTGCCATATTCGGAATAGTTAGACCTGCCAATAACCACTTTGCCATCCTTACCTTTTAACGGCGGCAACACCACATAATCATCCACCCGGTCAGTCCCTACAACTTCTGTATTCTCCCACCAAATGAAGGAGCCCAGGGTTGGATCCTCTGTTTTTCCTTTTGCAAACAGCTGCTCTGTCTTCTGAGTAACCACTTCAGGGTCAATCAAACCTTCCTTCACCCAGCCGTGATAATAGTTAATCGCTTCCTTAAATTCCGGCTGTACCGCTGTATAAATGACCTTGCCGTCTCTAACAATTCGATGGTCTGCTTCAAATGAGGAATCTGGTAATCCGAATAACCCGATTAAATCCCCTTCATTTCCGCACCAACCGTTATACCAGAAGGTCAAGCCAATTTCATCCTTCTTACCGTTTCCGTTCGCATCTTTTTCAACAAATGCTTTTAATACATCATGGTATTCTTCTAGTGTCGTTGGCATTTCCAGACCTAATTTGTCCAGCCAGGTTTTATTAATAAACATAATGTTAGGCATGGAGACTAAATCCATTTCTTCTGCCCGCGGAAGGGAATAAATATGCCCATCGGGTGCCGTAACCACCTTTTTCAAATCAGGACGCTGCTCAAATAATTTCTTTAAGTTAGGTGCATATTCGTCAATTAAATCCTCTAGTGGGATAATCGTACCGTTTTGGCCATATTGGACAAGGTCATGGTCAGAAAAGCCAGAAGCATAGAAGGCATCAGGCAGGTCGCCGCTCGCTAGCATTAAGTTTTTCTTTTCTTGGTAACCTTCTCCCGGAATATTGTTCCACTTTATTTTAACGTTCGTTGCTTCCTCAAGACGGTCGAAGATAACCATTTCCGAATAATCAGGTGCCAATGCAGCCTTTGATGAAACAATGTTTAACGTCACTTGCTTTTCTACAATCGGTAGACCTGTCTTATTAAACGCTGACTCTTCTACCTTCTCTGCATTGCTAGAGGAGTCCTTACTTGTGCAGCCAGTTAACGCGAGTGTTGCACTTAATCCCAAAGCTAAAGCGATTGTCATCCTCTTTTTCTTGTTCTTCTGGATATTTTTCTTAATGGATCTAATCATTAGTACTGCCCCCTGTTTAGTAATATTTTTGGAAACCCCCGATGGTAAACGTTCAGTGAAAAAGTCCACCATCACCTCCCTAAACATAGATACCTTCTACTAACCTTTGATTCCGCCAATCATAACCCCTTTTACAAAGTACTTCTGGACAAACGGGTAGACAATTAATAGCGGAAGAGAAGAAACAATAATGACACCGTATTTGATTAGTTCAGATACTCGTTGTTTGGCTGCTAGGGAGTCCAGGTCACTAATCATCATGGTGGATGCCTGATTTTGAATTAAGATATTTCGTAAAATCAATTGCAATGGATATAGGTTTTCATTGTTCAAGTAGATCAAAGCATCAAAATAAGAGTTCCAGTGTCCAACGGCATAAAATAACACCATTACCGCTACAATCGGTTTGGATAGCGGCAGGACAATTTTCCAGAAGAATTTCACATCGTTACATCCATCTATTCTCGAGGCCTCTAGTAATTCACCAGGAATAGTAGACTCGAAGAATGTTTTCGCCACAATCACATTCCAAACCGCTACAGCCTTCGGCAGAATGAGTGCCCACATGGTATTGAGCAAACCAAGATTCTTAACAACCAGGTAAGTCGGAATTAATCCGCCTGAGAAAAACATCGTCATAAGGAATAAAAACATAATCGTATTTCTTCCGTACAGGTCCTTTCGGGACAGAGCATATGCAGCCATTAAGGTAAAGGATACATTGACAATCGTCCCAACCACTGTATAGACAATCGAGTTTTTATACCCAAGCCAAATCTTGCTGTCTCTAAGAATTCGTTCGTATCCTTCAAAGGTTAATTCTTTTGGTAAGAACCATACCTTTCCCTCGTAAATCATATTAGGATTACTTATGGATGCAATCACGATAAAGTACAAAGGATAAATGACTAATAGTACGATCATGGCTACTAGGAACACATTGATAACATCAAAAACCTTGTCTTCCTTTGTTCTTCTAGTATTTTTCTTACTATTTAGGGCCAATAAACTCATGTGTGCTGCACCTCCCTCTTACCACAGTCCTGTACCGGATAGTTTTTTCGCAAACTTATTGACGGACACTAACAAAATTAAGTTAATCACGGAATTAAACAATCCTACCGCGGCAGCAAAACTATACTGCGCCTGCTGTAAACCCATCTTATAAACATAAGTAGGAATAATCTCAGCTGCCGGCTGGTTCATGGGCGTTTGCAGCAAGTACGCTTTTTCAAAACCGATGTTCATAATGTTTCCGACATTTAAGATTAATAGAATAACAGCCGTTGGCATAATGGCTGGAATATCTACGTGTAAGATTCGCTTCCACTTACTGGCTCCATCCATTACCGCTGCTTCATGCAGCTCAGGACTTACGCCGGCGAGCGCCGCGAGATAAATAATCGCAGCCCAACCTGTCTCCTGCCAAACCCCTGAACCGATATAAAGGGGTTTAAACCATTCCGGTTTTGACATGAACGAAATCGGATCCCCACCAAATAACAAGATGATGTTATTAATCAGACCATTGTTTGAAAAGAAGACATAAATCATACCAGCTAATACAACCACTGAGATAAAGTGCGGTGCATACACCACGGTTTGGACAAACCGTTTGTATTTCTCATTTCTGATCTGGTTTAACATCAAGGCCAAGAAAATTGGGAGCGGGAAACCGACGATTAATTGGATGACGCTAAGTCCAAGAGTATTTTTGATCAAGGTCCAAAATTGGTAGGATTCGAAAAAACGTTCGAAATGTTTAAACCCGACCCAAGGACTGCCCATAATCCCTTTTGTTGCAACAAAATCCTTAAAAGCAATTAACACCCCATACATCGGGACATAGTGGAAGACAATAAAATAAACTAATGCGGGTAGGAGAAATAAATAGAGCTGATAATTCGTTAAAATCTTTTTTATGTTTAATCGCTTTTTCACCTGATTAGACGAATGCATAACTGGTTCTACCTTCCTAACTACTTCCATATCCCTTACCTCACTCCCAAACATAATTTGTTACAACTTTTGATCCTGCTTCAATTGAAGCGTTTCCATTTGAAGGTACAAAATATCTTCTAAATCAGTCCCTTTCTTCTTCTTCGGGTTTCGAAATGAAACGTTTCCACTTTAGGGTAAAAAAAATTTTCTACACTCAGGTGCTTTGTTGAAACGTTTCATTTTTTGATTAAAAAAGTTTTTTTCTAATGAAACGCTTCAACTTTACTTTTCTAAAGCCTTAAGGCTTAAGTCGTTTCTCCTTCTCTGTATACCACGGGGATTTGATAAATTTCTTTCTCCAATGTTTCTCCTTGAACCTTTCTTAATAAAAGTTTCACAGACGTTCGGCTCATTTCCTCGACCGGCTGCCGGATCGTTGATAGGATCGGATGAAACAGTTTATTGTCTTGAATTCCATCGTAACCGATGACTTTAACATTCTCTGGAACTTGATATCCATGCTTTTTAGCTCGATCTATATATTTGGCCGCAAGCAAATCTGTATTTGCAAAAACACCATCTACATTCTGGTGTTCCTTGTTATTGAAAAAATTCTCAAAAAATGTATCGTCCGAATAATCTCCATCACCATTCTCTTCATAGATGAGATATTCTATCCCTTGCTCCTTTGCCTCGTCAATAAATCCTTGTCTCCTTAGTTCAACTTCACTATAAGCTGAACTCGTAAGTCCAAGATACACCACTTTTGTAGCTCCTGCTTTCACCAGTTCTTGAAGAGCTATGCGCCCGCCCTGATAATTATCAGAAGTCACACAATTAATATTCTTATTATCAAAATGACGGTCAATACTGATAAAGGGAATATCCGTACTGACATTGTCATCAATGTCATTGTAGGTAATCCCGATAATGCCGGCAACTTTATTCTGACTGAGCATATCTAGGTAGTAAAGTTCTTTGTCTGGCCGTCCTCCACTATTGCAGAGCATTAATTTATAGCCTTCGCGGTCAAGCTCATCCTCGATATAATAAGCTAACTCCGAGAAAAACGGATGCCAGATACTCGGAAGTAATAGTGCAACCATTTTGGATTTTTGCATTTTGAAATTCCTAGCGACTTCATTCGGTATGTAATTCAATTGTTTGATCGCTTCATTTACTTTCTTTCGGGTTTCTGCCTTAACGGTTGGGTGATTATTAATGACTCGTGAAACCGTGCCAACCCCAACTCCTGCCAGTTCCGCTACATCCTTTATACTTGGCACCACAACTACCCTCCATCTATAAAATAAATTCCTGTAACGATGAATCCTCACCATTTTGGAAACGTTTCACTTTGTTCATACACACATCATATCACCACTTTGGAAACGTTTCAATATTTTTTTGAAATAGTTCACAGGGTACCCCTCACGGAAACATTCTTGAACTTCTTCTACGAGAAGTTCTGCAGGGGAATTAACGGTATATGCCTTGTTTGTTCTATTAAAGCGGAATGAAAATAGTCGAAAATTGAATAGGTAATTTATGACCTTTCCAACAGACGGAAGAGAGCAACAAGCTACTAATCTTCAGAGATAACTAATGGTGTGGCAAGCACTGTCTGGAAACCTTTTATAATGAATGATCGTCTAATCTAAAAAGGAGGTGCAATATATTTGACAAATTTTAACCCATTACTTGCTCTTGCTATATTTATGTCATTATTGTTGGTCGGCTGTAGCAATGACTCATTTGCTAACGTAGTAGCAAGCGAAAAGACGTTACCTTCTAATTTTCATGAGATAGCATTTGAAAGAGATTCAACACCATTTTTTCAATACTTGGTCAGAAAATCTGTCACCCGATCTGAATTCGAACAAACTTGGAACCTATATGGATTTGAAAATAAAATGCCAAACATTTACTTTAACAAGAAAGATATATTTTTTATTGGAGTTCTTGAGTCTGGAAGTTGTCCCTACACGATAAAAAATGTTGAATTAAGCCCTGACAATAGGACTATGAAGGTACCTTTAACAGAGCCAGAAGGAGCTTGTACTTCTGATGCAACGCCAAGAACCTTTGTAGTCCAAATCGATAAGAAAATATCCAAAGACATAGTGAACGTTGTCATTGTTCAAAGTGGGATAGAAACAAATGTACCGTTTGAAAACTAAAAAACAAAGGGAACCCTCCTATTTGGGGTTTCTTCTGTTTTCGTTAACAATAGTCACGGTCCCGAAGCAAGATTCAGTTACAATAAAGATTCTGATGAATGGTTTTGTGTAATCACCCCAGAGTTTTATGAATACAGTCAACACCAAAAGACCGAAGAATTTAAAGAACAATATAAGAAAAGAGCTTGCCAAGAATGGAAAAATGGCGAGCTGAAGAATTTTCACGGGCTAGATCGTGCCAAGGGGTACGGTCTAAAAAGCATGTCTTAACAAGCAAAATTAACTGCCTTAGCAGTTAATTTAAAGAGGATAGCGAAAATACCATCCTCTAAAATTCAATCAGAATTTAACTTTTTGATCGTTTTTAAACCACATTGACAAAAAATGATTTATATTTGGTAAAATTTATCGAGAATGAAGTTCTAAAAAGTGGACTTTTTCAGTGATCTCGGACGGTTCTACTGCTTCCTCAAGGAAGCAGTAGAACCGTCCCTGCGCTATCTATGCATGGTCCACATGCCAATATCTTTGAAGCCTAGTCGCTTGTAGATACGTCCGGCAGCAGGGTTGTCATAGAACAGGCACAGAGTTTTCCCCTCTGCTAATACGTCTTGAAAGAGTCTTTGCATGATAGCTGTTGCGAGTCCTTGGCGGCGATATTCTTTTTTAGTACATACACCGACAATCATCGCAGAAAGTGAGTTTTCCGCAGCGGTTGAAACACAAGCGGTTATCACGCCATTTTCTTCCGTATAGTAGGTTCTACCGGTGTTCGATTCCATGGATTGATGCAATATATCACGAGCATCACTTCTAAGTGTAAATTCTTCGATGCTGCCACGGAGTTCAATGATTCGGTCTACATCCACTACATCCGCCTTTTTTATCTCCAAATTAGTAGAGCCAAGATGTTCGTTAGTGAGACATTCAGCAAAGTAAGTCACTTGCTTTTTTCCAAGAACTAAATCATCAAATGCTTCAAACTTTACTACAAGCTCTGTTTTCCCAGAAAGATAAATGGGCTGATTATAATTTTTCATAATCGAAACAAATTCGTTAACATTAAAATCCCCTTTAGCATAGGGAATAAACGATTGATAGAAACGTAGAAGTACGGCTCTTATCTCTTCCTTCTCATCGAATTCTGCCCAAATCTCCTGAAAATCAGAATCATATCCAAATGCCTCTAGATCGCCAATAATAAATAAATTGATTGATGGCTCCTCACTTAAAAAAGAAAGAACCTGTTCATGATCCCTTTTAGTCATTTTTCTAATCATGATCATCTCCCCCTAATCTTGTTAATAGATTAATAAAAGTATATTTAAATTTCAATCTATTTTGTATGTTAGTGAGAAGACCACAATCAATTTTTTTGACTCATAAAAAAATCCTGAATAAGAACAACTAGGAGCCCCCCTTGGTCTTATATCTCAATTACGATTTAGGCAGCGTAAACTTGAACGGTGAAAATAAAAAGACCTGAGTCCATTGAAACATCGAACTCAAGTCTTTTAATCTGTTAATACTAATAACTATAATGCTGCTCAGGGAGCTGATCGTAAACAGCAGGATCGGCCGTTGAAATAGACCCGTTTGCAATTGCTTTTGCGGTAGCATCCATCGCCGTAAAGGCTTGCTTGATGAGATATCCGTTCGATTTTTGGCCAAGGACATACGGCTCGTACGAATGGTCTGCCATCCCGCGCATTTCAAACAGCATGACAGAGATTCCATACTGCAGTGCCATGGCATTCGAGGCAACGTTTATATTGGTAGATGGTTCATCATATTTCAGTACAAATCCCCAGCCCTTGGAATTTACACTTTCCAACAGGACAGTTGCAAGCTTCTTGGAACCTAGCAACACATCAGGATCAACATCTGGGTGATAAGGAGCCAGCACCGACCCCGTCGTTAACTTTCCAAAGTAATCCTCTTGAGTCCCTTGATGATGAAAATCAATCATATAATCAATATCGTATTTTTGGAGTACATTTGTATGCAATGCTTGTGTTTCAGGTGCCACTTTGTTCACATGGTCCCGGTTCAAGTCAAGTCTGTTTGCGTTAAACCGAGTCAAATGTCTTCCGCTCGCCATATAGTTGTCAAGCGAGAAATTCACATCGCCCATTGCTCCATCGGCATTTAACATAGGGACAATCAGAATATTGACGTTCTTAAGCATTTCCTGTGTTTGTTTCGAGTTTGAGCCAAGATGACGTATGTAATCCAGTGCTCCTTCTGTTGTTAAGGCTTCGTTCCCGTGCTGCTGAGTTAGAAAAAGGATAGTTGGGTTTTCTGGGTTAGACATGTACTTTGCAAGAAAAAGGTCTCGTCCTTTTACCGATTGGCCAATCACTTCGAGTTCCATTTGCGGCTGTCTATCCGCTTCCTTTTTTAGAAAAATAGCCATTTCATCATAGGTTGTCAGCATGGCCGTTTGCACCGTTTCGTTCCCATTGACATCCGGACCATTGCCAGCTGCAAACGATGGCGTAAGCCCCAAGCCAGAGCTTGCAATCACCGCGGACAATGATAGTGCGAGCACTTTTTTCTTCATGTAGATCTCCCCTTTTTAATAGAAAGTAACCAAGCATTTTTATTATACGGGAGGGTTTGCAATAATTTCCATATATTATGAAAATTCAGTTAATAAATGAGCTAAATTTACTAGATAGAGGGAGATAAGTAGACTAACAGACCAGCTTCCATCTACGAATTTTCCTTATCTTTTGCCTCATTGACGGTAAGGGGGCTAAGGTCTACTAAATTCTACTATCGATATTTCTGAAAATGATAATAGGACAAAACGGTGCTTTAGTAGAAGTGTTCTAAAACAATTTATAACCCCACTAACCCCCCCTTTTGCAAAATGAACTCTAGAAACAAAACAGAAATCTATTCTACAATCATTAAAAATCAAGCAATTCTAAATAAAACCCGGGGCGCGACAGGCACTTGTTTTGATATATATTAAGATCTAAATTTTTCTTTTCCTAATTGACCCAAATATCCAAAATCGTGTAAAATTACACTAAACGAAAAATAAGGTACATATTAAACAAAACAAAATGCCCACATTTAGGAGGACGGTATGAAAATTTTTGGTACGATACTGACGATTGCTGTATTTGGATTGTGTGGATTTGTAGCAACGATTATCGCAGCACTTTCAAGAGATGCAGAGTTTTACACGATTTTTATTCCAGCCTTAACCATCGGTTTAATCATTGCTGTGATTCTTGCAATCTATGGAAAACTCAAGAATAAATTGGCCAAAAATGCTGCAATTGCTTTTTTCGCGATAAGTGCTGTCTCGCTCACTGCATTTGAAGGCTTTCAAGCCTACGAAAAATCGCTAGAAGTCGTCAGCTCACAGGATGTAGATTTATCGGAGTACCGCCCTTTTGGAAAAAATACTAAAGCTGTTTCATTGGATGAACCTTCTTCTTTTAAAATAGAACACGACCTTCCATTGTTAGACGGGGCAACGGCTTTATATCCGGTTTATTCGGCCTTTGCACAAGCTGTTTATCCAGAAAAAGAATATCCACTATATGAAGGTGAGGTTGTTTCCAGCCAAACGAGCCATGCCTTTGACCGGTTATTAAAAGGAGAAGTGGATATCGTCTTTATTGCACCCCCCTCTAAAAGGCAAATGGAATTCGCGGAGCTACAAGGAGTAGACCTTACCTTGACCCCGGTTGGGAGAGAAGCTTTTGTTTTCTTTGTCCATGCTGATAATCCAGTAGACGAATTATCGATCAAACAAATTCAGGAAATTTATGCTGGTGAGATTACCAATTGGAGTGAAGTCGGCGGAGAGGATGAAGAAATCCGTGCGTTTCAACGTCCAGAAGGTAGCGGCAGTCAGTCTGCATTAATCAAGATGATGGATGGTATTTCATTAATGAATCCGCCTTCGGAAGATATTGCCTCTGGCATGGGGGGAATAATCAAAGAAACGACGAATTACCAAAATCGGAAAAATGCGATCGGTTTTTCATTCAGACATTTTTCACAGAACATGGTTGAGAACGGAAAAATTAAAAACATTGCCGTAGAAGGCATCCTGCCAACAAAAGAAAATATTCAAAACGAAACCTACCCCATCGTAGCAGAATTCTACGCCATTACAGCCGGCAGTGACAACCCTCATCTAAAAGCATTCATCGAATGGATGCAGTCCGAACAAGGACAAGAAATAATTGCCCAGACCGGCTACATCCCGCTTCAATGAATGCACAGGGACGGTTCTTCTGCTTCCTTCAAAGGAAGCAGAAGAACCGTCCCCATGAACTTTTACATAAGATTAACAATTGCTTAACATCTAGAAACAGTTAATTAACAATCGTTTAGTAATATATTTATAGCGGGGATAGCAGGTGTGGCTATCATGGTGTTTGGCGAAGGAGGAGCCGGCACTGGGATTCTTTTTACATATAGCTTTTATAAGGGGGATAACGATGCAAAAGACATTAGTTCAATACAATGATATGAATTATTTTCTTCTTTACCGATACTCCTCAGATTATTGCGAAATTCAAGACATAAATTCTCAATATAAAATTCTGCTCGTCCACTCTTCCGAAATTTCATTACTGCCATCATAGAGTAATCGTGTACACTGATAACTCCCACAGCTAAAGCCGTGGATTGTCAGCCAGTGCTTTACCCTCGAAATCCACCCCCTCCATATGATAGAAAGGAGCCCTGGCAACATGCCAATGGCTCCTTTCTATTCGGACAATCTCCACCCTTTGCTCACACTTTGTCCTTTCAACCCCTACTGTTGGTTAGTGGTATGACTGAAAAAGTTATACTGTCACCAGGGGAATGGTGATGTCCAACACCCGGATTCTCTTACTTATTTTCCACTCACCATTCGACTATTTTCTCTCCTCAAAAACAAATCAAAAGCCATTATAGCAAGTATATTCGCAAATTCAATCAAACGTTTGATTAGCTCAAAAATACTTAATCAAACGTTTGATTAACTGCAAGCAAACCCCTTTAGGAAAACGAACTCATGCTAGTTTTTATGAGCAATTTTTGTCGAGCAACAGTCACAGTCTTCGACTAGCAGTTCCTATAAAAACATGGGTTAAGTGAAGAAGAAGGTCCCAATGCACTACACATGTGAAACGATAAATTTTGCGTTTCCTTTAAGCTGGTATTCACGGATTCCGTAGGGTAGTACAAAGTGGGTGCCTTTTTCGATTGGGAATGAGTTACCGTCTATGGTGATGGTTGCTTTTCCCTCAACCACGCTTACTTGTAGAAAGTCCTTGGTTAATTCAAGGGATGCACTGCCGTTTAATTGCCAATGATAAACAGTGAAATACTGCTCTTCCACCAATTTCTTTTCTACTAAGTCACCCATCACTGTCTCTGTTTGTTCAACTGATGGATCCTGATGTGGAAAGGTAGTCACTTGAATCGAACGTTCTAGGTGTAATTCACGTGTATTGCCTGCCGCGTCTTTCCGGTCGTAATCATATACACGATAGGTGATGTCTGAGCTTTGCTGTGTTTCTAGGATAACGATGCCCTTTCCAATCGCATGAATGGTACCGCTTGGCACATAGACAAAATCTCCAGCCTTCACCTGAACTCGTCTTAACAGCTTGTCCCATTCACCTTTGTCCACCATCTCTGCTAATTCCTCAGGCTCTTTAGCATGGTGGCCTAACACAAGCTCAGCACCTTCTTCCGCACTTAACACATACCAGCACTCTGTTTTGCCATAAGGGACATTTTCCACTTCACGGGCAAACTGGTCATTCGGGTGCACTTGTACAGAAAGATCATCTGCAGCATCTAATATCTTCACTAACAATGGATACTCTTCCTGATTACCAGCCTTCTTTTTAAAAAGCTCTCCATGTTCGCACCAGGCATCCGCTAACGTTTTTCCAGTAAGAGGTCCATTTTTAATCATACTAGGGCCATTCGGATGTGCAGAAATCACCCATGCTTCACCTGTTTGGGCTGACGGAATATCATAATGAAACTCTGTTTTTAACTTCTGACCACCCCAAATTCTTTCTTGTAAAACAGGCTGTAAAAAAATCGGTTCATATCTATACATAGTAACCTCCAAATTTATACTCTTGTTCACTTTTATGAAAATACAGAGAAAAGAGAGCATAGCCGCTCTCTTTTTTCCAACATAATGGAAACCTCACATATTTAGTATACCAACCTATTAAATCGTTTCAAGAAGTTTGTAAGCTTCTTTCTTCGATGTAGCCTTTAATAATTGTTCTCTGAAGCTTTCATCCATAAGCTTTCTTGATAGCATTTGGAGAATTTTTAAATGTGAGTCCCCTGCTGCATTTTCTGGGACAGCGATCATGAAGATTAGTTTTGCATCTGTACGGTCTAAGCTTTTCCAATCTACTCCATCACGCTTGATTCCAAAAACGACTGCCGGGCGTTTGACAGCACTTGATTTTCCATGTGGAATCGCAATATTCATTCCAAGGCCAGTAGTACTTTGCGCTTCACGGTTTAAGATGGCTTGTTTGAAAGCTTGCTTTGAGCTTAGTACTCCAGTTGCATCTAATTTGCCAATTAACTCTTCAATCACATCGTCACGAGTACTACCCTTTAAATTCGTTTCAATTAAATCTATATTTGTAATATCCGTTAATTTACGGATTTCTACATGGAAATTCGTCGTTTCTACCTTTCCCAACGTTTCAGGTACATCCACTTCTGACACAGTTCCAACACCAGCGGCAACAGGTTCGCCTTCAACATCCTTCTTCAAGAATGTAACCATCAATGCAGTTACAATGACACCGACAATAACAGCTACAAAGAACATCACCACATTATCAACAGCACCTAAAACCGCTACAATCGGTCCACCGTGAGCCACTCTGTCACCAACACTTGATAGCATCGCAATAACAGAACCGACCATCGAACCGACAACAATACTAGGAATGACGCGAAGCGGATCTTGTGCTGCGAAGGGAATCGCACCTTCAGTAATCCCGAATAATCCCATTGTAAAGGACGCTTTACCTGCTTCTCTCTCATTCTGACGGAATTTACGTTTGTTAATAAATGTTGCTACTCCAAGGCCAATTGGAGGAATACAAATCGCAACCGCAATAGGACCCATGATGGAATAGTTCCCCTCAGCAATCATCGCAGAACCGAATAAGAAAGCTACCTTGTTGAATGGACCTCCCATATCAACGGCAATCATCGCACCCAAAATTATCGCTAATAAAATCGAACTCCCACCCTGCATACCAGCAAGGAACCCAGTAAGAGTTTCAAACACTGATGCAACCGGAGCACCGATCACAAAGATAAAGAGTAATCCAACAATCACAGATGAGAAGATTGGAATGAAAATAATTGGCATAACCGGCTGAACCGCTTTTGGCACTTTAATTTTCTTAATCGCCAAGGCCACATAACCTGCTAAGAAACCGGCAATAATCCCACCAATAAACCCGGCACCTGCTTCACTTCCATAAAAACTGCCGTTTGCTGCAATATAACCACCAATCATCCCTGGTACAAGCCCTGGACGGTCAGCTATACTGACGGCAATAAAACCGGCCAAAATCGGCACCATAAACATGAACGCCGTGCCGCCAAGTTTTTCAACCTGCTTCCAAATTGAATCATCTGGAATCACAATTCCACCTGGTGTTTGTTGGCCGCCAAGTGTTAACGCAAGGGCAATTAACAATCCCCCTACGACAATGAATGGTACCATGTAGGATACACCACTCATTAAATGCTTATAAATTGGGTTTTCTTTTTGTTTACCTGTTTTACTGCCACTAGTTGCAGCTGCTTCTGGTTTATAAATAGGAGCGTCTCCGTTTTGAATCCGTTTAATCAGTTCCTCTGGTTTACGAATCCCGTCCTTCACACCCGTAACAATCACTCTTTTACCAGCAAAACGCTCTTTCGGAACATCCTTGTCTGCCGCGATAATAATCCCGTCTGCTTCAGCAATATCTTGATCCGTTAATTCATTTTCCACACCAATTGAACCTTGTGTTTCTACTTTTATATCGATACCCAACGCTAGGCCTGCTTTTTGTAGATTTTCAGCAGCCATATACGTATGGGCAATTCCAACTGGACAAGCGGTAACCGCTAATATCTTCCCCATCATACTCTCCTCCATCTTTTAAAAAATAAACGAAGTAATCGCTTACTTATATACTACCTTGGCTCTTGTCCAATAAAATAATTTCTTTTTACCGTAATTTGCGGTAAAAAAATTTTTATTCGCTAAATGCGAAAAAAAGAGCGGAAGTCAGCCTCCACTCTTTAATCTCTATTTTTGTTTTTCTAAGATACTGACAAAATCCTGATAATCACTTGCACTTGATAACGCATGCACCATCAAAGGTGTTTCACTAAGTGCTGCGATTTTTCCAATTAGACTCCGATTTTCTCCTTGGTTTTCCTTTGACAGCCCTAGCATCAGGACGAGGGTAACCCGCTCATTTCCCCACATCAGCGGCTTTTTCAAGATGGCAGCGGCGACTGCTGACTTTACAACCAGTGATGGATTTCCGTGTGGGATGCTAATTCCACCGCCAATGGCAGTGGCAGATTTCCGCTCCCGGCCCACAGTGCTATGAACAAATTCTTTTTGTACATACCCTCTTTCAAAAAGTGCACTGGCCAGCATTTCCACAACCTCAAATCGATGTTCCATTTCCACATCTATGAGCAAGAGATCTTCCTTCAAAAAAGTTAACAGAGGATGTTGGTCTTGACCTTCACTGTCCTTTTGTTTCAGTACCTCAACAAACTGGCTCAACTTCTTTTTATCCTCCTGCCCAAACAGCGACGATATGACAATATTTTCGTGGTTGATTTTTTCAAGTGGAATCGTCGATATGATAAAATCAACTGGATTTTTCCGAACATAATCTGATACCTCTGCTTTGCCGACGCAGGCTAAGATTTCAATATCCTGATACTGCTGTTCAATCTTTGCTTCTAGCAAATGGGACATACCGATTCCCATGTGGCAAACAATCAGTGCCTTTTTCTTACTATCCCGCTTTCCCTCAAGCCGTTCTATCGAGGCTTGAAAATGAAGCACAATATAGGCAGCCTCATCTTCCGGAATTTCCATTCCATAGATGCTTTTGATTTCTTCAAGCGTCAAAATCACCATATTGAACATATACGGATACATTTTCTTGATGTTCAATAGCAGCGGATTTGTAATGGGAAATCCATATTTAATACGGTTAACGACCGAATGCATATGCATCGCAAGGCCGTTCTTTAAAATAGAGTCACCATCAAACGGGTATTGCGTAAGCGTTGACATTTTGCCAACGAGAATATGAACAATCTTAGTGACCCCATCCTCAAAATCTAGACCCTGATGTGAACCTTCCTCCGTACGCTTGCCACTAATCAAATGCCAGGTAAAGTACGTCCGTTCTTCTTCTGGAAACGATAGGCTAAAGGTCGTTTCCAGCTGTCCAAAGAACCAGCTTGCATACTGGTATTCCGGCCTTTCACAGACCATTTTCATTTCAGAATCATGGACAAATACGGGTGAACGCTGTCGTGTTCGTTTCACCATTATTAGCGCATGGACCAACAGGCTTTCTATCGTACCATCCGTAAAAGCAATCTTAAACTTGTCATGCATCCCGTCGATCGCTTTTCTAACGACGCTAATTTCATAGGGCAAAAACAGGTCCAACACGACATTTTTCCCACTTGTGATGGTTGAAATGAGCTCTGGCAAATGCGCAAGTGCACTGCGCTTACTCAACTCTGTCCCTTGAATGACATTTCCGAGCCGCTGCTTTGAGACAAGCTCCAGGTCAAAACGCTGCAGCCAGCCTGCGATATCCTCTATATCTTTCTTTATTTCTGCTTTCGGCACATAATACTGGTCCGCCCAATATTGTAAGGTAATCGCTTTTTCACTTGTTAAGAGCTGAAAGGCAATCTCAACCAACCGCTCTTCGTTTGTTTTTGGCTCACTAGAATGTAGACTTTGTAGGATCTTAGAACGACCCTCATCGTCTATTTCGATAGCGATTCCAAAACCAGGCTTCCGAGTCAGGCTGCTGCTAGGAAAATCGAGCAAAAACTCCTCAAGTCTATTTAAATCATTTCGAACCGTCTTCTCCCCGCACTCAAGCTCTTCCGCCAAATCCTTTACCTGCATTGCCCCTTCCTCACGAACGAGCAACAACCGAAGCAATTCCTTCTGTCTACTATTCATCCTCACACCTGCTCAAAATCACCTATATACAGAAAGTGTAGCGTTAAATCCCTATTTTGTGAAGCACAGGGACGGTTCTTCTGCTTCCTTGATGGAAGCAGAAGAACCGTCCCTGCGCTAACCTATGATTGCTTCGACGAATCTTGCTGTTATTTGCTGTGGACGGGTGATTGCTCCCCCGACGACGACTGAGTGGGCTCCATATTTCAGGACTTTTGCAGCCATTTCAGGTGTGATTACGTTGCCTTCAGCGATAACAGGTACCTTAACCGCGGCAACAACTGCCTTTAAAAACTCAAAGTCATTGGAATATAATTTCTTTCCCACTGTCTTTTCCGTATATCCATGCATCGTGGTACCGACACAGTCAAAGCCAAGCTGTTCCGCCACGATACACTCTTCCAATGTCGAGCAGTCTGCCATCCATTTCTGGTTTGGAAACCTCATCTTCAGCTCTTTCATAAATGCCGCTAAATCCAGTCCACCTGGGCGCAAGCGGTCAGTGGCATCGACCGCAATTAAATCAACACCGACTTCTACTAACTCCTCTACTTCCTTCAAGGTCGGAGTGATGTAAACAAAAGAATCGTCATATTCTCTTTTAATAATCCCGATCACCGGTAGGTTAACATAGTCTTTAATCGCACGAATGTCCTCTACCCCGTTTGCACGAATCGCCACAGCCCCGCCTCTTTTAGCTGCATCAGCCATTCGTTTCATGATTTCAGCACCATGTAATGGCTCATCCTCTAAAGCCTGACAAGAAACCACTAAGCCGCCTTTCATTTCTGCTAACAAATTAGTTACCCTCTTTCCTATTTATTTGTAGGGAAAGCCCACATTCAAACATGCGATTCCATGGTGCAAAACTTCCGACTCTCACTAATTCACAATCTTTAAAGCTATGTAAAATCAACTCATGGAATCGTGTAATGAGTCGTTGATCCCGTTCCTGATTCAACAAATCTGCCTTATCTTTTAAATCAAAGTACGTTAAATCAAGCTTCGGAAGAAAATCATCGACTAACTCCATCCGGACCTCCGCTTGATAAAAATAATCATCCAAAAGATGATAAAGCAGGTTTTCTTTCAAAACTTCAGGCTTCCCTTCCACCCCAAGAACTCCCTGGCAAAGCGTGGTTCCTAGAGTATTACAATTGGTATTCCAACCCTTATAGGAAACTAATTGATCTAATATTCCCTCATCATCTAACATCGCAATCAGTTCACCATCTCCGCCATTAGCAAAGGCCGCATCGGCCAAAATCACCTTTTTTCCAGATTTAATCATACGATTAATCTGATCCACAAAGGTTAAGAGATGACGAAAACTAGAATAGGTGATATCCTTGCTACGCTGTTCCCACGACTCCTGCATGACTCGTCCCGGTGTGTTATAAGCTAGAATCAAATCCGCTTCCTCTTCCCGGTCCACTAATTGACAGCCTGCTGCTAACACATGACTCTTTAAGCTTTCGGCAAACGGACGATCCTCATACATCGGAATCAGCCGGGGGCCAAGCGTACTGCTCCAAATCGGCAAGATCCTCGGTCTTTGTCCTTTTAACTCATTATAAACTCGTGCCAAAAGGGTAGCACCTACCTCATCTGCACCTGGATACATGTGGACCTTTTGCTGCAGGCGAAGCTCATCACGCCTTTTAACCACCTTGATTTGATCCATCGCCGTATACCCATACTCTGCACTGTCATCCTGAGGGATCGCTAGAAACTTGATAACACCCTCTTTTACAAGTTCGAGGATCTTCAGATTAATAGCTGAGTTAAAGTTCCGCCTTGTCTCATAATCCACGATGTACTCAACCCTTAACCGAGCTTCAATGTCCTGTAATTGCTCCGTTTCTTCTGTTGATAACGATTCACGTTTTTGCTTATCTAAAAAATATGAGCGTAAAAACAGTTCCCGCCCACACTGTTCATAATAATCCGGCTCTTCATCGCTTGAGCTATATTTAGGGCAACGCATGATTAAGTTGGATGCATAAATCGGCAGGTCTGGGTAGGTGTAATGGAGTAAACGAAGCCGCTCGACCCAAGTCACCACTGCTTCCTCGGCTAAATAATGCAGGCGAGATGGCAGCAATCCGCCGTAGATTAGCATGTCAATGCTGATAATCAGGGCATCTGCCGTTTTAGCAGCATGTTGCAGCCACGCCCAAATCCCCTCGGTATCGGCTGCTTTCTTTTTATACCCTAACAATTCCTCATCAGGTAGATCCAACTCCACCTCAACAGAGGAATTAGCGATCATTTGAACATAGTTAACATTACAAGGACGTTCATCAATTGGTAAATAGGCAACTCTCAAAAATTTCACCACTTTCCGTAAAAAAATTGATTACTGGCTTTCCGTTAACAGAAGAAGCAGACGGAATAAGATTCCTCCTGCTTCTTTTCGTTCTTTCATTTAATCAAACAAGACAACCTTATTTTCATCAGCACTTGCTCCCAGGTTAGCGGCTAAACCGTTTTCCGAGATTCCCTCTTGATCTACTACAGAACTAGCTTTTGAACTTGCTTTTGAACCTGCCTCCGAACTCCCCGCAGAGGCGTCTTCCACTAAACCTGTTCTCGAACCTGCCGCCTGTCCACCACGCGTCATCCCATTAAGAACAACATCAAACAGGTAATAGGCAGATACTTCGCCCATCGAGCTGCTTTCGACTTCGATTCCTTCCATCGCCGGAATGAGTAAGCAAATCTCTGCGAGTTCCGCTGCAGGGGAATCCTTCTGACTCGTAATTCCGACCGTCACACATCCTGCTTTGTTCGCCTTTCCCAGAATGGTCACGACATCGGTTGTATACCCCGTTGCCGTAAAACCAATCACAATTGTTTCTGGAGTTAGGGAATGAGCGGACATTTCCATTTCAAAACTCGTTGAAAAAGTGCTTGCCTGGATGCCAAGCTTCATTAATTTATATTTCAACTGCTCAGCCACAAGGAAAAGTTCGTCCCCGCCATACAGGTAAACCTTTTTTGCCGTACTTAACTGCTGCTTCAATTGCTGTATTGCTTGCTTTTGATGAAGAGTATCGAATTTTTTCATCAGCATGATATAGGTTTCTTTTACTCCGTTCATGCTCGCCAAATCATTCGGTTCATACACTCTCGTACTGACCGAAGCTTCCTTTGCCAGCAGGCGCAGCTTATTATAGGAACCAAACTCAAGCTTCTGACAGAATCGGGTAATCGTTGCCTCTGCAACATTAATTTGCCGCGATAATTCAGAAATCGTTTTATTAGGAACGGATTCCATATTTTGAATAATATATTTAGCAATCATCTGCTCACGTTTGGTTAGCTTATGCAAATTTGACTCAATAATCGTGGTCACGCTTTTTAAGGGCTGAAGCGATTCCTGTAGTATAAAATGGCGCAAGGCCCCTATCATTCCTGCATTATTTAAATTCTGAGCAATTTTGATTTGTGTTTGTTTCAAAATGTTCGGGATAATGTCCTTCTGCAGCTGCTTGCTAATCAATGGATAGAGATAATCCTTTTGTTCAGTAATGCCGCCGCCAATAATAATCATTTCCGGATTCATCATATAGGCAATCGTAGCGATGCCCTTGGATAAATAGTAAACCAGACGCTCAATCTCTTGAATACAGATCTCATCGCCAGCCTGAGCCATTTCAAAAATCGCTTTACCATCTAATTCGGTTTCGGAAACACCCTTTCGCTTCGCCACATTCCGTACTAAAGTTCTGGTTGAAGCTAGCTCCTGGAACTGTTCTCCCTCAATCGGGATATAGCCAATTTCGCCGCCGCTGAAGCTATGCCCGGTATGCAGCTTATTATCCAAGATATAACTTCCGCCAATTCCAGTACCGACGGTCAGACAGAAGAGACTTTTGGCCTCCTTGCCCATGCCAATCCAGGACTCCGCCAAACCCGCACAGTTTACATCATTTTCAACCTCTACCGGCAATTTAAAAAAGGCTTCAAGCTCTTTCTTTAAAGGGGTACCTGAATAATGGGGAATCAGTTCAGAAGCATATAGTATCGTACCTTCCTTTGAATCCACCTGCCCAGCCGAACTAATACAAACTCCGCTAATTGTATATTTTTCAATCAAAGATTTTCCACAATCTTTTACTTTATTAATAATGGCGGCGCCGCCTAAATGCGCCTCTGTGGGACATTCGTGTTTTTCTGCAAACGTGCCATCCTCGTTCAGTACGCCATATTTAATCAACGTTCCGCCAATATCAAACGCTAAAAACTTTCTCATCCTACATCACCTTCATTTCTTTGGTTGGAACCATTGACTTTCTTATGACTGACCTTTTCTATTCACACGAATGGTCTTAATCTCTTTTGGTCTAAAAGTAATCGTCGTCTTAGCTTGTGCTGAATAATGTGCTACGACCTTCCCGGTAAAATCTACCTCAGACAATCCCTCCGGAACAAAACCCACTATCAATTCTGTCGTTTGCTCTTCGGAAGACGAGTTAAACATTCGGATATCAAATGAATCCTCTTCCTTCAACATAAACGAGGAAAATGTGATAGGTGTCCCCGATAGCTTAAACAGCTTTTGTTCATCCTTTAATGTATAAGATTGCTGACTTAACACCGGCTGACGCAAAAGCATCTTATAGTTTAAGGAATGATTCTTTTCAGCTAGAACCAGTCCATACTCAAATTCATAGGTTCCGATGCATTGTGCTCCAGGAGTTTCAAACCCTGGGCCAGCACCATTACCGCGGGTACGCAAATCCCTTCTCGATAACCAGCCGACCGCTCGAATCATCGTTAAAAAGGCGGTATCCTGGCCTTCAAAACAATCAACCTCGTATTCCTGCAAACCGCGGTGAACGAGCTGATGATCATTGGCAAACACAGATGAATAGGTTGGGTATTGATTCATGACCGCCTCTTTATTTTTTGGCATATCCCACTCTTTTTCTCTCAGTGTTTTCCGTTTCAGTAAATCAAAGGCCGTATCAGCCCAGCTCGTATCAGCTTTCGATACCGCAAACCCGACACGAAGCTTTTGGTCCTTGGCTTTATTAGCAACCTTTGTCTTAAAATAAATCATCCGATTTCCTTGATATAAAGTCACTTTTGTCGTGAACGTATTCACAACCAGCTGCTCACTTGGCCCCGTTCTCGCTTCATTTAATGAGGCCGGCAGTTTCATTTCGTAATGAAGAGTCAATGATTGAAATCCAGTACCTTTTTTCTCCTCACTAACACCGGTAATGACCGCTTTACTCACAAGATCATCAATCGGCGGAGAATAATTATACGTATCACCCGCATCGAGTGTGGAAATGATTTGATGCTGGCTTTCATACACTTTATTTCCTTCAAGATCGGTAATCTGCAAACCACTATTATCCCAGCGAACTTGATAAAAATCATTTTCAATCAAAACAGCATCAATATTTTCAACCGTCTTCGTCTTGCGATTCACCCGTTCAATCCGAAGCCGCTTCATTTCAGCCCCGTCAAACGGGAGGGATAACGATATATGATAGACCACATATTCGGCATAATGAGGCTCAGCTAAAATGTGACGTAAGAACTCCTCGCGTTTTTCTCTTTTGACCACATCAAACTGAATTTCTTCGTCTTGGTCATAAAGCTTAATTGCCCCAAGGTCCTGCTCCGCCGGAATTCGAATCACCGCTTTAACAGGATAAACTTCAGCAAGCGGTGTATTATTGACTAAATAGAGATATTGATTTTCAATCCTACTATTTAAAAACTCAAACGGAAAAAGTGTATTCAATGTGTCACTCGAAAATTGGCGAATCGCACTCAACACTTTTTGCGTTCTCGTTTCCATTTCATTATGCACTTCATCGACACTACAGCCGCAAATACTATCATGAGGCTGATTTTGTAAAATCAACTTCCAGACATACTCGATGAATTCTGCAGATTCTGATGAACCATTCGTCCAAACATTCATTGCTTCCATCACGCCAATTGCCTGATCCTCACACTTCTGGTTTTGATCCTTTAAGTACGTCCTTGTCGAGTAAACACCCGGAAGGATAAAAATCTTCTCAGGATTGCGCTGCTCACCAACTACGAGTCCCTCAGGTTTCTCTGCCTTGAGTGCCCGTACATAATCAGACATTAATGACTGCTTGAACTCAACACCAGGAAATGCGTGTATTAACCTCTCAACCCGCTCTTTCATATCAGCGCTAGGAAAGGTGTGATCGGCCCCGTTCATAATCAAAGCTTTTCCGAAGCTTACATACGGAGCATTCGCTTCAAGGTACTTTTTCGTCTCATCGATAAAGGTATCGTGCTTTAAGAATGTTTGATAGTATCCTTCAAATAATGGCAAAACAAACGTAAACACCTTGCTAGAATCAGCACCTTCCCACTGATTCTCAAATCTGTCAGAAACAGCACCGCGGAAAATAAGCGCCGACTCAATCTGATACCCGCTTAAGATTTGCGGCATTTGGCTGATATGGCCGAAGGTATCTGGCAGATAACCGATTTGATAGGCTGAACCTAGCTTCTTTGCCTTGTTTGTTCCAATCTCTAAGTTTTTCAGAATCGATTCACCCGAAACGAGAAATTCATCTGCAAGCAGATACCAAGGTCCGACTTCAATCTTCCCTGATTTGATAAAAGTAAGAAAACGCTCATATTCTGCGGGACTGACAATCTCTTGATAATCATCGAGAACGATTGTTTGACCATCCAGAAAGAAGTTATCCAGCTGACCCTTCTCAATTAAATCCTGGATATAGCGAAGGCCGTTCCGAAGCTTATAGCGAAACTCGTCAAAGGTTTCATACCATTCACGATCCCAGTGGGTATGATTCAATATATGTACCTCTTTGATTTCGTTCATGATGAACCCTCCTCTAGCGCAAGCTGTTGCTTAATCACTGATCCGTCTATTTGATTCAGCGCAACCGAATGCTGAACGGAATAGGCACATGCAAGTCCTGCCGCCTGCCCCATATCTCTGACGGTCGGCTGTATTCTTAAGGAAGCCTGCATGAGAAACGTACTTGAGATATGTCTGCCAACTACAATCAAATTACTGACTTCATGGGTAACTAGCGATCGATAAGGAATTTCATAATATTCCCCTCTTGAGTACTTAGGCTTTTCAACGTCTTCCTTTTTCACACTATGTACATCAATATACCAGTCACCCCGGGCAATTCCGTCAGCAAACCGGGCGCGGCTTAGATAATCCTCTTCCGTTAACACATACTGCCCCATAATTCGGTAGGACTCCCGGATGCCTAATTGTGTGGCTTCTTTTAATAGAAAGGCCTTTTCAAAGCCGGGAATATACTTAGGTAAGAAATGCACCAGACGGCGAATCATTTCCCTTCCCTTTATAACAGCCTCTGACCGAAGTCTCGGGTCTGTTGTTTGATAGATTCCTGGAATATGCGGGCAGTTAAACGACATAACCGTCGGCTTTCCTGGCTGAGTAAAAGCTTGGAAGTAGCGAAGGTCCTCCTCGGTTAAATCCCCGTTCGCTAAGCCCTTGTGGAAGAAGGGCTCAAGCACATGGCCCTTTCCTGGGACCATCGCAATTTCAAAAAAATCAGGGTTTTCGATTTTACAAAAGGATTCATTTTGTGAAAGAATGAACTTCCTTAATTCTGGGATATCGATTCCGCCCATTTCAAAGCGGAATGAAATTTGCTGATTCTGACCGTCCTGGTTTCCAGAGTCAACAGCAACACCTGCTGTCCTTGAAACAATAGCATCTGCTGTTGCATCAACAAAGGTCTTCCCCTTAATCGCTGCCAGCCCATTACACGTGTTCACGACAATATGGGTAATCCGCTCTTGATCCTTTATACAATCAATAAAATTCGCATCGTAAAGGATTTTCCCTTCCCGCTCGGTAATTAATTGTTCCAGCACATAGCTTAATGCT
The DNA here is from genome assembly GCF_001940785.1 of Bacillus sp. MRMR6. Taxonomy (GTDB): domain Bacteria; phylum Bacillota; class Bacilli; order Bacillales; family Cytobacillaceae; genus Neobacillus. The sequence continues at coordinate 68,253 of NZ_MSLS01000023.1, forward strand.
TCTACATTAAACCAGCTGCAGGTCGTTGTGCCATCATTCGTTTCAATGTTCTCCTGCTGGAGACGCTGGGTAATGATCCGGTTCACTCGTTGCGCCTTCACGTGGGTTGGCATCATCGGTGAAACAAGGGAATTGGTCTGCGTTCCGCCCAAGCTGATCGTTTTCTCGACCACAAGCGTCTTCAGCTTTTCCTCGAGTGCAGAGATGGCTGTCGCTGCACCAGCCGTACCTCCGCCCACTACTACACAGTCCATTTCATACAAAACCGGAATATCTCTGCCCCAAAAAGCTACCGTCGTCACTATTATTCACCCCTTTGTCTTGTCATTACCCTTTAACCGCTCCATCTGTTGCTCCAGAAATGAAATACTTTTGCAGCCAGATAAAAATGAGCAAGGTCGGAATAGTCGTTAAAATTGAAGCCGCACTTACCAATTTCAAGTTCGAGCCATCAAAGTTTTGCGAGAGCTGCGCTAACCCGATGGACAACGTATACATCCTGCTCTCAGTAGAGTTGAGTAATGGCCATAAATAATCTCCCCATGTTCCCATAAAGGTAAAGATGGCGAGTGTAACCAGTGTTGGTTTCACAAGCGGAACCGCCACCAAATACCAAACCTTAAATTTATTTGCCCCATCAAGATAGGCTGATTCCTCTAATTCTCTAGGGATTCTTAGATATGCCTGACGCATCAAAAAGATTCCAAAGGCCGTTGATACCTGCATGACCACCAGTCCAAGATGGGTATTGCGCAGACCGAACTGATCGGCAAGCTGGAAAAGCGGTGCCATGTAAAGCTGGAATGGCACCATCATCGTTGAAATAATTAATGCCAGAACCACACTGCGCCCTCTGAAATCCATTCTTGCTAACGGGTATGCCGCTAAACTGCAAAATAATAGATTAAGTGGAATCGCAATTCCAGTAACAATCACCGTATTGAAGAAGTACGTAGCAAAATTCGCTTTTTCAAAAGAAATAATAAAGTTTTGAAGTGTAGGGTCAGTCGGGACAATGGATCCATAAATACTTTCCCCTGAAGATTTCAAAGCCATCAATAAAGTAATCAGAAATGGTCCTACCGTTAATACCGTGATCAGGAGCATCAGGGCGTAGAGCCATATTTTTTGTGATAATTTCGTTGTTTTCATCCGTGCTCTCCCCTTCTTACGCTCTTAGATCATCTTCGCGTTTGCTGGTTAACTTCATTTGCAACAGTGAGGCAGCAATCGCTAACAGCAATAGCACCACTCCCGCCGCTGAGGCAATACTGACATCTAAGCTAATAAACTTTTGAAAAATATACATGACCAAAGTTGTCGTTGCCCCTGATGGGCCGCCGCCTGTTGTAATCGCAATCTCCTCGAACACCTTCATCCCGGCAATAATCGTCATGACAGAAACAAGTGTGACAGAAGGAATCAGCATCGGTACTGTAATTCTTTTAAACTGTTGAAAAATAGAGGCGCCATCAATACTGGCAGATTCATAAACATCCTTTGGAATCGACTGCAGACCAGCCAAGTAGATAATCATATAATAACCTAAGCCCTTCCAAACGGTAATCGCCGCTACAGCTGTTAGCGCAGTGGAAGATTGGACTAGCAGGTTAGTAGGAGAATCAAAGATGCCGACCTTCACCAGCAGGCTCGAAATAATGCCTTCTTGCGAATAAAGCATCTTCCACATTAATGCGGCTACAACCATCGGTGTAATAACCGGCAGGTAGTAGAGCACCCGAAATGTACTGACTCCTCTAATCTGTTGGTTAACTAGGACTGCTAAAATCATTGGTAAAAAGACATTTAACGGCAGCACAATCACTAAAAACAATAGTGTATTCCCCAGTGCCATCCAAAAATACTTATCTGCAAATATCTCTTTAAAATTAGCTAATCCGACAAATTCACCCGTATCCGCAATGATTTTATAGTCCAAGAGACTCCACTTAAAGGCCTCTAAGATCGGGATGACAAGAAAGGTTCCCAAGATCAAAATCGTCGGGAGTAAAAACAGCCAAGGAGTAACATTTTGCATGCTCCATCTGCGCTTTTTTCGGACAGTTTTCATTTTGATATTCGATACGACAAGTGGTTCCCTGCTCATTTTAAACTCCCCTTTTAAAAAGTAGGGACTAGCCTTTTGGTAAAAAAGCTAGCCCCTTGTTCATTGGTTAGAATGTTACCTTTTCACCCGTTTTTTCAAATGATTTATTCCATTCATCAGCCAATTCCTTTAACGCTTCTTCAGGTGTAACCTTACCCTGCAGGTTTTTAACAAAGATATTCTTAGTTGCTGCACGCAGGTCCGCACTGTTTTCAGTCGGCGGAATTAATACCTTGGCACGAAGAAGGGACTTAGATGCTTCTAGCATACCAAGAGCCTTTGGTGAATCACCAGGGTTTTTGAAGTAATCATCTTCTAAAGATGCTTTTACAGAAGGTAACACCGTTCCCGCCGTTTTAGCAAACTCTAATTGATTCTCAGCATTTGTAACAAATTGAGCTAAAGCGACAGCAGCTTCTTTGTTTTTGGTTTTGCTTGGGATAGCAAAGTTCATCACTGCAACGTTTACTGGAGCATCAGTTGCATTAAGCGGTTGGCCTGATTTAGAAGCTTTAAATACTTCAGGTGCACCAGACTCAACTGGACCTAAGAAGGTTACGCCGCCTTCAAGAAGGGAAAGGCTTCCTGCCATATAAAGCTCTTGACCTGTTTTAATGGAACCTTCAGCGTTTTCTTGTGGAATAATTCCTTCTTTATACATCTTTTGTGTTAAGGTGAAGAACTCAAGAATCGCTTCATTGTTCTCAAGCTGTGCCTTTCCATCTTTTACAATAGCTGTACCGTTAGAAAGAGAAACCATCTTTTCCATAATGGTATTTCCATCGTTAATAACTGGATAGTAAGAGGCTTTTCCAGTAGCATCTGTTACTTTTTTAGCAGTTTCATAGATTCCTTTTGTATCAGTCGGAAGCTCTGTCACGCCTGCTTTTTCAAAGTGGTCGCCATTATACCAAGCAACAGTAGTTGTTAAATACCATGGAAGAGCGTATAGCTTAGAATCATACATTCCAGATTCGAATGGACCATCTACATAGGATTTCTTCGTTTCATCACTAAGTTCATCAGTCAAATCAAGTAAACCGCCCTGTGCTGCAATGTTAGACATATAGTGCGGGTTCAAGTTTACGACATCCGGTACGTCACTGCCTGTAAGGGAGGTTAATACCTTTTGCTCCATCTCATTTTGTGGAACGTCTTCAATCACCACATCTAACTCAGGATGCATCTCTTCAAATTTCTTCTCGATGTTCGCAAAATATGTATCAAATGGTTCACCAGCCAAGGATGCAGTCCAAAGTGTAACTTTACCAGTAAGTTCACCAGACTTTGCTGGATCTGCTTTTTCCTTTTCCTTTGTACCGCTGCTTGCCTTATCATTACTACAAGCCAATAAACTAACGGATAGGGCTGCAATAATGGAACCTGTTAGAAATTTTTTTGTACGATTCTTCATCTTTTTTCCTCCTCAGAGACTAGTAGAAAGCGTTCTCAATTTGATTATAATAGGACTCTCAAATTTTAGCAATTCATTTTTAAAATAATTTTAGCATTTTTTTATTTTATGAAAATTAATTTCATTTTTGTAAAATCGAGCATTTTTGTCGGAAGAATAGATTCCAAACTAGAATCTATTCTTCCTCTATTAAGGTGACACAGGGACGGTTCTTGTGCATCATTTTAAACTATTTTTGATGGTGAAGGGAATAGTTTACCCACATTTTGCTATCAGAAAGCTGCTTTTTCAAGCGTTCAGCCACTGCACTATTCAGCTTATTTGCCTCCAACGCCTGATGAACCTTTAAAAGTGCTGCATCAAAAGCATCAAGACTGCTAGCTGTATCCTTCTCTAAGGCTGCGCTTACCTTATTCACGGATTGTTTAATGCTAATCCCTTCATGATGGTCCACTGCACCCTGTGGAATATAAAGGTGATTTAACTGCTGGGTGATTTGCTTTAATTGAGTAAGTGCTGCTTTAATCGGCTCTTCTCCAGGGTTAACTGCTTTTTCCCTCCATGGACCTTTTCCTAATGCATCCACAGAAGGAGCACTTGCCTGGCCAAACGCAAACATATTTACCCCTGATGTTCCATGCTTAGCAGAAAGAACATCACTCACACTTGCCATCTCACTAAGGTGGTGATAGAACGAATAAATTCCTGTGTAATACATCGTTCCTTCTGGCATTAGCTTTTTGCTGGCATTCACGGTATTTTGAATGCTGTTAAAATCATGGCCATACGCCTGTGGAATCACTCCATCCAGGTCATCCTTCCAGTCACTGATTAATACAGCCTCCGGTCCTGGTTCAGGAGTGGCCGTCAGCATAAACTTAGGATTAATCGCCTTGGATTGCTTATGCAGTTCATGAACAAACTGATTTTCTTGTTCCTGCAGCCACTTTTCCCAGGCTTTCCATTCCTCTGGTGTTGCAGTCGGATTTAGTTCATAAGGGTCTATTCCAGACTGCTCTTTGTATATGCTTCTAACCTTTTCACTAAAACCATAGCTTTTCTCGAAGCTCTGATGAGGATATCGCATGTAATCGATATTCAAGCCCTTAATATCGTATTTCTTTTGCATTTCATCATAAATGTCCAGCATAAATGTCTGTACCTCTGGCTGTGCAATATCCAGCCAGTAGTAATTACTTGATGAATCTGGTTTAGGCTCGCCGCTTGTATTTTGGCGTTGAATCGCTGCCCATTCTGGATACTTCTTAAATTGTGAAGGCAACCCGAGGCTGCTATGGCCGATCATGAAACCATCTGTCCATGCCTGAACGGTCAGTCCGCGCTTCTTTCCTTCTTGAACATAGGCTTTTAAGATATCCTTGCCATATTGTCCATAATCAGCATGTTCAAATCTAGGGTGCTGAGCAGGCAGTCCATAGGCTTCCATCGTTTTACTTGGGTAGATTGTATAACCCCAGAAGGTTGTTTCAAGATAGACAGAATTGAAACCTGCCTTTTCCATCCGGTCAAGCACTTGCTTTACCCCTTCAAGTGTCGTTTCTTCCGGACGATACCAAATTCCCCGCTGCTCTGCCACTTCAGAAGGCAAGGAATAATAATAGGCATCATAGGCAAATTGAGTTGCTTGACGGACAACATCGAGTGCTTTTTCAGGATTACTTGCTTTTAGTGCATCCGCTTCATCAATTAAAGCCTCCGCCTGTTTGATGGACATTTCCGCTTCCTTCATCGCTACCTCTAAGTAATCTCTTTTTGCTTTAGCGATGGATGCTTTTGCTTGTTCGATTGCCTGTTGGCTTTGGTATTGAAAACTATCAACATCCTGGACAATTTCTACCATTCCATCTACTACTGTCACTTTTGCTCCAATAATGGAATTAGAGGAAATCCAACTTGACGCTACACCATGGCCACTCACCACAAAACCATTGGCTGGAATCTTCGAGTTACCTCCGCCTAGTTTGGTAACAAATCCATTTTCTACGGTAATTTCATAACCGTACGGGTTGGTCTTTGTTGAAGCCCCAAAAGTAGGAGTATAAACGATTAGCTGATCAGGACCCCGGAAGCCATCAAAAACGGCACCACCTGGGTTTGAGGCTCGAGTTGGGTCAACAGCCTGTGCCAGTTTTTTCTCACTCTTCTCGAGTGGTTCCATAAGTTTGATTGTTTCCCCATCCTCCAATTGAGTCAGGTAATCCTTTATGGCAGTGGTGGTAATATCACCAGTTGAGAGCACCAAACCATTTTCAGGAATCGCACTGTCACCATCTGTTTCATTTACCACACGGTATGTATTCAGGCCTGTTTTCTCCAACACGACCTCCATGCTGCCCTTAGATGTCTCCGTGTAATAACTAAAAGTGTCATTAAAAATAATCAGCTTGTTATCATTGGCCAGTTGATTGATTCCGTCAATAGCCATCCGGTCTCCCGATTGATCCTCAACCGTCATGACCTTAACAGCTGAACCCCCCTCAGCCAAAGCACTCCCATTCACACCAAATGAAGAGAATACTAGACTTGCAGCAAGAGCAGTACCCATAAATCCTTTCAATCGTTTCCCCATATTTCCCTCTCCCTTTATTCGTAATTGCACTAGTCAAAATGGAGAATTAGAGTGTGGTCTTAGAAGCTAACATTAAGATAGCGCTTTCATCATTATATACTCGATTATCGATAAATTCAATTAATTTTCAAAATATATTTAAAAATGAAATTTATTTTCTTTTTAGGATACAAAGGGACGGTTCTTCTGCTTCCTTGATGGAAGCAGAAGAACCGTCCCCGCGTCACTTTTACCCTTTTATAGATCCCTGTGTCATGCCTTCCACAATATATTTCTGTGCGAAGGCGAACAGGATGAGTGTTGGAATGACGGATAGTACGGTTGCGGCGGACATGGCGCCCCAATCGATATCGAACTTTGTAATAAACGAGTTCATCGCTACTGGAATGGTTTTGGCTTCTTCTTTGTCGATGAACATGATTGCTAGAAACAGTTCGTTCCAGCATTGAACAAAGGCAAAGATGAAGGTAGCGGCTAACCCTGGCAGCATAACCGGAATGATGACCTTAAATAGAGCCGAAATCCGTGAACAGCCATCGATCATCGCCGCTTCCTCTAGACTTGACGGGATTCTTTCGAAGAAACCTTTCATCATTACCGTACAAAATGGCACCATCATCACCGTATACATGAGCATGAGGGAGGGTAAGCGATTGAGCAGCTCCAGCTTAGACATTAGCAAATATAAAGGTGCTAGTCCGATAAACAAAGGAATCATTTGCGTAATGAAGAAAGCAAAGATCACTTGCGTTTTACCTTTAAACTCAAACCTAGCAAGAACATATCCACCAAGTGTCGCAATAATTAAGGAAACGGTTCCTGCTACAAAGGACAACACTAAACTATTAAAAATATAAACATCAAAGTTAGAAATTTTAATGATATTTATATAGTTTTCAAACGTAACGTTTTCCGGCCAGTACTGGATTGGGAAAGTGAACATTTCCTTTGCAGGCTTTAACGAAGTAACGAAAATCCAATAAAGCGGGAATACCGTAAAGACTAGAAAGAGAGATAAGAAAATAACTTTAACGACTAGCTTCCAATTCACTCGTCTCATCATTAAAAATCACCCGCTTTGTTGAATTTCGTTGCTAGTAAATAGAAAATCGAAAAGAATATTAAGATAAAAATCATGATCACGCCGACCGCTGCAGCTTGTCCGTAGTTTTGACCATAAATAATTTTCTCAAGCATGAACGTTGATAGAATATGCGTCGAACCCGCTGGCCCCCCATTTGTTAAAGAATAAATCAAATCAGGAAAGTTTAAAATCCAAATGACTCGCAGTAAGGTGGTCACAATCAGGGTTGGCAGGATATACGGGATGGTAATCTTGTAAAGCTGTTGGACATATCCCGCTCCGTCAATCTTTGCCGCTTCATACAGTTCTTCCGGAATCGATTGTAGTGCCGCTAAAATCATAATCGCAAAGAAGGTAATCCCGTACCAAATGTTTGCAACAATAACAGAAATCAACGCCCAGGTCGGATCTGCCAAGAACGGAATCGCCGTATCGATGACTCCAAGCTTCATCAATAGGTCATTAATGACCCCGCTTTGCCCGTTCAGCATCCAGCGCCAGATCAAACCAATTAAAAACCCCGACATCGCCCATGGGAAAAAGATAAACGCTTGGTAAACCCCTCTTCCCTTAAACTTTCTTCTCAACATCAAAGCAACGATAAAACCAATAAAAAATTGCGGAATTAAGGAAAAAAAGACCCAATAAAAACTATTAACCAGTGATTCTCTAAAGCCAATATCAGCCATAATCGTTGTAAAGTTTTCAAAACCAATAAACTTAATGTTCATTAAATCATAAGCAGAATAATTCTGAAACGCCATGATCACCCCTTTTAACAAGGGATAATAAGTAAAAATCGAAACAAGGATTAACGCTGGGAGTAAACAAAGGAAAATAAACAGCCCATGTTTAGACATACGAAACAATGGCAAGCCACGCTCTGTAACAGGTTCAGTCTGAGTTTTCAAGTTTCATATTCCCCTTTCTAAAAAAGAAACAGGGGCAGCAGTCACCCTTACTGCCCCCAAAAAACGGTGGTGCCTGTCACCTATTTATGATTCTCTTTTTCCTTCTTCCAGAAATCTGTCCACTTAGCTAAAGCATCTTCTTTTGATATTTTTCCTAAAAGTAAGGCCTGAATGTCTTTTTCAGCTAGTGCACGATATTCTGCATATCCCTTATAGTGGACTGGACGGTCTGCGATTAAGAATTCGTTTGGCTTTGCATTCATTTCAATGTAAGAGCTGAAGTAGCCTTCCTTGAAATATGGGTCATCGCCCGCACTTAAATGAATCGGAATTAAAGAGTTTTCTTTTGCAAAAAATAGATTTTGTTCAGGGCTAGAAAGGAATGATACGAGCTTCCATGCTTCTTCCTTATGCTTCGAGAAGGCACCGATTCCCCAGCCTGCTGTTCCTGCTGGCTGCTGCGCTACCCCAGATGGCGTACCTTTAGGTAGTGGAGCCGTATCCCATGTACCTTCTTCCATGTTTTCCTCTGCTGTCACAATAACCTCTGGATCCTGAATTAACATCGCTGTCATCCCAGAAGTGAAGCCTTGAACCATCTCTGGATAGCTCCAGCTGATTGAATCGGGAGGTGAAGCTTCCTTATAAACTTTTACAAAGGTATCGAGTACCTGCATCGCTTCTGGTGTATCAAACATAACCTTGCCGTCAGTTGTGAAATACGCATCCTTCTCAGCAATTTTCTTCCCTAAATACGACCATGTCATAAATTCGATATAGTCAGGAGAACCTGCACCGCCTCGGAAGCTATAACCATAGCGGTTTTTCGAAGGATCGGTTAGTTTAATCGCCGCAGCTACTAACTCATCCCATGTTTCCGGAACCTCAATTCCAGCCTCTTCAAACCAATCCTTACGATAGAATAATGTTTTTTCATAGACACCATACGGAATATAATATGGCTTATCGTCAACCGCTTTCGCACCATGCTTGATCGTTTCGGTTAACGTATTCCAGTCTTCCCACTTGTCAGTATAAGCAGAAAGGTCTTCAATAAATTGATTCGTCGCCCAGTTCTTAACCGTTTGCTCACGAACCTCTAACACATCAATATCCTCTTTCGCCATCAGCATCTGTGTGATTTTTTCATCTGCACTTTGTAATGGCGGGGAAATGAGTTCCACTTTAATGTTTGGATTTTCGGCTTCGAATTTAGCCAACATTCCCTTTAACAACGTAGTTCTAGCTGGGCTTGTAATACTTTCAACCATCCTTAATGTGACTTTTTCATCTTTATCGTCCTTCTCACCTGAGTTATCTACCTTTGAGCTGCTGCAGGCCGAAATGATACCAATAAGCACCAATAATGACACAAAAAATAAAAACTTCTTTTTGAGATGAAGCATGAAACTTACTCCCCCTTTGAAATGTTTGTAGTTATATACAAAAGGGATCGACCCCTTTTATACCGATTGTTAAGCCAGCTTTAAAGCTGCGTCTAAGTCTTCCATTAACTCATCGACATGTTCTAACCCGACTGAAATTCGGATCAACCCTGGATCCATCCCACTTTTCACTAATTGCTCAACGTTATAGCCATAATTAGGTGAGATTACTAGGCTCTCAAAGCCACCCCAGGATACGCCGATTTGAAACTGCTTCAAACTATTAATAACGTTCCTAACCGACTCGAACTGATTATTCTTCAGTTCAAAGCTCAGCAAGCCTGCATATCCTTTTAACTGCTGTTTGCCTAACTCATAATCTGGAGAGCTTGGCAAACCAGGATAATTGATCTTTTTCACAGCCGCATGTTCTTGTAAAAAAGAGGCAATTTTCAAGCCGCTTTCCTGATGTGCCTTCATCCGAATCGGCAGTGTCCGAAGTCCGCGCATTAATAACCAGGCTTCATATGGCGGCATCACACCACCAAGCAGCTGATATTCATGATAAAAAAGATGATCCATGATTTCTTTGCTGGTAATTAAGGCACCGCCAACAAGGTCGCTGTGGCCGCCTAGATACTTGGAAACGGAATGGACAACGATATCAATTCCATATGTAATCGGATTTTGGAAAATAGGTGTAGCCCAAGTATTATCGATAATCGTTTTTATTCCTCGTTGCTTGGCTAAAGCGGCAATCGCCTTCAAATCCACGAGCTTAAAGGACATCGTCGTCGGGCTTTCTAAGTAAATCACTTTGGTGTTGGGGCGAATTAAGGATTCAATTGCCTCCAGGTCTGTGTTGAGGGTATTGGTGTGGGTGATGCCAAATTTTTCAATATAGCTAAAGAATTTCGTTGTCGGGCCGTAAATATTGCTGACACTTAAAACATGATCATCTGCTTGTAAAAAAGTTAAAATTGCTGAGGAGATGGCCGCCATTCCCGAAGAGAATAGTTTGCATTTCTCTCCTTTTTCCAGTGCGGCAAGCTTCTTCTCGACAATTTCCACCGTTGGATTCGTGCCGCGCCAGTAAAGATAGCTGCTTTGCTCATCCTTCATCGCTTCTGTCAGTTGTTCAAAGTTTTCGAAGACAAACAAAGAATTTTGATAGATGGGTGGAACAACTGCTCCGTGAAATCGCTCATATTCATCACCAAGGTGGGTAACAATATGTTCATCTGAAGACTGTTTCGTCATGTCTATTCCTTCTTTCTTATATTTTTCTTAGTGTATCTTCTACGAGGTCTATAAACTTATTAAACTCTCGTAATGCATAATCAGGGTCTCTGTCCTTGATTCCGTCCAGCATCGTCCGGTGGTAAGGAATCGTATCGGCAAAAATATGCTCGATCCCAAAGGGCTTGCTCCACAGTTTATTAAAGGTATCAGAAACAGACTCGGCAACACTTTCTAGCAACGGATTATGTGAAGCCTTATAAATCGCTTTATGAAATTCCCAGTCCACTGCGGAAGAATCTAGCCCCTCATCCTTAAGAGCAATGACCTCCGTTAGCAGTCTGTCCATTTCATCTATTTCCTCTTCTGTGGCTCTTACTGCGGCCAGCTCAACAGCCTTGCCCTCAAGAGCCCTTCGCAGCTCACTAATATGTAAAAGGTAGTTCTTTTCCTGATCGACATCGATTCTTGCTTCAATCTTTAACGAATCACCTTCTTTAACAAAGATCCCTTTTCCATTCTGGACCTCGATGATCTCAAAGCCCTCAAGAAAACGTAGACCTTCGCGAATGCTCGACCGGCTCACACCGAGAATCGTAGTTAACTCCGCTACAGATGGGAGTTTATCTCCCCTTTTCAACTGATGCTCCCGTATATACCGCTTGATTTCATCCGCAATCATCTCATGCATCGAAACCTTCTTAATACTCTTCATGACTGTCACCTTCTAAGGATTAATTTTTCATGCTCTATGACTGTCAACCTATCGGATAGGTTAAGTTTATTCTGAACATTCAAACAAGTCAATTTTATCTTCTAGTCAAAATTCGACAAGCATGGGAGCATGGGGACGGTTCTTAAAGCGGACAATCGGAAGTTTTGCGCGTAAAAAGGCACAACTAGCGTTAATGAGCTAGTTGTGCCTTTGATGATTTTTAAGCAGAAGATCATAGCGCAAAATTTTTGATTGCCAGAGAAGAATGAAGTCGCGGCCCTCGCTAATGAACTAAAATATGGTAACCCCACCAAAAATAAATTTTTATTCGTTGAAGGATTTTTTCAATTTACGTCGTATTGGGGATTCAATCCGATACCTATTTTTCATACATTTTTATACAAGTGTTCGCAACTATTATACAGTATAT
>NZ_MSLS01000024.1 GCF_001940785.1 Bacillus sp. MRMR6
CTATCCGTCGTGGGCGCAGGAAATTTGAGAGGAGCTGTCCTTAGTACGAGAGGACCGGGATGGACGCACCGCTGGTGTACCAGTTGTCTTGCCAAAGGCATCGCTGGGTAGCTATGTGCGGACGGGATAAGTGCTGAAAGCATCTAAGCATGAAGCCCCCCTCAAGATGAGATTTCCCATAGCGTAAGCTAGTAAGAACCCTGAAAGATGATCAGGTTGATAGGTCAGAGGTGGAAGCGCGGTGACGTGTGGAGCTGACTGATACTAATCGTTCGAGGACTTAACCAAATAGAAAAGCGGAGGCGACTGGTCAACTTCGACAGACGTTGGAGGGCCGGCACTGCAAATCCTGGTTTTGGATTTGTAGGGACGGATCGAAACGGCCGAGAAGTTAGGAGTCGAAGCTGGACAAATCATAGCAATATGAGTAAGGTGAACTCGGTTTTACAAAACTTCTTCTACATTATCTAGTTTTGAGGGAATGAAATTTTTAAAAATTTCCTCTTGAAAAATTCAAAAAAGACATTATAATAAAATAGTGTCAACAAATCAGTCTGGTAATTAAGGCGAGAAGGTCACACCCGTTCCCATCCCGAACACGGAAGTTAAGCTTCTCAGCGCCGATGGTAGTTGGGACAAGCGTCCCTGTGAGAGTAGGACGTTGCCAGGCTTATGTATGGAGGATTAGCTCAGCTGGGAGAGCATCTGCCTTACAAGCAGAGGGTCGGCGGTTCGAGCCCGTCATCCTCCACCATATGTGCCGGTTTAGCTCAATTGGTAGAGCAACTGACTTGTAATCAGTAGGTTGGGGGTTCAAGTCCTCTAGCCGGCACCATCTATTTCATTTGAATGCTCGCTATACAGAGTATTACTCGGATGAGATTACGAGCCATTAGCTCAGTTGGTAGAGCATCTGACTTTTAATCAGAGGGTCGAAGGTTCGAATCCTTCATGGCTCACCATTAACAATTTATATGCGGGTGTGGCGGAATTGGCAGACGCACCAGACTTAGGATCTGGCGCCGCAAGGCGTGGGGGTTCGACTCCCTTCACCCGCACCATTTTGTTTAATTTGCGGAAGTAGTTCAGTGGTAGAACACCACCTTGCCAAGGTGGGGGTCGCGGGTTCGAATCCCGTCTTCCGCTCCAATGTTGCCGGGGTGGCGGAACTGGCAGACGCACAGGACTTAAAATCCTGCGGTAGGTGACTACCGTACCGGTTCGATTCCGGTCCTCGGCACCAATATTTACGAAAGAAATGCGCCCGTAGCTCAATTGGATAGAGCGTCTGACTACGGATCAGAAGGTTATGGGTTCGACTCCTTTCGGGCGCGCCATTTACGGGAAGTAGCTCAGCTTGGTAGAGCACTTGGTTTGGGACCAAGGGGTCGCAGGTTCGAATCCTGTCTTCCCGACCATTCAGATTATATTATGGGGCCTTAGCTCAGCTGGGAGAGCGCCTGCTTTGCACGCAGGAGGTCAGCGGTTCGATCCCGCTAGGCTCCACCATAATTCAATTTAAAATATTTGGCGGTGTAGCTCAGCTGGCTAGAGCGTACGGTTCATACCCGTAAGGTCGGGGGTTCGATCCCCTCCGCCGCTACCAAATATTAAGTTTAAAAGAACACTTGTTAATGGACCTTTAGCTCAGCTGGTTAGAGCAACGAGCAAAGCTTCCATGAATACTCTACGAGTTGTCCCATCGAGCTGCTGCTTGAATATGCTTTCTGAGATGGGGACAGACAGGTTTAAAAATCTTGATAAGTACACTTTTTAATGGACCTTTAGCTCAGCTGGTTAGAGCAACGAGCAAAGCTTCCATGAATACTCTACGAGTTGTACCCATCGAGCTGCTGCTTGAATATGCTTTCTGAGATGGGGACAGACAGGTTTAAGAATCTTGATAAGTACACTTTTTAATGGACCTTTAGCTCAGCTGGTTAGAGCAACGAGCAAAGCTTCCATGAATACTCTACGAGTTGTACCCATCGAGCTGCTGCTTGAATATGCTTTCTGAGATGGGGACAGACAAGTTTAAGAATCTTGATAAGTACACTTTTTAATGGACCTTTAGCTCAGCTGGTTAGAGCAGACGGCTCATAACCGTCCGGTCGTAGGTTCGAGTCCTACAAGGTCCACCATTAGCTTTATGTATACGGAGGAATACCCAAGTTCGGCTGAAGGGATCGGTCTTGAAAACCGACAGGCGGGTCAAACCGCGCGGGGGTTCGAATCCCTCTTCCTCCTCCATATTTATTCTTCAGCAGTTATTATTATTATTATTATTGTCGCGGGGTGGAGCAGTCTGGTAGCTCGTCGGGCTCATAACCCGAAGGTCGCAGGTTCAAATCCTGTCCCCGCAATTTGGTCTGGTAGTTCAGTTGGTTAGAATGCCTGCCTGTCACGCAGGAGGTCGCGGGTTCGAGTCCCGTCCAGACCGCCATTTTTATTAAAAATGGTAACTTCATATTTGTGGCTCAGTAGCTCAGTCGGTAGAGCACGATTGAATAAGCTACAGAGAAAAGGCTTCAGCGTACTCATCGAGCTACTGCTTGAATAATCTTTCTGAGATGAGGACGAAGGTATGACCACCTTCAAATTTTAGGTAACTTTATATTTGTGGCTCAGTAGCTCAGTCGGTAGAGCACGATTGAATAAGCTACAGAGAAAAGTCTTCAGCGTACTCATCGAGCTGCTGCTTGAATAATCTTTCTGAGATGAGGACGAAGGTATGACCACCTTCAAATTTTAGGTAACTTTATATTTGTGGCTCAGTAGCTCAGTCGGTAGAGCAAAGGACTGAAAATCCTTGTGTCGGCGGTTCGATTCCGTCCTGAGCCACCATTTTTATTCAATTAAGTATGCTATGATGGCGATTGTGGCGAAGTGGTTAACGCACCTGATTGTGGTTCAGGCATTCGTGGGTTCAATTCCCATCAGTCGCCCCATCTTTAAACAAGTATTATGCGGGTGTAGTTTAGTGGTAAAACCTCAGCCTTCCAAGCTGATGTTGTGAGTTCGATTCTCATCACCCGCTCCATTTGGGGCCTATAGCTCAGCTGGTTAGAGCGCACGCCTGATAAGCGTGAGGTCGATGGTTCGAGTCCATTTAGGCCCACCATCTTTATAATGTTTTTCCGCAGTAGCTCAGTGGTAGAGCTATCGGCTGTTAACCGATCGGTCGTAGGTTCGAGTCCTACCTGCGGAGCCATATGGGGAAGTACTCAAGTGGCTGAAGAGGCGCCCCTGCTAAGGGTGTAGGTCGGGTAACCGGCGCGAGGGTTCAAATCCCTCCTTCTCCGCCATATGTTTTGGCCCCTTGGTCAAGTGGTTAAGACACCTCCCTTTCACGGAGGTAACACGGGTTCGAATCCCGTAGGGGTCATAATAATGTAACTGATGACATTCTGTCATCAGTTTTTTTGTGTTTTTTGCAGAAAATCGGGAGAATGATAGATGCTAGCTGCTGTATTTAGCCTTATAAGATGGCTTAATGGAGGAGTTAGAACTTTTAATAAAATGATCATCTGAACCTCGAAAATGATATTCTACTATAATAACTACGGTACTCAAAATCAAGTAAAAGCGCTGACAACGCTTACATTTACTTGCTGAACCAGCTCAAAATCCCTCTATTATCGAATAAATCAAATAATATTTATTTTGTGAATTTCACAGAAAACTTTATATCTTTTTGTCTTCTCATGGTAGATTTTTTATCGTATCTTGTTGAAATTTGTCGGTTAATGAATTGTTTTGTCGGTTAATGAAATAAATTGTCAGAAAAGATAAAAAAGTTTTACAAGGCTTATGTATAAAATGCCCTTATAATAAGAGCTTGAAATACATATTTTCATGAGGATGAGGTTATCAATGGCAGTAAATACGTTTTTTCCAACAGATTATCAACTGCACTTATTCCACGAGGGCAATCTTTTTCAAAGTCACCAACTCTTTGGAGCACATATCTTTAGAGAAGCAGAAAGAGTCTATACACGGTTTTGCATTTGGGCTCCAAATGCAACAAGGATAAGACTTGTCGGTGATTTCAACAAATGGAATGGAGAGGGATACGACTTAGAGAAGGTAAACAATGAAGGTGTTTGGCTCCTCATTGTTAACGAAGACATGTTGGGGAGTGTATACAAATACGAAATCATATCCAGGCAAGGTGAAAAAATTCTAAAAGCTGATCCTTATGCTTTTTGCTCAGAATTGAGACCTAATACCGCTTCCGTTGTCCACTCTTTAAAGCATTACAAATGGGGGGACCACCAATGGATGCAGCAACGGGAAAAAAAGAACTTTTCATCGGCACCTCAGGTGATATATGAAGTCCATATAGGTTCTTGGAAGAAGCATGAAACGGGAGAATTCTTATCATATAGAGAACTCGCCTCGGAACTTATTCCTTATGTTAGTGAGCATGGGTTTACCCATATAGAATTACTGCCAATAATAGAACATCCACTAGATGCTTCATGGGGGTATCAAGGGACAGGATACTTCTCTGTCACATCTCGATATGGAACCCCACAGGATTTTATGTATTTTATCGACCAATGTCATCAACAAGGTATTGGAGTTATTTTAGATTGGGTACCTGGGCATTTCTGCAAGGATGCACACGGTCTATATCGGTTTGATGGTTCGCATATTTACTCCTATAACACTGAGGCAGATAGGGAGAATCAAGTATGGGGTACAGCCAACTTTGATCTTGGAAAAGGAGAAGTTCAAAGTTTCCTAATCTCTAATGCGTTTTACTGGATGGATTATTTCCATATCGATGGCTTTAGAATGGATGCTGTCGCAAACATTATCTATTGGCCAAATTCAGAGGAAAAAAGGGTTAATCCCTTTGGAATTGAATTTTTAAGAAAATTAAATAATGAAATCCACGAATATGACCCCGCTATTTTGATGATTGGAGAGGACTCTACCGACTTTCCGAATGTTACAGCACCGGTTCATTATGGTGGTTTAGGATTTGACTATAAATGGAATATGGGTTGGATGAATGACATTTTAGAATATATGGAAACTCCCCCCTTTTCACGCTCAAACGCCCATTCAAAAGTAACATTCTCGCTTCTGTATGCTTTTACAGAAAAGTTTATGTTGCCGCTCTCCCATGATGAAGTAGTACATGGAAAAAAATCCCTTCTTGATAAGATGCCAGGGGAATACTGGGATAAGTTCGCACAGCTCCGTTTACTCCTAGGATTTATGTTTGCACACCCGGGTAAGAAACTGCTGTTTATGGGATTTGAGATCGGACAATTTTCTGAGTGGAAAGATAAAGAACAGTTGGATTGGCATTTATTAAATTATGAAATGCATGCAAAAGTGAATACCTATGTTAAACAATTAACAAAGTTTTATAGGCGTTCTAAGGCGCTGTATGAACTAGATCATCTACATGAGGGGTTTGAATGGATTGATGTTAATAATAGCAGCCAATCTGTATTCTCTTTCGTTAGGAAAGGGATTAACGAGGATGATTTCTTAATCATACTTTGTAATTTTACTGGGGTAAGTTATCCAGAGTATAAAGTTGGTGTTCCGGCACTGCGGGAGTACCGTGAGGCCTTAAGCAGTGATCTAATTGAGTATGGCGGGTCAGGGCTTGTAAATAAGAGAACGATAATGGCTCTGAATGAGCCGTTTCATGGCAGGCCTTTTTCAATAAATGTTAGCTTGCCAGCATATGGATTCCAAATTATTAGGCCAGTTAAAAAACGGAAGGAGAGAATAGGGAATGGTAAAGAAAAAGTGCGTAGCCATGCTGTTGGCAGGAGGTAAAGGAAGTAGGCTGAATTCACTTACTAAGGATTTAGCTAAGCCAGCAGTTCCTTTCGGGGGGAAATATCGAATCATTGATTTTACATTGAGCAACTGTACGAACTCTGGGATTGACACTGTAGGAGTACTAACACAATATCAGCCATTATTATTAAACTCTTATATTGGGATTGGCAGTGCATGGGATCTTGACCGTAAGGATGGCGGTGTAACCGTATTACCTCCTTATGCTGAAACATCTGAAGTAAAGTGGTATACCGGGACGGCGAGTGCAATATATCAAAACCTGAATTACTTACAACAATATCAGCCGGATTATGTGTTGATCTTATCAGGTGACCATATCTATAAAATGAATTATGAAAGTATGCTAGAGTATCACATTGAGAAGCGGGCAGATGTGACGATCTCTTTAATTGAAGTACCTTGGGCTGAGGCTAGCCGTTTCGGAATCATGAATACAAATGAAGAGTTAAGAATAACAGAATTTGATGAAAAGCCGACTAATCCGAAAAATAACCTAGCATCTATGGGAGTTTATATTTTTAGCTGGAATACATTGAAAGAATATCTAGAAATGGATGCTAGAACACCAGGTTCTAGTCATGATTTTGGTAAGGATATCATTCCATTGTTGCTAGAAGAAAATAAGAAACTATTTGCTTATCCTTTTAAAGGGTATTGGAAAGATGTAGGTACGGTGAAAAGTCTTTGGGAGGCAAACATGGACCTTCTAAATGAAGAATGTGATTTAGACCTATTTGATCACGACTGGAGAATCTATTCCGTCAATCCAAATCGTCCTCCACAGTATATATCGGCCGACGCAGTTGTTAAAGAATCTTTAATTAACGAAGGTTGTACGATAGAAGGAGAAATTGATACCTCCGTTCTTTTCCAAGGTGTAAGTGTAGGAAAGGGTTCGGTCATTAAAGAATCTGTCATTATGTCAGATGCAACCATTGGAAAAAATGTCAGGATTGAGAAAGCCATTGTTCCTTATGATGTTACCATCCCAGATGGAACAGTCATTCGATCATTAGATGATGAAATTATTCTAGTAACAAAAGAAATGTTAAACGAATTGTATCCGGCTGTATAGAAACTGGGAGGGACTAAATTGAAGAAAAATCTATTAGGGGTTATAGATGCTACAACTTATCATAACGATTTGGAGGAACTACTGTTACACCGTTCACTAGGCGCCCTGCCCTTTGCAGGACGCTATCGACTGATTGATTTTGTACTATCAAATATGGTTAACTCCGGAATCCGAAGTGTAGCCATTTTTCCTAAAATGACATACCGCTCATTAATGGATCACCTTGGGTCAGGGAAGAATTGGGACTTGAATCGAAAGAGGGATGGATTATTTTTCTTTCCATCTCCGATTGTAGATCATGATCATAATAAAATAGGATCATTTGAAAATTTTGGGGCGAATTTAGACTTTTTCTATCGCAGCACACAGGAATACTCTATCATTGCTAACAGTTATACTGTTTTTAATATGAATTTTACCCCTTTATTAGATTGGCATATTGATTCAGGTTGCGATATAACGGAGATTTATCATGAAGATGGTTCTTCCATGGAGATGTACCTTGTTAAGACATCCTTACTAGTTAAACTAATTGAATCTAGAAATGAAACGGGCTATACATGTATGAAGGATGTTGTGCTAGATTTAGGAAACCTATACTCCATTTGTCGATATGAATATTCAGGCTATAAGAAGATGATTAAATCAATTGGGGACTATTATTCTACAAGTTTAAATCTTTTAAACACGGATGTTTGGAAACAATTATTCTTAAAAGATCAGCCGATTATTACCAAAGTAAAGGATGAGCCGCCAACTCGTTACTTGAAAGGTTCATCGGTGAGTAACACTATGATTGCGAATGGCTGTTTAATTCAAGGTACAGTGGAAAATAGCATTATCTCCAGAGGTGTTAAGATAGGTAAAGGTGTCGTTATTAAAAATTCTATCATCATGCAAAAATGTCAGATCGAAGATAATTGTTACCTTGATTCAGTCATTTTAGATAAAGATGTCAAAGTAGAAGCTAACACTGTTATTACCGGAACAACAAGCGCACCATTTGTAGTTCGTAAGGGTACGAAGCAAGGAGCGCTGATGAAATCGTGAAAGTTCTTTTCGCAGTATCTGAATGTGGTCCATTTGCAAAATCAGGCGGCCTAGCAGATGTTGCAGGCTCCCTGCCTAAAGAATTAAAAAGTCTTGGTACTGATATTAGAGTAATCTTACCGAAATACGGAACGATTGCAGAACGTTATAAAAATCAGATGAGAAAAGTAAAGGAATTTTCTGTGCCTGTTGGCTGGAGAAATCAGTATTGTGGAATTGAAGAACTTACTTATGAGGGACTTACTTATTATTTCATTGATAATGAGTATTATTTTAACCGTGACCGGCTGTATGGATATTATGATGATGGTGAGCGCTTCTCCTATTTTAATCGTGCAGTTCTAGAGGCACTTTCACAGCTAGGCTTCTATCCAGATGTCCTGCATTGCCATGATTGGCATACAGCAATGATTCCTTTTCTTTTGCGAATGGAATATTACAAGCGCCAGGGCTACGGATTAATCAAAACGGTTTATACGATTCACAATCTACAATTTCAAGGGATTTTTCCAAAGGAAGTTTTAGGTGATTTGCTTGGATTAGATGGAAACTCTTTAAGCTATAGATATTTAGAGTTTTACGGAAATATCAACTTCATGAAGGGTGCACTTGTTGCTGCGGACAAAATTACAACGGTTAGCCCAACCTATAAACAAGAAATACAAACAATCGAGTATGGCGAGAAGCTTGAAGGCCTATTGAAAACGAGAAAAGAGGATTTATACGGAATCCTTAATGGGATAGATGAAGACTTCTATAATCCAAAGGATGACCCTTATTTATATAAAACCTATACAGCAGCTGATCCTAAAAATAAAGCAGTGAATAAGCGGGAGATTCAAAAACACTTTGGGTTACCAGTAAAAAAGAATACCCCGTTAATGGTCATGATTACCAGACTGACAAAACAAAAAGGTCTAGATCTTGTCAAATGTGTTTTAAATGAAATTTTACAAGAAGATATTCAGTTAATTGTTCTTGGAACTGGAGATTTTGAGTACGAAGAATATTTAAGGTACGCAGCAAGCATTCACCCAGAAAAATTAAAAGTAAACATTGGTTTTAATGAACCGCTTGCTCATAAATTGTATGCTGCAGCAGACCTTTTTCTAATGCCGTCTCAGTTTGAACCGTGCGGCTTAGGACAATTGATTGCCATGAAATATGGTGCTGTCCCAATCGTTAGAGAAACTGGCGGTCTGAATGACACGGTCCAATCCTGGAATGAGCAGACAAAAGAAGGTAATGGCTTTTCTTTTACTAATTTTAATGCACACGATATGCTTTATACGGTTAAAAGGGCAATTAATTTCTACCATGATGAAAAAATATGGGGCACGATTATGCAAAAAGCGATGAAAATGGATTATAGCTGGGCTCAGTCAGCCTTCAGATTTAATCAGCTATATGCAGAGCTGATTTCAAGGAGTGAAACCCATGTTCTCTAATAAAATAGAGTTTAAAGAAACCTTTATTAAAAGGGTTGAGATGGTTTGTGGAAAAAGCTTCAGCGAAAGTACTGAGCGTGATTATTATCAGACCCTTGGTGGAATGATTCGTGAGTATGTAAGTAATGACTGGATTAAAACAAACGAACGCTATCTTGCCAATAAAGGTAAGCAAGTATACTACCTCTCCATTGAGTATTTATTAGGAAAATTATTAAGACAAAACCTAATAAATCTAGGGATAGAAGAAACTGTTCAAGAAGGATTAATGGAATTAGGAATAGACCTGGGAAAAGTTGAGGAATTAGAAGCAGATGCAGGATTAGGAAACGGCGGCTTAGGCAGATTAGCCGCTTGCTTTTTAGATTCACTTGCATCACTTAACTTGCCCGGCCATGGCCATGGAATCCGTTACAAACATGGTCTATTTGAACAAAAAATTGTTGATGGCTATCAGGTAGAACTCCCTGAGCAATGGTTAAGAAGCGGCAATGTATGGGAAGTGCGTAAGGCGGATTTATCTGTAAAAATCCCTTTTTGGGGTAAAGTTGAATCAAAGATTGATAACGGCCGGCTGGTATTCCAACATTTGAATGCTGAAACGGTAACCGCCGTGCCGCATGATATGCCAGTCATAGGCTACAATTCAGATACGGTTAATACGCTTCGTTTATGGAATGCTGAACCAGAGCAGTTTCCTTTTCATCATGATATCTTAAAATATAAAAGAGAAACAGAGTCAATTTCTGAATTTTTATATCCTGATGATACCCATGATGAAGGCAAAATTTTAAGACTGAAGCAACAATATTTATTGGTCTCTGCTAGTATACAATCCATCATTAAATCCTACCGTAAACAACATGTTAACTTAGATCACTTCCATCAGGATGTATGTATTCATATTAATGATACCCATCCAGTTTTAGCTATACCGGAGTTAATGAGAATCTTAATTGATGAAGAAGGCTATGACTGGGAGCATGCATGGGATATAACAAGACATACGATTTCTTATACCAATCATACGACTTTAAGTGAAGCATTAGAAAAGTGGCCAACCCGCATCTTTCAACCACTGCTACCAAGGATTTATATGATTGTTAATGAAATCAATGAACGTTATTGTATGGAGCTTTGGGAACAGTTTCCGGGAGATTGGGAATACATTAGAAAGCTTGCGATTATCGCAGATGATTATGTGAGGATGG
This sequence comes from Bacillus sp. MRMR6, assembly GCF_001940785.1. Lineage (GTDB taxonomy): Bacteria > Bacillota > Bacilli > Bacillales > Cytobacillaceae > Neobacillus. Next base: position 10,617 of record NZ_MSLS01000024.1, read on the forward strand.
CTCATTTGGCCATAGTGGGCAGCTTTAGTGTTAATGGTGTAGCCAAGCTGCATACTGAAATCCTTAAGAATCGTGAAATGAAGGATTTTTATCAACTTTACCCAGAGAAATTTAATAATAAAACAAATGGTATTGCTCATCGCCGTTGGCTTTTAAAAGCTAATCCAGCACTGGCGTCATTGATAACTGAGAGTATAGGGCAGAGATGGGCTAAAACACCTAGTGAATTAATCCAACTACTTAAATACCAGAACGATTCCTCCTTTTTAGACCAGCTGACAAAAATAAAAAGGGAAAACAAGAAGGTACTAGCGGAAATCATTCAGAGTAAAAACGGAGTGACCGTTGACCCTGATGCGATATTCGATGTCCAGGTAAAGCGACTTCATGCCTATAAAAGGCAGCTTTTAAAGGTTTTACACATCATGTACCTGTATAATCGTTTCAAAGAGGATTCGAGCTTTTCAATTGTTCCAAGAGTGTTTATTTTTGGTGCAAAAGCATCTCCCGGATATTATTATGCGAAAAAAATAATCAAACTGATCAACACCGTAGCTGAGAAAGTAAATAATGATCCGAGCATCTCAAATAAACTAAAAGTCATTTTCCTTGAAAATTACCGGGTCTCGTTAGCTGAAAAAATCTTCCCTGCAGCTGATTTAAGTGAACAGATATCAACTGCAAGCAAAGAGGCTTCAGGAACAGGAAACATGAAATTTATGATAAATGGGGCCTTAACAGTTGGAACATTAGATGGAGCAAATGTGGAGATTAGAGAATTAGTTGGTGATTCCAACATCTTTACATTTGGTCTCACGGCTGAACAGGTCCTTCACTATTCACAATACGGGGGTTACCGTTCAAAAGAATACTATCACCATGATAATCGAATAAAACAGACAGTTGACCAACTTGTGAATGGATTTTTCCCGGGAGTGAACAATGAGTTTGAACCTATTTTTGATTCTCTTATAGAAGAAAATGACCAGTACTTTGTTCTAAAAGATTTTGCCTCATATGCCGATACACAAAAGCATATTGGTGAAACCTTTACAAATCAGCAAGTCTGGCAAAAGAAATGCTTGGTCAATATTGCACAGGCTGGGTATTTTTCTAGCGACAGAACCATTCAAGAATATGCTGATCAGATCTGGAAGATAAAGTAAAAAAGCTTCTGCCATATAGGCAGAAGCTTTTTTTATTTATGCTACATAATGTCCTAGTAACAAACCAATTGTAAGAAGAAAACCAAAGATTGTATTTGTTTGGGCAGTTGCCTTCATAGCAGGTGCCATCTGGATTGGTAAGGTACCTGCCTTAAAGATCTTTATAGCTTTGAGCGGCTTCGCTAAGCTTAAGAGCACAAAAACTGTCCAAATTGGAGCGATATCACTGATAATCAGTGCCAAAATCCAAAGGTATGAAAAAGCAAACATCCCTGCTAGTAAGATGACAGCATTCTTCTTACCTAAGAGGACCGCTAACGTCTTACGGCCATTTTCTTTATCGCCTTCACGATCACGAATATTATTTGATAAGTTAATACCGCTCACTAGGACTAGAATCGGTATAGACACAAGAACACTCATCGTAGTAACAGTACCTGTTTGAATAAAGAAAGCAATTAATATGATGAACATACCCATGAATAAACCAGAAAAGAATTCGCCAAAAGGTGTATATGATATCGGGAAAGGACCGCCAGTATATAAATAACCCACTGCCATACAAACAAGGCCAACTAGAGCTAACCACCAGCTTGTATTCACACAAATATAAATTCCTAATAAAAGCGCTATTCCATAGAAACTAAAGGCAAGTTGTAAAACGGTTTTTGGTTTAATACCATCACGGACAATCGTACCGCCGATTCCTACAGAATGCTCATTATCGAGTCCCCGTTTAAAATCATAATACTCATTGAACATATTGGTAGCAGCCTGAATCAATAAGCTTGCCAATAACATGGCAAAGAATATAGTGAAGTTAATGGTTTCGTAACCGAGTGCAAGTACAGTACCTAGAATAACCGGTACAAAAGCGGCTGTTAAGGTATGTGGTCTAATCATTTGCCACCACACCTGAAAACCGTGGTTTGACTCGACTGCAGGCTTTGAACCGTGCTTTAAGTTTGTCTGCATAACATCTCTCTCCCTTACGATAATTTATCTATATAGTCATTTAAAAATTATATGGACAAAGTTTATTTCCAAACCTAAGTTTATGTAATCTCGTCAATAGTGTCAATGGATTTTTCCTAGTCAAACTAGTAGATAATTCCTGTCTGACTATTACAGGGGAATTGGAGGGAAAATGAAATAAACGAAGAATCAAATCAAATTCACAGCTGACACAGAATTTTTGATATATAATAAGAAAGACCTGTGTATAGGTAGTGACAAGTTTTATTCACTTCTTTACAATGAAAGTAGAATATAGAAATAGAGTAGAAATGAATGGATAACAGTCATTAAGGACTGTTTTGGAGGGATTTTTTTGGTTACCATTCAGGAAACGGAACTAAAGGAGCGGGGGCAGATAGCCGTTAGTCGTGCTAAGAAGCTTAACAGGCCCATTCTGGTTAGTGAAGTTCATAAAGTGGATACGATTAACCCATTATCATTTTTTAATATCGGGAGAGATAACTTTTTGGGAGAAAGGTTTTTTTGGAAGGATCCCAAAGGAGAGATGGTCCTTGTAGGACTTGGTATATCAAAACAAATTCAGTCGGATCAGGCTACTGACCGCTTTTTTCATGTTGAGGAAAAGTGGAGAGACTTTTTAAAGGATAGTATCATTTTTAACCCATATAAAGAAACTGCTATCGGTCCTGTTATGTTTGGCGGATTCTCTTTTGACCCACATAAAACGAAAACTGACCTATGGTCAAAGTATGCTGATTCCTTATTTCATATCCCAAAATATATGTTAAGCATAATTGGTGGACAAACATTCTTAACCACGAATATTGTCTGTACCCAAAATGACAATTATAAACTATTTGAAAAAGTGATAGAGGAAAGAACCCAAGTATTGTCATCACTTGAAACAAGGAATGAGATAAAATTCGCCAGACTGATTGAACAGAAGGAAATATTCCCTATAGAATGGAAGGAAACGGTTGAAAATGTTGTCAACGATTTAAAGGCAGGTCCATTAAAGAAGATTGTCCTTGCCCGTGAATTAAGATTGTATTTTGAAGATGCAATTATGGTTGAGTCAGTGCTTGATAATTTATCGTACCAGCAGCAGGATAGCTTCATATTTGTGTTTGAATCAAATGGTGATAGTTTTGTCGGGGCTACCCCTGAAAGGCTGGTAAAAAAACAAGGTGACCAGGTATTCTCAACCTGTTTAGCGGGTTCCATCTCCCGTGGGAAAACAGAGGAAGAAGATCGAATATTAGGTCAGTCCTTATTAACTGACCAGAAAAACTTAATCGAGCACAGTTATGTGGTCGAAATGATTAAAGAAGCATTAGAAGAGTCTTGCAGTGAAATGATCCTCCCTGACAGGCCTCAACTAATGAAAATTAGAGACATTCAGCATCTTTATACTCCGGTTATTGGAAAATGTCATGAAGATGCGTCCCTGCTTTTATTAGTTGAAAGGCTCCATCCTACACCAGCTCTTGGAGGTCTTCCTAAACAGGAGGCTGTTGAGAAAATCAGGCAGGTAGAAAGTCTGGATCGTGGATATTATGCCTCCCCGCTTGGTTGGGTGGATTATCGTGGTAACGGTGAGTTTTCCGTTTCCATTCGTTCTGGCCTAATTCAGAGAAAAGAAGCATCTCTTTTCGCGGGGTGTGGTGTCGTAGCCGACTCCGACCCGGAAAGTGAATATTTAGAAACAAGCTTAAAATTTAGACCAATGCTGCGCGCACTTGGAGGTAAATAATATGAATCATCAAGAGACATTAACAGCTTATTTGGCTGCTTTTGTTGCAGAACTAGTGCAAACCGGAGTTAAGGATGTTGTGGTGAGTCCAGGTTCAAGATCTACACCTATGGCAATGGTAATGGCTGAACACCCTGATATACAACTCCATATCCACATAGATGAACGTTCTGCAGCTTTCTTTGCTTTAGGGATTGCTAAAGTAACAAATAAGCCAGTAGCTATTCTTTGTACATCTGGTACAGCAGCTGCGAATTATTTTCCTGCAATTGTTGAAGCGAATTACTCACGCGTACCTTTAATTGTTCTAACAGCAGACCGCCCACATGAGTTACGAGAGGTTGGAGCACCACAAGCCATAGACCAAATCCATTTGTACGGGAAGCATGTTAAGTGGTTTGCTGAAATGGCACTTCCAGAAAAAAGTAATGAAATCATCCGCTATGCACGAACCATATGTGCCCGGGCAGCAGCGTTGGCTTTACAAGCCCCAGCGGGACCAGTTCATTTGAATTTTCCGTTCCGTGAGCCGCTGATTCCGAATTTAACAGCTGACATTTTCGAAATGTCTGAAAGGCCATTGGGATATGTTAAGGTACGAAATGGTGAGTTAACAATTAGTGAGGACCTAGTAAAGGCAATTGCCTTAAAGCTAAAAGGAATAGAGAATGGAATAATTGTCTGTGGAGATATTGCAGATGATAAGTTTGCCTCTGCAGTGGCAATTTTAGCTGAAAAATTAAACTATCCAATCCTAGCCGATCCGCTGTCACAGCTTAGAAGCGGTAAGCATAGCCTTAAGTCTGTAGTGGAGGTCTATGACACCTTTTTAAGAAATGCTGACGCCAAAACTTCACTAAAACCAGATGTAATCCTTCGTTTTGGAGCAATGCCAATCTCAAAAGCTTTGTCGATTTTCCTAAAAGAGAACCAGCAAGCAGATCAATATGTGGTGGATGGAGCTGGCGGCTGGCGCGACCCGAACGCACTAACCTCTGAGATGCTGTTTTGTAATGAGTCATGGTTCTGTGAAAAGCTTGCAGCTTCTGTTGAAGGTAATATAAAGCGAAATTACTTAGATAAATGGATTGCAATAAATAACCTGACAAAGGATCAATTCATGCCTATCCGAGATTCAGCTGAATTGAGCGAAGGTAAATTGTTTTATCAACTGGCAGAAATGCTGCCAGAGGGTGCGACTCTATTTGTTGGAAACAGCATGCCGATTAGAGACTTAGACAGCTTTTTCCTTAAAAATGATTTGTCTATAAAAATTATCGCTAATAGAGGAGCAAATGGTATTGATGGGATTGTTTCAACTGCCTTAGGTGCTGCATTATATTCTAAGCCATTATATCTAGTGTTAGGTGATTTAACATTCTTCCATGATTTGAATGGTCTGTTAGCAGCAAAGTTATACCAAATCGATATTCATATCATTTTAATTAATAACAACGGCGGGGGGATTTTCTCTTTTCTTCCTCAATCGGAACACCCAAAACACTTTGAACTTTTATTTGGCACTCCATTGAATATTGAATTTGAACATGCGGTTCGGATGTTCAATGGGAAGTTTACAAAAATTGAAAATTGGGATCATTTACGCTCTGCAATGGGAAATTCACGTGAAAATAAAGGAATTAATGTGTACGAAATTGTGACAAGAAGAGACACCAATTTAACAGAGCATCGTGAACTTTGGAGTGCTGTTTCCCAGGAAATATCAAAATATGTCAAAGGGTATGAGGAATGAAGGTAAATATCGACAATATTCAATATCATGTCGAGGTAAGTGGTGAAGGCTTTCCATTTCTACTTCTACATGGATTTACTGGAGATTCTTCTACTTGGACACCATTTTTGAAGTATTGGGACAAGCACTCGCAGGTAATTATTCCTGATATTGTTGGACATGGTAAGACAGATTCCCCTGATAATCTTGATGACTATAAGATAGAGACAGCGGCAAAGCATTTAAAGCTGCTCCTTGAACACCTGGGGATACAGAAGGTCGACTTATTGGGCTATTCTATGGGTGGAAGACTTGCACTTACCTTTGCGATACTATATCCAGAACGAGTCCGGAAGCTCATATTAGAAAGTGCATCGCCTGGATTGAACAAAGAAGTCCAGAGACAAGAACGGCGCATGAAAGATGCTGAACTTGCAAAGTTTATAACAGACCAAGGTATTAACGATTTTGTAGATTATTGGGAGAATATTTCGCTTTTTTCACCAAATAAGAATCTTCCCTTGAGTATTCAAAACAAAATAAGACATCAACGCTTGTCAAACTCCGCGAAAGGCTTGGCCAATAGTCTGTGTGGAATGGGAACAGGGTCACAACCGTCCTGGTGGGAGAGGCTAAATGATTTACATTGCGAAGTACTTTTGTTGACTGGTATTAAGGATGAAAAATTCTGTTCAATCGCAAAAGAAATGCAAAAATGCCTTAAAAACGTGAATTGGATTGTTTTTTACCAAAGTGGACATACAATTCATGTGGAGGAAGAAGAAAAGTTTGGTACAATAGTAAGTGACTTTGTGTCTTTAAATCAGGAGTAATCCTGATTGAAAAAATAAAGGAGGATATCATTTTGACAGTAGAATGGATTGCAGAACGTAAATATGAAGAAATATTATATGATACATATAATGGTATTGCTAAGATCACCATTAATCGTCCACAGGTACATAATGCATTTACCCCTAGAACCGTTATGGAATTAATTGATGCTTTTGCATATGCACGTGATGATTCTAAGATTGGTGTTATTGTTTTAACCGGTGCCGGAGATAAAGCATTTTGCTCAGGCGGTGACCAAAGTGTCCGAGGACATGGAGGCTATGTTGGCGACGACAAGATTCCCCGTCTAAATGTTTTAGATTTACAACGACTTATCCGTGTGATACCTAAGCCAGTTGTGGCAATGGTTAAAGGCTATGCAATTGGCGGCGGCCATGTTCTCCATGTCGTTTGTGATTTAACGATTGCAGCAGATAATGCAGTATTTGGACAAACAGGTCCGAAGGTTGGAAGTTTTGATGCTGGATATGGGTCTGGTTACCTCGCAAGAATTATAGGACATAAAAAGGCGCGAGAAATCTGGTTTTTATGCCGTCAATATAACGCGCAAGAAGCTCTTGATATGGGATTAGTTAATACCGTTGTTCCATTAGAACAGGTTGAGGAAGAAACAATTAAATGGTGTGAGGAAATGCTTGATAAGAGCCCAACTGCACTTCGTTTCTTAAAGGCTGCCTTCAATGCAGATACAGATGGTTTAGCTGGTATTCAACAGTTTGCGGGAGACGCCACACTTCTTTATTATACAACTGATGAGGCGAAGGAAGGCCGCGATGCGTTTAAAGAAAAGCGTAAGCCGGACTTTGGTCAATTCCCACGTTTTCCTTGATATTGATTGTTCTAGCAGCTTGATGGTTCCCATCAGGCTGTTTTTATATCAATTTAGTTGAGTTAAGGTTAAGGGCATTATTGAGTTTGACTTGATTGAAGCGAAGCACCTGGAGCGCTAATCATACCTTATATTAGAATAGTGATGTTTAAAGGAGAAACAAAATGGATTCGTTGCCTAATTTTTTGCCAAAAAGAGCATTACTTACACCTGATAGAACAGCTGTATTCTTTAATGATAAGTCAATTACCTTTAAGGAACTCTACGAGTATTCATTAGAAACCGCTGCAAAACTACAAGGGCATGGAGTACAGAAGGATCAACTAGTTGCTGTGCTATTAAAAAATCACCTAGATACCATAGTAATATTATTTGCTCTTCAATTATTAGGAGCAAGGACTGTAGTTTTAAATAACCGCCTAGCTGCGTCAGAATTAGCTTGGCAATTAACAGATTCGCAGGCTGAACTTCTTATATTGGAATCTGACTTTTCTGAGATGATGCTTACGTTAGAGGTGCCAGGATTGAAAAAGGTCACTAAGAATGAATTATTTTCTTCAAATTTTGCAGCACCTGAAATCCAAGAAGAAATTCATCTAGCTGATATTTGTACCATCATGTATACATCAGGTACGACAGGAAAGCCGAAAGGTGTATTACAAACCTATGGTAACCATTGGTGGAGTGCAGCAGGTTCGGCATTAAACCTCGGAATTACAGAAACGGACAGATGGTTGTGCAGTGTTCCTCTCTTTCACATTAGTGGATATTCAATCTTAATGAAAAGTGTAATATACGGTATGCCTGTGATTTTACATGAACAGTTTGATGTCAATCAAACCATTCTTGATATTAAGAACAAGCAGGTTACAGTAATGTCAGTTGTTGGGACAATGCTTTCACGGATTATTAATACTCTCGAGGAATCCAAACTTCCTAATTATTTTCGGTGCATGCTTTTAGGAGGAGGCCCAGCCCCGTTACCTTTATTAGAAGCGTGCATTGAAAAAGAGATTCCTGTTTTTCAAACGTATGGGATGACCGAGACTGCCTCACAAATTGTAACACTTTCGCCTGAATACAGCATTAGTAAACTTGGATCTGCTGGAAAACCCTTATTTCCTGCCCAGCTCCGAATTGAGACGGAAAATGGTGTTATAGCTCCTAAATATGTAGCTGGGGATATTGTCGTTAAGGGGCCAATTGTAACAACAGGCTATTATAATCGGCCAGATGCTAACAACGAGAAATTCCGTGATGGATGGTTTTACACGGGTGATGTTGGCTACCTGGACGAAGAAGGTTTCTTGTTCGTCTTAGACCGCCGCTCTGATTTAATCATTTCAGGCGGGGAGAACATTTACCCGGCAGAAATTGAATCAGTTCTGCTTGCACATGAAGATATTGCTGAAGCTGGTGTGACTGGAATAGAGGATGATGATTGGGGCCAAGTGCCGGCTGCGTTTCTCATCAGAAAAGAAGGTGCCTCTGTAACTGCAGAGGAGCTCTACGAATTTTGTTTAGATCGTTTGGCAAAATATAAAGTTCCTAAAAAATATTATTTCACAGACGAGCTTCCAAGGAATGCCGCGAACAAACTGTTAAGAAGAAACCTTTGTAAAAAACTAGAAAAGAGCAGGGACTAATTATGCAGATCGCATACATAAACCTAAATGTGATTAAAATGCCGCTAAAGGTTCCATTTCAGACTCACTTAGGGAATGTTACAGAACGAGAAAGTATTATAATTGAGGTGGTGGATAATGAAGGAATCAGCGGTTATGGTGAGTGTGTAGCATTCACAACGCCTTGGTATACGGAGGAAACGGTAAAAACCTGCTTTCATATGTTAACAGATATCTTAATCCCATTGCTTCAAACAAATCCAATTAAACATCCGGAAGAAGCTGGAGGCATTTTTAACTTTGTTAGAAGGAACAATATGGCAAAAGCCGGACTAGAAATGGCTTTATGGGATTTGTTTGCTAAACAGAGTGGAAGGTCTTTATCCGCGCTACTTGGCGGGACTCGTGAAGTAATACCATCAGGTGTTGTAGTAGCGTCAAACTCAATAGTTACCGCACTTAAGCAGATTGAAAGCTATTTAGTTGAAGGATATCAACGCTTTAAAGTGAAGATTAATCCGCTGAACGATTATTCTTTCTTATCAGAAATTCGCCAGCATTTTCCTGATCTGCCGATGATGGCAGATGCAAATTCTGCCTACACATTAAATCATCTTGAACAATTAAAGGCACTCGATGAGTTAGACCTACTTATGATTGAGCAGCCATTAGGCTGTGATGATATTATTGAGCATGCAGCATTACAAAAAGAACTTAAGACTCCGATTTGTTTGGACGAGAGCATTGTTACATTAGAGGATGCAAAAAAAGCCATTGACCTTGGCAGCTGCAAAATAATTAATATAAAAGCTGGCAGGGTAGGAGGACTGAATGAAGCTAAAAAAATTCATGATTACTGTTATGCACGAGAGGTACCGGTCTGGTGCGGTGGAATGATTGAATTTGGTATCAGCAGAGCCCATAATATTGCCCTAGCCTCACTGCCTGGATTTTCAATCCCTGGTGATATTTCAGCCTCCAGCCGGTTTTGGGAAGAGGATATCATTTTCCCAGATGTCAAAGTGAATAAAGGTTTTATCTCAGTACCTACAATCCCTGGAATTGGGTTCGAAATAAACAAAAAAAGATTAGAGCAATGCAATAAAATGGAGAAGTTAACCAAGTTTAACAAAAAATAAACCAGGCAGCGGATTTACCTGGTTCATATTTTTAATTAGAGGTCAGAGGAAGGTTCAAAGGTTTTACAATCAGTTTGTTTGCTACTCTCGGCCGTTTTTCCATGGTGACTGACAACATAAATTCTGTCAGCACTGCATTTATTTCCTTTAGCCCAGTAAGAGCAATTATTTACCTCACACAATACATCTTGTGCCATTCGTATCACTCCTTTTATTGAAGGTACAGAAATAGCATTTGAATCTTTAAAGCAAAACATGCCTGCCACTATAAGGCAGACATGTTTAAATTAATTATTTAATTATTCAGTGCGATTTTCAGTGTTTCAAGATTTTGATTCATTAAACTAAAGTAGGATTCTTTGTTTTTAATATTCTCTTCTGTTAAAATGGCTAGGTTGTGCACAGGAAGAGCTCGTGCCCCAATTTCTTTTTGGACAATCTCTGCAAGTTTAGATTGGACATTTTGTTCAAATAATATAAAATGAAGTCCTTCATGGTCTGCAAAAGAGATGATTTTCTCAAGCTCTCTTTGAGTTGGTTCATTGGAAGTGGAGAGACCAGAAATACTAATCTGCTCAATGCCATACCTTGTTTCCCAATAGCCAAAGGCAGCATGTGTAACAATAATATTTTTATGCTTAGCACTACTAATGGTTTCTTTAAATTCTGCATGGAGGTCATCTAATTGTTGTGCTAGCTCAAGGTAATTTTCGTTAAAAAATGCTTCGTTTTCAGGCATTTTTTTAATTAATGCTTCTTTAATTTCTGCTGCTATTTCCTTTGAATAAATAGGGTCAAGCCAAACGTGAGGGTTAATATCTCCATGGCTGTGCTCTTCATCTTCATGTGCTTCATTCGCATGATCATCATGTGCTTCATCCGCATGATCATCATGTGCTTCATTCGCATGATCATCAGCATGTTCCTCTTCAGCATGGTCTCCACTTTCTTCCAAGTGCAGATGGTCCGCAACAGGAAGCATGGTTACATTTTCGTTCTTTAATGAACTTTTTGCTTTTTCAACAAATCCTTCTAGTCCTAAACCGATATAGAAAAATAAGTCTGAGTCGGCCAATTTAATCATATCCTTTTGAGATGGTTCAAAGGTATGTTCATCTGAACCAGGTGGATAAATGGTTTTAACGTCTACAAATTCCCCGCCAATTTGTTCTGTGAAATATTGAAGCGGGAAAACAGTTGTATAAATAGTTAATTGAGTTTCTTGCTCATCTGTTTCGTTAACATCATCTGAACATGCAGATAATACAAGACTGATGGGCAGAATAAAGAATAGAAAAATAAATAATTTTTTCATAAGTGCTCCTTCCAAAACAGTTTAAATCGGATTTATTACGATTTATTGTTCAAAAATTTTTATAATTCAAAAAGTTGATAAGTGCATAATACGGAACCATTCCGATTTCTCTATGTATCTTACAAAAAAAAAGCGGTAATTGCAAGTATAAAAATTTGGAGTATGATCATTAATTTTGTATGCTATTAAAAAGAAGAGAAAGGCGGTATGTATATGAAGGATAATACATTATTATTCGAAATACTTGATTATAATCAAAAATTTGTGGAAAGTCATGAATATGAAAAATATGAAACTACTAAGTTTCCTAATAAGAGGACAGTAATCCTGACTTGCATGGATACTAGACTATTGGAACTTCTTCCAAAGGCGATGAATTTAGGAAATGGTGATGTCAAAACGATTAAGAATGCAGGGGCCCTAGTTTCACATCCGTTTGGGAGTATTATGCGCAGTATCCTGATCGCTGTTTATCAATTACAGGCAGAGGAAGTACTGGTTATAGCACACCATGATTGTGGGATGAGCGGTCTAAAGCCTGAACCAGTAATCGAGAGTATGTTGCAAAGAGGCGTAACCGAGGAAACGATGAATATCCTTTCATACTCTGGAATTGACATTAATAAATGGCTGCATGGATTCGAGAGTGTTACGGAAAGTGTCGAACACAGTGTAGAGGTTATTCGAAATCATCCACTAATGCCAAAGGGTGTTCCTGTTCATGGTTTAGTCATCGACCCTAAGACAGGAAAGCTGGATCTTCTTGTGGACGGTTATCAGGATTAAATTTTCTTTTCAGGAACAGGGTCAATTCCACCTGAATGAAAGGGATGGCATTTTAATATCCGTCTTAATGTAAGCCATCCGCCTCTTAGTGCACCAAATCTTTGAACAGCCTCCAAACCATAATGGGAACAGGTAGGGTAAAAACGGCATGTGGGCGGCTTTATTGGCGAAATGACAGTTTGGTAAAAACGAATTACCAAAATAAAAAACTTCTTTAGCATAGTGTACACTCCTTAAATCGATTATCTAAAAGATATCATATAAAATGTAAAGTCGTCTAAATTGTTACTTAATTTAATGATAAAACCGTGTTTTTATTGTATGATTAGATTTAGATTTATAAAAGGAGTGTTGGAAGGATGCCTTCAGTAGAAAGCTTTGAACTAGATCATAATGCCGTAAAAGCCCCATTTGTAAGACACTGTGGAGTACATAAGGTTGGAAGTGACGGCTTTGTTAATAAATTCGATATTCGTTTCTGCCAGCCTAATAAACAAGCGATGAAGCCGGATGCTATTCATACCTTAGAGCATTTGTTAGCTTTTAATATTAGAAAGCACTCTGAGAAATATGACCACTTTGATATTATTGATATTTCCCCAATGGGCTGTCAAACTGGTTTTTATTTGGTTGTCAGCGGAGAACCGACTGTCGAGGAAATAATCGACCTTCTTGAAGATACAATGCAAGATGCTGTTGAAATCGTTGAAATTCCAGCGGCAAATGAAAAACAATGCGGACAAGCAAAACTTCACGATTTAGAAGGCGCAAAACGCTTAATGCGTTTCTGGCTGGAACAAAGTAAAGAAGATTTATGTCAGGTATTTGCTTAATCAATATAAAAAACTCCTATTCGCTTTTGAATAGGAGTTTTTTATTTATGCTCATCTTCTTGTTTTTCTTTTTGAAGATATGGATTATCATCTAGGGAATCCACAGTATGTTTGTAAGTATATGCCTTTGAGGTAGTAATCACAGCCAGCAATAGGACAATAATGATAATTATAATACTAATAATCAGAACAGGATACATATTATTCCCTCCATCTCCCTCTACTATTGTAGCATGATTTAAACCAATTCTTACAAAAAAAAGAAAACTGTAAGATGCAGTTTTCTCATTCCTAGTATGTAAAAATCAATGTATATTTCTTGGATAATAAGTAGAGATGCGCTGCTGGCCATATTCCTCCTGTGCAAATTTCCCTTTTAAGCTTTCAATCAAGTAAAGTCCCATTAAATCGTATAACTCCTGCTTATCCATTTCTTGAATTAAATGTAGAAGATCTTCACGAGACATCTCTTCTAGAAAAGCAAAAGCAAGCATATCAATATCTTCTTCGTCACCAGTTAACTTATGTCGGTACATCTCATATAGTTCATCAACCAACTTCATCATTTTCACCTCCTAAAGGAAAGTTTTTTCCTTAGTTATTGAATTCCCTTAAAACTAAAAAATATCCTTTAATTTAACCTGTAAAAGTTTTTGAGTTCAGGAGTAAATTTAGTTTTCTTAATATTATGGCAATTATACATTAAACATTTCTAAAAAGATCGTCGAATTATGAAAAAGAATAAAATTTAATTGATTGTGGGAAAGTTTAAGTAATGATCAGTAAGGGGTTGAAAATGTTGAATGAACAAAAGAAAACGTATTATATAGATGTCGGTTCTGGAGAAATCACTAGGAGTGCCACTAGTTCAACGTGGAGCTATCAAATTCAGGCAACTGATGAAGAAATAACACAGCTTCGGGAATTGTTTGATCAAAATTATTCGACCGAGTGGCAAAACTTTTTCCGAGCTCATGTTCCATATGTGCAATACCATTATGATCGTGAAAACGATGCCTATGATGATACCATTCAACAGGTTTACGGGATGCTTTATGAGCTTGGTGACGAAGAAGCCAAAAAACATATTGAGTCGATGAATATTTTACCTAAGAGCACTTAATAGTAAGGCGGAAATCCAATCTTAAATGAGGGATTTTCCGTCTTTTTTGATTATAATGTATATAACACAACATTTTATAAGGCGGATTCTTTCATGAAACAATTTTTTGATGCTAGTGGGAACAGCGTTGAGCTTTCTTTTTGTCTTACTTCTTTTAATGAGAAATCAAAACATGTACTAGTTATATGTCAATATGAGAATGCTTGGCTCCTTACAAACCATAAGGTAAGGGGACTTGAGTTTCCTGGGGGCAAGGTTGAACAAGGTGAAACGCTTGAAGCAGCAGCAACAAGGGAAGTTTTCGAGGAAACAGGGGCAACGGTAGGTAAATTAAAACGAATAGCGGTATATAGGGTAAATGATCGAAACGGGGCATTTGTTAAGACCGTTTTTTGGGGGAAGGTCACCGAGCTGAATGGATCTAATAACTATTTTGAAACAAAAGGACCTGTAGTGGTAGAAGAAGATATATTAAAAGTAAGGTTTAGGGATGATTTTAGTTTTATTATGAAAGATCAAGTAATTGAAGAATGCATTACATACTTAAGAAAGTTCAATCAGGAAAAGAATAGCAGCAAATCCTAAATAAGCTGCTATTCCTTAATAAGTTTTTTCTCTAGCAGTTCAACCAGCTGATACATAATGGTGGCAAATACCGCGATGACCATTAGTGAGAGGAAGACAAGGGTAAAGTTGAAAACTTGGAAGCCGTAAATGATCATGTAGCCAAGTCCCTTTGCTGAAACAAGAAATTCCCCAACAATAACACCTACCCAGGACAAGCCGACATTTACCTTTAGTGTCGAAATAATAGTTGGAAAACTAGCAGGGAGAATTGCTTCCTTAAAGCATTGTGCACGAGATGCACCAAAGATTTGAAGTACCTTTAAATAGTTTGGGTCCACTTCTTTAAACGAGGTATAAACTACGATAGTCGTAATGATGACTGAAATAATTGCACCCATCGCAATAATAGAGGGATAGCCAGGACCAAGTGCCACAATTAAGATCGGACCTAATGCCACTTTTGGCATGGCGTTTAGAATGACAAGATACGGATCAAAAATTTTTGAGAGCATCGGTGACCACCACAATACTGCCGCTAAGATAGTACCAGCTAGAGTCCCTAAAATAAATCCTAGAACTGTTTCTGTTAAAGTAACACCTAAATTTGATAAAAGGGATCCATCTTGAACTTTGTCAACGAATAAATCCCATATTTTTGATGGAGAACTAAATAGGAGCGGGTCAATCCATCTCTTTTGACTTGCTAATTCCCAGCTTGTAAAAAAGAACAAGAATATAATAAGTTGGTAAAATCTCACCCACCTTTTTTCAACAGTTAAGGAATGAAGATATTCCTGATGGAGGTCTCTTACTTTATTATTTTTCGGGTTCAAGAGACTCCAGCTCCTTCCATATGGTTTGAAAGATGCTTGTATATGCTGGGTGATTTCTTGCTTTAAAAGGAGTTAGATTCTTCAATTCTTCAGGCATTTGAAACTCTTTATGAATTCTTCCGGGACTTGGTGAAAATAAAATGATTCGGTCACTCATAGCAATCGCTTCTCCAATATCGTGGGTAACGAGGATAGCGGTCTTTCCAAACTTTTCCAATGTGTTGGAAACTAAATCCTCCAGTTTTAATTTTGTTTGATAATCGAGAGCTGAAAAGGGTTCATCCAACATCAGCAGTTTTGGTTCAGTTGCAAGTGTTCTAACAAGGGCTACACGCTGGCGCATACCACCTGAAAGCTGTTTGGGCAACTGTTTTTCAACTCCCGCTAAACCCATTTGCTTTAAAAGGCTTAAAGCAGCCTTTTTAGATGTATCTGTTAGTTGCTTTGATAATTTTAGGCCGACTAAGCTATTTTCTTCGATGGTTTTCCAAGGGAACAAATAGTCCTGCTGCAGCATATATCCTATCTGATTTTCTCTAGTTGAGATTCTTTTTTCCTCAAGCAGGACAGTTCCTTGGGTAGGCTTTATCAGTCCGGCAATAATCGATAGCAAGGTTGTTTTTCCACAGCCGCTAGGACCGAGGAAGGAGATGAATTCCCCTTCCTCAACCTGCAGGGAAATATTGGTGAGGGCCGTGGTCGCTGAGGCTTTGGTAAAGTAGGTGTGATGAATGTCTTGAATGCTTAAAAAACTCATATGACTGGCCTCCCTTTGCTCTTATTCATTGAGGATTTTTTCAGCTACTTCTGTATTAACTAGTGTTTTATGGTCGACTGCTTTCGGCAGTTCTCCTGCTTCATCCATGATATTTTGAAGATTGTTCCACTCTTCCTCATCAAGGATTGGGTCTGTGGCGAACGAACCTTGTTCTTTGTAGCGGTCGATTACCATTTTTATGATCTCAATATCTGTATCCTCGAAATATGGAAGAATGGCCTCTGCGATTTCATCGGCACTATGTGTTTGCACCCATTCTTGTGCTTTGTATAGCGCTCTTGTAAATCTTTCGATAACATCCTTATTGTCATTCAAGTAGCTTTCTTTAGCCATGAAGGTTGTATAAGGTACATGCCCAGATTCTGTGCCAAAGCTTGCGATAATATGTCCCTTGCCTTCTTTTTCAAAAATGCTTGCTTGTGGTTCAAATAATTGGACGAAGTCACCCGTTCCTGAGGCAAATGCGCTAGCGATATTGGCAAAGTCGATGTTTTGAATTAAATTTAAATCTTGGTGTGGATCGATCCCATGTTTCTTAAGTACAAATTCACCGACCATTTGCGGCATTCCGCCAGTACGCTGCCCTAAGAAAGTAGAGCCTTTTAGTAAGTCCCAAGTGAAATGATCAATTTTTTCTCTTGCAACAAGAAATGTTCCATCTGTCTGTGTTAATTGGGCAAAGTTAATGACTGGGTCATTCGAACCTTGTGCATAGACATAAATGGATGTTTCTGAACCGACTAGAGCGATATCCGCTCCTCCTGATAGCAGGGTTGTCATTGTTTTGTCACCGCCAAAAGCAGTAGACAACTCAACGTCTAAGCCTTCCTCTTTAAAAAATCCCTTGGCTATTGCAACATACTCAGGGGCATAGAAAATAGAGCGTGTTACCTCTACGACACGGACCTTTTCTAATTTTTCATTATCAGCTTTATTTGAATTACAAGCTGCTAGTGAAAACATGAGAAAGCTAATGAGAGCTGTAGTTAGACTGACTTTCAACCACTTTTTCATCTAAATAAACCTCCTTTAATACCTAAACTTCTGGGCAATTAGCCTAAGATATCGTATGTAGAGGGTTAAAATGTGTGAATGCCCAGAACAGTAAAAATTTTTTTAAAAGCAAAGGAGTGGTGAGGTTGTTTAAGATTGACGGGAAAATTGTTGCAGTACAGCGCTTCCCTTCTCCTAATCCCCATGTAGAGTTACAAGTCATTACCTATCTTTCAAATGGCCTGAGAGTGAAGGGTATGCTGGCTGTCCCAGTTGGTAAGGAACCTCTGGATGGCTTTTTATATTTGCGTGGAGGAATAAAGAACGTAGGCAAGGTGAGACCAGCACGAATTGCTCAATTTGCTGCAGAGGGTTTTATTGTTTTTGCCCCTTATTATCGGGGCAACCAAGGCGGGGAGGGAAATGAGGATTTTGCCGGTGAAGACCGGGAGGATGCTTTTGCAGGATTCAATTTGTTGAAATCACTTCCCAGGGTGAGGAATATCCATGTATTCGGCTTTTCCCGGGGCGGGGTTATGGCGTTAATGACAGCAATTGAATTTCCGGAAGCAGCCTCTTTAGTAACCTGGGGCGGGGTCAGTGATATGGAATTAACGTATCTGGAAAGAAATGATCTGAGAAGGATGATGAAAAGAGTGATTGGCGGCACCCCAACTAAGTATCCTGAGCGATATAAAGAGCGCACGCCCCTTTATCAGTTGGAGAGGCTAGATGCCCCAGTACTTATTATCCATGGGGTAAAGGACCAGAATGTGACGATTGAACATGCCTATCGACTTGAGAAAAGGTTAAAAGAAAACGAGAAACAGGTTGAATCCTGGTACTTTCCTGAGTTCACCCACTACTTCCCGCCCGTCATAAATAGAAATGTTGTAAAGAATTTATCAATGTGGATGAAAAGCCAATCAAAAAAATGGTAAAATATAATAAATAACTAGTAGAGGGAGCGAATAATATGGGTATGCCTCTTGAGTTAAATACGATGATTGTTACAAAAGGAAGGGAACAGAGACTAGAAGAAAATCTGTTTCTATTAGAGAAAGAAGGGTACAGGCTATATCCAATTGATATTCCAATTGATGTTAGAAAGACAATCGATAGTGATTCAAACGGGACAGCCGTAATCAAGAAAGTAGAATGGCAAAATAACTACACCAAGATTAGCTATCAATTAATTTCATTAAATTCAACGAACTAAGCAGGTAGAAAAATTACCTGCTTTTTCTTTGTGTAAAAGTGTAAGAATTGTAAATGATCTGCGTCTGATTTGAAGAGTTAGAAATTATACCAATATCTAAAAATTGACGGTGTCCATGTTAAAACATGGACTAGAGCACACCTCGCAACAACGGTAATAGCCGGCTGCCCTTTCGGAGGTGCAGAAGGTGTAGCGAGTTTCCACCCATTTGAAGAGCCAGGTATATGGAATTTACACTTTACAGTAGGAGATAAAAAAGTTGGTGAATTTGCTATGGAGAATTTCAATTTAATATACTAGAACAGTCTGAAAAAGTAGAAGTAAGACTGCCATGATGTATTGAGGCCCTTATCATGAGATAAGGGCCTCTTTTTACGCCAATGGTCCACCTTTTCTAATAATATCCTCAGAAACGTTGGTGAATTTTGTGAAATTGTTTTTAAATTTCTCGGCTAGTTCTTTTGCTTTTTTCTTATAGGCCTGTTGATCTCTCCAAGTTTTACTTGGCTGAAGGACCTCATCAGGAACACCGGCAATGTGAAGCGGAATATTTAATCCGAAGATTTCATCCTTTACAGTCTCGACATGGTTAAGCTCGCCTTCAAGTGCTGCCTGAACCATCGCCCTTGTATAGCTTAATTTCATTCGGCTGCCTATTCCATATTCTCCGCCTGTCCACCCTGTATTCACAAGGTAGACATTCGCGCTATGCTCAAGAATTTTTTCTCCGAGCATCTCTGCATAGCGTGTGGCTGGGAGTGGCAGGAATGGTGCACCGAAGCAGGTTGAGAACGTAGCCTCAGGTGAGGATACACCTCTTTCTGTACCTGCGAGTTTTGAGGTGTATCCACTTAGGAAATGATACATCGCTTGTTCTCTTGTTAATTTTGAGATTGGCGGCAGTACTCCGAATGCATCGGCAGTTAAGAAAACGATTGTATTCGGATGACCTGCGATGCTCGGCTGGACAATGTTAGTAATTGCTTCAATTGGATAGGCAGCTCGAGTATTCTCCGTTAACCGGCCATCATCATAATCTGGAACCCTTGATTCAGGATGAAGGTTCACATTCTCTAGGACAGTACCAAAGCGAATCGCATCGAAGATCTGTGGTTCTTTATCCCGAGAGAGATTAATCGTTTTAGCATAGCAGCCCCCTTCGATATTGAAGACTCCATTTGCTGACCATCCGTGTTCATCATCACCAATCAACCGACGATTCTTATCTGCTGATAGTGTTGTTTTACCTGTGCCTGAAAGTCCAAAGAACAGAGCTACATTACCCTCCACTCCAACATTGGCCGAGCAATGCATGGAAAGAATATTATTTTCTGGTAATAAGTAATTCATTACTGAGAAAATTGACTTCTTCATTTCTCCAGCATACTCTGTACCGCCAATTAGTACGGTTCGGTGTTCAAACGAAATGATGATAAATGCTTCGGAATTTGTACCGTCAACAACCGGATCAGCTTTAAAATTAGGGGCTGAAATTACGGTGAACCCTGGCTGGTGGGAGCTTAATTCGTCTTCTGTCGGGCGAATAAATAACTGCTGTGCAAAAAGATTATGCCACGCAAGTTCATTAACAACTTGAATCGGCAGCTGGGTTTTTATATCAGCACCAGCATAGCCCCTAAAGACGAAAACTTCTTCCTTTTGTTTCAAGTAATCTAGTACTTTATGATAAAGATTTTGAAATACTTTTTCCGATATTGGCTGGTTTGTGCCCCATGCAATTTTTCCTTGGGAGGATTCCTCCATTACAATGAATTTGTCCTGAGGCGACCTGCCTGTATATTTGCCAGTTTCCACACTTATTGCTCCAGTGGAGGTCAACTTTCCTTCTTGTCGAGAAAGAATTTTTTCAACTAACTGCGGCACAGATAATTGAATTTGCATATGACTGTCCGCTAATAATTCGCTTAATTCATTGGGAATATGAACAGAATTCATCTTTTGGATCCTTCCTTTACAGTTTATTAATATTATAAATAGTATAACACATTCAGCTAATTAGTCTATACTAATGGTGAAAAATGGGATCGATTAATCACTATATTTTTCAACAGGACATTGCTCTTTTGAAAAAATGTAAAACTCTAAAAAAATCATTGACATCATTCGACATAGTAGGGTATGATTCATCCTTGAACGGATACTCTCTTATCCCGAGCTGGTGGAGGGACAGGCCCAATGAAACCCAGCAACCTGCAATCGAAGATTATGAAAAAGTTTTTTTCGAGCAACGGTGCTAAACCTGAAGCAAGGCGTTTGCCTTGAACGATAAGAGTGAAAGGCGCGGAAGACAACCTTTCCTCACATTAGGAGAGGTTTTATTTTTTTCGTTGCTCTATGTCGCTGATCTACACTTCCATCATGAGACTGTCAAAGGGTTTTTTTCAGAAAGGTTCTGTTTCTTTCATAAAAATCCTATGTTTATTTCATACTACTAAGGGAATGAGTTCCGTATCAACCCGAGGTTAAACGGCAAGGTATACATAAAAACCCACACAGATAACCTCACTTTATTGACTATATAGGAGGAATTCAGATGTCAACAAAACGTCGCTTGTTCACTTCTGAATCAGTAACTGAAGGTCACCCAGATAAAATCTGTGACCAGATTTCTGATTCAATTTTAGATGCTATTTTGGCAAAGGATGCGAATGCTCGTGTTGCTGCTGAAACATCAGTTACAACTGGTTTAGTGCTGGTTGCTGGTGAAATCACCACTTCTACTTACGTAGACATACCGAAAATTGTTCGTGAAACAATTAAAGGAATTGGATATAACCGTGCAAAATATGGTTTTGATTCCGAGACTTGTGCAGTGTTAACTTCGATCGATGAACAGTCTGCTGACATCGCAATGGGTGTTGACCAAGCGCTTGAAGCGCGTGAGGGTCTAATGTCAGATGAACAAATTGAAGCAATTGGTGCAGGGGACCAAGGTTTAATGTTTGGTTTTGCTTGTAATGAAACGAAGGAGCTTATGCCGCTTCCCATTTCACTTGCCCACAAGCTTGCGCGTCGTCTAACAGAGGTACGTAAAGAAGAGCTTCTTCCATACCTTCGTCCAGACGGTAAAACACAAGTAACAGTTGAATACGATGAGAACGACAAGCCTGTTCGAATTGATACAATTGTTATTTCTACTCAGCATCATCCTGAAGTAACGCTTGAACAAATTCAACGTAATCTTAAAGAGTATGTAATCAATCATGTTGTACCTGAAGAGTTAATTGATGAAAACACAAAATACTTCATCAATCCAACAGGCCGTTTCGTGATCGGTGGACCTCAAGGGGATGCAGGATTAACAGGTCGTAAGATTATTGTTGATACTTATGGTGGCTATGCTCGTCACGGTGGCGGTGCCTTCTCTGGTAAGGATCCTACGAAAGTTGACCGCTCTGCAGCTTATGCAGCACGTTATGTAGCAAAGAATATTGTTGCCGCAGGACTGGCTGACAAGGTAGAAGTACAGCTAGCGTATGCAATTGGTGTTGCTAAACCAGTTTCCATTTCTGTTGATACTTTCCGTACAGGGAAAGTAAGTGAAGAAGTTCTTGTTGATTTAGTCAGCAATAACTTTGACCTTCGCCCTGCTGGCATCATCAACATGCTAAACTTACGACGCCCAATCTATAAGCAGACAGCAGCTTACGGGCATTTTGGCCGGACAGATGTTGATCTTCCTTGGGAGCGTACAGACAAAGCAGATACATTACGTCAACAAGCAGAATTATAAAATAAGCTTTAAAAAAGAGGAGTTGCATGTTTCCACATGTAACTCCTCTTTTTTGTTTCACGTCTACTTCTTACAAAGGGAAACAAAGAATAATATGTTTAAGACTACTTAAACAGGTGAAAACTGTAAGATACTTTAATTTCTTTTATAGATAATTTAGTTTGGAGTAGGTGAAATCAAATGTGTGGCTTTATAGGCTGTATAAACGAGGAAAAAAGAAAAATTCCAACACAGCAATTTAACGATATGAATGGTATCATTACCCATCGTGGTCCTGATGATGAAGGTTTTTATGAAGATGAGTGGATCCAATTTGGATTTCGGCGTCTAAGCATTATTGATATTGAAAGTGGCCATCAGCCCCTATCCTTTGAAAACGAGCGTTATTGGATTATCTTTAATGGCGAAATTTATAATTATCTTGAACTACGAGAAGAACTAGAGGATGCTGGCCTAACGTTTTCCACCCATTCCGATACAGAGGTTATTATTGCACTTTATAGTCAAGTGAAAGAGAAGCTAGTGGAAAAGCTGCGGGGAATGTTTGCTTTTGTGATATGGGATAAGGTTGATAAGACCCTTTACGGTGCAAGAGATCATTTTGGAATAAAGCCCTTCTTTTATTATGAGGAAGAAGGAAGGACCTTTTTTGCTTCTGAGAAGAAAAGCATTTTATTGGCTCTTAAAAATGATGCTCTTAACTACAAAGCGCTTCAGCATTATTTTACCTATCAATTTGTTCCAGAGCCAGAAACGTTGTCAATCGGAATCAAAAAGCTGGAACCAGGACATTATTTTATAAAAAAAACTGGCTTGCCCATGGAAGTATATCCATATTGGAAGGCTCATTTTAAGCCAGTAAATAAATCAGAAGAGGATTTTATTAAAGAAATCAGGGAAGTACTGATTGACTCGGTGAAAATTCATATGCGCAGTGACGTTCCTGTAGGTTCTTTTTTATCTGGAGGAATAGATTCGACGATTATTGCCTCGATTGCCAAGGAATTTCATCCTGCCATCAAAACCTTTTCTGTCGGGTTTGAGAGAAATGGGTTCAGTGAAATTGATGTTGCGAAGGAATCTGCCGAAAAACTTGGGGTTGAGAATATCAGCTATGTGATAACTCCAGAAGAGTATATGAGGGAACTCCCAAAAATCCTTTGGCACATGGATGACCCGCTTGCTGATCCTGCCTGCGTACCTCTGTACTTTGTTGCTCGAGAAGCAAGGAAGCATGTTACGGTGGTACTTTCAGGCGAGGGAGCAGATGAACTCTTTGGAGGCTATAACATTTACCGAGAGCCGCAATCACTAGAAGTCTTTAATAATATCCCAAGGGTAATAAAGGTATTCCTTAAATGGCTTTCAACCATGCTCCCTGAAGGAACCAAAGGAAAAAGCTTTATTGAACGAGGTGTAACACCACTCGAAGAGAGATACATTGGCAATGCCAAGATGTTTACTGAGGAGGAAAAGAGCAGATTATTGAATGTTTACGATCCTGGATTACATTACACTGACATTACAAAACCGCTTTACATGGAATCAGTAGGCTATACTCCAGTCGATCAGATGCAATATATTGATATCCATACGTGGATGCGTGGTGATATTTTACTTAAAGCAGACCGAATGACTATGGCACATTCATTAGAATTGCGTGTGCCTTTTCTTGATAAGGAAGTATTTAAGGTTGCCTCTACAATACCTGCTGGTTTGAAAACAACCAATGCTACTACCAAGTATATTCTTCGGAAGGCTGTAGAAGGAATTGTACCGGATCATGTGCTGACTCGGAAAAAACTAGGATTTCCTGTGCCAATACGGCACTGGCTGAAAGACGAAATGACTAGCTGGGCAAAAGGTGTAGTCCGGGATAGTGATACTGAATATCTCATTAATAAAAACTACTTATTAAAACTGCTTGATGACCATTGTCTAGGTAAGATGGATAACAGTCGTAAGATATGGACAGTTCTTATGTTCATGGTTTGGCACCAAGTGTACGTAGAAGGTAAATATCAGTTTCAATCAGAATCCACAGGCACAAAAGAGCTTCAAGTGATGAAAAACTAAAAAAGTCGCACCCATGAGCTGTTTTTGGGTGCGTTTTTTAGATTATTTTTGTATCGACTTATAATACTGTGCTTTTTCAGCATATTCTGTATAGATTCTATCCATTTCTTTAAGGTCATGATCATTTAGTTCCCTAATCACTTTTGCAGGTCTACCGAATGCTAATGTATTGGGCGGAATCTTTTTTCCTTGCGGTACGAGGCTTCCAGCACCAATAAATGCACCTTCACCGATTTCAGCCTGGTCCAATACAATGGAACCCATACCAATTAAAGCCCTTTTTCTAATGATGCAGCTGTGCAGGATCACTTGGTGTCCGATGGTTACTTCATCTTCAATAATTAAAGGGTTATCTGGACTTTGGTGCAGGACAGAGTTATCCTGGATATTTACTTTTTTTCCGATGATTGTTGGTGCGACATCTCCTCTAATGACGGAATTAAACCAGACGCTTGATTCCTCACCGATTTCAACATCACCTGTTATCGTGGCATAGTCAGCAATAAATGCCGATTCTGCAATTTTGGGATATTTATTTTTATATGGATAAATCATTTAATTCCTCTCCTTTTTTGTATATTCCCTTCATGCAGGTTTGAACATATGTAAGGATACAGAGGTGCAGGTGCATAATGAGCATGTTAATATATATTATATAGAATTTTTTTCTAGGAGGAAAAAAATATGTGGAAGTGGGAAGCAGAAGGGGAAGCGAAAGCAGTCATTGTTATGATACATGGGGCAATGGAACATCATCGCCGATATGGCTGGCTGATTGAAATGTGGCGCACATCGGGCTTTCATGTCATCATGGCGGATCTTCCCGGACAAGGCATGACAACAAGATCCCGCAGGGGACATATTGATTCCTTCGATGAGTATATGGTGGAAGTAAAGGATTGGATTCAAGCAGCCTATCGTTACGAATTACCCGTTTTCGTACTTGGGCATAGTATGGGTGGTTTAATAGCAGTCCGTCTTTTACAGGAAGAGAGATTGAATATTGCTGGATTAATTCTTTCTTCTCCTTGTTTAGGCCTTGTTCATACCCCTTCAAAATTCTTGAATATGCTTTCTTATCTGTTAAACATGGTGTTTCCTTCATTAAGGATGGATTCTGGAATATCCGTTCAAATGGCAACAAGAAACGAGGATATTTGGGAAGTAGATTCGAATGATACCCTATATATTACAAAGGTTTCTATACGCTGGTATCGTGAATTAGCTGATAGCATAAAACAAGCCTTTGAAAATTTAGAAAAGACGCAGGATGTTCCACTTCTTGTCATACAAGGGGGCGACGATAAAATAGTGAATAAAGCTTCCGTTAAGGAATGGTTCAACCATGCTCCATTATCTGAGAAAAGATTTAAAGAATGGCCGAAATGCTATCATGAAATCTTTAATGAGCCGGAACGGGAAGATGTATTTGAATATGCTAAAGACTTTGTAACCAGCCAGCTAAAGGCAATTGGCTATATTGTGTAAAAGGAGGGATGAAGATTTATGATGCCCATCAAACTTATGATGAAGGTTTACCGGCAAATCATACCTGCTGTTCACAAGGAACTAGCTTACTGGAAAACACGTGCGGAGAGCATTCCTAATCCAGAGCTCAGAACTCAGGCTCTTGCAAGCATAGAGCATAAAACCTTTCATTGTGAGGGGGGAGGGATTTTATCCCTTACTGCCACCGAAAACTATAAAAAAGCTATTAAATTTATCGTTGCCTATCAAACGATCAGTGATTACTTAGATAATCTTTGTGATCGTAGTACTTCGTTAGATCCTGATGATTTTGCTGCCATTCATGAGTCAATGAAAGATGCTTTATCGGCTGAAGCAGTGCCCAAAAATTATTACCGTCTCAGGCAAGACCAAGATGATGGAGGTTATCTAAACGAGTTAGCTGAAACCTGCAGGAATGTATTAAAGGAAGTAAAGAACTATCCCATCATTAGAGAATATCTCCTCGAGCTTTGTGATTACTATTGTGATTTACAAATTCATAAGCATGTCATTCACGAGGAACGTGTTCCGCGATTAGAGGAATGGTTCCATCGTCATCAACGGAATTTGCCTGAGATGGAGTGGTATGAATTTTCGGCTTGCTCGGGTTCGACATTGGGGATTTTTTGTCTCATTTCTTATGCGATGAGAGAGGATTTTCACAAGAAGGATGCAGAAAATATTCGCAACGGATATTTTCCATACATACAGGGACTTCATATCTTGTTAGATTATTTTATCGATCAAGAAGAAGATAGGGCTGGCGGTGACTTGAATTTCTGTTCCTATTACGAAGATCAAGAAACGCTCTTTAATCGATTGAAACATTTTGTAATAGAAGCCGACCGTCATACGGAGTATCTGCCTCATAAAAAGTTTCATCAGCTTATTAACCGTGGCTTATTGGGCATTTATTTATCAGATGGAAAGGTCCGCAAACAAAAGAATGTACGTAAACTTGCAAAAGGAATCATCAAAGCCGGCGGATCAATTAGTTACTTTTTTTATGTAAATGGACTAGCCTATCGGGCTGTTCAGAAATGGGTTCCAACAGTTGTAACAAGATTTAAGTGAATGCAAAAACCAGGCAATTGCCTGGTTATCCTTTTTCAATTGCTATTATAAACGGCGGGTTATTTTGCTGGTTTAAAAATTGGTACTGTAGTACATGTGCTGTTTTTTGGTTGAGCTGCTGGCAATAAGTGAGTAAAGCATCCCGTTCAATTGCACCTTCAACATGACCTTGGTAGATGACAAGGACGATTATGCCTTCAGGTTTCATGAGTTTTAAAAGCTGTCCAATCGCGGAAATGGTTGTCTCAGGTTTTGTTACAATGGTTTTATCGCTTCCAGGCAAATATCCTAGATTAAAGATAGCACCGGTAATTAACCCGTAATCTTCAACAGGAATCAACTTTTCAATAAATTCGTGTCCTGCGTGGAAAAGTGTCACTTGGTTGGAGAAACCCTGCTCGGCTAAGCGTTTTTCACTCGCAAGGATGGCTTCTTCTTGCACATCAAATCCATACACTCTGCCATTTTCTCCAACAAGGCTGGCTAAAAATACCGTATCATGGCCATTACCTAATGTAGCGTCTACTACGACGTCTCCGGTTATAACAGCTTTTTCAAGTAGCTGTCTCGCAAAGGGGAGGATACGGGTAATCTTCACACTTAACTCCCCACTTTACTTTGCCGGTAATATTTTCCTTGAAAGCTGTTTCTCTTTTTTAGCTCAGCGTCAATCGAGTTTAGAACTTCCCACTTGTTCACACTCCACATCGGTCCAACCATTAAATCAATGGGACCGTCACCTGTGATGCGGTGAACAATCATTTCAGGCGGTAAGATTTCTAATTGATCACATACTAAGTTTACATAAGAATCAAGAGAAAGAAATTCGAGCATCCCTTTTTCATATTGCTTCACCATTGGTGTTCCTTTTAACAAATGAAGTAAATGGATTTTTATTCCCTGAACATCCAATTTTGCGACTTCATGAGCTGTTTTCATCATCATTTCAGAAGTTTCGAGGGGCAAACCATTAATAATATGAGAGCAAATACGAATTCCATGTTTTCTTAACTTGTTTACACCGTCAATATAACATTGGAAATCATGGGCACGATTTATTAATAGCGCTGTTCTCTCATGCACTGTTTGTAATCCAAGTTCAACCCATAGGTATGTTCTTTCGTTTAACTCAGCCAAATATTCGACGACATCATCTGGTAAACAATCAGGTCGGGTAGCAATCGAAATCCCCACGACACCCTCTTGGTTAAGCACCTTTTTGAACTTTTCACGAAGGACCTCTACCGGTGCATGAGTATTTGTATAAGCTTGGAAGTAGGCCATATATTTGCCGTCCTTCCACTTTGTATGCATCTTTTCTTTGATTTCTTGAAATTGAATTTCCAGGTCATTTACGCGGTTTCCTGCAAAATCCCCTGAACCTGCAGCACTGCAAAATGTACAACCTCCATGTGCTACCGTACCGTCACGGTTTGGACAGTCAAAACCACCATCTAATGCGACCTTGAAGACTTTATGACCGAAATACTGGCGAAGGTGATAATTCCACGTATGGTAGCGTTTATCATCGGAGGCATATGGAAAAGGGTTGGTCTGATTCATCTCAGGCGACCTCCTTTTAATTTAATGAAAAGTAACAGATTAAATTTTAGCATAAGAGAACAAAATAAGAAATGAAGCGTTGTGCTTCAGATATCAGATAAGTTTGGAATATCGTCATGTCAACATGAAGGGGGTCCCGTGATGGCTACTCGTGATTCAATGGGCGAATTAATGCTGCAATGTGAACAGACCATTGCCTTTGCAGAGGAACAATTTAAAGAAGCCAGTCTCCAGCAGCATTATAATAATGATGACTACACAAGAGCATTGCAAATGTTAGAAGAATCTTATAATGACATTGCAAAAATGGCACATAGTGCAAATTCTCAACAGCGTGATCAACTCCACCGGATGAGGCTGCAGCTGCAGCAACTTCAGAATTCAATGATACTTGAAGGTCAGGATTATCGAGGAGGAGGAGTATATTGAAAAAGCGCTCCAAACAACAAAACCCTGAGCAAAAGACACGAAATGGGATCAATAATCAAGATCTTGAAATTGGGCAGGATGTTGATTTAATAAAGGAATCGAAAAAGAAATATGAAAATTCTGGCGGCCAGCCTGTTAAATCAAAGTTCCATCAGGAGCAGGATCAATCATCATAATAGCGTTTAAAGACCCTCAACTTTTCGAGTTGAGGGTTTCTTTATTTTAGAGATTTACATAGAAAATACTGTGAAAATAAGGTTAAAACCCAGTTCACAAATTAGTAATAACTAGAGATTAAAGAGTGATGTGGGTCACAGATGGAGGTTCTCAATCATGGGATAAATAAGATATGGAAAAGAGGAATCCTCTGTCCATCCCATTCATTGTTAGAAAACCGAAAAAGCAAACTGGTTTTCCTAGCAATTTTTTTAAGGCAATTTTCGTGATTTTAATCAGTAGTTCCTAACCTGAAAGGATGTAATTTTATGAAAAAATACTCTTTTATTATAACCCTTCTGCTGAGTTTATTTCTATTGACTAATCCTCTAATTTCAAACGCAGAATCCAATGAAAATCTCTTAACAATGGAAGAACTGACGATTCAAGTAATGCCAGAATTTGCCTATCACCCGAACGATGAAAAGAATGAACATCCCCCACTATTAATTGGATATCAGGGAACGATGTTAAACCATTCAGATCAGCCGCTAAAGGGTCAAATTGAGATACCGCTGCCGCTGGAAGAAAAGAATTTCCGCATTGGTTATGTTGCTGATTATTCTAGTGATTTATCTAGGGTGTATGATATTGAATACATAATCGACACTGAAAAAGGCACCATTTCATGGGTTACAAGTGAAGAAATACAGCCCAATGAGATATATAAGTTTGTGGTTGAATTTTATACCGATAATATCGTTGTCGATAAAAAAAACCGATCGTTGCCCTATCAATTTAAAAGCTTTGCAGATATTGGCCTATGCAATGTTTCCTTTGTTCAGCCATTAAAGGCTGAAAAGATAAAACTCGACCCAGCACCTGAGGAAAAGAAAACTCATGCAGATGAGGAGGGGATATTCTCCTATCATTACCAGGGAATAAAGGCAGGGGACGAGAAAAACTTCTTACTCGAGTATCAGCGCGGTGAAACGATGACAACTATTGAAATGGTAGAAACCCCTAATAAAGGCATCAATGAAATGAAAGAAAATGAAAGCGCAACTAAGCTTGCGATCGCGACATTCAGTGGTGTTAGTCTGTTGGCAGCGGGAATTATAACCCTTCTAATGAGAAGAAGGAAGCAATCCTAGGTAATAGAGTGTTTTACACTTTGTTATATACATTAAACAGAGAGATAGGAATATTATGGGAGGTGAAAAAATGAAAAAGATGTTGAAAAAACTGCTGGCGATTGATAAAAGAGTGTTAATTGTTATAGCTCTTTTAGCTGGTATTGGTTTTTCCGTTGGTACGGTTAAAACAATGGCATATCTAGACTCACCTGGTTTTTGTCAAAATTGCCACACGATGCAATCGGTATATACGTCATTCATGGATTCAACTCATGCGGCACTGCAGTGTAACGACTGCCACTTACCACATGAGAGTGAGGCAGGAAAGTTATTCTTTAAAGGACGAGCCGGTATGACGCATATTTATTACAACACTTTGGGGACAGAAGATATCCCAGATCGAATTTATGCTACTACAAGGACCTTGAAGGTTATTAATAAAAATTGTGCTGAATGTCATCAGAGTACAATTGATAACGTCTCACATGATGCAAAGGATAGCTGTATAACATGTCACAAGACAGTACCGCACGGAAAAGACTTTAAAGATGATCGTTATGATAAGCCAGCTAAGTCTGGAGAATTGTTAAATACTAAGGGAGGATTTTAAGAATGAATAGGTTCCGAATTGGGGCATATCTCCTTCTATTAGCATTCGTCCTCATTATTACTGGCTGCAGCAGTGAAAATACCAGTGAGAAGACAGCGGGTGCTAAGGAAACACAGGAGACTACAGGCCTATCTGAAGATGAAATAAGTAATGAAGCATTTAAGGATTTATATCCACTACAATATAATAGCTATATGAAAAATGAAAAAATGGAAGACACAAAATACAATGGATCGGTAAAGCGAAGCAAGTATGATCCAGACAAAGAACCATTACTGCCAGTTCTTTTCAACGGCTATGGGTTCGCAACTGAGTATAACGAAGATCGTGGTCACATCTATGCGCTTGATGATGTTCGTGATATTAAACGGATTACTGATAAATCAGTTGGTTCATGTTATACATGTAAGTCAACCGCAGTACCTAGCATGATTAAAGAAATGGGTGACGATTATTGGGGAGCAAACTTCAATGAAGTCATTTGGCCAAAAGGTGTAGAAATGGGCCACTCGCCAATCGGATGTTCAGATTGTCATGATCCGCAAACAATGGACTTACGTATCACTCGTCCAAGCTTTTATAAAGCTTTAGAAGCACAAGGTATTGATACCTCAAACCCTACTAAAAATGATATGAGAAGCTATGTTTGTGGTCAGTGTCATGTAGAGTACCATTTTGCTGCTAACAATAGTGAAGTTACTTTCCCTTGGAATGAAGGATTTAAACCCGAACAAATGTATAAATACTACGATACAATTGCAAAAGAAAATGGATTTGAGAAAGATTGGGTTAGTACGATCTCCGGAACACCAATGATTAAAGCACAGCACCCTGAGTATGAAACACATGCTGGCGGTACGCACGGTAAGGCAAATGTATCCTGTGCTGACTGTCATATGCCATATGAGCGTGTAGACGGAAAGAGAAAAATCACTTCCCACTGGTGGACTTCTCCACTTAAAACGATGCAGACATCTTGTGGACAATGCCACGGTGATCGTGATTTAGACAAATTAAAAGACCGCGTTCTTGAAATTCAAGATGCTAACGTTAGTGCATTACATGAAGCACAAGATATCTCAACATCTGCTCACTACTATGTAAACAAAATGATTACTTCTGGAGTAAGCGAAGATAAAATTAAGCAAGCTCAAGAATTTGTCCGTAAGGGCCAATGGTTCTGGGATATCATTGCAGCAGAAAATTCTTCAGGCTTCCACAACCCGCAAGGATCAATGGACTCATTAAGAGAATCAGTTGTACAATCAAACAATGCGATTCGTTTGGCAACAGAGGAACTTGTGAAAAAGGGCGTTAGCATTGATGAACTAAATGCGGAAATCGAGAAAGTGAAAGAAGCTGTCAAAGCGGAAACAGTTAACGAGAAGAAAAAAGATCATGCGACCAATAGTTATTTCCCTGCACAACTTCCAGCAGTAAAAAAATAGACCCTTTCAAATGTTTATCTGATTTTTCAAAGGAAAAGGTCTTCATCACTTTTATGAAGACCTTTTTATCTGATTTTTCAAAGGGAAAGGTCTTCATCACCTTTATGAAGACCTTTTTATCTGATTTTTCAAAGGGAAAGGTCTTCATCACCTTTATGAAGACCTTTTTATCTGATTTTTCAAAGGGAAAGGTCTTCATCACTTTTATGAAGACCTTTTTCTCTGATTTTTTAAAGGGAAAGGTCTTCATCACCTTTATGAAGACCTTTTTCTCTGATTTTTCAAAGGGAAATGGCTTTCATCCTCATATTAAAAAAAACCGTCAATTTTTCGGCGACGTTTTGCGTTAAATATACCAATCGCTATGTAAAAACGTTTGTCATTTCGACTTCAATTATAGAAATGCACCTCATAACATAACCCATTACTTTTATAGAAATAGTGTTTTCTTGTTTTGATTTTTACAAAATTATTTGGATGTGTCAATTTGCTATAGAAAAGGCCGCCTGTCTAGGATGAATTATGGTCTAAAACTCATCGTCAATAAATAATTTATAGGGAGTATGTAATCCATATGAAATGGAGAGACCCTTATGTTTGTTGTTCATTTTATCGAAAACAAAAATGTCCTTCTGAGCCAGCTGCTTCAACGTGTTCCATCCTTAGGAGAAAATATTACAATCAAAGGTAAAAAAGGAAAAGTTTCAAGTGTTTCAGCCATTGATGAAAAACATTTTCATGTGGAGCTAATAATTGAAAAGGTTGTTAATAAAAGTAAAGTTGCTGTAGATAACTCTAAAAAGAAGAAAAGGTAACAGTTAGTTGAATGGAAATAGTCTGCTCTTTAAAGTCCCTTGAGGACTTTTTTTATTTTAAATTGTCTAAGTGACCGTTGGGACTCAGAAGCAAGAGAAGAGGTCACTTAGCCGGTGTCTAAGTGACCAGTTAAGTGTCAAAATCACAAGAAGAGGTCACTTGTCGAGCGTATTAGTGACAAGTCTAGATCTCAATTCCAACAATTAAGATTCTAATAAACAAAATGATTGCATGCACCTTGAAATGGGAATACAATATCCTTTGGAAATCGAAATAGTTAAATGGTAAAGGAGCGTTTTTCATGCCGCGTGCCGTATGGCTCTTAATTATTGGTATGGCAGTGAATGTTACAGGCTCTTCTTTTTTATGGCCTTTAAACACCATCTATATTCATGATCACTTAGGGAAATCCTTAACAATGGCCGGTGTAGTATTAATGTTAAACTCTGCAGCAAGTGTAATCGGAAACTTGTTCGGAGGAAGTCTGTTTGATAAAATTGGCGGCTATAAATCAATCTTGCTTGGAATATGCATAACGCTAACAGCATTAGTTGGGTTAACCTTCTGGCATGGCTGGCCAGAATACATTTTTTTCTTAATCATCATTGGCTTCGGGACTGGAATTGTATTTCCTGCTATGTTTGCAATGGCAGGGTCAGTTTGGAAAGAGGGCGGACGCAGGGCTTTTAATGCCATTTACGTAGCTCAAAATCTAGGGGTAGCAATAGGAGCTGCGCTTGGAGGGGTTATTGCAGATTACTCATTTGAATTAATCTTCCTTGCGAATACGGTTATGTTCTCTATATTCTTATTAATTGCTCTATTTGGCTACAAGGGAATCTCAACTGAAGAGTCGGTTAAACCAGCGAAAGGAATTAAGGAAGCAGCTTTCCGTACTAATCGGAAAAATCTTATTGCGTTATTAATTCTCTGCTCAGGCTATTTACTATGCTGGGTCGCTTACGTGCAATGGTCCACAACCATTGCCTCCCACTCGCAAGAAATCAATATAAGCTTAAGCCAATACAGTCTTTTATGGACGATAAACGGAGCATTAATTGTTCTAGGCCAGCCAATCTTAAACGGCGTCTTAAAACACCTTAATTCTACCTTGAAAATTCAAATTTTAATTGGGATTGGGATATTTATTGTTTCGTTTATAGTGGCCGGAAATGCAAGTGCCTTTACAGGGTTCCTAGTCGCAATGATAATCCTGACAATAGGGGAAATGTTTATCTGGCCTGCTGTTCCAACCGTTGCCTTTAACCTTGCTCCACAGGGACGGGAGGGTTTCTACCAAGGAATCGTAACGAGCACAGCAACAGGAGGCAGAATGCTCGGACCATTATTAGGAGGAATGCTCGTTGATCTGTACAGCATGTCTGCACTATTCTACGTCCTACTTGCATTATTCCTAGTTGCGATTATCACAACACTACTTTACGACCGACGTTTAAAATCCGAAACATCGGTTACCGCTACAATATAAAGTGGAACAAAGGAGAAGTTCCTAATCGATCTTCTTCTTTGTTCTTTCATGGTGATGTTTAAATGAAAGATTTTTAGACTATCCTGAAATTAGGCTTAAGTTTGCTTGCATATTGCCGGAAAATTTAATACAATAACCGTAATACTTTTATCCCGCATTAACGGGCATTAAAACTTCACTGATCGAAGTTTCATTTATAGTTAAAAACCGTGATTAGGAGTAGTAGTGGTTAGTACCTGTAGTTAGAGAGTTGACGGCTGGTGAAAGTCAATCGGGTGCATCACGAACTCGCCTAGGAGTTGCAGACATGAATCATAGTAATGTTTGCCGTCTGCCGCGTTATGGCTGAATGAAGCGAGTGTTTTTAGGCACTAATGTGGGTGGTACCGCGGGAAGATACATACATAATCCTCTCGTCCCTTTTTGGGATGAGGGGTTTTTTATTTTTTTTTAGGAGGAAAAATTATGAGTTTCGGTCACCAGCAAATCGAAAAGAAGTGGCAAATTAAATGGGAAGAGGAAAAGACGTTTAAAACGAGCGAGGAATATGACAAAAGAAAATTCTACGCTTTAGATATGTTCCCATATCCATCCGGTGCAGGCTTGCATGTCGGACACCCTGAAGGTTACACGGCAACCGATATCCTTTCACGCTTAAAGCGTATGCAAGGATATAATGTCCTTCACCCAATGGGATGGGATGCTTTCGGATTACCTGCAGAACAATATGCATTGGATACGGGTAATGACCCTGCGGAATTTACGGAGCAAAATATTAATACCTTCCGCAGGCAAATAAAGGCACTCGGGTTTTCATATGATTGGGACCGTGAAGTAAACACAACTGATCCTGAATACTATAAATGGACACAATGGATTTTCTTAAAGCTGTTTGAAAAGGGTCTTGCATATGTGGATGAGGTAGCTGTTAACTGGTGTCCTGCACTTGGAACTGTTTTAGCAAATGAAGAAGTTATAGATGGCAAAAGTGAGCGTGGCAGACATCCCGTTGAACGTCGACCAATGAAACAGTGGATCTTAAAAATTACAGCCTATGGTGATCGTTTACTTGAAGATTTAGAAGAACTAGACTGGCCTGAGAGTTTAAAAGAAATGCAGCGAAACTGGATTGGCCGCTCAGAAGGTGCTGAAGTTACTTTTAACATCGAGGGACATGAAGAAACATTTACCGTATTCACTACTCGTCCTGATACGCTTTTTGGTGCAACCTATGCCGTGCTTGCTCCTGAGCATAGCTTTGTTGATAAAATCACGACCGAAGAACAGCGTGCTGCTGTTGAAGCCTATTTAGATAAAGTAAAGACGAAGAGCGATTTAGAACGGACAGATCTTGCAAAAGAGAAAACAGGTGTCTTTACTGGTGCCTACGCGATTAATCCAGCTAACGGCGAGAAGATGCCAATTTGGATAGCTGATTATGTATTAGTGAGCTATGGTACAGGTGCAATTATGGCAGTTCCAGCACATGATGAGCGAGATTATGAGTTTGCAAAAGAGTTCAAGCTTCCGATTAAACCGGTTGTGGCAGGCGGAGATATTGAAACAGAAGCCTATACAGGTGATGGGGAGCATATTAACTCCGAGTTCCTAAATGGTTTAGACAAAACTGAAGCGATTCAAAAGATGATTGCTTGGTTAGAAGAAAAAGGCATTGGTACGAAGAAAGTAACCTTCCGTTTACGTGATTGGTTGTTCAGTCGTCAGCGTTATTGGGGTGAGCCGATTCCAATCATCCATTGGGAAGATGGCACGATGACCGCTGTACCTGATGACCAGCTTCCATTAATGCTTCCAAAGACAAAGGATATCAAGCCTTCAGGAACTGGTGAATCACCTCTTGCAAATATTGAAGACTGGGTAAATGTGGTTGATCCA
This sequence comes from Bacillus sp. MRMR6, assembly GCF_001940785.1. Lineage (GTDB taxonomy): Bacteria > Bacillota > Bacilli > Bacillales > Cytobacillaceae > Neobacillus. Next base: position 47,097 of record NZ_MSLS01000024.1, read on the forward strand.
GAGACAGGTAAAAAAGGCCGACGTGAAACGAATACAATGCCTCAATGGGCAGGCAGCTGCTGGTACTATTTACGGTATATTGATCCTACGAATGATCAAGCACTAGCTGCACCTGAGAAGTTGAATCATTGGCTCCCAGTTGATATCTATATTGGTGGAGCAGAGCATGCCGTACTTCACTTGTTATATGCACGCTTCTGGCATAAATTCCTATATGATATCGGTGTGGTGCCAACGAAAGAGCCTTTCCAAAAGCTTTTCAACCAAGGAATGATCTTAGGTGAAGGCAATGAGAAGATGAGTAAATCAAAAGGAAATGTAGTAAATCCTGATGATATTATAGATAGCCATGGAGCAGATACACTTCGCTTGTATGAAATGTTTATGGGACCACTTGATGCGAGTATCGCTTGGTCGACAAATGGATTGGATGGTTCACGTCGTTTCCTAGATCGTATTTGGCGTTTATTCGTAGAGGAGAACGGTGAACTGAACCCTAAGATTCAAGCAACAGAAGAGGCATCAGCCTTAGAAAAGGTCTACCATCAGACGGTTAAAAAGGTAACAGAAGACTATGAAGGCTTACGTTTTAATACGGCAATTTCGCAAATGATGGTATTTATTAATGAGGCCTACAAAGCAACAGTTCTTCCAAAAGATTACGTTGAGGGCTTTGTTAAAATGCTGGCCCCTGTTTGCCCGCATATTGCTGAAGAGCTTTGGGAGAAACTAGGGTTTAGTGAAACGATTTCATATGAGGCGTGGCCGGCATATGATGAGGCGAAGCTTGTGGATGACGAAGTGGAAATTGTGATCCAAGTAAACGGCAAAGTGAAAACCAAGCTTATGGTACCAACCGGTGCAAGCAAAGAAGCACTAGAAGGAATTGCAATGGACGATGACCGTGTTAAGGAACAAATCGAGGGTAAAACAATCCGTAAAGTCATCACCGTTCCAGGTAAGCTAGTTAATATCGTAGCTAATTAAGTTTTTCAAAAGGGGATGTATAGATGGAAGAGATTCAAATGATCACGACAGAAGAATTAAAGAAAAAGCTGGAGCAAGGGGAAAAGCTTGAACTGGTCGACGTTCGTGAGGATCATGAAGTTGCTCAAGGAAAAATCCCTGGTGCAAAGCATATCAAGATGGGAGATATTCCTGTTAACCTAGACTATTTTGATAAGGAAAAAGAATATATCTTTATTTGCCGCTCAAGTGCACGAAGTGGTAACGTTTGTCACTATCTTCAGGAACAAGGGTACAAAGTCCGCAATATGGCTGGCGGTATGCTCGAATGGACCGGAGAAACTAAATAGTTCATCAGCGAAAAACGATTCCAAGTGTGGAATCGTTTTTTTGATGTAAATTTTAATTTTCTGAAAAATTGGAAATACTAGTAGAAAAATGGAAAGGGGATATGGTAATGATTCAGGTTAAGCTATTCGACCGCGAGCATGAAAAAGATTTGGAAAAAGAAATGAATCGGTTTTTAAAAGGTATAGATGAAAAGAAATTAGTAGATATAAAGTATAACGTCGCAGCGATGTCAGAGGAAGTAGAAGAAGAACAGATTTATTGTTTTTCAGCCATGATTATTTACCGGGCCTGACAAAAGTTAGGCCCCAAAAAATACTGAACTCCAAGCCTATCCCTTTGTTTTACTGCTTGTAATCTTCCAAATGAGCACTGGTCCTATCATGTTTAATCCAAAAGTACCCCCCGCAATTACCCATAAAAACCACGGTGTGTTCAGAACATCTGATTTTCAATCTTATTCTTAAACATCCTTAATTATTTTGGGCTCAATCGGACAATTTGATATTAGGGAATTAATGCCGATTTTTCGCTATGGAGTAATAGCAGATCGCTGGGCAAGCAGACATCATACGGCAGATTGGGCAATGGCTCATGTGGCCTTTATTTTGCCAATTGTAAAGGATCAGCATGGGGCTTCCTCTTCTTTATTTACTTCTCAGTCTTGTATTTAAAAGAAAGCTAAAAGGACAGAGTTCACCGGGAAGAACTAGTACTCAATTGGCAAACCCTAGTCAATTTGACTAGGGTTTTAACATTCGTATTATTTAGAAAAAAGTGCAGCATTACCCCCCGCAAGTCTGCCAGTTACTAAAGCAGAGGTGATGTTATAGCCGCCTGTGTATCCATGGACATCGAGGATCTCACCACAAAAAAAGAGACCTTCCATCATTTTTGAGCCCATCGTTTGTGGTTCTATTTCTTTAACGGATACACCTCCACCGGTAACGAATGCTTTTTCTAGCGGCAATGTTCCATTAACCTTTACTAAGAATTGCTTGCAGCTTTTCGCAAAGCTTCTAATTTTTTCATTTGAAATCATTGTACCCTGCACTAAAGCATCGATGCCATTAAACTCTAAAATAAATAAAAGATATCGTTCAGGAAGAAAGCCTTTCAAGGTGTTTTTGATACTCTTCTTTGGATCGCTTTTTACCAGTTTCACAATTTCTTGAAATACCTCTTCTTCTTTTTTATCAGGTAAAGCATCAACGCTCATGGTCACTTCATTTAGCTTCCACTTCTTCATCGCCTTTACGACAAATTGGCTGCAGCGAAGTACCGCAGGGCCGCTAAGACCAAAGTGAGTAAAAATCATATCCATCCGGTGAGAAATGATCGGCTTTCCTTTTGGATTCAAAACGCTTAATTCGATATCCCTTAAAGAAAGGCCCTGTAGTGATTTGTTTTTAATAAATGGCTCATTAGAGGTGACAGGCACCTCTGTAGGAAATAATTCAGTGATCGTGTGCCCCGCTTTTTTGGCCCAAGCGTAACCGTCTCCGGTTGAACCGGTATGAGGAACGGATTTTCCTCCCACGGCAATGACGATTGCTTTAGCCGAGATTTTCGTTCCATTTTTTAATAGCACAGACGCGACACGCCCATCCTTATATTCAAGGTTGGCAACGGGGCTATTGGTATACACTTTCACTCGCAGCTTTTCTAATTGAGTTAACAGGGCGTCAACGACAGATTGTGCTTTATCTGAAACGGGGAACATCCGGCCATGGTCTTCTTCTTTTAACTCAATACCTAGTCTTTCAAAGAACTTGATAATATCTTCATTACTAAAAATCGAAAATGCACTATATAAAAATTTACCGTTGCCAGGTAAATGCTTAATAATTTCTTCAATAGGCAGACGATTAGTAACATTACAGCGACCGCCGCCTGAAATAGCCAGCTTTCTGCCTAACTTATCACCTTTATCAATTAATAGAACCCTTGCACCTTTTTCACCTGCAGCAATGGCTGCCATCAAGCCAGAAGGGCCGCCGCCGATTACAATTACATCATAATCCATCTACTACACCAACTTTATTTATAGTCATCCTAATTACTCATTATAAACATATCCACAAATTCTGAAAAGAAAACGAAATGTCAACAATTTTATTAAATTTACTATCGTTGTTAGTAGCATCGGGGATAAAAGAGATGTAAACTACTAATAGTGTGCAAAAGTAGTTATTTTTCTTCACTAGGAAGGGATTTTAGAGGTTATGTCATCTAAGCTAATAAGAGGTACATTTATATTAACTTTTGGAACAATTTTATCAAAGGTTCTTGGTTTGCTTTATGTGATCCCTTTTTACCAGATCGTTGGATCTGAGGGAACTGCACTATATCAATATTCTTACATACCCTATACGATTTTTATTAGTATAGCAACCGCCGGGGTACCACTGGCTGTATCAAAGTTTATTTCAAAATATAATGCAATTGAGGAATATGCTGTAGGCAGGAAGTTGTTTAAATCCGGATTATTGATTATGCTGATAACCGGTTTTGCGTCGTTTTTAATTTTGTATCTATCAGCACCATTCCTTGCCGAGTGGATTTTCCCTAAAAACGACAAAGAAGTGGCGTCAAGCATTAAGGACATTACTACTGTAATTAGAGCTGTCAGTTTTGCACTTATCGTGGTTCCGTTTATGAGTCTGATCAGAGGATTCTTCCAAGGCCATCAATCCATGGGACCATCAGCCGTTTCGCAGGTAGTCGAACAAATTGTTCGGATTGTATTTCTATTAGCTGGAGCCTTTATTGTCATCCATATTTTAGATGGTAGTATAGTAACTGCTGTGAGTGTAGCTACCTTTGCTGCTTTTATTGGTGCGATTGGAAGTTTGGTGGTCCTTTTTTTGTATTTGTATAAGCGGAAACCGCACCTTGATGAACTGCTGCGGCAAGATAGAGGGACAGTAAAAATATCCTTACGTGAAATTTATAAAGAGATCATTGTCTATGCTGCCCCATTTGTGTTTGTCGGGATTGCAGGTCCGTTATTTCAAGCGATTGATCAAGTTACAGTTACTAGGGCTTTAATGGAGATGGGGAATAGTGAAGCTGCAGCTAAAGCAGCGTTCTCTATTTTAAATTTTGAATCACATAAAATCGTGATTATCCCTGTTTCATTGGCTACTGGATTTTCACTGGCACTTGTCCCAAGTATCACGAAAGCCTATGTTGAAAATAACCGAAGGGACTTAAATACACAATTAAATCAGTCCTTTCAAATTATGCTGTTTTTAACTTTACCTGCTGCTGTCGGAATCTCACTTTTAGCTGAACCGGTTTACACGGTGTTTTATGAGCATAAGATGCTCGGTACAGAGGTTTTAAGTGTGTATGCTCCAGTTGCTATCCTATTTGCCCTGTTTTTAGTGACGGCAGCGATTCTGCAAGGAATAAATGAGCAAAGGTTTACCGTTTTAGGATTGCTGGTTGGGTTGTTAATTAAGCTGTCCCTTAATATTCCTTTAATCAATCTGTTTGGTACTAAAGGAGCTGTATTATCAACAGCACTTGGGTATACCGTATCAATTTTAATTTATATTTTTGTTATTAAAAAGTTTGCAGGATATCCGTTTAAGCTAGTATGGCGCAGAAGTTTATTAATTGTTATTTTTGCTGGCTTAATGTGGGTGGGTACAGGGTTGATTTATCAATTGCTATCATTGTTCCTATCGCCAGAAAGTAAGTTTCAATCGCTCATTATTATTATGATTAGTGCCGGTGTTGGGGTGATTATCTATTTTTACCTTGGATTAAAATCAGGACTTCTTACCAGACTATTTGGTAACAGGGTAGAACGTCTAAAAAGTAAATTGGGAATGGGTTCATAACTCCTAAGAATAAGGGGAGAGAGATTATAGTGAGAATTGACAAAATGCTGGCCAATCTAGGGTTTGGCAGCCGTAAAGAAGTAAAGCAGCTTTTAAAAACCGGTGCCGTAAAGGTAGACGATGTCGTTGTAAAGGATCCGAAACAGCATGTCGACACAAATACACAAACGGTGACCTTAAATGGTGAAGTAGTGGAATACAAAGAGTTTATTTATTTAATGATGAACAAGCCGCCAGGAGTATTGTCCGCGACAGAAGATCAATCAACAGAAACGGTTATTGATTTATTAGAAATGGATGACCAAGTGTATGAGCCGTTTCCTGTTGGAAGGCTGGACAAGGATACTGAGGGGTTATTGCTTATTACCAATGATGGGCAGCTAGCCCACAAATTATTATCACCGAAGAAACATGTTCCCAAGACATATTTTGCAGTGATAGACAGCGAAGTAACCGAAGAAGACGTTAAAGCCTTTTCCGAAGGGGTAATACTCGATGACGGATACGAAACTAAACCTGGTGACTTAAAAATATTAAAAACAGGACTACATTCCGACATTGAACTTACCATTACCGAAGGGAAATTTCATCAGGTGAAAAGAATGTTCCAGGCTGTAGGGAAAAGAGTGGTTTATTTAAAGCGGATATCCATGGGACCGCTCCAGTTAGATGAGACGCTCGAGCTTGGAGAATACAGGGAGCTAACAGAGCTAGAAGTAGAGTTATTAAAAGAGTATCAAGTTAAATAAATGAACGCATGTGGAGCCAAATCCACATGCGTTTCTTCTTTAAAAATAGAAATCATATCCGCTGATCCGCTCTAACCATACCTGAGCATTTTTTCCATCTGCGTCTGCCATCCACAAATTCTGGCTAGAATCAGTTAAGTGTTTCTTTCTTACCCATGTGAGCTTCTTAATCGCTTTAATATATGTGGGCTGATAATCTCCATACCCTTTTGGTGGATGCGAAATTTGGATCTGCATCGGTTCACCCATTTTAATTAAATACAACGATGGGTTTGGTCTCTTGGCTGGATCGTTTGACCATTCACTTTCCTTTACTCTAGAAACAACAAGCGAATCATCATCTCGCCAAGAAAAACCTAGTTCAGCAAAACTGGCAGGAGTTAGGTTCATGGATTTAAAAGCAGGCATTTCGGTAATCGTCATATCTTTCTCTTTAAACCCGAGCACAATTCTACCTCCCCCAGAAATATAACCTAATAGATTTTTTTTCGGCGCCCATTTAGGAGAATCTAGATGGAGAATAATTTCATCAATGGCTTCGAACATTTTCCCATCCGCAGAAATAACACCAACTAAATTACTATCCATCGACCAGGAAGCTGTAGGGCTGACGATAAAGCTAATCCATTGGGCATCAGGAGAAAAGTGGAAATCACTGGCATTAATGGCCAGTAGATTGACATCCCCCTTTTTAATTTCACTAGGGATCGTATATAAAGGCTTTACTCCTTCCGTCAGACTTGTAACACTATCAAAGTCTTTATTAAGTTCGATTTTATAAAGCTTTGGATTTGTCCAGCCATCAGGGTGCAAGGATGCACTTGAAGAGCCAATAAAAGACTTCCCGTCAGGAAACCAAGCATAATCATCAACACCTAGAGCGATATTATAAAAAGTATCAAGGTTCGAGACATTAAGAACCCTGCCGCTTTTAAAGGCCACGATATTTTCTACAGGTGACCATTTTGGATTGGCGCCATCAGGAGTAATTCGTTTATGCTGTTTCGTTTCTAAACTATATACCCAAATTTCATTCTGAAAGTCTACATTTGTATTCTCTTTAGGTTCAATCTGATAGAGAATCCATTTCCCATCAGGTGACCATTGCGGGTCATAATGATAGATAGCAGCTTTTGTTGTAATCTTCTCTTCCTTGCCGTTCATTAATGTCCACAAATATCCATCTCTAATAAAGGCGACGTTCAGCGTCGACTCTGCCTTTGCAAGTCCTGGTATCACCATTATTACAAGCAATAGTATAGATATCAATTTTCTCATTTCATCACCTCATCCATTCACATATAGTTATTTTCCACCAAACGGAAAAGAATATGTTAAAAATTATCAATGATCAAATGTTGGGTGATTTTTTTATAAATGGGCATTCTAAAAATATTTACAAGAGAATTTATATTGTTAAGGGGGAAGCCGTCATGGAACTAACACACCAGAACCTCATTGAATTACATGGTTTTAATAACTTGACGAAGTCATTAAGTTTTAATATGTATGATATTTGCTATACACGGACGAGAGAAGAGCGTGAGGCATATTTACAATATATTGATAAAGAATATAGCGGCGGAAGATTACAAAAAATTTTAAAGGATGTTGCCGAAATCATTGGTGCACATGTTCTGAATGTTGCCGCCCAGGATTTTGATCCGCAGGGAGCAAGTGTAACCATGCTGGTATCAGAAGGTCCGGTGACAAACGCCCCATCAGAACACTTTGAGGAATCACCAGGGCCGCTGCCAGATTCAATTATAATGAAGCTAGATAAAAGCCACATCACAGTGCATACATACCCTGAGTTCCACCCAGATGAGGGAATCAGTACATTTCGAGCTGATATTGATGTATCGACCTGTGGGGAAATCTCGCCTTTAAAGGCACTTCATTATCTTATTCGTTCCTTTGAGACGGATGTAATGACAATAGACTATCGTGTTCGTGGATTTACACGGGATAAAACAGGTCATAAGCTTTTTATTGATCATGAAATTAACTCCATTCAAAACTATATACCAGAGGATTTGGGCGAGTTATTCGATATGATTGATGTAAATGTCTATCAAGAAAACATTTTTCATACAAAATGCAAGCTAAGAGCATTCGATATTAATAATTATTTATTTGGGTATACAAAAGATAAATTAAACCCTGATGAACTAATTGAAATTACCGAACGTTTAAAGCTTGAGATGGATGAAATTTTTTACGGGAAAAACATTGTTCAATAATGACCATCTTAATCATAACCTCGCTCATTAGATATATAGCCAAAAGAAAGAGGCACCGCAGCTTTACTAAATAAGTAAAGCTGTTTTTTTGTCGTGTTTATTGTTTTGATCATGGGGATATCTCAAGAATTGAATACGAGTTGACAGACCACTATACCATCACTAAGTATTTTCTAGAAAATCGTCAACGACTTTTATATGAACCTTTCATTGAAGAAAACGAATAAAAATAGCATGCGAAAGGCATGCTATTTCAGTTGATTATATTCATTTTACTTTTATTCGATGTTTAAGAGGATAACTTCACTTTCTTTTCTGTGGTCGTCCATTTTCCGCGGCTTGGGCTTATTACCAAGTCATTATAGGCTAAAACATTTAAGTCTCGTTGTATGGTGCGAGGAGTGATACCAAATTCCTCTACAAGTTCTTGCGTCGTGACAGTCCCATTATTACGAATAAACATGTAGATGCATTTGATGCGGTTTAACATCCGGTTAGTCGAAGGTTTCAAAGAACCACTCCCTATCCTTTTTTCAAACCCTATGGCAATATATTCCTGCTACCGACAGCCTCTTTGCATATTATGTAATTTTCTTTTCCGCAGACAACTCCTTTTTGTGAATCGTTGCAGTGGGAACTATGATGTCTATCATTAACCTTATTGTACCCACAATATCTGAAAATTTCCACCATTACAAGTAATTTTTCAAATAATCTTCCATTTATCGCTTAAATCGTTCGGATTTTCCCCTCCTTTAGCTTTTTCTTACTTTAGTCTATGGGCAATAACGTTAAGAATATGATAATAAATTGAATTTTTAGTAAATTTTTATTAGGAAATAAATCTTATTTGATTGACCAGAGAGGATTGCTAATTTATTTGTAAAAATGCTATTGTTTTTATTAGAAGTTTAATAAGGAGGTCAAGTTGGATGGAAAAAATCAATTGGCTTGCGGAAGTAGAAAAGAGAAGAGAGTTACTGATCAAAGACACCCAGGAACTATTACATATTAAAAGTCTGCTAGATGAAGGGCCCATTATTTTCAGGAAGAACTGACATTGCCCATCAAAAAGATGAATATATCTTTATCGAAGACTTATTAAAAGCAACGGCTATCTATGCACAAGCAATCTTTGAGTTAGCTCAAGCTGAATAAAAGGAAAAGGGGAAATGGGAGAATGGGATTTGCTTTATTAAACGGGGAATTGATAGACCGTTCAGAAGCGAGGGTTGACGTCGAAGACAGAGGCTTTCAGTTTGGCGATGGCGTCTATGAGGTGATTCGTGTCTATAACGGGAAAATGTTCACTGCGAAGGAACATTTGGAGCGATTTGAAAAAAGTGCAAGCAGCATTGGAATCTCGCTTCCATATAACACGGCACAATTAACAGAGCTGGTAGAGAATCTTTTGGTTAAAAACAACCTTGAACAAGGGAATATTTATATGCAGATCACCAGAGGGGCCGCACCTCGCAATCATGTATTTCCTACAACAGAGATTAAGCCAACTTTAATTGCTTACACGAATATAGTTCCCCGGCCCCTAGAGAGCCTAAAATCTGGTGTGAAGACGATTTTAACGGAGGATATTCGCTGGCTGCGCTGTGATATTAAAAGCCTAAATTTATTAGGGAACTTATTAGCGAAACAAAAAGCTGCTGAACAGGGCTGCTATGAAGCAATTCAACATCGTGGGCAAACCGTAACCGAGGGAAGTGCCTCAAATGTATTTATCATAAAAAATGGGGCTGTGATCACCCATGAATCAAATCATTTAATCTTAAAAGGAATTACAAAGGATGTTATTTTAAACCTTAGCTTCAAAAATAATATTCCGGTAGAAGAGCGAGCCTTTACGCTAGAAGAATTAGAGCAAGCAGACGAAGTTTTTCTATCTAGCACAACCTCAGAGGTAATGCCCGTTATTGAAATCAATGGCCAAAAAATTAAAGATGGCAAAATAGGAGTAATCACACAACAGCTCCAAAAACTATTCATCCAAGAAATCGAAAAACAATGCGGTAAGCTCGCTGACAATATCATACATTAGTTAAACGTGCGTGCAGAAAAAACTGCCGCACGTTTTATTTTTACTATTAAATTTCACCATAATAGTAAAAAATATTATCTAACTGTTTTGTAAGCATACATACAAGTAACTCAAAATAGTCTAAAATGAGAAAAAAGGAATGAACATTTTGATGAATCAAACACATTATTTTTTCGCTTTAAAACTGCCGTCGGAAACAAAAATGGTCTTAGGAGAACATATGGATAAACTAAGGGAAATTATGCCCTTTAGCCGCTGGGTTCACCCTGAAGACTTGCATATCACTCTAGCCTTCCTCGGGCATGCTCCTCTTGATCAATTAGAGAGCGCCGTTCGTAATGTGGAAAAAGCGATCCAGAGAGTTAATCCGGTAAAATTGCAGATTGACAAACTTGGCACTTTTGGTCCTATAAATTCACCACGGATATTCTGGGCCGGGACAGAAGATAATGCTGATATGCAATTAGTGAGAGAACGTGTTTTTAAAGCATGTTTAGATGCTGGATTTAAGCTTGAAACTAGACCGTTCAAGCCCCATATCACACTGGCAAGGAAATGGATAGGCGAGAATACATTTAAACAGGACCTACTGAACAAGGGGCAAAGCCTTCAGCCAATTCCGCTTGAGCTTACAGTCCGGGATGTTGTTCTATATCAAACACACTTACAAAAAACACCTAAATACGAAGAAACGACAGTATTTCCGCTAACTTAATACTTATAAAATAACAAAGGTTGGTCGTATGAAGAAAATCTACTTTCTAATTAATCCTAAAGCAAGGAATGGCTATTGTCTTAAAATATGGGAAAGAGTAGAACTACAATTAACGGAGAGTAAGATTGTATACCAGTCGTTTTTCACTGAATATCAAGGACATGCAAATATTATTGCTACTCATATAGCCTCAAGTACTAGTGAGGAAATAGTCATAATTGCAGTGGGCGGCGATGGAACCATGCATGAAGTGGTGAATGGAACTGTACAATATAATAATGTAACTTTAGGATTTATACCGGGAGGGTCTGGAAATGATTTCTCTCGGGGCTTTCTCATTCCAGTTGACCCCTTGGAGGCACTAAAGGTAATCCTTCGCCTCGTGAAACAGGATGCTGACCAAATTGATGTTGGAAAAGTAAACATGAACGATCATTCTGAGCATTACTTTATCAATAATATGGGAGCAGGATTTGATGCCTTAGTATCGCAAGAGGTCAATCAGTCGAGAATGAAAGCCGTACTTAATAAACTGTCATTAGGACGTTTAATATACGTCTATGTCCTTTTAAAGGAACTCTTCACTTACAACTGCACGACAATTAATCTATCAATTGATGGAAAAATACAAATATACGAAAAAACTTGGTTTGTAACGGTCTCCAACCAGCCCTATTATGGAGGAGGCATGAAGATTGCCCCAGAGGCAGAACCAGATGATGGCCACTTGGATATTACAATTGTCCACAGTTTATCGAGAATAAAGCTTTTATTTGTTTTTATCAGTGTTTTTTGGGGGAAACATGTATTGTTTAAAGAGGTTAAATCCTTTAAAGGCAGAAAAATTAGTTTACATTCATCATCTCCTTTATATGTACACGCTGATGGAGAAGATATTGGCTATACTCCCCTTAATATTCGAATTCAAACAAAAAAGATTAAGGTACTGAGCAGTAGGGAAAATAGAGGAGAAGTTAATCTGAAAGAGAGGGACTCGAATGAATGCTAATGAGCGAAAATTTCTAGCCTATTTGGATGAAATGAAAATAATAACAATTCTTTTCCCGCTTTCTTATCATCATGGCCAGTCTACTTCCTTCTTTATACTTGACAATACACAGGAGAAACCATTAAAAATAGCAAAGAAATTGAATATTGGCGATCATATAAAATATACCTGCCAGTTAACTGACGAGATCAACTTTGAAACAACCTATTGGATTAAAGATGAATATGCTGGCAAAACGGATCTTCAAATCGGTGCAGTGATTAGAACGGATGCGTTTGATGAAAAATTTTTTTATGATGGGAATGACTTAGGGGTAAAATGTACAAAAGAAAGTACAAGGTTTAAGCTCTGGGCCCCAACCGCAACGCAGGTAAAGGTAAAACTACACCATCCTAATAGTTCTGTTTCAGAAATCGTAAAATTAAAACGAGAGGACCGTGGTATTTGGGCAGCGGTGGTTAATCGTGATCTAGAATACTATCAATATACATTTCTACTGCTAATCAATCAAGAGTGGAGAGAATCGGTGGATCCCTATGCAATTGCTTCAACTGCTAATGGAGAGAAAGGTGTCATCGTAAAGCTTGAAAAAACAAATAGAAAAAGGGTTATTCCACCACTCTTGGAATACCCTGTTGATGCAATTATTTATGAAACCCATATTAGAGACTTAACGATTCACCCAAACAGCGGTGTAGAACATAAAGGTCTTTATCTCGGGGCGGCAGAACTGGATACGACAGGAGTTAATGGTGAACCAACCGCACTTTCATATGTAAAGAGCCTAGGGGTTACACATATAGAGTTCCTTCCTTTCAACGATTTTGCAGGTGTTGATGAATTAAAACCAAATAAACAATATAATTGGGGCTACAACCCAATCCACTTTAATGTTCCTGATGGCAGTTATTCAACTGACCCTTTGAATCCTTATGCAAGAATCATAGAGCTCAAGCAGCTAATTGAACAGATTCACGGTCAAGGGCTGCGTGTAATTATGGATGTAGTGTATAATCATGTATATATTCGCGAAAAATCGACTTTCGAAAAAGTTGTTCCCGGATATTACTTCCGGCATAATGAGCTTGGGTTTCCATCAAATGGAACCGGAGTAGGGAATGATATCGCTTCAGAAAGGAAGATGGTGAGGAAATATATTATTGATTCAGTCCGTTTTTGGCTTGAGGAATATCATGTAGATGGTTTTCGGTTCGATTTAATGGGGATTTTAGATATTGAAACAATGCAAGAAGTAAGAAAAACATGTGACAGTATTGCTGAAGGAACACTCATTATAGGAGAGGGCTGGAATCTAAATACACCACTTCCAATTGAGCAAAAGGCGATTATTAAGAATCAAGACCAACTCCCTTCCATTGGTCAATTTAATGATAAATTTCGTGATATAATAAAGGGAAACACCTTTAACTTATATGATAAAGGCTATTGTTTTGGCAATGATCACTATTATGAACAAGCAATTGATGTGATCGCAGGCAGTATTGGGTTAGGAAAGAGACCCAATGGAATTTTTAATGAACCGTCTCAATCTGTTAATTATGTTGAATGTCATGATAACCATACTCTATGGGATAAGCTCTTAGCCTGTTATCCCGACATGGAGGAGCTGCTGCGGTTCAAATATCACAGGCTTGCAACAGGAATCACAGTGCTTTCACAGGGAATTCCATTTCTTCATAGCGGCCAGGAGTTTTTCCGAACAAAAGGTGGCGATGGAAACAGCTATCACAGTCCAGATGAAGTTAACCAGCTCGATTGGGATAGGTGCAGTCAATATAAAGAGAATACTGCCTATATAAAGGGGTTAATTCAAATAAGAAAAACACTTCCTTGTTTTCGAATGAGGTCAACAGCAGAGATTCGAGCCAATATGAAACTTCTACCTCTCAATCGTCCTATGATTGGATTTTCTTTTCAAAACCAAACAAATGATTACCAAGAAGTTCTCTTGCTGATCAATCCAACGAATAAAAAGCATACTATACAGGTTTCAAAAGGTGAATGGTACCTTCTTGCAGATGCTGATTTTGCGGGAATTTCTCCCTATAAGATGACAGCAGGAAGAGACCTATTGATAGAACCAGTGTCACTTAATGTTTTCGCAAAAAAATAGTTTATTTAGATGTACTTGACGACAAAAGCACATTGGGGATAAAATTTATTAGATGGCTATTGTGTGTAATGGTTCAATAGCTTTTTTTGTTTTACTAAAATAGGAGCTGTTGAAGTAATCATAGGATATAACCTTCTAGCAGCGTATTGCTTACAACCTCTGTAACTAGATGGGAAGTTTAGCCCATTAGAACGGTATAAATTGAAGGTGAACAATTTTGGAACATATATTAGGACAAGAATGGGAAATTGTCCCTGCAGGAGGCGCAACTGGAGAAGCCTTTTTTGCGAGCCATAAAGACCAGCGGCTGTTTCTGAAACGGAACTCATCTCCATTTCTCGCGGTATTATCAGCAGAAGGCATCGTCCCAAAGCTTGTGTGGACAAAAAGGCTGGAAAATGGCGATGTCATAACAGCACAGCAATGGCTACCAGGACGAGAGCTTAAGCCGCCAGATATGAATCAGGAGCTCGTAGCTAGGCTGATTAAAAAAATTCACCGCTCAGAGCCGATGCTTGGTATGCTTAGCCGTTTAGAAAAGCTGCCAATAGATCCTGATACCATATTTCAAACGGTAATGGAAGAACTGGATAAGGAAGTTCAATCATTGCCGGTTGTTAATAAAACAATAGGGTTTTTAATTGAGGAAGCACCGAATGTGTCTTGTGACGAAAAAGTGGTTTGCCACGGTGATATCAATCATAACAACTGGCTGCTGACAGAAGACAACCAGTTGTATTTAATTGACTGGGATGGCGCCATGATAGGAGACCCGGCAATTGACCTTGGAATGCTTCTATACATGTATATCCCAGAGGAGAACTGGTATAGCTGGCTTGTCATGTATGGAAAACCTTTAACAGACCATTTAAGACTCCGAATGAAATGGTACGTTGCTCTTCAAACTTTATCGACCATTCAATGGTACAAAAACAAAGAACGTTTTCAGGAAATGGAAAAATGGGTAAGTTTTTTAGATGAGCTTTTGTAATTAGGAAAAAGAATCAATATCATGAACCCACTGAGATAAATGATCTTGATTTGAAAGAATATGCTGATCTAAATCGTCTGAATAGGCACCGTGCTGACTATAATTATATACCTCTTGTAAAATGCTTTTTACATTTTGGTCAACCTGTGAGTTAACCATTAATGATTTTACTAACCGTTCCAATTGTTCACATTCAGCGACGGATCCACAGCAATCTGTTTGATGATTGTTTAAGATGTCCTTAAGTAATGTTACTTGGTCTTGATGACTTAACGGCATATTCGTACACCCTTTCAAGTGAAAGTAAAAAAAAGAATTCACAGTTAGGTTGTGAATTCTTTTTTTGTTTATGCATTCATGCATTTACCAATAATAAAATTAATAGAAATTATAGGAGTGTCAAAATGAGACTTAGACATAAACCCTGGGCAAGGGAAAGAATCGAGCAGCATCCACAGTATATAGTCGCGATCCCTGAAACTTATAAGGGGAAATGGCATGAAGTTTTTAATAATCATCAGCCGATTCATATTGAGGTGGGAACGGGCAAAGGTCGCTTTATTACCGAGATGGCAAAGGCGAATCCAGAAGTAAATTATATGGGGATTGAGCTTTATGATAGCGTCATTGTTGCTGCTTTAGATCGGTTAATTGAAGCGGATCTGCCTAATTTAAGGCTTTTAAATGTGGACGCTGCAGATTTAAATAAGTATTTCGAAAAGAATGATGTCGATCGAGTTTACTTAAATTTTTCCGATCCATGGCCAAAGGTCCGGCACGAAAAGAGACGGTTAACCTATAAGGACTTTTTAAAGCTGTACGAAGACATCTTGGTCGATAAAGGTGAAATTCATTTTAAAACAGACAACCAAGGCTTATTTGAATATTCATTAAAAAGTTTTTCTGAATATGGCTTACTATTAACCTTCTTGAGCCTTGATCTTCACAAAAGTGAGTATGAAGGAAACATCATGACAGAATATGAGCAAAAGTTTTCGGAAATGGGAAACCGCATCTACCGATCTGAAGTAAAATATCAAAACTAACACTTTTAGGACAGTTAAATGTAACTGTCCTTTTATTTTTGTAAATGGTCCAATGATGGTAAAATGTAGAAAAGGGCTAAGGGGGCTGGAGATGGAGACTTTAAAAATTGGGAATGTACAGATGACCTGGTTAAAGGGCGGAGTAACGAATTTAGATGGTGGTGCGATGTTTGGTGTTGTACCAAAGCCATTATGGTCTAAAAAGTACCCTTTTAATGAAAAAAACCAGATAGAATTAGCTACAGATCCCATTCTTGTTCAGCACGATGGTAAGAATTTCTTAATTGAGTCTGGACTGGGTTTCGGCAAATTGTCAGAGAAACAAAAAAGAAATTTTGGAGTTACAGAAGAAAGAGACGTAATCAACTCCTTACAACAGTTGAATTTAAGCCCGAAGGATATCGATTATGTCTTAATGACACATCTTCACTTTGATCACGCAGGAGGGCTTACAACGCTTGTCAGAGGCGATCTTGTCTCCGCATTTCCTAACGCAAAGATCATCACGTCCCAAATTGAATGGGACGAAATGAGGAACCCAAATATTCGTTCAAAAAGTACATACTGGAAAGAAAATTGGGAAGCTGTTCAACAGCAGGTATTTCCATTTGATGAGAAGTGGAGCTTAGGCCCTGTCAATATGTTTCATACGGGAGGGCATAGTAATGGTCATTCCATTGTTACGATTGAAGATGGCGGAGAAATGGCCATCCATATGGCTGATATTATGGGTACACATGCCCATTTTAATTCTTTATGGGTTATGGCCTATGATGACTATCCTATGGATTCGATTGCCGCTAAAGAAAAATGGATCCCGTATGCTATAGAGAAAAAGGCATGGTTTACTTTTTACCACGATGCCTTCTACCGGGCAGTTAAATGGGGAATTGACGGGCAAATTATTGAGAGCATAAAGCGGGAAAAATAGGTAATAAATAAAACAGCCGTATTCGCTTCACGATACGGCTGTTTTGCTTACAAGACGGTTTCCGGAGTTAATGTTTTTACATCTAGGAGAGTTCCTGTAGAGGCATCAGCGATAAATTCGAATTGTTCAGTGCCAGCTTCCTGGCTTTTTGATATTCCACCCTTATAAACTTGATAGTGAATGCGATGCTTTTCATACGGCTCGGCTTCCATATGTATCCAAGATCCGCTAATCTGTCCATCTTGCCCAAATTGCTTCTTTACGTTCTCTAATACTTTTTCAGGTGATACATATGTCTTTTGTGAAATGATTTCCTTTGCAGCATAACCGCTTATAATGCCGACAGCAGCACCAAGGATAAATGATTTCCAGTTCATATTACACCTCCAATAAGTTTTGATGGGATTCTACTTCCAGTATATCGCATTTAGCTTTGAGAAGATAACATAACAATGAAACAAATTAAATATGGTAAGAGCAGTTAAACTTCAGTAAAATAAATTTATACATAGTAAAAAAGATTGAGGAGGAATTCCTGTTGAACGAACAAACGTTAAAGCTATTTAAAACGCTGACAGAACTGCCTGGTGCACCGGGGAATGAACATCTAGTAAGGAGCTTTATGCGTGAGCAGCTCTCGCAGTATTCAGATGAAATCATTCAAGATAATTTGGGCAGTATTTTTGGTTTAAAAAGAGGTAATGACCAAGGGCCAACAATTATGGTCGCAGGGCATATGGATGAAGTTGGTTTTATGATAACAGGTATTACTGAAAATGGAATGATTCGTTTTCAACCATTAGGCGGCTGGTGGAGCCAGGTTCTCTTGGCACAGCGGGTACAAATCATCACAAACAATGGTCCAGTGATCGGTGTCATCGGTTCTATTCCTCCTCATTTGTTAGATGAGGCGAAGCGAAGCAAGCCAATGGACATTAAAAATATGTTAATTGATATCGGAGCAGATAATCGGGAAGATGCCATCCGGATTGGAATTAAACCAGGGCAGCAAATATTACCGATTTGCCCGTTCACCCCAATGGCAAATGAAAAGAAAATTCTTGCCAAGGCATGGGACAATCGCTATGGCTGCGGTTTAGCTATCGAATTGCTGCAGGAATTGAAGGATGATACATTACCTAATACTTTGTATTCCGGTGCAACAGTACAAGAAGAGGTAGGCCTCCGTGGTGCTCAAACGGCAGCTAACATGATCAATCCTGATCTTTTCTTTGCCCTTGATGCCAGCCCTGCTAATGATATGACGGGTGATAAATCAGAATTCGGTCAATTAGGAAAAGGGGCTCTTCTTAGGATCCTTGATCGGTCGATGGTAACACATCGTGGTATGAGAGAATTTGTCCTTGATACGGCAGAAACACATGATATTCCATATCAGTATTTCGTTTCCCAAGGTGGAACGGATGCAGGCCGTGTTCATTTGTCTAATGAGGGTGTTCCAAGTGCTGTCATTGGCATTTGTTCTCGTTACATTCATACCCATGCTTCAATGGTTCATGTTGATGATTATGCTGCGGCTAAGGAACTATTAATTAAGCTGGTTAAAGCATGTGATCAAACAACAGTGGATTCTATAAAAGCAAACAGCTAATTTTGAAGGGGCATTCAATATGCTCCTTTTTGTATACTTTGAAGTTATGAGGGAGTAGATAAAGTTGAAAATCATAATTGGATCGACTAACCCAGCAAAGGTTGAAGCAGTAAAAACTGCTTTTACATACACGTATTCAGAGTTCATTTCTTTAGACATATCATCGGGTGTGAGTGATCAGCCGTTCTCTGACGATGAAACCATTAAGGGAGCGGTTAACAGGGCTTTAATGGCACTGCAACAAGGAAATGGTGATATTGGTATCGGACTTGAAGGAGGAGTGCAAGAAACGGAGCTGGGTCTAATGATCTGTAACTGGGGGGCTCTTGCCTCAAATAGCATGGAGCCGATTATTGCAGGTGGAGCTAGGTTTTTGCTTCCTGAGGAGATTGCGTTAAGACTAAGGGCTGGTGAGGAACTGGGTCCGGTGATGGATGATTATGCAAAGAAAAGCAATGTGCGGAAAAAGGAAGGGGCTGTTGGAATTTTCACCAATGGCTTAATGAACAGAGTCGAAATGTTTTCACATATAATGTGTCTGTTAATTGGCCAATATCATTATAAGAAAGACCTACAATCGGAAAAATAATAACATTTAAAGAAAAAACTTTCTTTTTCGACACGGAAAATCGACAAAAAGACTTGTCTTATGAATATTATGGAAGGTATCATAAAGATAGTTGTATTTTTCGCAAAAGGAGGAGAGAGAAACTGAAGTTCTTTAAAGCTATTATTATTTTTACACTTTTCGTTTTAGTATTAAGTGCTTGTGGCAAATCTTCTTTTAAAAATGAAAGTAAAGAGGCAACGGCTTCCGTTGAAACCACTTTAGCCGAAGCAGTGAAAAAGCCCAATAAGAAAAGCGATGAAATTCAATTCTATTTACCATTTGGTTTTGAAATAAAAGACGAATCCCCGAATAACATTATTTTAAAAAATGGCTCAAAAACATATATATTGTTCAATAATCCTCAAGAAAATGAAGAAAGTGACGTAGTGTATAAAGCTACTGCTGCACAATACGAAGACTTAGATGTTAAAAAGGAATTCAAGCAAGATAAAAAGCTAGGCTTCGTCATCATTAAACAGATGGATGCGGATTTAAATGAACTAACCGTAGGTATAGGTGGAACAAAAATAACTACACAAGTTAAAACAAGCAGTCTGAAAAACGAAGCAATAGTAATGACCCAAATCGTCTCATCAGTAGAAAATAACTAAACGAAGGGAAACCTTCGTTTTTTATTTTAGTCATTAGTTTAACAAAAAGTTTTTTTTTCAAGAGATTTTTGCGAAATCTTCGAGACTCCAGCGGGAACGACGAACCAGGTGAGACCCCACAGGTCGGAACGACCGAGGAGGCTCTCCGGGGAGCCTGCGGAAAGGGAGCTGATTTCGCAAAAAAATCTCCCCTAAAGATTCTATGATTTGAAAGTCATTCAGCAAGTTGGTAATATGTAAATACACATAGGAGGCGTTTGATTTGAAAAATTTACAGTCGATAGAACAATTTGAGCAACTTCGAGATCATGGAAACACCATTTTTATGTTTTCAGCAAACTGGTGTCCAGACTGTCGAGTAATTGAACCGGTACTCCCTGAAATAGAAGCAAAGTTTAATGAATTCACTTTCATACATGTCGACCGAGATCAGTTTATAGAAGTATGCCAGCAGTTAGATGTCTTTGGTATACCTAGTTTTATTGCCTATGAGAATGGGAAGGAACTTGGACGTTTTGTTAGTAAAGATAGGAAAACACAGGATGAAATTGAAGAGTTCATAACGAATTTGAAATAATTCGGCCTAATCCTCCATCTTCACCTAAAAGATGGGGGATTATTATTGAACGGTAGAAGGCGGAGGGCTACAGATGAAAATGGATAGCAAAAAAATGAGGAAAGAATTGGAAGAGCGACTAGAGGCTAAGGACCGAGTTATTTC
This sequence comes from Bacillus sp. MRMR6, assembly GCF_001940785.1. Taxonomy (GTDB): domain Bacteria; phylum Bacillota; class Bacilli; order Bacillales; family Cytobacillaceae; genus Neobacillus. The sequence continues at coordinate 67,687 of NZ_MSLS01000024.1, forward strand.
CTATGATCGTGAAAAAGATCATCTCCGTATTGAAAGTGAAACAACAGGGAAAGGAATTACGGTTTCTCTTCCAGGCATTGTGGCAAAATGGCATACGGAACATGATAATGCAATAAATGAAGTGGTTTATTATGTGGAAGAAGGACTACGTGCAATGGCAGACACAGTCCAGTTAACAGATCATGAAAAGAAGATATTTCCTGTCATCCGCTCTACCTCTTTTCCAGCTGAAGCGGAGGAAGGTGTTCCATTTTTAATCGATGAGCATACAGCAGAAACAAGAATTTATTATGCCTACGATATGGGGAAAACCTATCGGTTAATCGATACACGCATTATGGAAAAAGAGGGATGGGAGGCCAGCAGAATCAGAGAGATAGCCCTTTTTAATGTTAGGTCCTTAGAGATTAAGCTGAAAGAAGATGAGGTTGCTGGGAATACATTCTATTTTTTAAATACAAATGATGGATACGATGCTAGCAGGATCTTAAACAAGGGTTTCCTAAACGATATGGCCCAAAAAATCTCCGGTACCATGGTCATGTCCCTACCGCATCAAGATGTGTTAATTATTGCTGATGTCCGCAATAATACGGGATACGATATTATAGCCCAAATGGCCATGAGTTTCTTCGCAAGCGGGCGCGTGCCTATCACAGCCTTGTCATTTCTATATGATGATGGTGAGCTGGAGCCGATTTTTATTATGGGGAAAAGTAAGAAACAATAAGTTAAAAAAGATCACAATGATGTGATCTTTTTTCTTCGTCTAGTAAAAGGTTCCAAACATAGGTAATTTCGACCGATTCTGCGATTTTTTGTCGAAATCTTTTAAAATACTGTTAAAATAGATTGATAGAAGAAATAGAAAGAGTGATTGTTTTGAGCTGGATCCAAAGCTTTTTTCAAAGAATTAAGAAAGATAAGGAAGAAGAATCATCTGATTTTGACCTACATAGATATAGGCAGGAAAGAGATCTGTCTCCTAGGATTAATGAAGGTGGCAAGGAGTTAAATACAAAAATCTCTTACCAATATCCAAAAGGATTTTTAAGAGATTTAGTTATTCCCGAAAAGCATGCAATTAAGATGGATAAACCTGCAATTAAGAAGGAAAAACCACAAGAGCGGAAAGCAAGAGCTCAACGACAGAATGAACGTAAGAAGGAAGACCCCTTTGAGGGTCACAGCTTCAGTAAAGTGGAAAAAAGGAAGGAGCCTGTTCCAAAACGGACTCGACCTTTTCAGCTAACGGAAATTCCATCACCTGTTCATGGCTTTAACCGTCCCCATAATAGTAAGGGCGCTATTGTTGAGCATGAATTGAGCCATTTCTTAGGTGATGAAATAGAAAAGCAAGTGAGCACTACTGCCGCTACTTTAGAAACATTGCTAGTTGAAACACAAACTGCCCCACTTCACCCGGAAATACCTGATAATAATGTCCGCTTGGAAACGGTACAAGAGGAGATTGTTACGTCTGAGTTCATCCGAGTGTCGGTTTTACCAGAAAATGAAACTAGCATGGTTGCAAACATGGAATGTCAAGATGAGAGTGAAATGGTGCACGAAAACTTAGGTTTTAAGCCTGCAATTGCAATGGAGGAAACAGTTTCGGCTTCAGACACCTGTATAGAAGCTGCCGAGAATGTAGAGAGCCAATCAGAGGAACCGAAACCTAAACGTTCGCATCTTCCTTTTAACGTCATGATGTTAAAACAGGATAAGCTCAAGTGGGAAGAAAGCAAAAAAAGAAGGGCCTTCATGGTAAAGGAAGAAGACACAAAGATTGTTACCTCAACACAGGCAGAGCCCATAAACGATCCGATTAATCTGGAGGTTAAAAAAGTAGCGAAACTCGAGCATGAAGTAGTTCAAGTGGAAGAGATAACTGAGCTGCCGATAGAACATAGCACCACTATTAACCTAACAAATGAAATAGGGTTATATGATTTTCCCAGCTCAGAGCTTTTAAGTCAACCTATTCAAGAGGAAATGGATACAGAGTGGATTAGTTATCAGGAAGGCTTATTAAATCAAACATTAACCAATTTTAATGTTGGGGCAAAGGTTGTCAATGTAACACAGGGCCCCGCTGTCACCCGCTTTGAAGTTCAACCGGAGCCAGGTGTAAAGGTAAATAAAATCACGAATCTTAGTGATGATATTAAACTAAGCCTTGCTGCAAGGGATATCCGGATAGAGGCGCCAATTCCAGGCAAGCATACAATTGGAATTGAGGTGCCAAATCAAAAATCACGCCCTGTGTTCATCAATGAAATTATTCAAAGTACCGTTTTTAATGAATCCACTTCACCTTTAACGGCGGTACTGGGGTTAGATATATCAGGGAAGCCGATCGTTACTGATTTGAAAAAGATGCCTCATGGACTTATTGCTGGTGCAACAGGGTCTGGGAAAAGTGTATGTATTAACACCATTTTAGTTAGTTTATTATTTAAAGCTAGCCCTGAGGATTTAAAACTACTGCTAATTGACCCGAAAATGGTTGAACTCGCTCCATACAATCGAATACCGCACCTTGTGAGCCCTGTAATAACAGATGTTAAGGCAGCAACTGCTGCATTAAAATGGGCTGTTGAAGAAATGGAAAGGCGCTATGAATTGTTCGCACATGCAGGTGTTCGGGATATCAATCGCTTTAATGATTTAGCTATGCAGCACAAAAGGTATTCTGAAAAGCTTCCGTTTCTGGTAATCATTATTGATGAATTGGCAGACTTGATGATGATGTCACCAGCAGATGTAGAAGAAGCCATTTGCAGAATTGCACAAAAAGCCAGGGCTTGTGGAATCCATTTGATTGTAGCTACGCAAAGACCTTCTGTTGATGTCATAACAGGACTAATTAAGGCCAATATTCCGACAAGGATTGCCTTCTCTGTTTCGTCTCAAGTAGATTCCCGGACCATTATTGATATTAGTGGTGCAGAAAAATTACTTGGCCGTGGAGATATGCTCTTCTTAGAGAATGGCTCTTCCAAACCAGTCCGCTTGCAGGGGACTTTTGTATCTGATGATGAGATAGATTTGGTCGTTTCACATGTAAGGGAGCAGCGAGAGCCTGAATATTTATTTGAGCAGGAAGAACTCTTAAAAAAGACGCAAGTAACAGAAGAGGAAGATGAACTCTTTTATGAGGCATGTGAATTTATTATTGAACAAGGAGTCGCTTCGACCTCGAGTCTACAAAGACGCTTTAAAATTGGCTATAATCGTGCAGCCAGGCTGATGGATATGCTAGAAAACAATGGTTTTATTACGAGTGCAAATGGAAGTAAGCCGCGTGATGTGTTAATTAATGGAGCTGATTTGGAGTCGTTTCAGGAGGCTGGTACCATTAAGTAAAACTGTTCGAACGGGATAAAATAATCCCTCGTATTCTTTGGGAACTTGAACAAATAATAAAAAGTGAAGAAGAAAGCAAATAGTTTTCATCCCGCATTAACGGGCAGTAATTGGACTAACCATTAGTGGGGGAAGTAGAGCCCCCCCCACTAATAGAAGTTTCATTTTATGTATGAACAATGTTATAATACGTTAATATGATGATAACAGCATTACATATGCAGTTATGTTCAAATTAGCAAATTTAGATAGATGTCATATACTGTTTTACATATAGACGTTGGTTGGAGGTTCTTTATATGACTATTTACCATTTTGTAGGTATTAAGGGGTCAGGGATGAGTGCATTAGCACAAGTTCTCCATGATATGAAATTTGAGGTGCAAGGTTCCGATGTCGAAAAGCGCTTTTTTACTCAGGTGGCCCTTGAACAATCAGGAATAAAGATCTTCCCCTTTCAAAAGGCGAATATCAAGCCAGGCATGACCATTATTGCTGGCAATGCATTTCCAGACTCGCATGAGGAAATTCAAGAGGCGATGAAGCTAGGGCTCCCTATTATTCGCTACCACCGGTTTTTAGGCGATTTCATGCAGAACTTTACCAGCGTCGCAGTAACTGGTGCACACGGTAAAACTTCTACTACTGGATTGCTGGCACATGTCATAAAGGGAGCTAAGCCTACCTCCTTTTTAATTGGTGACGGTACTGGGAAAGGTGAAGAAGGTGCGCAATACTTTGTGTTTGAAGCCTGTGAGTATAGAAGACATTTCTTATCCTATTTTCCTGACTATGCCATCATGACAAATATCGATTTTGATCACCCCGATTACTTTGCGAATATTGATGATGTATTTTCGGCTTTCCAAGAGATGGCGGTTCAAGTGAAGAAAGGTATCTTCGCTTATGGGGACGACGAACAGCTCCAGAAGATCCAAGCAAAGGTTCCAGTATTGTTTTACGGTTTTAGTGAGGAAAATGATTATCAGGCAAAGAACCTTATTAAAACAACAACTGGCACAACTTTTGATGTTTTTATTCGGAGTAATTTCTACGATACATTTTCAATTCCTACCTTTGGCGAGCATAGTGTCCTAAATGCACTAGCAGTGATTGGACTTTGCCATTATGAGGAGATTGAGGTGTCGATAGTGAAGGAACAATTGATCTCATTTCAGGGCGTAAAAAGGAGGTTTTCCGAGAAGAGTATTGGGTCGCAAATTCTTATTGATGACTACGCGCATCATCCAACTGAAATTACGGCGACAATCGATGCTGCAAATCAGAAATACCCAGACCGCGAAATTGTGGCAGTTTTCCAGCCTCATACTTTCTCGAGAACGCAGGCGTTTCTAGACGATTTTGCAAAAAGTTTGAGTTTAGCAGACAAAACCTACTTGTGCGAAATTTTCGGGTCAGCAAGAGAAAATCATGGGAAACTAACCATTAACGATTTACAGTCAAGAATTGAAGGATCAGAAATGCTATCAGAGGAAACAACCTTTTTGCTTGAGAAACACAAAAATAGTGTCATTATCTTTATGGGTGCTGGGGATATCCAAAAGTTCCAGGATTCCTATGAAAAACAATTAACCCTATAAAAAAGGATGCCAGTTAAAATTCTGGCATCCTTTTTGGCTAATAGGAAAGTATTAAAAATCTACTCCATTTTTTACTTTCCTATCACGCATAAGTGAACTACGACGCATGAACCGCCCTAATGGCTCGCCAATCGGCTAGTTTTCTTTACTATTATTTTAAATGATCTGGATTTAAACCTTCTAATTCAGGTAACACAAACAAACCATCTTTTCGAACGAGGACATCATCAAAATAGATTTCTCCCCCGCCATACTCGGGGCGCTGGATATTTACCATATCCCAATGAATATTAGAATGATTGCCGTTAAAGGCATCATCGTAGCATTGTCCAGGTGTAAAGTGGAAGCTTCCGGCAATTTTCTCATCAAATAAGATGTCCTGCATCGGAGTTAAAATATACGGGTTCACACCAATTGCAAATTCCCCTACATAACGTGCCCCTTCATCTGTATCAAAGATTTTATTAATTCTTTCCGTGTCGTTTGATTCTGCTTCGACAATTTTTCCGTCCTTAAAAGTGAGTTTAACATGTTCAAAGGTAAAACCATGATAAGGTGATGGTGTATTGTAGGTAATCACACCGTTGACTGAATCACGTACAGGAGCGCTGTATACCTCGCCGTCTGGGATATTTAACTGCCCTGCACACTTAATAGCGGGAATATCCTTAATGGAGAAACTAAGATCTGTCCCTGAACCTGTGATCCTTACTTTATCAGTCCGGTTCATAAGCGATACAAGGCTGTCCATTGCTTGGTCCATTTTTCCATAGTCTAAGTTACAAACATCGAAATAAAAGTCCTCAAATGCCTCTGTGCTCATTTTAGCTAATTGCGCCATTGAAGAGGTTGGGTAGCGAAGAACAACCCATTTTGTTTTTGGAACCCGGATATCACGATGAACTTTCTTACCAATGGTACTGCCATGAATCTTCATCTTATCGTCTGGTACATCAGCTTGTTCATTGATGTTATCACCTGAGCGTAAACCTATGTATGCATCCATTTTGCTCATTACATTTGCTTCAAATTCTGCCATCATGTTGAACTGTTCTTCCCCAGCCCCTAGCAGCAAGGAGCGGTCAACTTGGTGGTCTTTTAACAGAACAAAAGGATAACCTCCAGCAAGATATGCTTCTTTTACAAGTGCGGTCACAAGTTCACGTTGCAACCCGAAGTTTTCTATTAAAACCTTCTCTCCTTTTTGAAGCCGGACGGAATAGTTGATTAAATTATTTGCGAGTTTCTGAATACGTGGATCTTTCATGATTTGCCCTCCAACGGAATTGTTAAAATACATTCTCTATTGTACCCGATTGTGGTTGAAAATTGATAATATATAACAATTTAGCTTGAATGAATTGTAATTATTAGCAGGAAAATGAGACAATAGTCTTGAATGTAGATATAGATTACCTTAAGGTTTAGTCCTGCACATGAAAGGTTATACATAATGGTAAACAACGGAGGTAGAAAAGACATATGGAAATTATTCTTTACTTAAGTGTCGCATTAATTGCGATTGCGTTTTTAGTACTTGTTATTTATTTAGCGAAAACATTGAATTCACTAAAGGAGACTCTCTCTAGTGTTTCAAAAACATTAACGGGGCTAGAAAAACAGCTCGATGGTGTCACTGTTGAAACAACAATGCTGCTGCAAAAGACTAATGCGCTTGCAGATGATATCCAGGTGAAATCTGAAAAATTGAACAGCGTGGTAAATTCGGTTAAAGACGTTGGTACAACCGTTACCAAGTTTAACGGAACACTTAAGAATTTAACTGATTCCTTTGATATCCAAGTGGAACAAAATAAAGAAAAAATCTCACAGATTGTCCAATGGGGCAATGTATTCCTAGAACTAAAAGAAAAGTGGAATGCTAGAAAGTCAGAACCCCAAAGCAATACACAAACGAAAGAAGTTCAGAGAGTTAGGTCAAAATAGTTTTATTATATTATTAAGGGAGGAATATACCATGACTACTCGAGAGCAGGAAACGAGAGAAAATAATCAAGGGGAAAATACAGAATCTGCAAGCAGTTTTTTGGTAGGAGCGATCATTGGGGGAATCGTGGGTGCTGCAGCAGCAATGCTTTTAGCCCCTAAATCTGGACGAGAAATCCGGAGTACGTTGGGCAGCCAAGCTGGGACATTAAAGGAAAAAACGGTACAGTTTAGGGAAAATGTCATGAATAAAGGCAACGAATTAGTTGCAAAAACAACCACATTATCTCAAGGAATCGTTCAGCAATCTTCAGAGCTTTTGAACAAGAAAAAGAATCAATCAAACCTTGAAAAGGGTGAAACAGAGGAAGTGAAATATATCCCAATTGGCGAGGAATCAGCCAAAAAAGAAGAACGATTAACCGCCGAAATTGACATTCAAAAGAAACTAGAAGAAGCCAAAAAAGCATTTGACGAAGAAGAGTATAAAATTACACATTAATCTTTTAAGAATGATCCTATTTTAAAGCTGAATGTTGATTTTGAACAGATTTTTGCGAAATTTGCGAGACTCCAGCGGGAAAGACGAACCAGGTGAGACCCCACAGGTCGGAACGGAGGGCACTGAAGAACTTCCGTTTTTTATATTTTATAAATAAGGAAAAGGCATTATGGATGAAAAAAGACAAAAAAAAGCAACTTCCTACCGAAATTCGAAGGGAAGTTGCTTATACCTCTGCCTATTTCCTATTCTTTTTCATTAAGAAGTTTTATTATCCGTTTGAGATTGACAGCGAATATGGTTGTGGCTCCTTGAATTTCCATACCAAATAAACCCGAGGATTCGGCTGTTTCAAAACCGTGCCCATGCTTGAGTTCACTATTTTTTGCT
>NZ_MSLS01000025.1 GCF_001940785.1 Bacillus sp. MRMR6
TCGATCGAATTGGTGGCACGGCATTGCGACCGTTATCCAGACAATATTTATCTTTTAATTCTTCAATTATGAATGAAAAGTCGACTAGTTCTTTAATTTGGCGAAGCATATTATCTTTTGGAACAATGAGATCATAAATTCCTATATATGGGCTAAGATTGAATGAATCTTGAAAGGAAATCATTTCGGTACCACCTTTAAAGTCTTGTTACCTTAATTATAAAATAAAAAGCAGTTGAAGGGTTGATAAAATCAACCTTCAACTGCCTCAAAACAAAGGACTTTTTCAGTGCCCTCAGCTTAGCGACGAGGAGGCTCCCCGGCACGCCCGCGGAAAGCGAAGCATCTGGAGGGGAAATCAACAGGCCTTGGTGCATAGGCAATTAAATCAAAAACAATCAATTTTTAAATCAAACAAAATGAAAAATTGCCGAGAAAACTACCCTTTCTCGACAATCTGACGAGCAATCCATTAGGATTGCTCGTTTTTTAATTTCTCACAAAAGTGCTTCTAGTAAAAGCATTCTTTTCAAAATGAAATAATCATTATTACATTTACTCCAATTTAAGCGGTTTTATAAATGGGTTTGATGATAGATGAGATAAAACACTATTGGAAATGTAAAAAAATATTTAGAGGGTGTGTTCAATTAAGTAGCTAGTAGAGAAAGATTATTTTAAATCTTCTGTAAACGGATAATCATTTTGTTAGGTCCTACGTTAAAACAAGCTAAAACAGCACTGTTATCAAGGGATGTAAGATAGTGATTATATACGAAATGAAAGCGTTTCAATTAAGCTGATAATGTGCAAGACACAACAAAATATGAAACAGGGGGATGTAAAATGATTCGTTCAAGAAAATTTCTTACCACGTTTTGTGCTCTTTCATTAGGACTTGGATCATTAGCGGCATGTTCAAATGAAAGCGCTTCAAACAATTCATCTGGAACAAAATCGGAGGGTAACCAGTCAGAGGTTGAAAAGAGTAATGAGCCGTTCAAGTTATCAATCATGGCAAACCTACACACTCCAGAGGTACCTTCAGACAAAATTGAAAAGCAGTTAGAAGAAAAGACAAATACGGAGCTTGAAATTCAGTGGGTTCCTGACAGCAGTTATGAAGAAAAATTAAGTACAGCATTTGCAACAGGATCATTTCCACAAGCAGTATTCATGAAAAACCAAACTACGTATCTTCAATTTAAAGAAGCAATCCGTGATGACCAATTCTGGGAAATCGGACCATACTTAAGTGAATATGAGAATTTAAGTAAATTAAAGGAAGAAGTATTGAAAAATACAGCTGTTGACGGAAAAGTCTTTGCCTTGTATCAGGGAAGACCATTATCACGTCAAGGATTAATTTTCCGTAAAGACTGGGCAGATAAACTGGGGATATCCACTCCAACAACAACGGAAGAATTTGCGGAAATGGCAAGAGCGTTTACAGAGGATGATCCGGATGGGAATGGAAAAAAAGATACCTTCGGACTTACAGACCGCAGCGATTTAATTTATGGTGCATTTAAAACCGTTGCTTCATGGTTTGGGACACCAAACGGATGGGGAGAAAAGGGTGGGGAATTACTTCCAGAATTTATGTTCCCAGAGTATGTAGAGACTATGGATTTCTTTAGGGATCTTCGGGCTAAAGGGTATATGAACCAGGACTTCCCAGTTACAAGTAAGCCTGACCAGCAAGCATTATTTAAAAATGGGACTGCTGGAATGTATGTTGGTTCTATGGCGGATGTTGTAAGCCTGCATGCAGATGCTGTGAAACTCAATCCAAATATCGTGTTAGATGTTCACAATAATATTAAGGGGCCGGATGGCAAATTTGGAGTATGGGCTATTCCTGGTTATGGGTCTCTCGTGTTATTCCCTAAATCATCAGTTAAAGACGAACAACAATTAAAAAGTGCATTAAGCTTCTTTAATGAATTAATGGATCCTGCAAATGCAAACCTAATTTTCTGGGGACTTGAAGGAGAACATTATTCGGTCGAAAATGGACTGGCAAAACCAATTGAAGATACTGACTTGACTGACCGTGAAGTGAAGCCTTATCAGGCAATTGAAATTGGTGAACCAACCACAAATGGAAGATATGATGGTTTCCATACGTATGAAGTAAAAGCAAAAGCTGAGGAGCTCATCGTTGACAATGAAAAATATCTAATTCACGACCCTGCTGCTCCATTAGATTCAGCGACGTTTATTGAAAAGGGTGAAAGACTGAGTCAAATTATCATTGATGCGACATATAAGTATATGCTTGGGCAACTTGACAAAGCCGGCTTTGATAAAGCGGTAGAAAATTGGAAAAGTCAAGGTGGAGACCAAGTTATCAAAGAATTTAATGATTCTTATGCTAAATCCAAATAATAGGTAACGGTATTAAAGGATGGAAGGGCTGACTCTTCAATGGAATGGTCAGCCCGGCACATTACACAGAGAGGATGATGTAAATGAACACTGATTTAGTTGTTGAAAAAGATCCAGTGTTACATAAGCAAGAACGACGTACAGAGTTAATGAGGAAAATTAAAAAGAATAAATTAATTTACTTAATGATCCTTCCGGGTATTCTTTACTTCATTATTTATAAGTACATTCCGATGTATGGTCTCGTCATTGCGTTTCAGGATTATAAACCATATAAAGGTATTATGGGGAGTGAATGGGTAGGTCTAGAACATTTCAGAAGATTATTTTCAGAGCCTGATTTCTGGATGATTTTCAGCAATACCATTATTTTATTTGCATTAAACATAGTTCTTTTCTTTCCAATTCCGATCATTTTAGCGTTAATGCTGAATGAAATACGTTTCATGGCTTTCAAAAGAACGGTTCAAACATTAATTTATATTCCGCATTTTATGTCATGGGTAATTATTGTATCCATCGGTTATGTTATGTTAACGCTTGATGGCGGGATGATAAATGGACTCTTGGTAGCTCTTGGGTTTGAAAAGGTCAACTTCCTTCTTAATCCTGACTGGTTCCGTCCAACCTATATTACCCAGGTCATCTGGAGAGAAGCAGGATGGGGCACGATCATATACCTGGCTGCGATGGCATCCATCGATCCTCAATTATATGAAGCGGCAAGAATGGATGGAGCTAACCGTTTCAAACAGATGTGGCATATAACTTTACCTTCCATTAAGAGTGTCATTATCATCCTATTAATCTTAAAAATAGGTGATGTTCTAGAGCTTGGTTTTGAACACGTGTATCTATTATTAAATTCTGCAAACCGCGAAGTAGCTGAGATCTTTGACACGTATGTATATATCGCCGGATTGAAGCAAGGTCAGTACAGTTACAGTACAGCAGTTGGATTTTTTAAAGGAATTGTAGGGCTTATCTTAGTTATGTTTGCAAACTGGCTGGCCAAGAGAAACGGTCAAGAAGGAATCTACTAATTACATTAGGAGGGACAACAATGGTTGAAGACAAATCATTAGGCAGCCGCATATTTAATTACACCAATATGTTTTTGCTGATAATAATTGCATTAGTTACAGTACTTCCCTTTATCCATGTTATTGCCAGCTCATTCACAACGAGTGCTGAATTGGCTGAAAAACAGTTTGTTTTATTCCCAACGGAATGGAGTTTAGCTGCTTACAAGTACATTTTCTCGACCGATACCATCTTCCGTTCACTTTTGATATCGATAGGGGTTACTGCGGGAGGAACTGTCTGGAGTATGTTTTTGTCGATACTTACAGCTTACGGTCTTTCCCGTAAGGATTTAGTTGGGAAACGATTCATCATGTTCTTTGTTGTATTTACGATGTTATTCAATGGTGGAATGATTCCTACCTTCTTAATTGTAAAACATACAGGATTACTGGATTCACTGCTTGCCTTAATTATTCCGGTTTCCATTAACGTGTTTAACATGATTATTTTAAAGAGCTTTTTCCAGGCACTACCGGATTCCTTAGAGGATGCCGCAAAAATTGACGGCTGTAATGATTTTGGCATCCTATTTCGAATTATTATCCCTTGTTCAATGCCAGCGATTGCAACCATTTCACTTTTCTACGCGGTAACGTATTGGAACACTTACATGCATGCTATTTTATACTTGAACAATTCTGCTCTATGGCCGGTACAGGTACTATTGCGTCAAATTGTTGTATTGGCAACCGGGTTAAATTACGATGGTTCAGAGTTTACAGACGTTCCTCCACCTGAACTGACAGTCAAAATGGCGGTAATAGTAGTAGCTACTTTACCAGTGCTATTGGTATACCCATTCTTGCAAAAGCATTTTACAAAGGGTGCACTACTAGGTTCAATCAAGGAATAGTCCATCACTTTATAGTAAGAGGTGAAAAGATGATAAAAGATCAAGAATATGTCGACCGATTCAATCGCTTAGAAGAATTATTTGATGGGTTCTTTCAATGGCTTGCAGGACAATTTGATCATCATACTGGAGGGTTTTATTATGCGAAGAGCTCTATTTATGATGACAGGTTCCTTCCTGATATCGAATCCACCGCTCAAGCCTTAAATATTTTAACGAGGAATCAATTGCTAGAAAGTATGCCTCAAAAAATGAAGGAGAAATTGATTCAATTCTTTAGGAGTAAGCAGGACCCTGAAACTGGTTATTTTTTCGATGAAAATGCAGCAATGAAAAACGATGAGGTGATGGTGCACCGAGCAATTGGCTATTCAACCGGAGCCCTTGAAAAACTGGGGAGCGAACCATTATACCCTTTACCATTAAAGGCGAAGGCAGCTCCTGATTATGTGAAAACCCCAGGAGTTTATTTAGAAAAATGGAAAAGTATCGATCTAAGCAATAGCTGGAGAGGATGCGATCTTTTAGCTACCTCCTGTGTATATATTGGCCAAATGGATAAGGAAAAACAAGCTCCATTTCTTAAGGAAGCTATCCAATTTTTAGAATGTATTCAGGATCCGGAAACAGGGCTGTGGGGAGAGGGCAGCCTATATGTTCGAATATCCGGAACATTTAAACTGCATACCTTTTACAACAGATTTAATATTCCAATGCCGAATACGGACCGTATTTATCAGAGTATTCTTCATTGCCTTCGTAATGAAGAGGCGAATGACATGTGTTATATACGGAATCCTATTGATCTATTAGCCTATGCTAATTTGCCGATTCAACCTAAAGAATTAATGGAGATCATGGAGATTACGATTCACAATATGGCACGACTAAAAAGGAAGGACGGAGCGTTCTCAAGAGAGATGGAGTCATCACCTCCTGCTCCCAATGTCGCACAAGTCAAAAAAGGCGAGCGGTATCCATATATGCCAAAGCCTGTTTACTTAAGTAATGGGCTTTATGAAGGGGATATGAATGCAAGCACTCAAACTACCCTCATTCGCCAACAGCTGTATAAACTAGCAGGTATGCCCATTGCTCCTTTAAGAGAATCTGCTGGATTTTATCAGCTCCTATAAAGAAAGAAGTGATCGTGATTCATGGGGATATTTACATTATCAAAGGAAAAAAGGTTATCTGAACAGGCGGTTATTACACTCGTCATTCATACAATCTATCAATTTGGTAACTCGTTATCACTCATTTTTATTAATTTATATCTTTGGCGTTTGACAAATGATTTGTTTATTAATGGGCTTTTCAACTTAATTGCGATCCTGTCTCAGGCTATTGCCACCTTTTTGATGGGGAAATATGCCAAGAAGAAGGATCGCTTAATTCCATATCGATACGGGATTTTCTTAACGGCATTGTTTTATTTAGGTATCATTTTGACTCAGGAGAATATTATTCATTACTTTTCCCTGTTTGCTATTTTGAAAGGGGTATCACAAGCCTTATACTGGCTGGGATATTTTACAATAGCCCATGAAGTATCAAATAACCAGAACCGCCATCGCTATTTAGGCTGGAATCAAATCGTGATGAGCGGCGCCAATTTGATCGGGCCGGCACTGGCAGGTTTCATTATTAGTGTAAATAGTGAAATGAAAGGATACATAATCGTATTTTCACTTACCTTTTTAATGTTTATCGTTTCTGCTATTGGCAGTATGCGAATTAAAAAAGAAACGGTACACCACAAAGAATATTACATGAAATATTTACCACTAATCCTAAAAAGAAAGCCAGAATTCTTTAATTCTTTACTTGGATGGTTTTTCATCGGCTTTCCTCAAGGAATCTTAATGTATATCCCTCCTATTTTGTTATATAACATTTTCCCAGAGGAACAGTTTGTCGGGTACTTAAATGTTGTTTTTTTGAGCCTCACGATTATTTCCAGTTATGTGATTTCCCGGATGGCTAATTCAGAATCCACGGTGAAATACTTAACAATTTCGGCAATTGGTTTTATTTTTTCATCCATCTTTTTATTATTTGAACTTTCAATCTGGACTGTTGTTTTGTTTATGTCAATCAGTTCATTATTTAAACCGCTGCAGGCCAATGCTTATGCGGCTCATTACTTTAATTGGATGGATGTTTTGCCCCTTAAAGAAAATTTTCGAGTGGAGTCTGTTGTGTTGCGAGAGTCTATTATTAATCTGGGAAGAGGCCTAGGAATTGTCCTTTTTATGACTTTTTCGAAAGAGATCAATACAGTGACTGTTCCATGGATTATTATTTCCGTTATGACGATTCAGCTGCTGATTCCGTATTTAGCAAGGAGAAGACTTGTCAATTCTAAGGTAAACTTGCATTCTAGCAGCTAAATTATATAAAAGCTATGGGAGAGATAAAAATGTCTATCAATGAATTAGATGGAAATAGTGGGTGTGCGGATTTAAAAAACGGGACATTTATGAATCCAATTTTAAGAGGAAACTATGCAGATCCGTCGATTATACGTGTTGAAAACGACTATTATATGGTTAATACGTCTTATCAGTATGTTCCAGGCTTACTTGTTTGGCATTCTACCAATCTCGTAAATTGGGAACCAATCGGCTCTGCTCTGACTGAATTCAATGGGAATGTATGGGCTCCTGATTTCGTCCATTACAAGGATATGTATTATATCTATTTTCCTGCTGATAAAACAAACTGGGTTACGACTGCAAAGGACCCTAGAGGACCATGGAGTAAACCGATTAATCTCCATACCTCACACATCGACCCTGGCCATGTAGTAGGACCTGATCAAAAACGCTATTTGCATTTATCTGATGGTCATATGGTTGAGCTTTCTGACGATGGATTATCTGTTGCTGGGGAGGTCCGGAAAGTGTATGAACCGTGGACATATCCAGAAGACTGGGAGGTGGAGGCATTTAGCCCTGAAGGTCCTAAACTTAGGTACTACAACGGGTATTATTATTTACTAATTGCCGTTGGAGGAACTGCAGGTCCCCCTACTAGTCACATGGTGGCAGCTTCACGCTCAAAAACACCATGGGGTCCATGGGAGCACTCACCACATAATCCTATTCTAAAAACCTCCTCAAAGGAAGAGTACTGGTGGTCACAGGGGCATGGAACATTGATTGATACTCCAAACGGCGAGTGGTGGATGGTTTATCATGCATATGAAAACAGCTTTCATACGCTAGGCCGACATTCTATGCTAGTGCCTATCGAATGGACAGAGGATGGCTGGCCCAAGGTAGTGGACGGAATCCGTCCAGATCGGCCCATCAAAATGCCTGAAGGTAAAAAGGGCTCACACGGCTTCCCGCAAAAGGATTATTTTGATTCGAGGAAACTAGGTCTTCATTGGCAGTGGTTAGGTCATCCGGAAAAAGAACGGTTTCTTCCAGTAGACGGTTCATTGACAGTTACAGGTAAAGATGGCTCCATTTATCCCATCTTGTATATGGCAGGTCATCGTTCCTATGAAGCCGAAATTGATGTGATGGTTAAAGGAGATGCTGAAGCAAAATTTATGCTGTTTTATGATCAGTCAAACTACTTAGGACTATCAGTATCAAGGGAAGGAGTTCGCCATTTTAGAACCTTTAAACATTATCGTGTCGAGCCGTATGAAGGAAGGTCGATACGTTTGCGAATAAAAAACGATGAACATATCGTTTCGTTTTATTATAAAGAGGAAAATGGGCAATGGAAAAAGTATGATAAAGTGCTGGATGCTTCAGGCTTCCATCATAATACATTTGGAGGCTTTTTGAGCCTCCGAATCGGACTGGATGTGACCGGAAACGGAAAGGCATATTTTAAACAGTTTGAATACAGAGTTTGCCCATGATGAAGGGGGAAAGAGAAATGATCTTTTACAATGTTACCATTTACGGAGCAAAAGGTGATGGAGTAACAGATGATACAGAAGCCATTGTGGCAGCCATTGAAAATTGTGAAGCAGGCGGCGGGGGAACCGTTTATATTCCTGCAGGAACGTATGTAACGGGTCCCATTAACCTTAGAAGTAACATGACATTATATGTGGATGCTGGTGCAACTGTTTTATTTAAAGATGACTTTGACAGCTATCCTACTGTTAAAACAAGATGGTCTGGCTATGAATGCTATGGATTTTCACCGTTAATTTTTGGTGATGGACTGCAAAATGTAACGATTAAAGGAGAAGGCTGTTTTGATGGACAGGGGGAAGCGTGGTGGAAAGTGAACCGCAGGTTGAGAAAAGGAGAGTCCTTTACCACTGTGCGTACGAAAGAAATCACTAGGCTCAATCATGAACTCATTGGTCTTTTAAATACAAATTTAGTTGAGTGGGAATCACAATTTTTACGGCCTCCGCTCCTGCAATTCATTCATTGTGAGCATGTAAAAATAGAGGGAATTACGCTAAAAAACTCTCCTTTTTGGAATACCCATCTTGTATATTGCAATGATGTAAGTGTTCATGGTGTTACATTTAAAAATCCGTCCAATACACCAAATGGCGATGGTTTTGATATCGACTCATGCTCGAACGTCCGGATTTCAAATTGTCATTTTGATGTAGGTGATGACTGTTTATGCTTGAAATCCGGTATCAATGAAGATGGGAGAAGAGTCGGAAGGCCCACCGAAAATGTAACGGTGACAAACTGTACCATGCAGCGGGGACATGGCGGTGTCGTATTTGGAAGTGAAAACTCAGGCGGAATTCGGAATGTTACCGTATCTAACTGCGTTTTCATCGGGACAGACAGAGGAATTCGTTTTAAAACGAACCGTGCACGGGGGGGATACATAAAAAACATCCTAGTTAACAACATTTATATGGAAGATGTTTTTTGTCCACTTACGATTAACTCATTTTATCGACATGGTGTTGATGAAACAGACGAAACCATAAACAGCCTGGAGGCTATTCCAATTAGTGAAAAAACTCCAATTATTGAGCATGTACAAATTAGTCATGTGACAGCAAAAAATTGCCGGGCTGCAGCTGTATTTATTTACGGTTTACCTGAGATGCCGGTTAAAGATATTTCAATAAGTCATCTGACAATCGAAATGACAAATGACCCAGAGGAACAGGGGGGCGAACCGGATATGGTGAAAGAAGCCATTTTTATGGCTGGTGAAGGAGTCTTCTGTAAATATGTGGATGGCATGGTATTAGACCGCGTTCGAATTGAAACGCGTCAAGGGTCAGCCGTAAAGTTGGAAAATGCCTCTGATGTTGAAATTGAGAGTGTAACGATGAAAAGAGTTCATAAGAATACGCCAATCATACAACTTGTTAAAGTAAGGGACGTTTCAGTCGATGGCCGTCAAGCAAGAGCGATGTCTGACTCTTACATACAGGTGGATGAAGACAGTAAAGAGAAGGTACTCGTCTGTGGCGATCCTTATCAAATATCAGTTTAATAAATAGGAGTGATCTTGTCTTGTTAGGGATAGAGGAATATTTAGAGATGCTTTACGATCAAACCGTAAATCAGCATACTGGAGCCTATAATATTCACTGGAAAAATCAACTTAAAGCTCGCTTTCAAGAACGGTTAGGTGAGTTTTCTATTTCAGGAAAGTTGGAACAAAAGCCCATTTTTCTAGAAAAAATAGAAAAAAAGGATTATGTCAGATATAGAATAGAGATCCCTTCGATTGATTCCTTAAGGATCCCGACTTATGTATTAATTCCGAAAGGGAAAGAAAATAGCAGGTTACCCGCCGTTTTGGCGTTACACGGGCATGGGTATGGCAGCAGAGAACTGGTTGGACTTCATCCTGACGGGACGGATAACGATAAGAATCCGGGGATTCATAACAATCTGGCAGTTCAACTTGTACAAAAAGGGATGGTTGTGGTTGCTCCAGAAATCATTGGGTTTGGGGAAAGGAAATTATCAAAGGAAGATCATACAGACTCCGCCACTAGTAATTCATGTTTTTCGATCGCCAGTCAGCTGTTACTGATGGGAAAAACATTAGCGGGTTTACGAGTTTTCGAAACTCAAAGAGTACTAGATTATGTCATGAAATTGGATGATGTACATCCTGAAAAAGTTGGATGTTTTGGTTTCTCAGGCGGTGGTCTGGTAGCGGCTTTTACATCCATCTTGGATGACCGAATAAGAGCGACCGTTATATCGGGATATACAAACACTTTTAAAGGAAGTATTATGGACCGGCATCACTGTCTCGATAATTACATTCCCGGAATTCTTGAGCTTGCCGAAATGCCGGAGTTGGTTGGTTCGATTGCACCTAAGTGTTTATTCATTGAAGCAGGAATAAACGATCCTCTATTCCCTCTGAAGGAAGTGAAGACAGCCGTTACGTCTATTCAAAAGATATACGCTGATTTCCATTCAGCCAATCAATTTCACACCCATTTTTTTGAAGGCAGGCACGAGATTAGTGGGGTGGAATCGTTTGACTGGTTGTATAATACCTTGGAAAACATGAGTAGGGGGGATGAATGTGATTGGTGAAAAGAATAAACCAATTTGGTCCGCGGACCTGGGAGATGGACATTATCAAAATCCGATTCTGATCCCTGAACAATTCTGAGACGATGATAAAAGGGCAGCTAGTGATTAGCTGCCCTTTTTATTTGTTTTTATTGTGGTTTCCAATCGTTCCAGCCGCGAAAGATTTCTCCCATTGTTAGCTGTTCCACTTCTTTTTCCCCTAATAAAGAAGACCAGGTTTCTCTTTCATTATCAGAGGCACCTGGACCAGTGCTGTTATATTCTGCATAACGAACCGTCTTTTCGTTATCCTCATTCCGCCAGTTATCCCAGCCTTCACGTTTAATATGCGGACCCATCCATGTTCGAACAAAAACAGTATGGGCGTAAGGTCTCCACGGTCTTCCTAAGAACACAGAATTCTTATCTGCGGATCCCGTAAGCCTGCAATCGAAGAACAAGAAACCATACTTTATTTCCTTCGGCGTTGACGCAGCTGTAATATATCCTTGTCGCAAACTGTGTATTTCACATTGATCAAATACCATCGTACCAGAGCCGAAGATAAAATCTACGTGCCCTTCGATGTAACAATTAAAAAAATATTGACGGCCCCTGCTTGAATATAAAGTATCTTGATTTCCTAGCAATCTTATATTTTTAAAAACCATGCAATCACCTGAAATATACAGGGCCAATGCCTGGACAATTTCATTTCCGTACCCGGCAGTATTTTCTACAGTCAGGTTTTCCATATAAAAATTGTCGGCATGGATTGAAACAACGGGGGTTCGAAATGTTCCAAGCTTTTTATTTTCAGAATCGATCATTTCGGCATAGAGACTTCCCGAAATAACGGTTTCATTCACACTTTCACCGACGATTCGAATATCGGGTTTATTATCTGGAACAATGATCTGTTCCTCGTATTTTCCATTTTTTATGTAGATGGTTACTGGTTCGAGAGGGTGTACACGGACTTGGTTAATAGCCTCTTGAATACTGGTAAAATCCCCCGTACCGGCTTTACAAACGGTAAGCTCTAGCATGTTTTTTACACCTTTCTTTTTAAGTTAGTTTAGTTTTATTTTATCATAATACTCTGAATCTTTAGATGTTTCTCTTGCTAAAAGAAAGAAAGGTAAGATAAAATAGAAAAAGAATACAAAAAATTATAGTATAGTTAAAGTTAATTGCTAATATTCAAACTCTTTTAAAAGAGTTTCTTTTTTGTGAACCAGCGAAAGCGTTATCATTTTTTCTTGGAGGACTTGTCATGATGCAGAAAAACTTATGTGTCTTGCTGATTTGGGTACTGATTGTCCCGTCGCTTTCAGGTTGTTTGAAACAACAAGCAGTAGGGGAAGAAATCTCGATAACAAATATAGATTGGATGACTACGCTGTATGAGGAACAACCTCCAAACGATAAGATTATTAAGGAAATTGAAAAATTAACCAATACAAAGCTAGAGATAACATGGGTCCCAGATGCAATTGAGAATGATCGAGTTTATGCAGCTTTAGCCTCGGGGAAATTACCTAAAATTGTTACCTTAACGAACCTAAAGTCTTCTTCAGTATTAAATTCATTTAAATCAGATATGTTCTGGGAGATTGGCCCTTATATACATGAATACCCAAATCTTCGAGAAATGAATGAAACCGTAATCAAAAATATATTGTTTGAAGGAAAGCTATTCGGTATCTATCGTGAACGGCCTCTTTCAAGGCAAGGGGTTATCATTCGTACGGATTGGCTTGAAAATGTAGGTTTGGCCATGCCGAAGACAGTGGATGATTTATACCAAATCGCACACGCTTTTACATTTATGGATCCTGACCAAAATGGCAATAATGATACGATTGGATTTACTGACCGGTATGATTTAACATATGGCGTATTTAAAACTCTATCATCCTATATGGGAACCCCTAATGAATGGGGAATCATAGATGGCAAACTCGTTCCTGACTTTGAAACAGAGGAATATATGAAGACGATGGAATATATGAAAAGTCTATATGACGGGAACTTAATCAACCGTGATTTTCCAATTACAAGTAAAACGCAGCAACAGGATTTATTTATAAGAGGGAAAGCAGGAATCTATGTAGGAAATATGGTGGATGCCATTAATATGAAAAACGCTGCCATGAAATTAGACCAACCCTTTGAGATCGATGTTGTGAATCGCATCAAGGGAACTGACGGTGAAGAACGCGTTTGGGCTAGTGGCGGACATGCCGGCATGTTTGTTTTTCCAAAGTCATCCATAAAAACAGAGGATGAACTGAAAAAAATTCTTTTCTTTATGGATAGGATGATAGAAGAGGATATCGTTACTTTATTAGAGATTGGGATCGAGGGAGTACATTATCAAAAGAGCCCGGATGGAAGTTATCTGAAAATGGAAGAAAATCTTCATGATTTAGAATCGAACGTCAAACCTTATCAATCATTGATCAGTATCCATAACCGAACTTATACTAATACGAACGATCCATTACGGATTAAATTTGATGCCTTGGTAAAGGATAATGAAAGCATCTCCATCTCAAACCCTGCTGAGCCTTTATTTTCTCCTACCTTTTCAGAGAAGGGAAGTAAGCTCCAAAACCTTATTGATGCTGCCACGATCAATTATATAATTGGAAAAATTGATAAAGAAGAGTTTTATCAAGAGGTTCAAACATGGAGAATGAATGGTGGAAATGAAATTATTTACGAATTTAATGCTCAATTAAATGCAACACAATAAATAAAAGCGGGAGTCCTGTCATGCCTAAGACAGCTCCCGCTTTTCATGTTTTATTGTGCCTTTTTTAATTCTCTGTACTTTCCTGGTGTCGTTCCTTCAATTTTCCTGAAGGATCGGATAAAATTCTGTGAATTGTTATACTTGAGTTTTTCGGATATTTCTTTGACAGACAGATCGGTTTCCAGCAGCCATTTCTTTGCCATGTTTAGACGGTATAACGCTACGTATTCACTGAACGAAATGTTCGTCTCCTTGCGGAAAATGCTGCTTAAATAGTTAGGGTTGTAGTGAAGTCTTGTCGCAATGGATTCAAGTGTAATTTCCTGGTCAAACTCCTGTTGAATGATATGAATCATTTTATCTGAAAGATTTTTATATTGCGATTCTGTTCGTTCCTCAATCTTGGTCATTAATGGATGGATAATATCACTCTTAAACCAATGCTTCACTTCATCAAATGTCTTTAATTCATAAAGATGGTCAAATAATGATTTTTTATTATCCATCTCAATAATATCAATACCTAATGTCTGCATTAATTCAATCAAATCATTTAATAACCTGACAATCGAGATTTGATATTGGGTATGGTTTAAGTCTTTCTCAAGGATTGAATTTAGGAAAAGGCCCAGAATTTCATCCACCTTTTCCTTATCACATACCTTAATCGCATCAAATAACCCATTTTCAATTTGCTTCGGATAAAAGGTGTAAAATGATGTAGCTCTTTCTAAGTTTTCAAAGAAGATAATCGATTCCGTTCCAAATTTTAACGTGTATTTTAATGCTTCTTGTCCTTCCTTGAAAGCATGCACGGTTGACTCAAGATTCGCAAAAGGAAGACTTATGCCAATACTTACTGGAATGTATAATTCTTCTTTCACCTTTGTTTGAATGGTCTGAGCCAGTTGATTAATGTAATACGTATATTCCCCTTCCGACTCATGGGTACTTAAAAGAAGCGTAGCTTGTGTACGATTCATCACGATTGGAATAAACCGATTTTCGTTTGGTACAATATCCTCGATCATGGTATTAATCGTAAATAGCAGTAAATCCTCTTCTTTTTTATCGTAATTTGTTCCTTCAAGTGTATCAATTTGCAGGGTAAAAACACATAGCCTTTTCCAGGTTTGGTTGAATCCAAACGAGGCAAGTCTAGTAGACAGTTCGTCCAAATTTACTTTTCCCTGAAGGAGTCTGACCATAAAAAACTGTTTTAATTGAGTGACTTGACCTTGTACTTTTTCTTCGAGCTGTGTATTTTGCTCCAACATATGTTCAATTTGCTTTTCAATCAACTCAAATTCATTCTTTGGCTTAATCTCCGGCTTATGATGAAACTTATTGATGATGACTTCTTGTAATTGACGAACAGGCCTGTAGATCCGATTTGAACCTACTAATGAAACCGTTAAGGATAAAATAAGTAGAAATGTACATATATAAAGTGTAAACCAGCCGATTGAGATGGATTGTTTGTTCAGGTCACTGATTTTAATTAACGAGAGATAAGTCCAACCGTTATAGATGGATTTTCGATAAGTAACCTTGTAATCGGTTTCACTTATTTCCATGTCATACTGACCAGAGTTAGTATCAATCGCTAATAAACTTTTAGTAAAATCCTCATTTGAAAAATCTTTCCCGATATTGCCGAAATTACTATGACCGATTACTTGAAACTTTTCGTCCAAAATGATGGTAGTCTCAAGTTCAGAGTTTTGGGAAAGGATCCCTGAAAATGTACAAATTGGAATGGTGGCAACTGACACACCTGTCTTAGTTACACTATTTAAAGGCAACTGTTTTATTAGATTAATATGATATGTACATGAACCCGAGCCTTCTGATTCAGAATCAAAAAGATCATCTGCTTTTTTATCTAAGACCCAGGTGGAGCGGTTTGGCTGTGACATGTATTTGTCATTAATCTCTTTGTTTTGTTCCATCGTAAGTCTTTGAAGTCCCTTGTTATTGATTAGCCAATTTTCCGCAAGGCTAACTAATAATACATCGTTTAACCCAGTATCAAACGTTTGAAGGTGGCTTAATTCTTCTCTAATTTGATTGTAAAGCTGGAACTGCTCAGCCGCCAAAGGTTCATTCAAAGTTTCCCGCAGTTGTGAGGAAGTAACAAAATGGGTTAAGGAGTGATCAACAGTTTTAAGTACTTGTTCTACGTTTGTTTGAATCTGGTAGATCCTTTGTTCTTTTTCTTTCGCAACATTATCTTGAATTACCTCAGAGGATTTTAAGTAAGAGAAGATCCCTAAAACAATAACAGGTAATGTCGACAATACGATAATGAATGTCATTAGCTTTAAATAAAATTTGGTTGATTTATTCTTCATTTAATCCTCCTTACATAATTAGTTTTATAAGGTAAGTAAGGTAATATCTTCATTATAAATGAAATATGGACAAAATGGGTATAATCATTTTCTTATATTATATTCAATATATTAGGTTTTGGCTGATTACAGCCCCTGATATCCTATCAATATATTATTCTGTCTAGATGATTGTAGATGTGATTTCATTTGTAAGGTACAGTAAGATCATTAAGATCAGAATAAAGGACGTTGAGATAAACGAGCTATGTTCTAGAATGACAGACCATTCGGGGCTGACCAAATAGTTGGCGCAGCTTACAAAAAATGTGGCTGAAAGGATGATTATGTAATGGGGGATAAAGTAAAAGTAACAACGCCAATATATTGGGCAGAGAAACTGTGCGATACGATCATGACTAAATTTACACCAGAGGAACTGCCGCCAGCAAGTGCATGGCATTATCATCAGGGCGTTTTCCTTTGTGGAATGATGCGTGTATGGGAGAAAACAAAGAAGGATCAGTATTTTCAATATGCGAAACAATATGTCGATAATTTAATTGACGAACACGGGAACTTTTATTTTAGAAGAGATGAACTGGATTCCATCCAGGCAGGACTATTATTGTTTCCACTGTATCAAGAAACTGGTGAAGCCAAGTATAAAATTGTGGCTGAAAAGCTTCGACATTTATATAACACGATTAATAAGACGAGTGAAGGCGGATTTTGGCACAAGGATAAATATCCATATCAAATGTGGTTAGATGGCTTATATATGGGCGGACCATTTGCTTTACATTACGCAAATGAATGTAACGAGTCAGAACTTGTGGATATGGTCGTTCAACAGGAAGCATTAATGAGAAAGCATACGAAGGATGAGAAAACTGGACTTTATTATCATGGCTGGGATGAGAAAGGTGAAACACCTTGGGCAAAGCAGGCTACTAACACTGCACCTGAATTTTGGGGACGGGCACTTGGCTGGTATGGACTTGCGGTTATTGACATGATTGACTTGCTGCCCGAAGACCATCCAAAACGCTTAGAATGGATTGGAGTGATTCAAGATCTCGTTGTATCATTGACAAAGTTTCAAGACGAGAAATCAGGTCTTTGGTATCAGGTTGTAGACAAAGGCTCACATGAAGGAAATTGGCTTGAATCTTCTGCTTCCAGTTTGTTTCTATATACTATCGCTAAAGCAGTAAATAATCAGTATGTGGACGTTGAATTTGCTGAAGTCGTTAAAAAAGGATTTCAAGGATTAATCGATAATAAAATAGAAGAAACCGACCAATCGGTTGTCATTAAAGATATTTGTATCGGTACTTCCATAGGTGTATTTGACTACTATATCAACCGGGAGCGCAGTGAAAATGATTTACATGGAGCAGGAGCGTTTATTCTAGCATGCATGGAAATAGAAAAGCTATTTTAATAGACAACTGGAGGGTGGACAGTTTTGTTCATCCTTCTGTTTTAAGGAGGGCACAGTAATGAAATTAGGAGGTTTGTCAGGTAGATTTTTTCTAATTAGTGAATGGATTTCTAGATTTGCCTATGTGAATTTCCTTTGGCTTGTTTTTTCGTTAGCTGGTTTAGTTGTCTTTGGGTTTATGCCAGCTACAGTTTCGCTTTTTGCGATTACCCGCAAATGGGTTTTGGGACAAACCGAGTTTCCCATCTTTCAGACCTTTTGGAAAACCTTTCGCAAGGAGTTCATAAAATCTAACATTCTCGGACTCCTTTTATTTTTATGTGGCTATATCCTATATGTTGACTTAGCCTTCATACCTGCGGAGGGTTTGTTGTTAGTATTGCTGCGTTTTAGTGTTCTCGCAGTAGGTTTCTTCTTTATCATTATTTTGCTTTACATTTTTCCGGTATATGTACAATATGACTGGAAAACTCTTAAATATATAAAATATGCTTTGGTATTAGGTGCATCGTATCCACATTTTACGTTTGGAATGATGATCGGAATGTTTATTTTATACTTACTTCTATCCATTCTTCCTGGGGTTATTCCATTCTTTAGTGTTAGTCTTCTCGCGTATTTCGTGATGTATGTTTCTTACCAGGTATTTACGAAGGCGGAAAGCTTGGTCGTAAAAGGTGAGGCGAAATCATATTCCTGATGTGAAAATCTTCAGGAGATAAAAGCTTTGATATCTAAAAAGGGGAGAGGGAGTTATGGGGAAAATTAATGAATGGGAAAATGCGGAGCCTGGTGTTAGGCGTAAAATATTTACTCCAGGTGAAGGACTGATGATGATGGAGGTTCACTTTGAAAAAGGGGCAGAAGGTTATGAGCATAGTCATGTTCATGAACAAATGAGTTACTGCTTAAAAGGAAAAATTGCATTTCGAATAGATGGGAAAGAAACGGTGATCACACAAGGAGAGACAATTTATATTCCGAGTAATGCCAGGCATGGTGTAACAGCACTTGTCGAGTCTGTACTTTTAGATACATTTACACCTGTTAGAAGGGACTTAATAGGAGAATAGATAGAAAGGCTTTAAAGAGCAAAGCTCCTTAAAGCCTTTTTAACTGGATTATTAAGAGAGAATTAAAAAAATCATAGAAAACACAAACCATAAAAAGGAATTATATTCCTGTTGGTAGAATATAATTGTAAACGCTTACAAGATAAACGTAAGGACGAAGGAGGACGAAGGGACGGTTCTACTGACACGACAATTTCATTTATATTGAACCAAACTACATAGAGGAAGTTAGGTGAGCAGGAGAACCGTCCCCCTGTCTAATTTTATTTAAAGGAGGCTTTTGAGAATGACATTAAATCAACAAAACGTTCAGGTGTTTGATGCGGTTGTGGTGGGGGCTGGTTTCTCTGGATTGTACATGCTTCATAAATTACGTGAGGCGGGTTATTCCGTACGTGTTTTTGAAGCAGGGGAGGATGTCGGAGGTACCTGGTATTGGAACCGCTATCCGGGTGCACGCTGTGACATTGAAAGTATCTACTATAATTATACTTTTTCAAAGGAAATCTTGAACGAATGGACCTGGTCTTCAAGATATGCGGAGCAGCCGGAAATATTAAGCTACATCAACTTTGTAGCGGATAAACTAGATTTACGAAGGAATATCCAGTTTCAGACACGAGTAACCGCTGCCCACTACAACGAGCAAAACCGCAACTGGGAAATTCGCTTGGAAGATGGTACACCAGTGATCGCAGAGTACTTTATCAACGCAATCGGGTGTCTTTCTTCTTCTAACATACCAAACTTTAAAGGGTTAGACAGCTTCAAGGGCGAAGTGTTTCACACTGGAAGATGGCCTCATGAAAAAGTGGATTTCACAGGAAAGCGAGTAGGGGTGATTGGAACCGGATCAAGCGGCATTCAAGCGATCCCAGTGATTGCCAAAGAAGCCGGGCACCTTACCGTGTTTCAGCGGACACCACAGTATAGCTGTCCAGCAAAAAATCACCCAATTGTATCTGAGATGATTAGTCAGACAAGGGAAAATTACGATGAAATCAAACAGTTAATGCGTTATAGCATGCACGGGGTACCATCCGCACCTCGGATGCGGTCGGCACTAGAGGATTCTCCTGAAGAACGAGAGCATCTTTATGAAAAGGCGTGGCAGGAGGGCGGTTTATTTGCGATGGCCTACAACTATAATGACATCGGCCTGCTTCCTGAATCAAATGAAACCGCAGCATCCTTTATCCGCAGCAAGATTAAACAAATTGTCCAAGACCCCGAAGTCGCAGCTAAGCTAATGCCTACCTATTACTACGCGACCAAACGACCAATCATCGATACCGACTACTTTGAGACCTATAACAGAGCGAATGTCTCACTTGTGGACTTGAAGGAAGAATCGATTGTGGAACTTACTCCAAATGGGATCAAGACGACAAATGCTGAGCATGAGTGTGATGTCCTCGTATTTGCAACCGGCTTTGACGCGATGACAGGTCCTTTATTTAAAATTGATATCCGCGGCAAGAATGATGTGTCGCTCAAGGAAAAGTGGGCGGACGGTGCTGAGTTAAAGACGTATCTTGGACTTGCCACTTCCGGTTTTCCAAACATGTTTATGCTAACCGGACCTCAAAGTCCTTCTGTGCTCAGTAACATGATGGTATCCATTGAACAGCACGTTGAATGGGTAGCCGATTGTATCGATTATCTGCGTGAACATCAGCTCGAGGCGTTTGAGGCAACTGCTGAAGCGGAAGAATTCTGGAGCCAGCAATGCCAGGGAATTGCTGACATGTCGCTCTTGACCAAGACTGATTCTTGGTATATGGGTGCTAATATTGAAGGCAAGCCGCGTGGTTTCCTTGCCTTTGCAGGGGGAGTAGGGCTTTATCGGTTAATTTGTGATGACGTGGTGTCAAGGGGTTATGAAGGGTTTACTTCCGTATTATCACCAAGCGGTACGGATGAAAGTTTAGTGAAGGAAGGATTCTTCAAAGAGAATATCGATCCGCAGGCATGGTTTATTTTAAAACAATTAGAATCTTTAGGTGCACCGCCGATGGAGCAACTTACACCTGAGATGGCGAGAATGGCTGCCGATTTCCGGCTGCTTGCAGGAGTCCCAGAGCAAGTAGCGAAGGTAGAAAATAGAATGATTCCAGTCGACGGTGGGGAAATCCCTGTTCGGATTTACACGCCAGAGGGTGAAGGTCCATTCCCAGCTTTAGTTTACTATCATGGAGGAGGCTGGGTCATTGGAAATCTGGATACCGTTGATGTACCTTGCCGGATGTTAGCAAATCGAGCGGGCTGTGTCGTGGTATCGGTTGACTACAGGTTAGCACCAGAACACAAATTCCCGACAGCCATTGAGGATTCGTATGCTGCAGTGAAATGGGTGGCTGAAAATGCTTCATTGATTGGGGTTGATGCTGAACGTATTGCGGTTGGCGGTGACAGTGCGGGTGGCAACCTTGCTGCGGTTGTGTGTTTGATGGCAAGAGAGCAGGGAGGACCTTCTCTAGCGTATCAAATGCTGATTTATCCAGTAACCAATCACGCATATGACACAGCGTCTTATCGGGAGAATGCAGAAGGTTACTTTTTAACGAAGAATACGATGGAATGGTTCTGGAACCATTATCTGCGAGATGAGCAGGACGGGAAAAATCCATATGCTTCGCCATTATTGGCCGAGGATGTATGCGGGCTTCCGCCAGCATTGGTGATCACGGCAGGTTTTGACCCGCTGCGTGATGAAGGGGAAGCCTATGCAGAACGCTTGAAAGCCGCAGGTGTACCTGTTGAAGCGACGCGCTATTCCGGAATGATTCACGGATTCTTCTGGATGCCGGGAGTACTAATGCAGGCACATGTCGCGATTAACCAAGCAGCCAATGCCCTAAAGCAGGCGTTTCATGCTGTGAAAACGATATAGATAGAATATGAGTTTTGGGGGTCTAACTCAAAAGCCGTTTCCAATCGGAAACGGTTTTTCGGCTTGTAAAACAAAGGGACGGTTCTCATGCTTCCTTCGGTAACCGAAGGAAGCAGAAGAACCGTCCCTTTGCTTCTACCTTTGCTTCTATAAATATTACTTTCTGTAAAAGGATTACCGATAAAAACGTAGAAAGCTATATTATCATTAATTCTAAGGGGAAAATAAATAATATGAAGAATTTTGATCAAATCTTGAAAAAATTTCTGCTCTCCCTCCCTTATCGTGCGAAATTAATCCTAGTTTTTTCATTACTCATCCTGCTCACAGCTATGATTCTAGGAACCGTTACCTATTATCAATTTTCAAAATCAAGTCAGGAAAGAACTGAAAAATACCAAATCCAATTGGCTGATCAAATCAATCAAAATTTAAATCGTTACTTAAAAGAGATGCAGATTATTTCCTTGTCGCCGTTATATGACCAGGAAATATTGGATATTTTAATATCTCATCGAGAACAGCGAGAGGATACCTCTTTTCCGCCAGCAGCAGAAAGAGTTCCAATGTGGAGATATATTTCAAGTCTAATCCATATGAGAAACGAGATTAGAGGCATTCATATTATGGCAAATGACGGAACGATTTTTAGTAATTTAGATTCAAACACAGTTCTATTAAAGGTTTTCGAAACAGATAATGAATGGATTAAGCAAATAAGGAAAGCGGATGGGGAGTGGGTTCTTTTGCCACTTCATCGGCCGAATTATTATTTAGATAAAAACACCTCAGTATTTTCAGTCGCCAGGCTCATTCGCGACACTTCTACATATGAGCCACTGGGCATCATCAAAATTGATTTAAAACAAGAGTTAATAAAAGATATAGTCAGTAACCCTGATGAGAAGAGTCAGATTTTTATCCTTGATGAAAATAACGAATTTATTTACCCAAATAAGGAGGAAAAAATGATTGAGTCTTCCTTTCTAACAGATATCGAAAACATTAAAGTACGCAACTATACCAGCATTCCAATTAATGGAACGGACTATATGATGGTGTATAAGCAGTCATCCTATTCTGGAGTGAAAACGATCATGCTAACGCCACGTCAAAGTGTCTTTAGTGAGGTGAATCATCTGCGGAAGGTTATGTTTTTGATTGTGTTCATAGGCATCCTCATCTCATTTTTATTAGGATTCTTATTGTCTAAACCACTAGTAGGATCGATTCATAAGCTTAGAGAAGCCATGGTGAAGGTAGAAAAAGGGAACTTTGCAGAGCGGGTTACCATCAATTCCAATGATGAACTCGGCGAGCTAGGCAAAGGGTTTAACCATATGATCAATGAAATTGAGCGACTAGTCACAGAGGTGTACAAGACCAGTTTACGGGAAAAGGAAGCGGAGATCAGGGCACTGCAAAGTCAGATGAACCCGCACTTCCTCTATAACACTTTGGAATCTATCAATATGTTAGCGATCACAAAAGGGAATTTTGAGATATCTGACATGGTGGCATCTCTTGGTAAATTGCTCAGGTATACCATCGACAATTCTGCAAAAATCGTCACCCTTAAGGATGAGTTATCATTTATTCGTTCATACGTGGCCATACAAAGGGTACGGATTGGAGAGCAACTTCGATATCATGAAGAGGTCGAAAGGACACTACAGGATGTGCTTATTCCTAAACTGGTACTGCAGCCTCTCGTGGAGAACGCTATTGTTCACGGAAACCTCAATGAGGGGGGCCATATCTGGATTAAGGCTTGTTCAAAGGACAAGCAAGTAATAATCACTATCAGAGATAATGGGCAAGGTATAACCCCACAACAATTAACAAAGCTTAATAGTTTGATAGAAAAACAAAAAACAATATCATCAGAAAAACACAATGGAATGGCCTTATCAAATGTTCACGAGCGACTGCAACTGTTATATGGAAAGGAATCTGGGCTTACCATTGACGGGGAAGAACAACAGGGGTTTTTCGTTAAGCTGACTTTACCACTTCAAAGACAGGGAGAAGAGTAGAATGAAAGAAATATTAGTAGTGGAGGATGAAGCGATCATTCGCCAAGGGTTAAAGGTTTTATTGGAACAAGTAATCGGCGGATACCAAGTGACCGAAGCAAAAAGCGGTGAAGAGGGAATTGCGTTATTCCACCAACGAATTCCTCATTTAATTATTACCGATATACGAATGGGTGGAATGAATGGTCTTACTTTTATATCAAAAGTAAGACAGGTTTCGGAGAGCATCCCCGTCATCATCTTAAGTGGTCATAGTGATTTCGAATACGCACGAACAGCGATGCGGTATAGTATTACAGATTATCTGTTAAAACCAATCAATCGAGTCGAGTTGTCGGAAACCATTTCAAATATTTTTAAGGAGGAAGAAAAAGAAAAAGCTGTTACATCCGTTCAATTTCAAAAAATCCTCAAATATATCGATGATCACTTAAGTCATGAAATTACATTAAAGCATATCGCTGATTATGTTTATTTAAATCCTCAGTATATTGGACAACTTTTTAAAACGGAGTTAAATCAAACCTATACTGAATACATAACCGCTGAACGCTTGAAACGAGCAAAGCAATTATTAAAAAGTACTAGTTTAAAAGTGTATGAGGTTGCCCAGCTGTCTGGTTATAAAAGTCCTAAGCACTTTATGACCGTCTTCAAGCAAGAGGTAGGAAAAACACCTGTACAATACAGAAAAAGTCATAATATTTAAATTTCCTATGATTAACGAACTATATCTCTTTTTTGAGGGATATTTTTAATAGGATATTCCCCCTAAAATGATAAACAAAGGGAGGTAGTAGAAATGATAAAAAAGCTTGGACTCATTTTTTTAACGATTCTAATGATAACGTTTTCAGCAGCGTGTAGTAATGATGCTAATACGGATGCTAAGGACAGTGATTCAAAAGACAAAGGCTCTAAGGATGAACCGGTAGAGTTAACGTTTATGATGTGGGGAAGTGAGGCACATCAAGAAGTCTACAACAAACTAATCGTAAAATTTAATGAAACGCATCCAAACATTAAGGTAAAGATGGAAAGTGTACCCTTTCCGGATTACCAGCAGAAAATAACGGTGTTAGCAGCTGGACGAGAGCTTCCAGATGTTGGCTGGGTAGCTGAGCGGATGGTTCCTCAATTTATGGAGAATGGACTATTAGAAGATGTTTCTTCCTTTCAAGACGATAAAGAGTATAACATGGATGACTTTTTCCCATCGACTTTAGATCTGTTTAAGAAGGATAACAAATTATATGGAATTCCTTTTTCCACACCGCCGATGGTTATGTTCTATAACAAAGATGTATTTGTGAAGGCTGGAGAAAAGACACCCAACGAACATGTAGCAGCCGGAACATGGAATTGGGAGCAGTTTGAGAAGTCTGCTAAGGCCATTTCTTCCGATGGCGTTTATGGTGCAAACTTCTTCCGTGATTGGAATACGTGGATTGCCTTACTCTCACATACATGGAGTAACGGCGGAGATTTATTTAATAAAGACCAAAGCAAGTTCACATGGAATAGCCCAGAAGGTGTTGAAACATTAGAGATGCTTCAGCGCATGATGTTTACCGATTCCTCTCATCCAAAAGCAGGTGAACAAGTAAGCTTTGATTCTGGGAAAATTGGTATGTTCTTTGATGTATACAGCTACGTCTCAGCGGCTCGGAATGTAAAAGACTTTGCGTGGGATATTGCACCACTACCAGAAGGATCAGAAGGTCGATTCCCAATGTTGGGTCAGGCTGGATATGGATTATTCAAAGGATCAAAACATCCTGAAGAGGCAAAGGAACTATTGAAGTTTTTTACAAGTCAAGTGGGGATCACGGAAACATCAACGTTCTTCGTACCACCTCGTGAGTCTGTATTAAGCTCTGATCAGTTCGTTAACCAGCCAAATAATCCACCAGCGGAAAGCATCAAACGCGCCGTCCTTGATGAAATGGATAATGCACGCCTGCAGGCTGGTCACATTTCGTGGCAAAAAATAGATACGGCCATCCAATTCGGCTTTGATGAGTTGTTTGGTCAACTGAAGGAACCAGAAGAGATTTTAAAAGGAATGGAAGAAAAGATTAATCCAATATTGAAATAAGAAGAGATGCGGTTAACCTGTATTAGGCTTAACCGCATAGCTTTTACAGGGGTGAAAACTTTGACTTCTTCATTAACGGAAATGATTCGAAATAAGAAAATGACACTAATTGTGAGTTTACCGGAAAATCGGCTGGATTTAGCAAAGGCTGCTATTCGTGCTGGTGTAGATGCAGTAAAGCTGCATGTCAATGTAGAACATAGAGCATCCAGAACTAGTTTTGGTTCAGTAGAGGCGTACAAGGATGTTTTTCGCAACATTAGGAATGAATTTTCTGGACCGCTTGGAATTGTTCCAGGCGGGACATTTGAAGATATAAACCAAGCGGAAATGCAGCAACTAATTGATCTTGGCTTCACTTATTATTCTATTTATGCACATCATCAACCAAGCTGGATGCTGGGGTTAGAAAAAATCGAAAAAACGTTTGCTATCTCAAGCGACTACGAAATTGCCAGTATCGGCAAGGTTCAACATCTTGGCGTGTCAGCATTAGAGGCTTCGATCGTACGAAGTGAAGAATATGGAACACCTCTAACCTTTATGGATGTACTTGCCTATAATCGACTTGTTCAAAATGTGGATATTCCTGTTCTAGTCCCTTCGCAACGAAAACTTGTACCTAGTGACATTCCCATATTAGTAAGAGCTGGGGTAAAAGCTGTCATGCTCGGGGCAGTAGTCATTGGTCATACCGAAGCTAGTATACAAACTCAGGTCCAATTGTTTAGAGAGAAGATCGATTCATTGTAAAGGGGGTAGAAGAGTTGGGATCAAATATCGAGACAACGAAACAACTACCCTTGAATAGGGGCCACCGGAGAAAGAAATTCATTGGAAGCGAAGCATTTTATGGGTATTTATTTGTAAGTCCAATGGTCCTCGGATTCCTTCTTATCATGTTATTTCCATTAATCTACTCGATTTATATGAGTTTAACAGATTGGCAGCTGCTAGGTGATCCTAATTTTATTGGGACCGAAAACTATAAACGGTTAGTGAATGACCCGGACTTTTGGGTGGTCCTGAAAAATACATTAATCTTTTCAGCAGGACTAGTGCCAATCAACATTTTTATTGCCTTATTATTAGCTTTGTTGCTCCAGAGGAACCTGCCTGGAATGGGCTTATTTCGAACAGCCATCTTTATTCCGGTTATGACGTCGATTGTCGTTTGGTCGATTATTTGGAAATATATGTTTGGGACGGAAGAGGGCTTTATCAATCAGGTGCTAGCTGCGATTGGCATTGACGGCCCAGCCTGGCTATATGATCCTGATTTGGCTATGGGAGCAGTCATTGTCGTCAGTGCCTTAAAGAACGTCGGCCTAAACATGGTTTTGTTTTTAGCAGCACTTCAACAGGTTGACCGAAATCTTTACGAAGCTTCTCATTTGGATGGGGCAAACAAGCTAAAGCAATTTTGGCATGTGACCCTGCCGATGATTACTCCTACTGTCTTTTTGACCTTAATATTAACCATTATTGGATCTATGAAGGTGTTTGGACAAATCTATGTGATGACAAACGGTGGTCCTGGTAATCATACGAAGGTATTAGTTTACTATATTTGGGAAAATGCATTTAGGCTATTTGATTTTGGGTATGCATCGGCAATTGCAATTGTATTATTTGTCATTATTTTAATCTTTACGATCATTCAATGGGYTGCTAGAAAAAGGTGGGTGTTTCATGAAGAATAAAAAGAAAAATGGAATCTTTACGAAAATAACATTTTACGGAGTACTGACACTTATTTCGTTCATCATGATTGTCCCGTTTCTCTGGATGATCAATACGTCATTTAAGGATTCTACGAAAATATTTGTGTTCCAGTTTATCCCACAGCCGTTTAAATGGGAGAACTATTTAAAGGTATTAGAATCCACACCGTTTCACCTTTTTTATTTTAATAGCTTCTATATTGCGGTGCTAGTAACTGCCGGAACGATCTTTTTGGGGTCATTGGCAGGTTACGCATTTGCGAAGCTAAAATTTAAGGGAAGTTCGATCCTATTTCTTTGTTTATTAAGCACAATGATGATTCCTGTTGAAGTCATCACCATTCCGCTTTTTTTGTTTATGAGGGATTTACATTTAATCAACACACATGTTCCATTAATAGCCATCCCTCTATTAGGGCCGGCCGGTGTTTTTGGCGTATTTGTTATGAGGCAGTTTTTCCTATTGGTACCGAAGGAGTTGGAGGAAGCGGCCAAATTAGATGGCTGCTCGTATTTCCGAATTTATTGGAACATCATGCTGCCATTAGCAAAACCAGCCATTGCTACTCTTACGATCTTTACCTTTTTAACAAGCTGGAATGAATTCTATGAACCACTTATTTATATCAACTCGAAAGAATTAATGACGTTACCATTGGCCTTGGCGCTGTTCACAGACGAAGTGGGGACGAAATGGGAGCTTCTTATGAGTGCGTCAGTTATGGCAACCGTTCCGTTATTAATTGTCTTCTTCTTTGCACAGAAGCAATTTATTGAAGGGGTGGCTATGACCGGAGGAAAGTAGTTTGGTTTAAATACAAAAAAGGATGTGTCTATTTTGAAAAAAGAACTAGATTTTGATGTCGTCGTAGCAGGGGGAGGCCCTGCCGGAATCAATGCAGCGATTGCTTCAGGTAGATCAGGGGCAAAAACACTTCTTATTGAAAGATATGGTTTTTTAGGGGGGATGTCCACAGTAGCCCTAGTTTATCCGTGGATGACCTTTCACACTGACTCAGGAAAACAAGTCATAAAAGGCATTGCACAAGAAATTGTCGAGCGGTTAATGGCACAAGGCGGTTCACCTGGTCATTTACGAGATACAGTCGGTTTTACTAACACGCTAACACCGTATCATCCAGAAAAATATAAGCTTTTAGCTTTAGATATGCTAGAAGAGGCAGGCGTGGAAGTACTTGTTCATAGTTTTGTCGACCAGGTTGAAGTAGAGGGTAATCATATTATGTCAATCAATTTAACCACGAAATCTGGTCCGATTCGAGTCGCTGCGAAGCGGTTTGTTGATACGACAGGGGATGCTGATCTTGCTTACCTATCGGGTGCTCCGTGTTTACAGGGGAGGGATCAGGATCAGAAAACACAGCCGATGACAATGAAGTTCAGAATGAGGGGGGTGGACCTCTCGAAGGTAAAGGAAGAGATGAAGGCAAACCCTAGTAATTTTTATAAAAAGACTCCAATTGGCGAGTTGGACCAGATTCCATTAACAGGCGTTCAGGGATTTTATAAGGAATGGAGCGAATCAGGTGTTCCAATCAACCGGGACCAAGTTCTCTTTTTTGCAGGCCCTGAAGAAGATGAGGTTTTAGTCAATTGTACCCGGGTTCAAGGCCTAGATGGGACCGATGTCTACGACTTAACAAAAGGGGAAAGAGAAGGCAGAAAGCAAGTAATGATGATGGCAGAATTCCTCCAGAAGAAGGTCCCAGGCTTTGAAAAAGCTTCGATCTCAGTCGTAGGAACACAAATTGGAATTCGTGAAACCAGAAGAATCGATGGTCACTATGCCCTTACGATTCAAGATGTGGTAGCTGGCAGGAAGTTCGACGACACCATTGCACTCAGCGGCTATCCAGTTGATATCCATGATCCGACGGGAAAAGGTGTTCAAGCAAATGACATCGAGGGAGACGGAAGCTATGGAATTCCATACAGATGTCTCATACCTAAACAAATAGAAAATCTACTAGTAGCAGGGAGGTGTATTTCCACCACCCACGAAGCATTAGCGACTACAAGATTAACCCCTAGTGCGATGGCGACAGGGCAAGCGGCCGGTACAGCAGCAGCCCTTTCCATTGCAAATCAAGTCGCACCAAAAGACCTTGATGTCAAGAAGCTTCAGGCAATTTTAGTAGAAAATGGTGTTGTCATTTAATGGGTGCCTGTCACCTACATAAGGAGGAAGCGTATGAAACATTTGAAAAGGATCTTTTCTTTAAGTCTGGCTGTATTACTATTATTTAGTTCAGCAGGCATGATTCAGGCAAAAGAGGAAAAGCAGCCATTGGCAACGTTCTTAATGGTTCCACTCGATGATCGACCTGCTAATCTATACTTTCCGAAGCAGGTAGGTGCATCTGCGGGGGTAGAGGTCATTTCACCGCCAGCAGAGATGATTGGAAAATTCACAGAACCAGGAAATGGCAAAGAAATTAGTAAGTGGCTCCTAGAAAATGGCGATCGAGTCGACGGATTTGTGATTTCTACAAGTATGCTTGCGTACGGAGGATTAGTCGCATCCCGTACAGGTGTAAAGTCACTAGAGGATGCAACGGCAGATATTCAAGTGATCAAACAGTTAAAAGATCGGTATCCTGATAAGCCGGTATATGTTTACGATACGATCCAACGATTAGCTGTAACAGCTATTAGTGATGAATACTTAAAGTACTATTCACAAATTAGTGAGTGGGCAATTTTATATGATAAGGTCGTCAACCTTGGTATGCCAGGACAAGAGAGACTAGCTGAACTTGAGTCGATCATTCCTTCAGCTGTTTTGCAAGATTATAAGAATGCGAGAGCAAGGAATCACACGGTAAATAACCTGATGATTGACTGGGTGGACCAAGGCTACATTGATTACTTGATTTTGGCACAAGATGATGCTGCTCCATATGGACTTCATCGTGCAGAGAGAGAGCTCTTACTAGAAAAGGTAAACGGTCTTGGAGTGGAAGAGCAAGTCGCAGTCTTCCCTGGTGCCGATGAAGTGGATGTTGTATTGGTATCTAGGTTTGTTAATCACCTATTCAACACATCACCAAAGTTTTTCATAGAATATGGAGGAATTCACGGGAACGACTGGATTGCTCCGTTTGAAGACACCACCTTTGATTACAATGTGAAAAAGCATATAGTAGCTGCAGGTGGTTCGGTTGTAGAGAACGAAGCAGAGGCTGACATCCATCTTCTATTAAATACTCCTTCTGAAAGTGGAACACCAAGGTCTGAAGATATTACTGAGCTCGTTACAAGAACGAATGAACTAATTACAAGTGGAAAACATGTCGCCATTGGGGACGTTTTAATTGTAAACAAGGCAGATGAAGTATTTGTGACGCAACTAGCTAATACAGTTGATTTAACCAAAATTTTAGCCTATAGCGGTTGGAATACAGCTGGGAATGCACTGGGTATTACGGTCGGTCATGCAGCAGCCCGATACACATTCTTAGATCAGGAATCAGGTTTTGGTGTACCTTTATACGAACAAGCTGCAGAATCTCATTATGAGTTTTTACTGCATCGCTTTGCCAAAGACCAAGGGTATAAAAATGTCGTTCACCCGGCAGCAAGAACCTATATCCAACAGATTGGTGCAAGTGAGTGGAACCTAGGTGACAAATACGAGCTAGTTAATCGCTTTGTAGAGGATAAATTAACTGCTGAAACAGAAAAATGGTATCAATATTTTGAAGGCAAGGAAGTATACATTGGCTCTAGAGGGAAACGGAACTTCTACAAAACGATTTCATCATTAGAAGCGGTTCAAGTCAAACTACCATGGCCCCGAAT
This sequence comes from Bacillus sp. MRMR6, assembly GCF_001940785.1. Classification (GTDB taxonomy): domain Bacteria; phylum Bacillota; class Bacilli; order Bacillales; family Cytobacillaceae; genus Neobacillus. The sequence goes on from NZ_MSLS01000025.1 coordinate 31,018, forward strand.
TTTCGAAGCAGAACTAGAACCAGAAATAAAACTACAATAGTAAGCATAGGGACGGTTCTCCTGATTCCTTCGGTAACCGAAGGAAACAGAAGAACCGTCCCCATGCTTATCTTCGTTCAATTACTTTTTTTCCTTTGTAGTAGACGTTTTTTATTTTGGTGGTGTCTGTGATTTCTAGGCCGGGTATTCCTTCGGTTACTAGGAAGTTTGCTTCTAGGCCGGCTTCTAGCCGTCCGAAGCGGTGATCTTTTCCTAGTAGCTTTGCAGGATTGTTTGTTAGTAAGGATAGAATCTGGTTTTCGTTGTAATGATGTTTCTTTAATAGCTGCATGGCTGGCTGTGCGATAAGCATTAAGACATCTGGGCCCTTTAATGTTTGGTCATTAAATGGCAGCCACGCAGTTCCTTGATAGGGAGGAAGATAGGAGTCCGTTGAGATTGATACAGGAATATCCTTTTCCACCAATTTAAGAATTTCTTCTGGAGAGTTCGGCTTTAGATGTGTTCCTCCCATTGGTGTGGCTACGATTTTAACTTCCTGTTTTCTAGCCTTTTCTATTAGTTCATCAGTCATACCATGTGCATGGTGAAGGACATCGACTCCTGCCTCTAAGGCCATTTTGATTCCTTCTTCTCCTGCTACGTGGGCACCCATTTTCTTCCCTAATCGATGATAGATTTTGATAATCTGATGCAGCTCTTCTACCGTGTATACAATTTCTCCTGCCCGCGGTACTTCTTTTTCAGTGAAGTTTGCTGGTGTAGCATTGATAAAAACATTCTCACCCGGATAATCGCTTTCCACAGCAATCATTTCCACTAGCATAGGGTCCGTTAAATCGTATTGAGTCACTCCGCGTGATTGTGTGATGGCCGTAAAGTGAGCCAATTTTTCGAAGCCGATAGAAATACTAGTTGTGGCAAAAGAAACATCAAGCGGGAGGTCCTGAACCGCTTTTTGATAATCCTCTTTAGAAAAGTTACAAAGAGGATGACCGCAGATTTGTTCTCCAAGTGCCGTAATCCCTGATGATAATGCCTGAAAGAGAATCGCTTTTCCTGCCGCAAAGTGGGTTTCAGGTGTAACGGGATAGAGAGAGGTAGGAGCAAATTCTAGCAAATGAGTATGACAATCGACTAATGAAGGTGTAATAACATAACGTGAACAATCAATCACATCGAGATTAGGGAATTTCTTTTTCAATTTCTCCCAGTTTCCGAGCTCGGCAATTTTCCCATTCTCAACAACTATTGCACCATTTTGCAAAGTTCCTAAGTGACTAACTGTCACGATTCTCTTTCCTCGAATCAAATAATTCATTCTTCATCACACCAAAAATGGAGTTAAAAAGTACCCCAATACACATGCCGTAATAAGTCGAAGAATCATTCCAATAATCGCAGCTTCTAATGTTTCCCGTTCATTTAGATTAGATGTCTCGGCCCAGGTGACAGGCACCTGACCAAAGATGACCGACAATGGCAAACCAGAGTTGGCTAATACAAATGAGCCGACAATTAAACGTGGATCGATTGTGCTCGCGAGATCTGCAAGCTGTGCAACTGCAAGTGTGGGAGCCGCTAAGATGGACACAATTCCGGTAGCTGGTTCAATGCTCAAGAAGGTAAGGATAGTCGCTAAGCTAGATTCAATGAAACCCCAAATGCCGATGAATTTAAGTGCTCCTATAAAGAAAAATACGGCGGCTACGGCTGGAATAATAATTAAAAACAGCAGTTCCACGCCTTCTTTAGCGGATGAGAAAATGGTTTGCAAAAATTTAGTAGTCGGAGTAAAACGTGGCAATTCATCTAGTTCCACTTTCTTTGTATCCCGGTAAATTGTTCTTGATAAAATAAACGGTACAACAATGATGGGCACAAAAATCGAAAGGATTACTAGTGGAAAGGCATGAATGCTGAATGCGGATAGTGCAATGATTCCTAACACAAATGTTGCAAATGATTGTGGGGATTGGATCATAGTTGCTACAGCAATTTTTTGTTCTGCTTTGGTAGCATTTGCTTTAACAAGAATCGGTCCAGAAATCTTCCCCGCAGCATTAATGTCGCCAAGGATATTATAGACACTTGGAATGATGACCGCTGGATTGATCTTGAACCACTTCATGATGGGAACAAAGAGTCGAATTAACCCATCCGTAAAACCTAAACGCTCCAAGAGACGCCCAACGATAACGCTTACTATAATGGCGATTCCAACTTCACTTGTCAGAAAAATATCGACAACAATCGGTTTTACTTCTTTAATGATTGTATCAAACAAGGTAGAAAGTGAGTTTGGAGCGAATAAAAGCAAAATCAATGAACCGAAAACTAACAATATGCCAATCACTTCAAAAGGCTGCCATTTAGATCTTGAGGATTTTGAAACCGATGTTTGTTCCTTCTCCATAAAACGACCACCTGACATTTTTATTTACTATATGATTGGGCGGAAAATGTGTGCAACATAGGGATGGTTCTCATGCTTGATTAGCTAATTGAAGAAAAACCTCTCCTTTGTTTTTCATATGTTAAAATTAAAACAAAATTGTAAAAGAATGTACTGGAAATTACCTGGATGATTGTTGAATAAGAATAAAGAAACATGAGAAAAAGGAGTGATAAGATATGATGGGTTTGATTAATCTTGGAAGCCTTGTGTTTGGTCTAATAGCTTGGATCCTTCCTGTTGTTAATCTTACGAGAAATAATAAGTATGAGGATAGGAATTGGGTTCTTCTTGCGGTAATAAGCACTAGTAGTTGTGCGATTTCACTATGTTTCCAGATTTTCTATAACAATTATTTAGTAAAGATGGAAGATTGGTCTGCCCTTAAGGACACAACAGGTGCTCTGGTAAACATTGCAGCATTACTTCTCTTCGTTACCATCCTACTAAATGTACTTACTCTAATTGTTTATCGTAATAGAACAGAAAATTAAGATATCACAGATAAACCCTTAGGGAAATAGTGGGCACTGCAAAACTATTAAAATCCCTTTTTTACAAAACAAAACGATTTCATAAAGGGTTACGAGAAATCAAGCAGGAAGAAAAAAGCAGGATGTATTCATAAATAGGAAAGGAAAAGGATGGAATTCAAACATTGCATTTTCATTTCAATATACGAAGGAATCAGGAGAACCGTCCCTGTGCTCCCCCCAATAGGAATATATTTAGATAGGTGTATATTTGTACGCCTGTTCTTTTTATAATGGATGTAATATGAATTAGAAAAGGTGGTGTCCCACATGTCACTGAGACATAAATCAATAGAAGAGTTACTCGATTTAGAGGAAGAGTATCGTATGGCACATGTGGAAGAGAGGGATGGGGCGGTTCATATGTTAATCGACTTGTATGAAACGCTTTACAAAAGAATTTCAAGAGATGAGATTAATGAATATCGTTTTAGTTTAGAGAAGATTAAAAGTCACTTGATTTCGTATTTGGTTCAGTATGGCACCTATTTAAAAAACGTATACCAGAAAGACGATATGGCTGCCGGCCATTGTTTAAAGAAAGCAATTCAATACGAACGCGATCTTCCCATCGTCCACTACCGGTTAGGATTTCTTGATTATAAAAAGGAAAACTATTATTCAGCACTTTTAAACTTTAAAAATGCTATAAACTACCAGAAGAAAGCGACAAGCACTGAATATCGAATGAATGATCAGCAACTGTACAATTGTCATTTGTTCCTAGCTAATTGTGGGCTTTTTATTGCCCAACAGGCTCAGGAAGACTTAGAAAAGTTAGATCTTCAAGTAGACATGAACGCTGTTTCAAATTATCAAATGTCTCCTTATCTTCAATTAATAAAAGAAAATGAAGGATACTTAGATAGACATGCATATCAAATCCTTTCAATCAGTGGTAGTCGTTATGCTAGCATAGAAGAGTGTGATCGTCAGCTTGAGGTAGAGAACACCGTCATTCTTGATTTTACGGGTCGGCAAGATTTGCTCATTTTTAATGGCAGAGAGACTCGTATAACAAAAAATCAAAGTGAACTGCTGCAATACCTGCTGACCAATACCGATGAGGAACATCCGGCCACCATCCATGATGTTTTTGATTTGTTTGCGAGAGAGAATGAAAATGCAGAGATCCCGAGAAATACATATACGCAAAAAGTAACCAGACTTAAGGCAAAGCTTGTTCAATCTGGTATTAATGATAACATTATTGAAAATAAAATGGGATATCGTGAGACGGCTTATTACTACAACCATAAACTTCCTTACTTGATTATGCTTCGAATAGATGAAGCGATATAATTTAAGCCGATGACAGGTGTGTCATCGCCCTTTTGATATAACAGGTATATAAACAAAAGGGAGATGATACGATGAGAAATTGGAATCAATTATTTATTCGTCATGGCTGGCTGCTTGTACAAAAAGCAAATGGTGTATTTGACTGTACTAAGGAAACAAGCGAAAATGTAGAATTTCTATTTCAATCTCTTGAAAAGGCAAATATCCATTACAAATACGATTTGGGCAAACTCAGCCTGTGCACTAAGCCAATGGTAGAGGAAGACTGGATCAAAGTACTAGACTTTGAGTACCGAGGAAGAGGAGAGGGATTATGGTTCCGTCCCGGTGCGGAACAACCAAAGGTCGCGGAACTAGATACGTATATTAGCGGAATTGTCCGTCAGCTGAATCGACTAGGGTTTTATACAATGGGTTCCTGTGACGGACATGATAAAAGATTGGCCCATGTGATGGTAACAATGGATTGCGACCAACAAAGTTTGAAAGAGCTGTTGCATTCTCTTGTAGGCCGCAATGTCCAGTGGCAGGAGCGACGGAACCATGCTCACCTTTCATTCCGGTTAGAACGCCTTCAACTTTTAGACCTAGCAGAAAGGCTAAGTTTAATAGATGAAGCATGGGTTAAGAAAGGCTCAGATTTTATTAATGAGCAAAACTTTCGCGAAACACTGTATGAACTGCTGATGATTCCTGGTGTCAGCGGAGAGGAGGAGTTAGTAAGAGATTGTGTGATCGAAAAACTAACACCTTTTGTAGATCACATAACAGTGGACCATGCAGGTAATATCCTAGCTGAAAAAACATATAACCATGGAAACGGTCCGACTATTCTTTTGAATGCCCATCTTGATACGGTTTATGAAATCGAAGCTGATCGAGAAATCATCAAAGAAGAGAACCTTTGGTACAGCAGCACAGGAATTTTAGGAGCGGATGACCGAGCTGGCGTTACGGTTTTACTACATCTAGCAGAACATCTTTCTCACAATCGAGCGTTTAGCGGAAAGGTGAAGTTTATCTTCACTGTTGAGGAAGAACAGGGATTGATTGGAGCCAGTCAGGTGGATAAACATTTCCTTTGGGGTACGGATGCTGCCATTGTAGTAGACCGTCGAGGTGATGGCGATATTGTTACCTCATGTGGGGGACATATCCCATTCTGCGATTCACGATATGGTTTGTTTTTCGAGGAAGTGGCAGCTTCAGCGGATCTAAAAGGATGGGCTGTGACAAAAGGCGGAAGCAGTGACACCAGAATTTGGGCGAGTCATGGAATTCAGAGCGTGAATTTATCGGCGGGATACAATAACGAACATACAAGCCAGGAGATTCTTGACGTGGAAGCATGTTACAACACTGCAAAACTATTAAAAGCTGTTTTTACAAAAGGAAGAGACTTAAAAAGGTTGTTACGACAAATTAAGCAAGAAGAAAACATCGTAATTATGAGCCGCAAAAAGTTTGCATACCAGAGGTGGTCAAGTTGATAAAAGTATTTGTTTACGGAACGTTACGGAAAGGCGAAGTAAACCATCATCTACTAAGACAGGCAGCATGCATGGCAGAACAGGCCTGGGCCCTAGGAACATTGTATGATACAGGTTATGGTTATCCGGCGATGAAGGGGGAAGCAAACTCCAACGTCTATGGGGAGTTATATGAGGTTGCTGAAAAGGAATTAGCAAGATTAGATATTTTAGAAGATTATACCGAAGGCGGAAAAGACAATCTGTATGAACGAATACAACAAACTGTATACACGGATCATGGGCCTCTTCAGGCATACCTGTACGTGACAAATAAAGAAGACTTATTAAAAAAGAAAATCCCTAACGGAGATTGGAAGGAATACAGACTTCTAGCTGACCCCTCTGGTTCTGTTCTTTATTTCGCTTATGGCAGCTGTATGGATACCGTTCGGTTTGAATCGGATGGCTTTGCTCACTATTTTCAAGAGATGGTGGGAGTGGGTGTGTTGCCAAACTATACTCTTCGGTTCACGCGTAAATCAACACAGGATGGTTGGGGGCGTGCAGATATCGTTGAAGAGGGCGGCAGAGTAGAAGGAAAAGTTTATAACATTCCTGTAAAAGCGTTAACGGAATATCTGTATCATCGCGAAGGTGCTCCAAAAGCATACCGCCCAACCTTTGTGGAACTCGAACTAAACGGAGAAAACATCCTAGCATTAACCTTTGTGGTTACAAAAAAAGACAAAGAAACTACACCTCCACCACACTATGAACAAGAAATCCTACGCGGAGCAAAAGATTTCCTATCCGCACCATATATAACAAAACTACAAAATTATATAAACACATTGAGGAGCAAATAGTGCATGGGGACGGTTCTTGCGCTTCCTTCGGTAATCGAAGGAAGCGCAAGAACCGTCCCCATGCTTACTTCACTATGAAACAAGTTTTAGTCCTACCGCAGCACTTAATACCATTGCGATGAAGATGAGCCTTTTCCAGTCATTTGATTCTCCATATAGGAGCATTCCTAGTATTGCTCCACCAGATGCTCCGATTCCTGTCCATATTGCATAGGCTGTCCCCATGGGGAGTGTTTTCATGGCAAAGGATAGACAGAGGAAGCTTGCTCCAAATCCAAGAAATAATAGAACTAGGGACTTCCAATTACGGTCCTTATGAAGTTTATTGATCATCACAACACCAAACATTTCAAATATCCCTGCTAAGATTAAAGAAATCCAAGCCATTAGAAATCAGCCCCTTCCTGTACCTTTTCCTTTGTCACTAATTTCAAGCCCATTACACCCGCTAATAACAGTAAAATCAAAAGTATTTTACTCATTTTGAATGGTTCTCCAAAGAGTAGTATTTCGGAAATAACAGTGCCTGCTGTACCCAATCCCACAAAAACTGCATATACAGTTCCTACGGGAAGTTTTCGGCTCGCAATGATTATCACATAGAAGCTGATGATGATGGATACAATGGTTCCAGCCCAGGTCCAAAAGTCATCTGCATGTTTTAATCCAATCACCCAAAATACTTCAAATAGAGCCGCAACAAATACTTGAATCCAAACTGCGTTCATCTAAATTCCACCTCCAATTTTATTTATACATAGACACAAAAAAGCCTGGAAGAAACTGTTTTAAACAGTAATCTCCCAGGCTTTTATCCTTCCGTGACACAGCAAAGCTGTGAGTTTTCTCTCGGACCAGACCAACGTTAACGTTGCGGAACCCTAGAAAACATTTCTCATATGCAATTCATTTACATTATACACAATGCTATGAATCATTCAATAACAAAATAACACAAAATTTTAAAGATTATAGCGGGCATTCCTGTAAAATCAGCTGCTAAAAAAGGATATTTTAGTTCCCTAAAAGAATCTAAATAAAATGGACTTTATATAGATGATGAGAAGAATGAAAGATATATCTTGATAGAATTGTTTTTTTAGAAAATTTAAATACGGAGATTCTATTAAAAGAATCGCCTTTTAGCACCCAACACCTAAATATCGCCAATGAATATACGTATATTCAGATTTTGCCAAGGAGTAGGATGATGACGATTAAATTTAATGAGTTTTTTAGAGAAGAATTAACAATTTATGAGATTCAACGTGCAATGGAAAATGGGTTAATGACTGGGGGTGAACTGATTGATCATTAGATTTGATTTTGGTGAAGAGCATATTCAATACATTTCTTGTGCAACTAAAGTAGGGAGAAAGATTAATAGGATAAGAAGAGACTTTGAAAATTGGATCTTTGATGAGAAAAAAAATAAGAAGTATTGGTTATATGAAGAAGGAGAAAAGTATTGTCCAAGCTATGATACAGATGCCATTATAGATTGGCTAAATAATGTGAAATTCAAAAAAGGGACTGCTAAAGCAAAATTAATTTCGTTGCCAAAATTAAAAGTAAAAAAGACATTATATTTTTAACATGATCTGATTATTGGGGTGGTGCTAAGGCTGTCTGTTTAAGACAAGCACAGAGAAACTTTGTTAAATTTGGTGCTAGTGAAAAAATACATGCAGATAGTGTCGTTCAAGGTGAATATGAAAAAGACTCTTTATGGAAACCGGTAGGGGAAAATGAGAAAAAGCCAAATGTAAATAAACTTGTACAAATTCTAATAGAAGGCAACATTAATGATAGTCGGTTTAAGAAGTCAATTCATATTGATATTTTTTAGATGAATTTAAAGAATTTCTCAAACAAAAGCGATGGTCTCTTGGTGGATAAATAATACATGATACTACTGACATTGATACATAGTAAAGTAAATTCAACTAACGGGGTCAAGTCTAAATACTAAAGGCGGCCATTGACCAAGCAGGATTAGTGGCCATTGCAATTGAAGTAAAGGGGAATGTAGTTGAAGAATTCCGAAGAAAAAATCACCCTATATACAAAGGATGCCTGCATCTAATTATTTCGTTTTGTCTTTTRAATCAATAGCCTGCCACTCTATGGTTTTTTCATTATTAAAAGTGATTCGTCACTAAGTCATGCCCATATATAATATAGACGGGCTCCAATTTCCTCTCTGTGTGTAATATATAGTGAAATGTCACATTAGCTCTCCATACATTCGAAAGGAAGTGTAAAAAATGGATAATGCCTTACCGATTTCTAATGCCTTACCCGCAAATGTTCTTCCCCAACCTCCATTGTCTTACTCCTATGCAGCTCCTGTTTATGCAGGTTGTTTTCCTACTCATAGGGGCAGTGATTTCATACTCATAATAGTGTTGTTCATCTTATTAATCATTGTTGGTGCAGTTTGCTTCTGTGGTTAAAAGATGTGACTGTATCTATTAAATCATCCTCATCTTTATTCTAGATTTCCTATGGTATTAAATAAAAAGGAAGTTCTTTCTCGAATTCGATAGTGATGCCGTTAACTGGTATCACTTTTTATAATTCAACCAAAATATTGTGATGGTTTTCACTTAAAGGAAAGGTAAAGAGCTCAAGATCAAGCTGTCATTTTCGGCGGCTTTTCTTATTGAAGTAACGGGAGAGGATTGTTCAAACAGGGTAATGGTTATTTGTGGTAAAATATATAAAAGATGTTTGTTTAATTTATAGGGGGTGTCTAAGTGCAAGAAAACAAAGAAACTCCTGAACGAAAAAGAGAGAGATTAAGACAAGAAGAATTAAAAAGAAATCCGACAGGTACTCTGAACGATGCTTTTAATAGAGCTCAAAGTGGCGGTCTTGTGGATTTAGTAGGCAGCTTAGGTTGGAAAGGTACGGGGATACTTATTCTTGTACTCATAATTGGAGTTATAATTGCGTCAATCTTCCTAAAGTAAAGGGTGTGCAGCTGCTTCGGCGGCTTTTTTCATGTACCACTAACGTTGCAGATTAGTGCATCAAGGAGAAGGGAGCCCGAAATAAATTAAAGGCTTCCCTTCCTTTTACTAATTACTTTTTAAAATTGCTAAATCAACCAAGTCAGTACCCCAATGGTTAATTCTTATCTTTCTTATGCTTTAGTTCATATTCCTTTTTTAAATGATAATGACTCCCTCCAGAAATAAAATTGTGCGTTTCTACATCATAAACAGCATATTGACCTTTAAAATCCTTTTCTGTTTCTTTTACTGACATTAAATAGTAAACCTGTCTATTAGCATTTGGAGCAGGGGTAAAATCTTTTATGTTTGTCTTGGAATTAGGATAAGAATGCTCTACCTGACCATCTTTATACTTGTAATCAAACTTATCTATGTCTTTAAATAAGACTTTTTTTCTAATACTCATTTTTGCATCAGCATACTCTCTGTAGTGCCATTCTTTTTCTAACTCTTTATAAAATTGGTCTGCACTTTGCTTAATTTCTTTATCATTGTTAGCAGGGAAATGAATTACTTCTTCCTTATCATTATTTACTACCTCAGCCTCAACTGAATTACCAATAAAGAGTAAAAAACATAAACAAATGCTGCTTAAGATAAATTTCATAGTATCCTCCTATATAAACATAAGATTATAATCAGTAGTATTATTCCCAAAACTAATTTGATAATGATTTTTGTTATCGTAGATGTTATATCATAGTGTTTTTAGTTGGGGGCTTATATGTTAGTGTAATTCAACGGTTGCGATTCTCCAGTTGTAAGGGTCGTCGTAGGTGTCTTCCTCTCCCTCGTATAAGTTAAAATTGAATGCTTTTATTCCTTTTGGGATGTCTTCCTCTAAGACTTGATTTAACCAATTTGAAAACAACCTGAAGTTATCCATTATAGCACCCACTTTTAAATATTTTGTATACGTTAAAGACTATAATTACTTATTAGATAGTATACAAAGTTAGAAAAGAAGAGGCTGTTTTTGTAATTTACAAGAAATACAATCAAAAACCATACTGTATTTTTGGGGAAGGTTTCCTTAAGAAGGAACCGGCTTATATATTGTCGAATTTAGTATGATAAATAAAGTTAAATAATATGGGGGGGTTATGTGGTGGAACAGAAAGAATTTTGGAATTTAATTGAGAAGTCCAGCGAATTTGATAACCAAGCGGAATGGTTAACAGCGGCACTAGCTGAAAAAGGAGTAGAGGAAGTTTTAGATTTTGAATTTATTTTTCAAACTTTAATGAGCGATAGCTTTACATCTCGATTATGGGGTGCTGCATATGTTCTGATGGGTGGTTGTTCTGACGATGCTTTTGATTATTTCCGAGGCTGGCTGATTGGGCAGGGACAAGAAATATTTAACAAGGTAATGAAAGACCCCGAGTTTTTAGCAGAATATATAAATGAGGATAACCTTGATGACGAAGGGTTCCCTCAGAATGAAGAATTGCTTTCGGTTGGTTCAGATGCCTATACCCTGATAAAGACAGGCGATACTGAATGGGATGACAAAGCATATGATGAGCTGTTAGTGGCTCTTGACAAAAAGGGCTTAAAGTCAGTTCCTGAAATTGAATTTGATTGGGAAGAAGATGATTTGGAAGATATATTTCCTATTCTATGGGAAAGATTTGGTGAAGAACCACTAGGTTGAAAGAAAAATTACATGATAAAATGGCTTGATGAACTCAGAATACGAAAAGGTTTACGAAACATAATCATTATTTTTTTAGTTGGTTTAGTATACTTCCTTCCTCAACCATATGTCTTGACAGATATTGCATATGTCTTAATTATATTTCTATTGGCATACCTTTCTTCGTACATTGAAACAGATTCTTTATGGAAAGGTTTATTGTATTCATTAATAGTAACGATAATCGTCGTTGTTGTTTTTTTAACAATTATTACTTTGTTTCCGCAAATTCCTTATGTGCTACTTTTAGTCACAGTCTGTCTTACAACAGGATTGAGTATATACTGGAATGGCTGATAACACGTAAATGGAAAAATTGAAGGGTTATTCTTGTTTTAACTTACAGAGCGATTGCTGAACAATGCAATCGCTTTTTGTTTCAATATGTCAGAAGCTCTTCTCATTGAATATCTAAAAAGCACAGATAATCATAGGTTAAGAAATGCTATTGCACTTGCACTTAGCGATATAGGAAATGAAGAAGCAATAACCCCAATACTTGAAATAGCATAAGATACAGTTTACATATTCAACTGTTTTTAACCATGTACTTTAAGTATAGGGCGTGGATCCAAGAAGGATTAACGCTCTTATTTGGAGAAATTGTACTAAAGTCATGCTAGTCGAAAATGAAGGTATTGAACGATGCCGGGGCCTTTTTTTGGTGAATTATTGGGCGGGGTTAGTTCATTTAAATTTATGGAGGTAATGATGACAATAATATGGTCAGAAATCAAGGAAGAAGAAAGTTCAGCTGAGCTCAGTACGGTTATGAAGTTGTATGATCAGTCATTTCCTATAGAAGTGAGAGAACCACATGAAATCTTTCATCGAAGTATAAAGTACTCTCGAGAAAGATATCCAAATAATTTTCGCTTTTTGATTGGAAAAGAAGATGACCAACTTGTTTCTTTTGCAACTGGACATTATTTAGCTGATGTGAATGCTGGTTTTATTGTTTATATCGTAGCCAATCCATTAGCAAGGAACAGTGGTTTAGGTTCCAAGACATTAGTGAAAATAGAGGAATTATTAAACAAGGATGCACATTCAGCAGGTCATTCATCGCTAAGAGCGATTTTCCTAGAAACAGAGACACAAGATTTGGTACATTCAGAACAAGAAAAAGCAGACTGTGAAAGAAGGAATCGATTTTTTGATAAGAATTCTTATGAAAAATATGATGAGATTACCTATCTACAACCACCGTTACATAATGGAATGGATGAAGTTCCTTTAAACCTTTTTATTAAGAACTTACAAAAGGATGAGTTAATGAAACAAGAGATACAAAATGCAATACAAGCCATTTATAGAGAAAAATATTTAGTTGTTAATAACATTAATAAAGACGTCATTAATCATTGTTTGAAAAAAATGGGGATAGATGAATTACCTAATTGAGTTAAAGAGGGGCATTAAGTCCTCCATACTTGTAATGCTCCTCATTTGTTCCAAAGAAATCGAAAAGAATGGGAGGTCTGGCTTTTTGCCATCCTTTTCTTCTTCACTTTTGAAAAGAAATGATAATTCAATTKGAGTCTGGTCTTTTTGGATCTTTTGGACAAGCAGAAATACCTTTTGAAAAAATTCTTCGTTCATTTCTTCTTCCACCTTTTTATTAAAGCGGTTCACCAAGCTAAGTGGGGGGCGTGCGTCCTTATAATTTGGAATATCTCCGCTAGAAACCTGCTCCATCCCCGTCCCATAAACAGGACTAGCATGAAAACTATCAAAATCAGGAAAATACTTTGCTATTAACGGACTGTAATCTCTCTCTAATTGTTTAACCCAAAGCTCCTCTAGATAGTAGTCTACAAATTTGAAATCTCCATACCCTTCCTCTGTTATAAATGATAAGGCTGGGTCATTTTTGGGATGAACCTTTATGTAGAACTTACCATTAATAAAATCATATCTTTTCTTATCAACAACAAATTCCTGATGATATTTATCCTCTAAATATCGAGTCATTTGAAACGAGGCTATAGTTTTGAGAAGCATGAAGACACCAAGTAACAAGATAAAGAAAAGCATAACAAACTTAACTACCTTTTTCACATTATCACCTCAAAGTACCTACTTTGTTGTTTAGTGTACGCCAAGAGTGAATTTTTGCCAACTTCTTCTTTTAGTGAAAAATCGTTCAATAAAAGATTTCCTTAGGACGGGAGGAGAAAAAACGTAGGAGTTTATGGGTGTGATGCTTAACAATAGTAGTCGTTCTTTAACGGAGCAGGAGTGCAAGAAGGGAAGTAAGGAAAAACAGCGAATTCTTTAATTTATTGAACAAAGCTGGGGGATAACAATTATGTTTGAGACTATTGGTTGGCGGTTTTACATAACTGCAAAAACAAAAGAAAAAGCTTAAAATGTCATAAAAAGTATTGAAAAATACACGGGCAAATTAAAAGTTAGATCAAAAGAACAATATTGGAAAGACAATTCGCTTTTTGAAGTTTATTGTGATTCTTCGTTTCAGGTGTGTGAACCTGAAAAAGCAGTATTCGAAGTTCTTGTTATGGTTAATCAAATAGGACACGATATAGAAATTATCGGTCCCCTATTATATGAAAATGAACAAGTGGAATCTTCGGGTTATGGTTCAAGAACATCTATTGTTGGATTAGACTGGTTTCATTTTTATATAAATAATTTCAGTTAAATTGCGTTCATATAGGCTGCACCATATCAATTAACGGAGCAGGAAAGTTAAAAAAGGGGTAGCGTCAGGTAAACGCAGATTTACGCCAATAAGTAATTCTGAATTTAGGAGCTGTTGTACTTGCAGTTCCTTCTGAGGAGTAAGGTATTATTAATCKAATAAGTAGTATTATAAGCCTTCTAACCTAATTACATCATTCAGGAACAATCCGATAAGAGGTTGTTCCTTTTCCATTTTTTTCTCTGATAAAAAATCATTATTTTTTTCAAACCGGATGAAGGTTAGCTACGTCTAAAACAGATGAGAGGGTGATAATAAGGTGAATGGACTAAAACAACTGGCGGTGACAGATGAAAGTATGTTTCTTGAGAGAGAGGAAATAATTGATCAATTAATGCAAGAATATAGCGATGATATCCTGCATCTCGTATATACATATGTTAAAAATCGAACGACAGCAGAAGATTTAACGCAGGAGATATTTTTAAAATGTTATGAAAAGTTAAATCAGTTTAATCAGCAGGCAACACTAAAAACATGGGTATATCGTATTGCTAGTAATCATTGTAAGGACTACTTAAGAAGCTGGCATTATCGCAAAATAACGCTTAGCGATAAAATTTTGGATTATATACCTTCGAAATCAAAACAGGTTGAAGAAGAGATTATCGCGAATAGTGAAGAAAACATCTTAACAAATGCTGTCATGAATTTACCTCTAAAGTACRGAGAAGTAGTATTTCTGCATTATTATGAAGAACTATCTTTAGCCGAAATAAGTAAGATTACGACAGTAAATATAAATACAATAAAAACTAGATTAAAGCGTGCGAAAGAATTATTAAAAGACAAGATGATCGAGGAGGTTTAGGAGATGAATGATCCATTTACTAACCTGAAGAGTTCAATGAAAAAATCAATTTTCAAGGATTTTTCTTTTTCCAATGAAAGAAAAAATGCGGTGAAAGAATCCATTCGTACGAGACAATCTCAAACACAATTTCATTCTTGGAAGATAGAAACCATCATAGCTATATTAGAATCGGTTCAGCATGAATCAAAGGATGGCTACAATATTTCTACCCAACTTTTTCAAAAAAATGAACGTACTTTCCAAAAAAATGAAGGGCAGCTTTATTCACTTCTACATCTACTAGAAAATAAAGAAATTCTTACTTCAAAATGGATAAACAAAAAGAAATATTACTCCTTAAATTCCAAAGGAAAAAGATACTTAGCTACCTATAAACAAGATAAATCAAAACAAGAGTTATCCCTTAAACACTTACTAGAGGAGGTGTCCTTATGAGTTCTCCCAAATTTGAAGAATTTTTAAGTAAAGTAACGTCCAAAGTGAAATCTAAGGAAGCCCACAATATGATAAAAGAAGAGCTTATTCATCATCTGCAAGAGTTAAGTCAATCTTACAAAAAGAGAGGGTTTTCTAAAGAGGATGCAGAGGAAAAGGCGATTCAAGAAATGGGAAATCCATTTACCATTGGGGAGAGATTAAATCCCCTTCATAAGCCGAAAATGGATTGGGTTCTAATAGTTTTATTTGTTCTTTTTGCTGGTATTAGTTTTCTCCCGTTAGTTGATGGAATTCCAGAATTTTCGCTATCAGGTACCTATTTTATGGGGAGACAGGCTATTTGGTACACCCTGGCTATTCTTTTAATCATTGGATTCCTTTTCTTTGATTACCAAAAATTAAAGAACGGATGGATATACTTTTATGCGATAGGCCTATTGATCCATATATATCTTCATCTTTTTGGAATTATGACCAACGGAGCAAAGAAGTGGGTTTCCCTCGCAGGCCTGACGGTCGATGGAACCATGATGAGCTTATTTTTCTTTTTTCTTGCTTGGGCTGGTATTTTAAACAAAATAAATGAGTTTCGTAGTTGGGAAAAACAAGGTTTACTTTTTGTTTTATTTTGGATTCCCATATCGCTCTACATGATGGTGCCAGACTTTATGGTTAGTATTATTTACTTCTTCTGCATACTTGGGATGTTTGCTTTCGCTCGAATCCATAAGAAATTAGCTGTAAATCTGACCTTAACAAATCTATTGGCTGGTATTATTTTCATTATTATGTTCATGACCTCAGGTCAAAGTTATTTGTTAACTAGATTATCTGCTTTTATAAACCCTACTGCCGATTCAAATGGAGCAGGATATATGTATAAGGCGGTTAGGAATGTCCTGTCAGAAGCGGGATGGTTCGGTAACGGACTTTCCAACGAGTTGAATTTTCAATTGTTACCAGAAGCACATACAGATTTTGCTTTTCCCTTCCTCGTCTATTCTCTTGGTTGGGCTTTCGGATTTGTTCTATGTTTGATCCTACTGATATTTATTTCAAGGATCTCAAAAAATGCGTTTAAAACAAAGGACCTCTATGGGAGATTAATCGTAATAGGTGGTGCTACATTGTTTGCGGTTCCTACTACCTGGAACATCTTGATGTGCTTTGGAGTCGTGCCTATAATGGGTGTTTCTCTGCCTTTTATTAGTTATGGAGGCAGTGCGATACTCTTTTACGCTGCTGTTTTAGGACTCATTTTAAATGTTTATCGAAGAAAAGATCTTGTAGAACCCACGATTGCAGATGAAATTAAAAGTTAAAGTCGAACATGTAATTGCTGATAAAAAGGGCGACATCTAAAGTACTAGTTGTCGCCCTTCCCTTATTGACGATCGGGTGCAAGAGTATAAGACGGTGATCGCTACGGCGGTCTTTTTCTTGTTTCACTAACGAGGAGCAAGAAGGAAAAAATATTTTGTTGTTGAAAGTTGAATACATATATATTGGATACCCACCTACATGTCGACCATATTTTTGGAGGGAGATTGTTTGCGGAAAACATGGTGCAACTTACTACCTTCCACCTAAAGATGCTGAAGAGGTAACCTTTCATTTTACTCCAATTAATGATGCTGATGAGTATAATGTTGGTGAAACTACTATATAAAGCAATCTACTCACCTGGTCATACAATTGGAAGTACCTCGTTTTTAATTGATGATCAGTATTTTTTAACAGGTGATATCTTATTTATTGATTTGTTTGGTCGTCCGGACTTGGCGGAAAAAGCGGAGGACTGGGTAGGTGTACTCTTTACAATCGATATAAGAACTGTGACAGAGAATCTTCCGCCACAGCCAAATGCCTACCAGGAATACGCGAAACGAACATGGGTAAAATCAAACCTGATTTGGATGTTTTTTATGTGTTAATCAATTCTTCATGAGGATTTTATCCCGATGAATATGAAACCAATTCCCATCGTAATAAAAAATAACTTAGCAAAAGAAATTTTTTCGACAATTCCCCATAATCCAATAGTGGTAGTGAGTATTAAAATAATAGGTCCAATGAGTGCTAATGAACTATTTATCACTAATGCTTTATCAATTGAATTAAATTTCAACATAAGTAAGGCAGCACTTATTTCAATACAGCCTGAAATTAACCGTAAAATAACCATTCCTAATACTGCTTTTTCAATAATTGCAAACATAGCCATCCTCCCTAAAATATCTTACTTAAAATGTATATGAAGCATTACATCAATGAAGGACAAGTTTTTTTGAAGTAATATGGTTTATGGGTTTTAAGGGATAGGTTTCCAATTCTGGGTTATATTAAGAAAAATGACATAATGATTTATTAAAATTTTATTAAGATGCGGTGTTAAAAATGAAGAAATTAATCAAACCAAGTCTATCAAAAAAAACAGCGCTTACTAGTGATATCACAGAAAAAATAATCGACGAAAATGTTGAACGTAACATTGAACTGCTAAAGGAATTATTTAGAGATTGCTCTGATATTATATATCGGTCTATTTTCGCTGGGGAGAAAAAAGCTTATTTACTATTTCTTGACGGTTTAGTGGACTCAGGTTCCATTCAGCTACATGCCATAAAACAAATGCTTGATGAAAGTGACACATATGACCTTAATGCTGAACATGTTATGGGGAAAGTCATTTCGCTTAGTTCTGTGAAGGAAACAACCAAATTAGATGATGTTGTGACAGGTGTTTTAAAAGGAAATACTATTTTATTAATAGATGGGGTATCGAGCGCCTTTGTATTCGATGCAAAGGGTGGTCAAAGAAGATCGGTTGCCGAGCCAGAATCAGAATCAGCAGTCCGTGGACCGCGTGAGGGATTTACGGAAAGTCTACGTGTGAATACAGCCTTAATCCGGCATAAAATTCGGTCAAATCGGTTGAAAATCCTTTCAAAAGAAATTGGGGAGGAAACTACTACGGGTATTGCCATCGCTTATATTGAGGGCATCGCAGCTCCTGAACTTGTAGAAGAGGTTCTATCCCGCCTAGATCGGATCAAAACAGATG
The DNA here is from genome assembly GCF_001940785.1 of Bacillus sp. MRMR6. Taxonomy (GTDB): domain Bacteria; phylum Bacillota; class Bacilli; order Bacillales; family Cytobacillaceae; genus Neobacillus. The sequence goes on from NZ_MSLS01000025.1 coordinate 49,406, forward strand.
CAATCCTAGAAAGTGGTTATATCGAGGAATTTATCGAGGACAGCCCATGGAGTTTCTTTCCACAAATTCAAAATACGGAAAGGCCTGATACCGTTGCGGCTAATCTTTTAGAGGGCAGGGTATCTATTATTGTCGATGGAACTCCATTTGCTCTTATCATGCCTGCAACCTTTTGGCAGTTTCTACAAGCAAGTGAAGATTTTTATAATCGCTTCCATATTTCTATTTTTCTAAGATTGCTTCGTATATTATTTGTTTTTTTAGCACTTGCTTTACCAAGCTTATATGTTGCTGTAACTACCTATCACCAAGAAATGATTCCGACAAATCTGCTTCTAAGTGTTGCGGCAAGCAGAGAAGCTATTCCTTTTCCTGCATTTGTAGAAGCTTTAATTATGGAAGTATCGTTTGAAGCGTTAAGAGAGGCAGGGATCCGGCTTCCAAAGATTGTTGGTCAGGCCGTAAGTATCCTTGGTGCACTTGTTATTGGTCAAGCGGCAGTGGAAGCAGGTATTGTATCTGCACCGATGGTGATTATCGTCTCGATTACGGGTATCGCCTCCTTTACGATACCTAGATTTAATATGGCTATTTCTGTACGGCTGCTAAGATTCCCATTAATGTTACTTGCAGGTTTGTTTGGGTTATTCGGAATTGTTTTAGGCTTACTTTTAATATTAACGCATCTATGTAAGTTAAGATCCTTTGGCGTTCCTTACTTTTGGCCTGTGGCACCGCTCTCCTTTAAGTCACTTAAAGATGTCTTTATTAGAGTGCCCTGGTGGGCTATGGACGAAAGACCTAATCAATTGGTAAAAGAGGATATCAAAAGGCAAGCCGGAGATTTAAAACCATCTCCACATAAAGTCAACAACGAAGGGAGCTCGTCATGAAGAGAGGAATCCTTTTTGTATTAGTCTTTTGTCAGATGATGGTTCTTACAGGATGTTGGGACCGTACGGAAATAAATGATTTGGCTTTTGTATTGGCAACAGGAATTGATAAAGCTGAAAAAAATAAATATCAATTTTCTGTCCAAATCCCTTTGCCAAGTTCGATGGGCGGTTCAGGTTCAAGTGGAGGCGGCGGCGGCACAAGCGGGGAAGGGCCTATTTTAGTTCTGCAAGGTACAGGAGGCAATGTTAGGCAAGGGATGGAGGATATACAAACACGCTTATCAAGGAAACTATATTTTGCACATAGGAGGGTAACGATTGTAGGGGAAGATTTAGCCAAAGAAGGGATTATCCCGGCAATGAATGCGATTTTAATCCAGCCGCAATCGAGAGTATCAACATTTGTATTAATCGCAAAGGGTGATGCGGTTAAACTATTAAACACCCAGCCAAGGATGGAACAATTCTCGGGTGAAGCGATTCGAGAAATGGCGAAATCCAGCATCGGACAAACCGTTAAGGATGTCCTGATGGATTCTAATAGACCTGGTAAGGATACAATTATCCCCGTTATTGAACCAACCGGAACGATTGAAAAAGAGAAGAATGGCAAGGAAATTTTAATGTCCAATTTCGCGGTCTTTAAAGGAGATAAACTCAACTTTATTACTAATAGACAAGAAGCGATCGGTATTATGTGGTTATTAGAAAAAATGACAAAGAAAACATTAACGTTTTCAGTTTCAAAGGATCAAGAGATGACTGTACAAATTATTGATAATCATTTGAATCCGAATATGAAAATAGTAAATGGTAAACCAACATTTAGTTTGAGATTACGGGTGACAGGAATCCTGCTGGAAAATGAACCGAATCTAAGAATTGAGGACCCTGATACATACCATCATATTATTCATAAAATGGAAAATGAAATAAAATCACAGGTAAATTTAATCTTAGACCATGCACACTCAGTAGGTGCGGACATCTTTGGTTTCGGCTGGTATCTATATAAACACAATCAAAAGGCATGGCAAAATAACTGGAAAAATGGGTGGGAATCATATCTGCCTGAACTAAAGGTAGATATAACAGTGGATGCTGATATTCAAAGAACAACCAATTCTGGTTTAATAGAAAAGGATTGAAAACATGGATGTAGGGATTATTATTACTTTCGTATTTCTTTTAATATATGTCATTGTTCTCATTCGAGATAAAAAGGTGACGAAAAAAGAACGAAGATGGGTCTATGTGTTAGTGTTAATGGTGATGAGTCTATCCTTTATATTTATGCTTCATATTCCAATGAATTTTTTCATCACTGTTTTAAATGATACCTTTGGTGCACTAGCCAGAATGGTTGTTAATGTATGAGCCAAAAAATATCCAATCTTCAACTCATATTATTGGTTACAAATTTCATCTTTTCTGCAGCCGTTATTAGCTTACCTCAAATTATCGTTCAGGTAGCAGGGCAAAATGGTTGGATTGTCCCTTTGCTGATGTTTCCCATTTCCTTTTTAGTCATCATCGTAATCTTTGGGAAAAAAAAGAATGCAGATAAGTTAAGCAAACTTTTCATCATCGGAAATAAAAGCAGCCTTTTAGAGAAAATTTTCATTTTCTGCTTTATCCTATTTACCTTTCTCATTTTAGTGAGAGATTTACGAGGATTAATCGATTTTGTGGCAACGGTTTTATTACCAACCACACCAATTGATGTCTTAATGGTCCTGTCGGTTTTGGTCATTTCTTACATGATGATGTCAGGGTTAGAGGTATTATCAAGAGTGAACACAATTGCATTTGGCTTACTAGTTCTAGTTGTACTAGGATTACCTTTTTTCCTTCTAAATGAGCTTGAAATTGGCAATATTCAGCCTTTACCAAGCTTGAGCACGATTAATGATTTAATGAAAGCAATCATCCTTACCTTTGCATGGGTTGGTGAGATGTTGTTGTTCTTAATTATTATCGCAAATATTAATCCAGTAAAAGAAGCAAAGAAAGCTGTGATTATTGGAGCTGGTTTAGGTTCCATTCTCTTTTTTATTATTATCATATTAGAAGTAGCGGTCCTTGGGACAAAGATTGTAAGAGAGGCCACCTATCCAACATACATCATGATCCAACAAATTAATTTGACTGATTTTCTCGACAGACTAGATCCAATCATTGTCGTAGTTTGGCTTCCGACAATCTTTATTAAAGTTACCTACCTTCTTTATGCCTTAAATCATTGCATTAGTTTCCTGCGAAAGAAGGAAACAAACAAGTTTATGTTTCCTGTTGCTTTTATAATGGGCTATATATCCTTACTGCTTTTTAAAAATAATATGGACCATATCCATTATTCCTTTTATTCATGGAGCACAATTGGCATGCTATTAGAGGTTGTGATAATCGGCTTGTTTTTCTTGGTTAGAAGAAAAGTGAAAGATAATAATGGGCACGATGCTGGAAAATCCAATTAATACCGAAGTCTTACCCGTTCATTCTTTCTTGAACGGGTTTTACCTTTATAATATGAATTACTATAAGAAGGATAGAGGAGCGAGGATTTGAAAAACCATCATAAAACAGCTCTCGTATTGGGTGCTACAGGTTTAGTTGGCAGTGAACTAGTCAAATTACTAATCGAACAACATAACTATGAAAAAATCCTCCTGTTGATTCGAAATAAGATATCGCTTGAACACGATAGTGTTGAACAATATGTTGTTGACTTTGAGAGGCTGAGTCAGTACAAAGAATTATTTAAAGCTTCCCATATATTTTGCTGTTTAGGTACCACTATTAAGAAGGCTAAGACGAAAATGGCCTTCCGCAAGGTGGATTATTTATACCCTGTCGAGGCAGCCGGGTTTTCAAAGGAAATGGGAGCTGAAAAGTATTTGATTGTGACAGCCATGGGAGCAAATTCTAAATCTCGTTTCTTCTATAACCAAGTAAAGGGAGAGGTGGAAGAGGCACTTATACATTTAGATTTATCCTCGCTCCATATTTTTCGTCCCTCTTTATTATTAGGTAATAGAGAGGAATTCCGTTTTGCTGAAAAGGCAGCTGAAAAAGCTAGTGGTGTTCTAAACCCTTTGCTGGTGGGACCTTTACGTCCCTATCGGGGGATTCATGCGAAGAAGGTTGCAGCTGCTATGGCTGTCGTAGCAGAAAGTACTAAAACGGGTAATCATGTATATCTTTCAAATGAGATTGACCGAATGGTGGGATTTTCCTCTTGGGGACCAGTAGAAAAGTAAAAAACGGCCATTCTTTAAAGAATGGCCAGATTTCTTTAAATATTTTCTGGAGGTGCTTTTGCTTCACCAAGTACTGCTTGAGCAATATTAACGGCATGATCACCGATCCGTTCTAGGTTACTAATGATGTCAACGAAGAGGATGCCTGCATCACCTGTACAACTGCGTTCATTTAGACGCATGATATGAGTCCTTCTAAAATCCTTCTCCATTTGATCGATTCTAACTTCTTTCGCAAGTACATCCGTAGCCAATTTACTGTCATTTTGAGAGAGTGATTCAAGCGCACTTTTCAATGTTTCAAGAGTAAGCTGAAACATTTCGTTTAATTCACCTAAGGCCTGTTCTGATAGTGGAGCCTTCCGGCTAATGCGCAGCTCTAATAATTCAATAATGTTCTCGGTATGATCTCCAACCCGTTCAATATCTCTGATAATATTCATATAGTTCATATGTTCTTCGGAGTGCTGGTCCGAGAGAGAACTATGTGAGACTTGGACAAGGTATTCCGTGATCGCATGATCAAGTTTGTTAATTGCCTCTTCATATTGAAAGGCAAGTGCGGCATGTTCTTTGTTTTGCGTATTCAAATAATGTATGGCTTCTGTTAATCCGTCTCTAGAAAATTCCCCCATTCTTAGGATTTCCTCTTTTGCCTGTCCTAACGCAACCGAAGGAGAATGTTCAATCAGCTTGAGATTTAAATGCTTAACCGTTGAATCAACATATTTTTCTTCTCCTGGAATTATTCTCGTCACAATCCAAGCTAATGCTGCAATAAATGGAAACTGGATAATGGTATTTGAAACGTTAAATATCCCATGAGCAAATGCGATGGTCATTTCAGGATTTAACTTCATAACGGTTTGCAAATAGATAATGAAGTTGGTGTAAGGGATAAGGATGATTAGAAATATTAGTGTTCCAATAATATTAAACATAACATGAACGGCCGCTGCCCTTCTTGCTGAAATCGAGGCACCGATAGCAGCCAGAATTGCAGTAATGGTTGTACCAATATTGTCCCCAAATAATACAGGCAACGATGCTTTAAGATTAATCGCGCCTGTTGAAAACAATTCCTGAAGAATCCCAATCGTCGCACTAGAACTCTGGACGATTACGGTAAAAACAGTTCCTACAATAACACCTAAAATAGGATTATTACTCATTGAAACCGTTAGATCTTGAAATGCTTCTAATGTTCGAAGCGGCTTCATTCCGCCACTCATTAACTCTAGACCTAGAAATAAAGCCCCAAAACCGAAGACTACTTGACCTAGAGAATTAACCACTCTTCTTTTGAAGAAGAATAAAAGGATTGCACCGAAAGCAATAATAGGCAATGCATATTCACCGATATCGATACCGATAATGAAAGCAGTTACGGTGGTCCCGATGTTTGCCCCCATAATGACACCAATTGCTTGTCTAAGTGTCATGAAACCTGCACTAACTAAGGTTACCGTTAAAGCGGTTGTACCTGAACTTGATTGAATTAAAACGGTAATAAAAATACCAGCAAGAACACCCATGAAGGGATTGGTCGTAAAACGATCTAAGATACCTCTTAAACGATCTCCTGCAGCATTTTGGAGCCCATCCCCCATATACTTTAATCCAAATAGAAAAATACCTAAACCCCCGATAAACTCGAAGAGCATCTCTTGTACATTCAAATTAAATCAACCCCTTTTTGGGAATTCCTTTTATGTGTTTTGCTTAATAATGTTATTCTTGCTTAACTTCTATATACATATGCAATTGATTTGATTTTGTACAAGCAATAGGTTTACTTAGAGCCTGAAAATTACGTTAGTTTGACAATTACGATTATCTATACTATTATTATCTCGAATTCAAGATAGTTTCTATCTAAGTAAGAGTATGTATTAGTAAAATAGAGATAATAAGTATAAACTTCGTGAGTTTTTTATTAAGAAAGGGGACAATAATGAAACATTTATTTCAAAAAGGAAAAGATGCCAAAAAACCAACCTTGCTATTGCTGCATGGGACTGGAGGAACTGAGAACGACTTATTGCCTCTTGCAGAATTAATTGACAAGGATGCTGCTGTATTGAGTGTTCGTGGAAACGTTCTTGAAAATGGCATGCCACGATTTTTTCGAAGGTTAGCAGAAGGGATTTTTGACACTGAAGATCTCATCCTTCGTACGAAGGAGCTTTCTGATTTTCTAGATGAGGCATCAAAAAATTATCAGTTTGATCGAAAGAACATTGTTGCGGTCGGTTATTCTAATGGGGCTAATATTGCTGCCAGTTTACTATTTCATTATAAAGACGCACTAAAGGGGGCTATTTTACATCATCCAATGGTCCCAATAAGAGGAATTGGGCTTCCAGACCTTACGGGGACTCCAATTTTTATCGCGGCTGGAACGAATGACCCCATTTGTCCTGCTGCTGAATCAGAGGAATTAACGTCACTTTTGCTAGGTTCGAACGCGAATGTCAAACTCCATTGGGAGAACCAAGGACATCAATTGACCCTTAAGGAAGTTGAAGCAGCAGCAAGTTGGTACCGTTCAAATATTTAAGTCAGTTAAAGTGCACCCATAGCTTGGTGCACTTTTTAATTTTGTCTTCTCTTTTCCTTTCAATTTGTTACTAGTCTAAAAGAATGAAAGTCTGCTTGGATGAATAAACTTTAATCTTAAGGATGTACAAATTGAATGCAAGGAGGTTTCTACTTGGGAAAAGTTCAGCGTATTTCTTCTACCAATCTCGAAGCGAATTTTCAAGAGGTGGAACGTGCTCTCACAGATCAAGAAGCAATAGAGGAATCAAATCGCTGCCTTTATTGCTATGATGCACCTTGTATTAAGGCATGCCCTACAGGAATTGATATCCCTGCCTTTATTAAAAAAATAGCGTCTGGTAACTTACTAGGATCGGCAAAAACGATTATGTCCTCTAACCCAGTGGGTGCGAGCTGTGCTAGAGTATGTCCAACAGAAGAGCTATGTGAGGGTGCATGTGTCCTAAATAATTCAACAAAGCCGATAATGATTGGAAACTTGCAGCGATATTCCACAGATTGGGCGATAAAAAATCAACAAACACTTTTCCAACCAGGTCCGGCAAATGGAAAAAGAGTAGCCATAATTGGAGGAGGCCCAGCAGGGTTATCGGCTGCTAGGGAACTAGCTAGGTTAGGATACGCAGTAACCATCTTTGAAGCTGCAGGTAAGGCAGGAGGATTGAATACCTTTGGCATTGTTTCCTTCCGTCTGCCACAAAGAATTTCCTATTGGGAAGTTGAGCAGGTTGAAAAACTCAATGTAACCATCAATACGAATACCAAGGTTGGAAGGGATGTTAAGGTTGAAGAGTTACTAGAAAGTTTTGATCGCATTGTGCTTGCAGTTGGCATGTCAAATGTTCCAAATTTAGGAATTGAAGGAGAAAATCTCAACGGCGTCTACGATGCGATAGAATTTGTAAAAGCAACAAAAAGCGGTCTATTATCAGGAGAATTTATTGGAAAACGTGCTGTCGTTATAGGTGCGGGAAATACGGCTATTGATGGAGCAACCTGTTCGGTAAGATTGGGAGCCGAAAATGTGAAAATTCTATACCGACGAACGGAAGAAGAAATGACTGCCTATGATTTTGAGTATGAATTTGCGAAACAAGATGGTGTAGAATTCCGTTGGTTAACAGCGCCAATAAAGATTATCGGAAATGAAGAAGGCGAAGTAACCGGAATAGAGTGTGTGAGAATGAAGCTTGGTGAACCTGAGCGGGATGGGAGAAGGAGACCGATCGAAATTAAAGGTACAGAACATGTAATTCCAGTGGATGCTGTTATTAAGGCGATTGGTCAGAGCAGACATCAAAAGTTAATTGAAGCCTTTGGTCTGGCTCATGAGCGCGGAGTTGTAAAAATAAATCATGAAACCTATCAAACTTCTAATCCACAAATCTATGCATGCGGGGATATTGTGTTCGGAAAAGGAAAAGGGGATGCCATGGTTGTAACCGCTGCTCAGCAAGGAAAGCAGACTGCTTATAGCATCCATCAGCATTTTTCTGTTACGGAGAATGCATAGTAGTTCAATCATCCGGGACATATTTATGCATTTTCTTTTATTAAATTTACAAGGGGTGAAATCGAGATGGCTGATTTACGAATTAATCTAGCAGGTATAGTATCTCCTAATCCGTTCTGGCTTGCCTCAGCCCCTCCTACCAATTCAGGGTATCAAGTCCAAAGGGCATTTGAAGCTGGATGGGGTGGAGCAGTATGGAAGACTTTAGGCGATCCAATCTTGAATGTTTCATCAAGGTTTGCTGCTATCAGCTTTAACGGACAAAGGGTAGCAGGATTTAATAATATTGAACTCATTACGGACCGTCCACTTGATGTCAATTTAAAAGAAATTTATGAAACGAAAAAGCGATTTCCCAATCATGCCATTATTGCGTCATTAATGGTAGAACCAAAACAGGAAAAATGGCATGAAATCGTTAAAAGAGTAGAAGATGTCGGAGTTGATGGACTGGAATTAAACTTTGGCTGCCCGCATGGAATGGCTGAGCGGGGTATGGGCTCAGCTTCTGGTCAAGTCCCTTCATTAGTAGAGCAGCAAACCTACTGGGTCAAAGAAGTGGCAAAGACTCCTGTTATTGTTAAATTAACTCCAAATATTACTGACATTACTGCAACTGCCGAAGCCGCATGCGAAGGTGGTGCAGATGCCATCAGTATGATCAATACCATTAACAGTTTGATGGGGGTAGATCTAGACTCTTGGAACACCATCCCACACGTCGCAGGAAAAGGAGCTCATGGTGGTTATTGTGGCCCTGCTGTAAAACCAATTGCTTTAAATATGGTGGCTGAATGTGCACGTCACGCAAATATTAATGTTCCGATATCTGGTATTGGCGGGATATCAAACTGGCAGGACGCGGTTGAATTTATGTTAATGGGAGCAACCGGAGTCCAAGTTTGTACGGCCGCTATGCACCATGGATTCCGGATTGTAGAGGATATGATTGAAGGTCTTAATCATTATTTGGAGGCGAAAGGAATTAAAGCAGTTTCTGACATTATTGGAAAATCTGTTCCTAGATACTCTGATTGGGGTCATTTAGATTTGAACTACAATATTGTGGCCAAGATTAATACAGATGTTTGTATCAACTGTAATAAGTGCCATATTGCCTGCGAAGATACCTCCCATCAATGCATCGACATCTTAACAGATAAAAACGGAATGAACTACCTTAAGGTTCGTGAGGAAGACTGTGTAGGCTGTAATCTCTGTTCGATTGTCTGTCCGGTTGAAGGAGCAATTGACATGGTGGAGGTGCCAAATAATCTGCCTCCGATGACTTGGAATGAACGCCAAGCAGCACTAGGTAGAAAAGAACAGTGTAAGGTCGATGTGAAGAAGTAGAAGGAGGGTGTTTTGGATTGAGAAAATTAATTAAGAATGGAATCATTGTTACTGCCTCAGATACGTACCAAGCTGAGATTCTAATTGAGGATGGAAAGATTAGTCAGATTGGATCCAATTTGTCATCTGCTGGAGCAGAGGTGATTGATGCAAAGGGCTGTTATGTTTTCCCTGGTGGTATCGATCCACACACACATTTAGACATGCCTTTTGGGGGGACGGTGACAAAGGATGATTTTGAAACTGGTACAATAGCTGCTGCGTTTGGAGGAACCACAACGGTGATCGATTTCTGTTTAACCAACAGGGGGAGACCATTAAAAGAATCTATTCAAACCTGGCATGAAAAATCGAAACAAAAAGCAGTTATAGATTATGGCTTTCACTTAATGATTGCTGAAATAAATGATGATGTTTTGAACGAGCTACCTTATGTAATAAACGAAGAGGGCATTACTTCCTTCAAAGTGTTCATGGCATACAAAAACGTATTTCAGGCCGATGACGAAACACTCTTTCGAACACTTGTTTCCGCAAAGGAACATGGTGCCCTTGTTATGGTGCATGCGGAAAATGGAGATGTGATTGATTATTTAACTAAGAAAGCAATCGCAGAAGGTAAAACAGAACCGATTTATCATGCACTTACACGACCGCCTGAATTAGAAGGGGAAGCCACAGGCCGGGCTGCTAAACTGACAGGATTGGCCAACTCGCAATTATATGTTGTCCATGTGTCTTGTGCTGATGCAGTTGAACAAATTACGGAAGCACGCAGTAAAGGGTTTGATGTTTGGGGAGAAACCTGTCCACAATATTTGGTATTAGACAAAAGTTATTTAGAAAAGCCGAACTTTGAAGGAGCCAAGTATGTTTGGTCACCGCCCCTTCGAGAGAAATGGAATCAAGATGTCCTTTGGAATGCCTTAAAAAGTGGTCAACTACAAACACTAGGGTCTGATCAATGCTCCTTTGATTTTAATGGTCAGAAAGATCTTGGACGTGATGACTTCACAAAAATTCCTAATGGCGGACCAATGATAGAAGACCGGTTAACTATTCTGTTCTCAGAGGGGGTGAGGAAGGGAAGGATTAGCTTGAATCAATTCGTAGATATTACCTCAACGAGGACGGCTAAATTATTCGGATTATTTCCGAAAAAGGGAACGATTGCCGTTGGTACAGATGCTGACCTTGTTTTATTTGACCCTAATGCAGAACGTGTACTATCAGCAGAAACCCACCATATGGCGGTAGACTATAATGCCTTTGAAGGCATGAAGGTTACAGGTGAGCCTGTTTCTGTTTTATCTCGTGGTGAGTTTGTTGTCAGAGATAGACAGTTCGTCGGTAAGCCAGGTTCCGGCCAATATCTAAAAAGAGCCAAGTACAGTGTGTATGAATCATTAAATCGAAACGAGACATTACCTATTTAACACCTCAAAAAAACTACAAATCATCATTCACTATTTGAACCTCCTGCAGTTGTTTGAGCTTCAAGCAATTGCAAGAAATTTTGCTGCTTCGGTTTTTTGATTTGGGTTGTAAATTCACTAAACACCAACCGAAAAAGGAGTGTTCATATGAGTAAAAGTCACTTAAAATCTTCAGATTTATTACCAATACAACAAAAAGACCGAAAAGTTTCATCATTAGGGTATTCGTTCATGTGGGTTGGAATGGTAGTCGTTCTTGCAACATTCGCAATCGGAGGAGCAGGTGTGGTCAGCTTATCATTGCCTCTGGTCATTATTGCAACAATTATTGGAACGCTTGCTATTGGTTTCTTTATTTCATTAATTGCAGATATTGGGATTGAACATGGCTTATCATTCCCTGTTTATATGAGAGCACCATTTGGAACCATTGGAACTCATATCCCGTCCATTACCCGGGGAGTTACTGCCTCTGCTTGGTTCGGTATTAACACTTATTTTGGTGCAACAGCGATGAATGGAATTTTAAACATTCTTTTTGGATTTGATAACTGGTTTGTTTGCTTCCTCATTTTTGCAGCCTTGCAATTAATCAATACAGCTCTGGGGATCAAATCTATTGAACGGTTTGCAGATTTAGCAGCTCCTATCATCATACTAATCTCAATTTGGATGTATATCTCCCTATCCGACTCAGCTCAAGCAGCTGGACGGGACGTTTGGAGCTGGGTAGAATCTCCTGTTACGGGAGGAGCGGCTTTTACAGCTTTTATGGTAGTTATTTTTAGTAATATGGGATTCTGGGCGACATTAAGTGCTGATATTCCTTCCATCTCACGGTTTATTAAAGCGCCTGTCAATGAGAAAAATTGGTTTAAAAGAAATAAGGGATCCTTATTCGGAAACTTAATTGCGATGCCAATTGCACAAACATTTATGATAACCATTGGTGCCGTATCCTATATAGCTGTATTAAACGCCGATCCAGTAGTAGCCCTTCAAAAGTCAGCGAGTGGGGTTATTTTGGCTGTGTTACTACTGATGATTGTATTGGCACAATGGTCTACAAATACTGCTGCTAATGTTGTACCTGCCGCAACTATTTTCTCAAATGTAGGTGGACCGAGGTTTCCGTTCTGGGCGGGAGTTATTACAGCTGGAATTGTGGGAACCATCGTACAGCCTTGGGAATTATTCGGGGTCATTATACCGATTTTATTAATAGTCGGGGGTATTTTATCAGCAATTGTTGGGATTCTTTTTGCAGACTATTATTTACTTCGTAAAAGAAGAGTCAATGTTCCAGATTTATATGAAGATGATGGTCAATTTAAATATATGGGCGGAGTAAACGTTGCTGGATTTATGGCCTGGATTATTGGAGGTTATGTATCCTATATTTTCCCAACATATGGTTTCTTAGTTGGCTTTTTACTAGGTGCTGGCATATATTATATCCTAGCTAAATACTGGTGGTTTAAAAAATATCTGCAGGCTGAAATTGAAGATCCAAGTGATGAAAAATATCTTGGCATATCAGTCGGACGTGACTGGATCATTGAAGACAAAGAAGTTGGGAACGTGTGATATAAGGGGGAATAAGATGTCAGAATATCGGCAATATCTCGAAGAAAAGCAAAAAATCGACATTCTGATTCAAAAGGGTTATCGCATAAACAGTATACGTGAACATTTAGACGGAGCAACTGTTGAATTTTTGCACCAAAATGAAAAAGAAATTGAGACATTGTTAATCGGAACAGCTAATGCTAGAAAGTATTTTTCTAGCATGCTAATTAAGCTAGGTGTATAACAGGAGGCTGGTTAGATGGTTCAAGCTAGTGATTCTAAAGAAAAATTACTCAACCAGGATGAAAAATATATTTGGCACTCAATGAAACCATATAACCCAGAAGCGACCATCGTTGCTGTAAAGGCCGAGGGTGCCTGGGTTACAGATGCAGACGGCAAACGTTATTTAGATGCTATGGCAGGATTATGGTGTGTGAATGCGGGATATGGAAGAACTGAACTCGCCGAAGCGGCTTATGAGCAATTAAAGCAAATGGCTTACTTTCCACTGACGCAAAGTCATGTACCCGCTATTAAACTAGCACAAAAGTTAAATGATCTACTGGGTGATGAATATGTTATTTTTTTCTCAAACAGTGGGTCTGAAGCAAATGAAACAGCCTTCAAAATGGTCCGCCAATATCATCAGCAGAGAGGTGAGCATAATCGTTACAAAATTCTTGCACGGTATCGAGGTTATCATGGAAATTCAATGGGGGCGCTAGCTGCTACTGGTCAGGCACAAAGGAAGTATAAATATGAGCCGCTGGCACCGGGGTTCATTCACGTATCTCCACCAGATTCATACCGTGATCATACAGAAGTTGCTAATGAAAGGGATTTATCTTCCGTTCAAGAGATTGATCGGACCATGACCTGGGAACTCAGTGAAACAATAGCTGCTATGATTATGGAACCGATTATCACAGGCGGAGGCGTGTTGATCCCTCCTGATGGTTATATGAAGGCAGCAAAAGAGGTTTGTGAAAAACATGGTGCCTTATTAATAGTCGATGAAGTCATTTGCGGCTTTGGACGTACAGGTAAGCCATTTGGCTTTATGAATTATGACGTAAAGCCAGACATTATTACAATGGCAAAAGGAATCACTAGCGCCTATTTACCTCTATCAGCAACTGCCGTTCGCAAGGAGATCTATGAGGCCTTTAAAGGGACAGAGGAATACGAGTATTTCCGCCATGTCAATACATTTGGCGGCAACCCGGCAGCTTGTGCCCTGGCTTTAAAGAATCTCGAAATAATGGAAAAGGAACAATTGTTTGACCGTTCGCGAGAATTAGGCAAACAAGTATTAACAGAGCTTAACGTACTCCTAAAAGACCATCCGTATGTAGGCGATGTTCGTGGAAAAGGGCTTTTATTGGGCATTGAATTGGTTAAAGATAAACAAACGAAAGAACCTCTTGATGTGTCATTAGTTAATCAAGTGATTACATCTTGTAAGCAGGATGGTTTATTAATTGGGAAGAATGGGGCAACTGTTGCTGGATTTAATAATGTTTTAACGTTATCACCACCTTTAAATATCAAGCAGGAAGATTTAGACTTTATGATCCAAACCTTGACTGGTGCTCTTAATAAAATTCTATAACCTGTAAAATAACCACAAGCTATCTACACTAGCAATTGTGGTTATTTTTTTATTATAAGATAAAAAAATGTCGAAATTTTCGGTGAAGCAGATTGACAGATTAGATAGCTAGGTTATAATGAAATTAACAAATGTTCAAGGGGGCTTTACAAAATTTCACACTAGAAATTCTAGCTTGAGCAAATGTTAAGTGTTATTGAACATATTTTTGCAACCGTTTTCTTTCAGAATGATATTTTCATATTTTTAAAAAATTAGGTGATGTCGTAATGGCGGATGAAAAAATTTCGCGGTTAGTTGAAATAGCTAAAATGTATTACCAATTAGACTATAGTCAACAAGAAATTGCGAAAAGACTTGGTATTTCCCGCCCCACCGTCTCTAGGCTTCTGATGCAAGCAGTTGAAGAAGGGATCGTTCATATAAAAATCTACAATCCTGCTGAAGATGTTGAGCAAGTGGCAATGCAGATTCAAGAAAAATTCCAATTAAAGAATTGCATTGTTGTACCTATTCCTGAATATGAGGACCAGCTAATTAAAGAGAAGCTGGGCGAGGTTGCTGCAGATTACTTATATGAGATTGTCCAAACTGGCGATACGATCGGAATTACTTGGGGGACGACTTTATATCATCTAGTAAAAAAAATTCAACCAAAGAATGTAAAGGACGTCACCATCGTTCAGCTAAATGGTGGGGTTAGCTACTCAGAATCAAATACATATTCATCAGAAATTATTAATGGTTTGGCAAATGCTTTTCATACCACACCACATTTCTTACCAGTCCCGGCTGTAGTGGATCATATCGTTGTTAAGCAGGCCATTATAGCGGATCGACAAGTAAAGAAAGTGCTGGAGTTAGGGAAACAGGCTAATATTGCTATGTATACCGTAGGTGAACCAGGAGAACAATCTACACTTATGCATGCAGGATATTTTACTGAAAGCGATATTGACGTTCTCAAAACGAATAACACCGTGGGAGATATTTGTTCTAGGTTTATTGATGTTCACGGGAAAATTAGTAACGATACCCTCAATGATCGCACAATAGGAATTGAGCTTACTGATTTAGCTGATAAAGAGTACGGGATCCTTGTTGCAGGCGGAAGTACAAAGGTTGAAGGGATTTATGGTGCGCTTTGTGGAAGACATGCTAATGTCCTTATTACCGATCAGTATACAGCAAAGGCTTTATTAGATATGGGAGGTGACCTGAACATTAATGGATAAAGAGAAAATAAGATTACTAGTCCAAGAGATTGTCAAAAAAACTCTTAATCATTCAAAGCAAGTTCCTATTGCTGTTTCTAACCGCCATATACATTTATCACCTGAGCATGTTGAAAGACTTTTCGGTCGTGGTTATCAGCTAAATAAACTAAAGGATCTTTCCCAGCCAAACCAGTTTGCAGCAAAAGAAACAGTTACACTGATTGGGCCTAAAGGGAAAATTGCTAATGTCCGTGTACTAGGACCATCGAGAGGTAGTACACAGGTGGAAGTGTCATTATTTGATGGTTTCACCTTAGGTGTGAAGCCGCCTATTAGAAATTCCGGTGATATAAAAGGCTCTGCGCCGATAATGATTCAAGGTCCTCGTGGCCAAATTAAAATTGATGAAGGACTAATTTGTGCAGCAAGACATATCCATATGCATACGAGTGATGCGGTGCACTATGAAGTTGCTGATGGTGATCTTGTACAAGTAAAGGTTGAGGGGCAGCGTGGAATTATTTTTTCAAACGTTTTGATTCGTGTCTCACCCAAATACAAGCTGGAAATGCATATTGACCTTGATGAAGCGAATGCGGCAAATATTAAAAATGGACAACTAGGTGAGATTATCTCTGTTGAAAGTAAAAAACAAGTAGGCGGGGGTTGATACAATGGATGTAAAAGCAAAGGTTAAAATCCTTGTTCAGCAGGTAGTTGAAGCCTACATAAAGGAACAATTAAAGATTAATAAGAATCAGTCAATCGCAATTCTATTAGGCTATCAATCTCCTAATCCATCAGAAATTTTGAAAGCGATTACTCCATTACTGGTTCATTATGATGTAACCATACTTTTAACAAAAGAATGGCTTCCAGTACCAGAGCAGATTGGGGGAACCACTTATTTACGGTTAGAGGATACTAGCCAGGTAGATTTAATGGAGATTGTCGAAAAAACATCCCTCCTTGTTGTACCAGCTGCGTCCTACCGGCTGCTATCAAAACTGGCTTTAACAATGGATGATGAAGCAGGGGTTTGGTTAGCAATCCAATATCAATTGCTTGGGAAGCCAATTGTAATCGCTAACAATTATGTTGAACCGAACGTGTACCAACAAATACATGCGCCTTATTCGGTGCAAGAGAGATTACAGAGTTATATCAGACAAATCCGTACGGATCAGGTAAATTGGATTCCGTTAAGTAAGCTAAATCAAAATATAGCTGACCAGTTACAAGCTTTCGAGGCAAAGAAGTCTCTCATTCTTGAGAAACATATTGAGCATGCTCAACGTGATGGTTTAACTGAAATCTCCCTGCCGCAGAAAAGTCAGGTAACACCAGCGGCAAAAGATTTGGCTAGAGAATACAACATTCAAATTAAGCAATCCTCGAAAGGAGGATAGCCGATGATTATTTGTAAAGTAGTCGGTTCAATCGTGTCAACAACTAAAGCAGAAAAGCTAAAAGGAAAAAAACTGCTGATTGTTCAGCCGCTAGACATGAAAACAATCGAAGAAGATGGTAAACCTCTTGTTGCGATCGATACGGTTGGATCAGGGGTTGGAGAAGTTGTACTACTTGTCAGTGGAAGCTCCGCTAGACAAACAGAAATAACAAATGGTGTACCCGTTGATGCGGCAATTGTTGGGATTGTCGACCAAATTGAAATACAAGGGTCGTTAACCTTTAAGAAAGGGGGTAACTAAGCTTGCAAATTACTGAAAGCGATATCAAAAAAATGGTTGAGCAAGCGCTTCAGCAGTTAGTTCAAAACAATCAAGCTGCTGCTGGCCAAGCTAGTGATATTAGTTTAGAAAATGGCGTATTTGCGACTGTGGACGAAGCTGCAGCGGCTGCGAGAGCGGCTTGGGAGAAGCTTCGAAAACTTCCGCTTGCAGCTAGGAGAAATATGATTGACAAAATGCGTGAAGTAAGTCGTAAGCATGCCAAGGAATTAGCTGAATTAGCAGTGATGGAAACAAAGTTGGGAAGAGTCGATGATAAAATTGCAAAGATCCTATTGGCCGCTAATAAAACACCAGGTGTCGAAGATTTAATGAGTACAGCCTATTCTGGCGATGATGGTCTAACCCTAGTGGAATATGCGCCAATTGGTGTTTTTGGTTCCATTACGCCTTCGACCAATCCGGCGGCAACAGTGATTAATAATTCTATTTCTTTAATCGCAGCCGGGAATACAGTGGTGTATAATCCACATCCGAGTGCTGCGCGGGTATCGATTAGAACGATGCAGCTTTTAAACTTAGCGATTACTTCTGCAGGTGGTCCAGAAAACACTCTAACCTCTGTAGCAAGTCCTAACCTTAAAACATCTGCAGAAGTCATGAACCACCCAAATGTAAACGCTCTAGTGGTTACAGGCGGAGGTCCAGTAGTGAAAGCGGCGATGGCTGTTGGGAAAAAGGTAATTGCTGCTGGACCAGGTAATCCACCAGTTGTTGTTGATGAGACTGCCATTATTTCAAAAGCAGCTGCAGATATCGTGAAGGGGGCGAGCTTTGACAACAATATTCTTTGTACAGCTGAAAAGGAAGTATTTGTTGTTGAAAAAGTGGCAAATGCCTTAAAAACTGAAATGGTGAAAAATGGTGCATTCGAGGTTAAAGGAAGTCAATTAGAGAAACTTCTTGCTACAGTCCTTACGAAGAAAAATGATAAATTTTATCCGAACAGAGATTTTATCGGAAAAGATGCATCTGTAATCTTACAAGCCGCAGGAATTCAAGCAGGACAAGATGTTAAATTAATCATTGCTGAAACAACCAAAGATCACCCATTGGTCATGACAGAAATGCTAATGCCGGTTTTGCCAATCGTAAGAGTAGCAAATGTCGATCAAGCGATTGAGCTAGCTGTGATTGCAGAAAAAGGAAACCGTCATACAGCCATTATGCATTCACAAAATATCACCAACCTAACAAAAATGGCTCAAGAAATTCAGGCAACTATTTTTGTGAAAAATGGTCCTTCTGTAGCAGGATTAGGTTTTGAAAGTGAAGGTTTTACAACCTTGACCATTGCCGGTCCTACTGGTGAGGGATTGACCAGTGCTAAAACATTTACTCGTCAAAGACGCTGCGTTTTAGTAGATGGATTAAGAATACTATAGTAGGTGAGTAAATATTGGCTGAATTAAATGAAGTAAATCAAGATAGCTTACCAAACAAAACAGCAAGAAAAACGAAGAAACAAGAACAACCAATACTGGAGAATCCTAGAGGAGGAAATAAAATGGGTCAGGAAGCATTAGGTATGATTGAGACAAAAGGTTTAGTAGGTGCAATTGAGGCGGCAGATGCAATGGTAAAAGCAGCTAACGTAACATTAGTTGGCAGAGAGCTTGTTGGTGCTGGTCTTGTTACAGTAATGGTAAGAGGAGATGTAGGGGCTGTAAAAGCTGCAACAGAAGCAGGAGCAGAGGCAGCACAGCGTGTTGGATCACTTCTTTCTGTACACGTGATTCCACGTCCAAATACTGAGGTAGATGCGATTATCCCGAAAGCTGAATAAGGGGAATTAGTATGGAAGCTTCCATCGAGAGCTATATCAAAAATCTAGTAAGAGATGTAATCGGACAGACACTAGGAGAGCTTCAATTTCAAGGCGAACGACAAACATATGTCGTAGCCAACTGGAAGATGAATAAGAACCTTTCAGAAACTGCCGATTATTTTCAAACAATAAAAAGCAACCGTAATGTTTCAGTTGTGGTATGTCCACCTACGCACTTACTTTATCCTGCACAGCTATTTATTAAACAACAAGTAAAACCAATTGCACTTGGTGCTCAAAATGTACACTGGGCTGAAAAAGGGGCATACACAGGGGAAATCTCTGTTAAGATGCTTCGGGATGCTGGCTGTGAATATGTCATTATCGGTCACTCAGAGAGAAGGCAATACGCTTACGAAGATAATGAACTTGTAAATTTAAAAGCTAAACAGGCAATGAAGTCAGGGTTAATCCCAATCATTTGTATTGGTGAAACGTTAGAACAGAAAAACCATATGCAAACAGAAACGGTGTTAAAAGAACAGCTTTTCGGCGCGTTGAAAGAACTAGAGAGCAGCAAGTTTATTATAGCCTATGAGCCAGTATGGGCGATCGGAACAGGTCAATCAGCTACACATGAGCTAGCAMAGCAAACACATGCCTATATCCGGACGATTTTAAAAGAAGTAATGGGTCAAACAGCAGAAAACATTTCTATTTTATACGGTGGCTCGGTAAATGAAAAAAATGCGGCTGACTATAGTGCAATGCCAGATATTGATGGTGTACTTGTAGGCGGGGCAAGCTTACATTCCCAGTCATTTGATGAAATAATTGATGTATTTGCCAAAGGAGATCAAAATCAATGAAAAAAATTGCTATTGGCAGTGACCATGGTGGATACGCGCTAAAAGAAACTTTAAAAAAATATTTAACTGAGCTCGGTTATGAATATTTGGATTATGGTTGCCAAGAAAAAGAATCAGTTGATTATCCTGATATCGCCTTTCTAGTCGGCGAGACTGTCGCTACAAATGACGATTATGTTGGAATCATGATTGATGGTGTCGGCGTTGGCAGCGGTATGGTTCTGAATAAAATACCAGGTGTCCGAGGGGCTGTTTGCTGGGATCTATCATCCGTAATCAACAGTCGCGAACATAATAATGCCAATGTGTTATCCATTGGCGGCCAATTTATCGGAGAAGGACTTGCAAAGCAATTAGTGAAAACTTGGTTAGAGACAGATTTTGCTGGAGGCCGGCATGACCGCCGCGTGACAAAGATTATGGAAATTGAGAGTCGCTTTTTGGGAAGAAGGTAGGTTTTAATTCATGTTTGTAGCCAAAGTGATTGGAAATATGGTCTGTACTCATAAAAATGACAATTTAAAAGGGTTAAAACTTCTGATTGTCCAACCAGTTGATGAGGATTTACAGGACAAAGGAAAACCACTTGTGGCGATCGATACAATTGGGCAGTCAGGTGAAGGTGACCTTGTTTATTTAGCAAAAAGCAGAGAGTCTTCCTTGTCGCTTAATAAAGATTTAGTCCCATCAGATGCAGGTATTTTAGGAATCATAGACTACTATAATGTGAGAAAATGAATGGAGGAAAAGTAAATGAATAACGCATTAGGAATGATCGAAACAAAAGGTTTAATAGGTGCAATTGAAGCAGCAGATGCGATGACAAAAGCAGCAAACGTAACTTTAGTAGGTAAAGTGAATGTTGGCGGCGGTTTAGTTTGTGTTATGGTACGTGGAGATGTAGGCGCTGTTAAAGCAGCTACAGAAGCAGGTGCAGATGCAGCACAGCGTGTAGGCGAATTCTTGTCTGTTCATGTCATCCCAAGACCACATTCTGATATCGAAAAGATTCTTCCTCAAGTAAAGTAATGAAGCTTGCTAAAGTCGTTGGGAATGTCGTTTCAACGATTAAAACACCAAGTCATCAAAATAAGAAACTAATGGTCGTCATTCCTGTTGATCAATTCGGAATAGAATGCGGGGATGCAATGATTGCATTCGACCGCTTTCACGCGGGTGTTGGCGACTATGTCCTAATTTTAGAAGAAGGTGGATCAGCAAGAGACATTTTAGAGGACCCAAATGGTTCCTTTGATGCTGTCATTGCCGGGATCGTTGACCGATTACATTAATAAGAGGTGACAAGAATGCAAATTGAAGCATTAGTTGAACAAATTACAAATCAAATCCTACAACAATTAACCAATAAAGAAGAATTAAAAGCTGTTAAACCAACGGTAAATGGTAATGTAACCTATAAAGAAGGTTCTTCATCCAATATTATAACTGGTCCATCCGTTGCTAGAATGATTGACCACACTCTATTAAAACCAGAAGCAAGCTATGAGCAAATTGTTAAGCTTTGTGAGGAAGCAAATGAACATAAGTTTGCTACAGTATGTGTAAATCCATATTGGGTTTCTACAGCTGCTAAAGAATTGAAGGGCTCTGGTGTTGGAGTAACAACAGTTGTGGGCTTCCCATTAGGTGCTACTAGTACATTTGTGAAAATTGCGGAAACTCGTGATGCAATTGCAAATGGAGCAACTGAAATTGATATGGTCATCAATATTGGCGCTCTAAAATCAGGAGACTTTGAAACTGTTAAAAAAGACATTGAAGGTGTTGTTTTAGCTGCAAAGGGTCATGCTCCTGTCAAGGTTATTATTGAAACTGGTTTACTTGAGATTGAAGAGAAGAAGAAGGCTTGTATTCTAGCTAAAATGGCTGGAGCAGACTTTGTAAAAACGTCTACCGGCTTTGGTCCTGGTTGTGCGACTGCAGAAGATATTAAGCTAATGCGTGAAGCTGTCGGTCCAGATTTGGGCGTAAAGGCATCCGCATGTGTAAGAGATTTAGATACAGCTAGAAAACTAATTCAGGCTGGTGCTACTAGAATTGGTGCAAGCTCAAGTATAGCCATCATCACGGGTGGTCAAGGGACAGGCTATTAATTGATAGAGTTCTACCTATAAGTATGAGTTTTCCTATTGTTTAGGCGATGGAAAACTCATTTTTTCTCCTAAAGTGTTGTAAATAGTTTAATATTTAATTATAATAATAATATTATATGTAATCGCTTACATTTAAAAGGAGTGTTGTAAATGAATCATATCGGACATCAACTTCAGAAAATTAGAACGAATAGAGAAATGGAAATCGAAAATCTTGCCATGTTAACCGGAATCAATGCGGATACCCTTTCTGCCATTGAGGCAGGCAAGTTAGATGTTCAAATATCTACATTAGCTAAACTATCCGATGTATTAAACTGCTCCTTCTCAATCGGAGATGTCTCCATTTAAAAGTTTGGCTGTGTTAATGGATACTGTTGATTTTAGAACCTGTTGATTGGAGTGAAAGGCGCTTGACTCCTGCGGGATGTACGAGCTGAGTGAGACCCCACAGGTCGGAACGGAGGGCACTGAAGAACTTCCGTTTTTTATATTTTATAAATAAGGAAAAGGCATTATGGATGAAAAAAGACAAAAAAAAGCAACTTCCTACCGAAATTCGAAGGGAAGTTGCTTATACCTCTGCCTATTTCCTATTCTTTTTCATTAAGAAGTTTTATTATCCGTTTGAGATTGACAGCGAATATGGTTGTGGCTCCTTGAATTTCCATACCAAATAAACCCGAGGATTCGGCTGTTTCAAAACCGTGCCCATGCTTGAGTTCACTATTTTT
>NZ_MSLS01000026.1 GCF_001940785.1 Bacillus sp. MRMR6
CTTGTGGTCCTGCTAGTCCTTGTCTTGTGGTCCTGCTAGTCCTTGTTCTCCCTGTGGTCCCGCTGGTCCTTGTTCTCCCTGTGGTCCCGCTGGCCCTTGTACTCCTTGCGGTCCTGTTGGCCCTTGTTCTCCCTGCATTCCTATCGGGCCTTGTTCTCCTTGTGGTCCCGCTAGTCCTTGCTCTCCCTGTGGTCCCGTTGGTCCTTGTTCTCCTTGTGGTCCCGCTGGTCCTTGTACTCCCTGTGGCCCTGCTGGTCCTTGCTCTCCCTGTGGTCCCGCTAGTCCTTGCTCTCCCTGKAGTCCTGCYGGTCCTTGTTCTCCCTGTGGTCCTGCTAGTCCTTGTTCGCCTTGTGGTCCCGCTGGTCCTTGTACTCCCTGTGGCCCTGCTGGTCCTTGCTCTCCTTGTGATCCTGCTGGCCCTTGCTCTCCTTGTGATCCTGCTGGCCCTTGCTCTCCTTGTGATCCTGCTGGCCCTTGCTCTCCTTGTGATCCTGCTGGCCCTTGCTCTCCCTGTGGGCCCGCTGGTCCTTGTTCTCCCTGTGACCCTGCTGGCCCTTGTACTCCTTGGGGTCCTACTGGTCCTTGTTCTCCTTGTGGTCCCGCTGGTCCTACTGGGCCAGGAGGACAAATACAATCACAAAATTCACAACAATCACACGGTCGTATGCCCATAGTGAATAACCTGCCTTTCATCCCATTTATGACAGATTATGCTGTTGTTTATTGACTGCTTGGACAAATGTAGAAACAATCGAAAATTCTTAAAAACAAGATAGTGACGCAGGGATGGTCTAGAAGGTTTCGTTTAAGCTGCGGTAGCATTAGGGACGATTCTCCTGCTTCTAATTACAAACGGTTGCTCTACTTAAAGAATAGATAAAAAAAAGATCAAGGCACTAATACCTTAATCTTTTCTTGAACATGCATTCCCCGTATGAAATTAGGAATTACAAATAATATTGACGTTTTTTGTTGTGTTTGCTGTAACAAACAAACATAAAAATCATGGGTTAGGCAGTTTGGGTATTTACTTCAGCTGGTTCACATTGTTGTAAATCGTTTAATACTTGCTGATTGATGACTTGATTAAAATCAGAAGGTGGCTTTAAGGAAATTCCTCTCCGATTTGCAACAGAAATAATTATTCCTAGTTCATAATACATACATTTTGAAAGAATGCCCGTTTCAATATTTTCAATAACTTGTTTATAGAAACGGATTAAAAATTCAACAGGTAACTTTTCATAAAAGTCCATTTTTACTCACCTCTAAATTCACTAAAGAAAGCCCTTTCATTTAGTATACCATAACTAGTTAATCAATTGTGTATAAAAGTCAAAAAAATCAGAATATGGATCACAATAACGATTGGCATAATTTACTGGTTGAAAAATGACCCTTGGTAATTATTATTAGTATTAGACAATATTAAACTAGGTCTTAAGAACCTAGTCTAGGGTATTTTACATAACAGGGAGAAATATGAAATACACGGGAAGAGTGACTTTATTATTACTATCGCTTACAGCTTCAATAATTGAGTTTTTATTAGGCATAGACATAGAAAGATTTGAAGTATACTTTGATATATCTGCTGCAGCTTTAGCTTGGTATGTTGGTGGACTTTACGATAAATTAAAATTTCTATCTTTTAAAGATTATTTAACCAAAATTAATAATAGAAGATATGCGGATCAAGTGATCCCCAAGTTACTATACAAGGGAAAGTTGATTAAAAAACCTATAACATTATTCAGTTTAGATATGAACAATTTTAAAAGCATAAATGACAATTATGGTCATGGTACAGGTGACAATGCCATAAAGAAAATCTCAGAATTACTAGTAAACAATATTCGCAAAAATGATTTAGTTTTTAGATGGGGTGGAGATGAGTTTCTTATTGTTACTCCAAATATAGGGAAAGAAGGCGCTGAGAATCTTGTTCATCGTATTAATCATGCAGTCGATAATGAGATGAAAAAGTTCAATAATGCAAACATTAATTTGGGAATATCTATCGGGTTTGCCGTATTTCCTGAAGATGGAAAGACCTTCGATCAATTGCTCACAATTGCAGATAAGAAAATGTATAAGGTAAAGGTTTCAAACAAGTAAAAGTGAATTACATTATATCCATAAACTCTGTTACTACCGGGAGGCGACGCTTAAAAAAGCATCACCTTTTTCTAGTTTGATTATAAAAACAGATTGTGAAGAAAAGCAAATAAAGTAATTGGATGGTTCTTAGCTGTGATCGATTTGAAAAAGATGAATACATAGATGAACTGATATATAGAACCCCCCTGGGCACTCAGGTTGGCAGCAAGACTATTGACTAAGCCACCGTGGAAATTTTTGTGCTATCAAAAGCTATGTTTTTGGGAGGAAATAAGATTTAGAAGATAACATTCCGAGGATATCCAAAGAGTTTGTAATAATTTTCAAATTACATGCCATAACGAACATCCCCATAACCCGGGAACTTACTCACCCTTATTACAAACGCCGCTTTCGACTATTATTTCACCTAAAATAAAACAAAAGCCTTTATAGCAACTGAATTCTCGAATCTAATCAAACGTTTAATTAGCACAATAATATTCAAACAAACGATTGATTAGATGCTAGAAACCCCCTTTAATTAAACGAACTCTTGCTAGTTTTTAGGAGCAATTTCTGTCGAGGAACAGTCACTGGCTTTGATCTACTTCTTCTATAAAAACATATAAAAACTATAAATCTACATAATTTGACACGTATTGAAACTAATCAAACGATTGTATAAAAACGGAAACAAACCTGGTAATAAAGAGATTTGATTATAAAATGGGTAGAATTTTGTCACTCAGATTTATTGTAAGAACGTCAAGATTGTTTAATTGTTTAGCTCCTCCCAATTCATCAAATTGGCTGTTAGATCCTTCCACTAAAGTGGTGCGTCAGGAGTAAGAAACCAGCACCTTTATTTGAACCACCTAAATAAAACTAGTAATCCTTAAGAAACTAATGATAAAGATAAGGATAAGAAACGTAAAGAACCGCAATATCAAATCAGCCAGTTTCAACTATTCACAAGTCAAAAGTCAAAAGTAAGCGTCAAATAGCCCCTTATCCTGATTTTAGGATAAGGGGTTATTTGACGCTTACACCATTTAAAACTCAATTCTTTAATGGATGTCCTTTTAATGGATACAATACTTTCTTTCTAAGAGTGATTGATCAACCGCTCCAAATCTCACGATACGGCTATTGACTTCTGGCAATAGAGTGGGTGATGTTTTTCTGCACCGAAAGGTGCAGGAAAACACCGCCTATTCCCCCCTCTAATCTAGCGTATTGGTTAAGTGCAGTAGAACCGTCCCCTTGCATACCCTTGCATACTATAATCGTTGAATTAATGTCATAACAGGTTAAAAAATCATCATATCTCTTAGCAGGTAATAGTCCAAGCCTTCCATATTTATGAACATATATTATTATAATTCTCTAAGAAAGGAAGTGTATGAATGGGAATTATATGTCCTGGTTGTAGTGGGATTGTGAATGGAACCATTGATGATGCCACAGTTGTTTTTATTGATAATCAAATTTCAGAACAAGGTACAATCACTTTTACAGGAAATTTGTGTTCAGCTTCACCAGAGCTTAGTACCTTAACTATTACGTTCTTAGATATTGGTGGTTCACCCGCTAACAGAAGTTTCACCTTTACCGCAACTTCCTTTACGGGTATATTCTGCAGCCCACAACCAAGTGGTACCTGTACAATGTTTGTAAACGGTT
Source organism: Bacillus sp. MRMR6 (assembly GCF_001940785.1). Lineage (GTDB taxonomy): Bacteria > Bacillota > Bacilli > Bacillales > Cytobacillaceae > Neobacillus. The sequence goes on from NZ_MSLS01000026.1 coordinate 3,787, forward strand.
TTGGTGAATTTGCTGGTGATAATAATCAATGGAGTTTCCATGTAGAACTAGGAGATGGAAATGATATAAATCCAGACTACGGGGCGTTTGAAATATCTAATTTTGCATTTCAAGCGATTACCAGTACTCCTGTACTAGCAACAGGTAGTATAGAAATTGACTGTTTGAACTAGGTTTGTTGCAAAGATCTACTACCCTTTTCTAGCAATGGATACCTATCAATCTTCGACAAATTCGGGGAGTGACATATCGTACTAAACAGAGAATTATAGATAAGCAAAAGCTTAGAATCCCTAATGTAAAATGATTTTATGAATTACATGTCTCTTCAAACATTTGTCTATCAGCATAATCTAAGTTAAATTAATTATTTGTTCATGAATGGTTTAAGTATTTATCTTTAATAAATTCGGGCCCCTCTAGGGCTTTAGATCACATTGTATTAGGTGTTTGAGACTATAGACCTCGTGGGTGTCAGCGTTATGAGTCTTGTCCTGCAAATACGAATAATACGTGAAAATCAGAGTTAATATTTGCTAGGTGATATCACTGCAGGATGAAAACTCGAGATCCCTTCACGTTCTAGAGGAGCCCTATATATAGTTCTTGATAGTCGAATCTTCCAAAAATGGATATGGGAGGTTTATTTAAGTTCGGCTGAACCAAAATTAACCTCAAACCGTCCCATGGTCTTCCCTAGGTCTTTTTACTTTCTCCCCGAAGACCCAAATAGCCTCATTTTCCCGATGATTGTATTTTTCACGGCTTCTCGTCCGGAGGCGAGGTAGCTTGTGGCATCGTAGAGGTCAGGATCCCGACTTAGTTGGTCGCGGATGACTTTGGTAAATGCCAAATGGTTATCAGCGTTCACATTAATTTTTGCCGTTCCCATTGAGATGGCCTTTTTAATTTGTTCCTGGGGCAGACCGGAGCTACCGTGTAAGACTAATGGTATGTTCGTTAAGGCTGCGATTTCCTTCATACCGTTAAAGTCTAATTTAGGTTCTCCTTTGTAAATCCCGTGGACAGAACCTAATGCTGGGGCAAGGAAATCAACACCGGTTTGTTTAACCAATTTTTCACAGTCCTTTGGATTGGCATAGACGGGATTGGATACCTCCACCACACCGTCTTCTTTGCCACCGATATTCCCGACCTCCGCCTCGACCGAGACACCATGTTGATGGGCGTAGTCGGTAACCTTCTTCGTGATTCCAATATTTTCGCTTAAAGGAAAATGTGAGGCATCAATCATCACCGAAGTAAATCCGGCATCTACCGCCATTTTACAGCTATTAAAACTAGACCCGTGGTCCCAAATGAAGAGCAACCGAAACCGTGATCTTCATTTCTTTTACTAACGCTTTTACCAATTCAACAACAACAGAATAACCGCCAAAATAGCGCACGGCTTGTTCCGTTACCCCTAAAATAACTGGAGACGTTTCTTCTTCTGCAGCAGCCAAAATGGCTTGTGTCCATTCGAGATTGTGTATGTCAAAATGGCCAACGGCATAACCGTCTTGTAACGCCTTTACCGCCATTTCTTTGACCGAAACAAGCGCCATCTCCATCCTCCTTCCTTCCCTGACTTTCACTCTGGCTTTACTGAAGCTTTGCTAGAAGCTCTCTTATGAATGCAGGTTCGTCCTTCGGTGTTCTGGAAGTAATGATATTTTGGCTGACAACAACTTCTTCGTCGATATAATGGGCACCGCTATTCATCACGTCATCACGAATGCCTATGTAACAGGTGAGTGTTTTTCCAGCTAATATATCGGCACTAATCATTACCTGTGGTCCATGGCAGATTCCAGCCACCACTTTTGAGTTTTGATTTAGATCTTTCACAAACGAAACAACACCCTCGTTTACCCTTAATTCCTCGGGTGCACTGCCACCTGGAATGACAACCGCATCAAAATCAGCCGCATTTGCCTCTGAAGCCGCCAACTCTGTGGTATAGGTGACAGTTTTCTGCTTTCCCTCACAAAGAATACCCTTTTCTGTGCCAACGATAACCGCTTCATGACCGGCTTCCTTAATGGCCTCATACGGATTTTTTAATTCAGAATCCTCAAAATCACTTGCTACTAAAAATGCTACTTTCGCCATGGTAAAAATTCCTCCATTATTTAGTATTTTTAAAAGCAAAGCTCCTACCCTAAAGTAGAAGCTTTTTTTACAATCAATTAATTAGTAAGATGCTGGTAGTACTCATATGCTTCTTTATCTGTATACCCTTTATGAACAACCATGTTAACAGCTTGAATCATCTCCTCTGGATAAGCGGATTGGAAAATGTTTCTTCCCATATCTACACCAGCTGCTCCACCTTGAATCGAGTTGTAAGCGAGCGTAAGCGCATCTGCCTCTGGAAGTTTCTTGCCGCCTGCTACCACTAACGGAACAGGACAAGCCGCTGCTACCTTTTCAAAGTCCTCACAATAATAGGTTTTGACGATTTGGGCACCAAATTCAGCCAGCATCCTTGTTGCTAATAAGAAAAATTTAGAGGTGCGCTCCATTTCTTTTCCGACTGCAACAACACCCAACGTTGGAATGGAATATCTCATACCCAGGTTAACAGCCTTGTTTAACTCTTGAATCGTTTCCTTTTGACCGTCAGCACCAATGAAGGTTTGGATCGCGATGGCACTTGCATTCATCTTAATCGCATCTTCAATATCAACCACCATGGATTCATGGCTCAGGTCATCCTGGAGAACACTGGATCCGGAAGAAGCCCGTAAGGCAATCGCCTTATTAAAGGTTGCAGGAACGCTGCTGCGAATCGCACCCCTCGTACCCATTAAACAGTCTGCATAATTAGCCAGGCGTGGAATCAGCAGATCCAATCTTTCTAACCCGGAAGTTGGCCCCATGAAATATCCATGGTCAAACGCCAGCATAACCGTTTTACCTGTTTCAGGGTTAAAGATCCTTGATAACCGGTCCTTCATACCCCAATCATAATTGTTTGCACCTTTAACATGGAAATTACCATTGTTTGCGAATGGAATAGTCTCAGAAAAATCCTTTGCGTTTTTGTTTCCAATAATATCTGCCAATTCTCTCTCTCCTTAGAAATTGTAGTCTTTTGTATTATCTTTCGTGAACACAATTCGCTCTGGCAATACAATGATTCCGGAATCATCTGCTTCATAATCGTATCCTTGAATATTGTTTGACTCTACCTTAACAGAACCCATATCAGGAACATCAACAGAGTCGCCGACTTTTAGATCATTTCCTTTTGCTAACCAGTAAGCCACGTAAACAGCAAGAGCACCTTGGTCTTTAACATCCCATAAGCCATGGTTGTTAATCGTTCCATTTTCAATAAATGATCTCATTGAATTTGGAGAAGCAAATCCTGTAATAATAACATCTTCAGCCTTCAACCCTTTATTTTCAGCTGCTTGTGCCATTGCAGGAAGAGCAGTGGAGTCTGGGCAAATAACCGCATCAATATCAGGATATGAATCTAGGATACTTTCTCCAACCTGTAGTGATTTTTGTTCATTAGCATCACCATATTGAGTCGTAACAACCTCCCATTTTGGATAGGTTTTCTTGATATATTCGTTAGCATAAGTTACCCAGGCGTTTTGGTCCGGAACAGTTGGGCTTGAATAGAACCAAGCAATCTTTTTCGCTTCATCAGGGTTATCCATTTGTTCTGCAGCCATATCAACAAGCATTTTTCCTAAGATTCCCGGTGTACCTTGGTTGATATATACCGAACGGAATTTCGGATCAACATCGGAATCCCATGTTACAACTTTAATGCCGGCATCCAATGCCTTTTTCAAGGCTTGATTCAAACCGTCAGAAGAGACAGATGAGATGGCAATCGCATCCGCACCGCTGTTTACAGCACTATTGATAATTTGTACTTGGTTGGCAACCGTACCTTCAGGTGCGCCATCGTACTTCACTTTGAAACCTACCTTTTTTGCCATCTCTTGTGCACCATCGTTACCAGATTCGAAGAAAGCATTTCCTGTCATTTTCGGGATAAACACAACTTGAATATCTTTATCATCTTTTTCCTTTCCTCCGTCGCCAGAGGTACCTTCATTGGAACTACATGCAGCTACAAATAGCATCATAATTGCCAATACGATTACTAGTTTAAAAGATTTCTTTTTTCGCATTGCTACTTAACCCCCAATAGTATGATTTTTGGTTTTCGTGATTCTTTTAATATTGAATCTGAAATCAGGATTGATTCCCAAGAAAGCAACTGACACAATCAGAAGGACCCCTGTAGCCAACCCGATATATTGAGTTGATACTCCAGCCATTTGTAACCCCACCTGCATGAATCCCAAGATAATGCTGGCTAACGCTGTCCCGATAACACCCCCTTTACCTCCAGTGATTAACGTTCCTCCCAATACAACAACCGTTAGGATGGGCATAAGATACTCAGCACCATAGTCAGATCTTGCACTTCCTAAATAGGAAGTTAAAACAACCCCCGCAATACCCGCAGCCATACCGGACAAAACATAGGTACTGGCAATCATTCTCTTCGTATTAATGCCAGCGTACTCTGCTGTATTTTGATTAATCCCTGTCAGGTAGATATATCTGCCATACCGCGTGCGGTGCAGAAGGATATACGCGATGATAAACATAATAATGAAGATAACCACTGCGTTCGGAAGTCCGAAGACTTGACCGTTGGCAAGTTGGCCAAACATTTCCGGAAACCCGGAGATCCCTTCATACGTACTGACACCAGACATTCCCACCAACACAATCGCAATTCCGCTATATAACAGCATACCGCCAAGGGTGATGACCATCGCCTGAACCTTTCCATAAGCAATCAGGATGCCATTTAGAAGCCCGCATAATCCGCCGATTAAGACGGCACACAGGACTGAAATCCAAATATTTAGACCCACCACTTGAGACAACAGGCCCATCACAACAGAGGCTAACCCAATAATGGATACACCTGATATGTCAATTCCTCCAGTAATGATGACCAATGTGACAAAAAATCCAATAATGGCGATGGGGATAAAATCATTAAAGCTATTAAGCAGGATGGTGACATTCCAGAATCTTGGATTCAACATCCCAAAAACCACAATTTCCATCACGATTAAAAATACCAGCATGAGGTTCCATTTCGGAATTTTCTTTAACATGTCAACTCTAAGCCTCCTTCTGCAGCACTCTTGCATTTAACCGTAGCTTCTTCGCTTTTTTGCTAGCATTTAAGGCAAGCAAAGCGTCGACCACTACAATGATGATTAAGAGTGAACCCGAAATCGTATCATTCCAGAATGCAGGTACTTTCATATAAATAAGAGCAGAGTTGATCGATACTAAGATAATGGCTCCCAATGCCGCCCCGACAACCGTTCCAATGCCGCCAATCAAGGACACACCGCCAAGGACACAGGCCGCTATGACCGTTAACTCAATTCCTGCTCCAGCATTTGTTGAGACAAAGCCAATTTGACTAACAAAGATCAGTCCAGCTAAGGAAGCACAGATTCCTGAAACAACAAAAGAATAAGCAATGTAACGGTTAACGGGGATACCCAAGGAAACAGCACCATCCTTGTTGTCGCCAATTGCATAGTAATACCTTCCCCTGCTGCTTTTAGACAGGAACAACTGAACGAGAACGACCCCGATAATCACCATCACCGTCAATAAATTGACCCCAAAAATTTCCGTATTCGAGAGCCCTTTCACATTGGCAGGGATATTTTCCACCCATTTACCATCCGTGTAAATCACTTGAACGACCCGCGTAATTGAGAGAACAGCAAGCGTCATAATAAAGGAAGAAATTCTCAATTTGATAACGCCAAATCCATTAATCAGACCAATAATTAATCCAATCACTATGGCCGCAAGCACGGCAACAAAAATATTTCCGCCGTCCCTGAGGATGGTTCCACTAACCGCCGCACTTAAGCCCAGTGTTCCGCCGATGGAAATATCTAAATTCCCTGTTAAAAGAACAAAGGTCATACCGACAGCTAGAACGATATAAAGCAAACTGCTTTTCAACGATTTATCGATATTCTGCAAGGATAAATAGTCAGAGTTGATCATGCCCACCACAACGAACAGAATAACGAGAAATAGGAGGGTTCTAAATTCCCGAAGTTTGATTATGTTTGTAACCCTAGACATGCGCCTTATCACTTCCTTCGTATGTTCCAAAAGCTGCTTTCATCACATTGGTTGCATTAATTTCGTCCAAGCTCAAGACAACATTGCTCGTCCCTTGATAAACGGCATAAATGCGGTCGCTGATTCGTTCAATCTCTTCCAGGTCGGAGGAAATGAGCAGAATCGAAAATCCCTGTTTTTTCAATTCGGTGATGATGGAATAGATGTCCCCCCTCGCAGCAGCATCAATCCCTCTTGTCGGTTCATCCATGATGATTAATTTCGGGTTCATCGATAAAGCCCTGGCGATCACCGCCTTCTGTTGATTCCCACCTGATAGCGATTTGAGTTCATCATCTTGAGAACTCAATTTAATTCTTAATCTATCAATATACTGACTTGCCACTTTCTCTTCTAGTTTCTTCTTTATAAAGAGACCTTGTTTTTTAATAATCTGTGCTGTGATATTATTTCGTACTGAACTTATTGAAAAAATACCATGCAAGAACCGGTCTTCCGGTATGTAAGCTAACCCACTGTCAACGGTTTCATTAATCGATAGCTTCGTAATATCTTTTCCATCAAGAGAAACACTACCTGACTGGATCGGATTAATTCCATAAATCGCTTCGGCAATCTCCGTCCTGCCTGCTCCGACAAGACCGGCAAGTCCAACAACCTCACCCTTGTAAACTTCAAAACTTATATTTCTGAATCCATCACCCGTGATATTTTCGACCTTAAGGATAGGTTCCTCCCCTTTACGGTTAATGATCCCTTTTTCAAATTGATCCTCATAATTTGCTTCGTTTCCAACTGGAAGCAATCCTTGGATTAACATATCTTTTGTAAATTCTTCGATTCTTCCTTTTAGCGTTACTTTACCGTCTCTTAAAATGACAGCATGTGTGGAAATCTGAAAGACTTCATCAAGACGGTGAGTTATATAGAAGATTCCTACCCCGTTTTGCTTTAGCTGCTGGATCACCTTGAATAAAGACTCTGTTTCAGAAAACGTCAAGGTAGAAGTTGGCTCATCGAGAATTAATACTTTTGAATTTCGTAAGAGTCCTTTAATAATCTCTAGTTGCTGTTGTTCAGCGATACTTAAGGTTGCAGCCATACGATTCAAATCGAGATTCCAGCCTAACTCTTTGATGAGTTTACTAGAATCATCTCTTACTTTATTTTTACTTTTTTTAAAGCCAATCGTCAGGTTTTGTTCAACTGTCATATTGGGAAATAACAACGGTTCCTGAGGCACCAGATAAACGCCTTGTTCATGAGCCGAGTTCGGATTTAAGTGACCAGCCCTTTCACCATTTATTTCAATGGCTCCTGCATCGGGTTGATAAATCCCTGTAAGGATTTTCATTAAGGTACTTTTCCCTGCACCATTGCCGCCGATGATTGAGATTACCTCAGACTCATTCAACTCTAGTGAAATCCCCTGTAAAACTATATTCCTATTAAATGACTTGTGGATATTCTCCAATCTCACTAAGTTCTTCGGTGTTTTCATAATAACCCCCTACCTTAGCACCGTTTTATGTAACCGTTTTCTATATTTTATAAATTCATTATATTCCAACACATTTTATTAATCAACAATCTTTTTATTTGTTTCAAAACTTTTTATTATTTTTCCAACTTCTTAGTTTGTTAAAAGTAGATTCATTGACTCCCCCTCTCAAAACATTAGTAATACCAAGGTTTTATCTGTAAAACCGCTGAAGTATAAGCTGAATTTAAAAATAAAACAGCAACAAAAATAGGGTCAACACGTATTGACGAAAGGAAGATTTTGTTGGTATATTTGTTTTATCACCAAACATTAGTAGCACAATAGTTTTTAAACGAAACTTTTGTTAGCTTTAAAAATAACCAGTAAAGAGTGAATCACATGACATACGAAAATAGCCTCATTATAAAAATTGCATGGAAATATTACAATGAAGGAATGACCCAAAATGAAATTGCGGAGTCGCTAAACCTGTCCAGAATGAAAGTGATTAAGTACCTGGATATCGCGAAAGCAAATAACATTATCCAGTTTAAAATTAACCTGAACCAATTCGTTGACATGGATCTGCAGAATAAAATCAAACGGAAATATGATTTACAGGATATTTATATCGTTCCAGCTGCCACCCAAAACCCGCTAGACAGTCTAACCATAGCAGCAGCCCAATATATAGAAGATAGAATTACCAGTGACACGATGATTAACGTCGGGTACGGGCAAGCTGTCTCCAGGACGTTGGGGCATTTAAATATCTCTACTAAATATAAGGTCACCTTTGTCTCACTATCCGGCGGCGTAAGATTTTACATCCCGACAGCTGTCGATTCATCATCCGATTATTATACAAATCCGAATTACAGCCATTACATAATGCCAGCTCCCTTGGTGGTATCTGATCATCGGCTTGCCGAGCAGCTGGTCAAGGAACGCCCAATCAGGAAAATTTTTGAGATGATTCCTTATTCCAATATTACGATTATTGGAATCGGAGCTGTAAATGATAAGGCCACCCTTGTGAAAGAAGGATATTTAAGCACCACCGAAATAGAAATCTTTAAATCAATGGGTGCCGTAGGGGATTTATTGAGCCAATTTTATGATATTAATGGCAATGTTTTAGACCATAAATTGCATACACAACTGGTCAGCACCGATATTAATCTGTTGAAATCACTGAACCAAGTCGTTGCCGTAGCCGGAGGTTTGGAAAAAAGAGAAGCCATTATTGGTGCATTAAAAGGAGGGTATATTGATGTATTAATTACCGATGAAGAAGTCGCCAAAAGCCTGCTGGAATAAGAAATAGATTAGATGGTGGTAGAAAGGGAGATGGAATCAATGGAAAAGTATTTAATGGCGATCGATGCCGGAACCGGCAGTGTCAGAGCCATTCTATTTGATACACTAGGCAATGAACTTTTTGTAACCCAAGCAGAATGGACACATAATGAAGACAAACGATATCCTGGTTCAATGGACTTTGATATCAACAGAAATATTGAAATCATTATCGGACTAATTAAAGAACTGCTAGCTAAAAGCCAGGTGAATCCAGAAGACATCGCAGCCATCTCCACCACCAGTATGCGTGAAGCAATTATCCTTTATGATGAAGATGGCAAAGAGCTTTGGGCCTGTGCCAACGTTGATTCACGGGCAAATGATGAAGTGGCCAATCTTTATCAAATCAGCGACACCATTGAAGAGGACATTCATCAGATTTCTGGACAGACGTTTTCTTTAGGGGCCATTCCACGTATCCTGTGGGTGAAGAAAAACATCCCTGAAACGTATGACAAAATCAAATACGTGACCATGCTGAATGACTGGATTACCTATCGTCTAACTGGTGTTATTTCAGTTGAACCTTCCAACGGCTGCACAACCGGGCTGTTTAATCTAAAGAAAAGAGTGTGGGATCCAAGCATCTCGGAGAAAGTCAGCCTGAGAATGGATATTTTTCCGGTTGTAAATGAAAGCGGCTCCATTATTGGCCCTGTAACCGAGGAATTCGCGAGGCTGACCGGACTAAGCGTGCAAACACTCGTTGTTGCCGGCGGCGGTGATGCCCAACTAGGCTGTATCGGCATGGGCGTGATCAACGAAGGTGATGCCGCTGTTTTGGGCGGTAGCTTCTGGCAATATGAATATACATCCAACCAAGTCGAAATCAATGATTCTTGTAATGTCAGAGTAAACTGTCACGCCATCCCTAATACGTGGCAATATGAAGCCATCGCCTTCTTCCCTGGACTAATCATGCGATGGTTCAGAGATACGTTTTGTGAACTCGAAGCCTATTTACAGAAGGAAACTGGGGAAAGCATTTATACTCAAATGGAAAAAAGAGCAAAGGATGTTCCTGCCGGCTGCCATGGAATGGTCTGTACTTTTTCGGATAAAATGGATTACTTCTCCTGGAAGCATGCGGCACCAAGCTTCATAGATTTTAAGATTGATAGTTCCTTTAATAAGGCAACCTTCTATCGGGCCATCATGGAAAATGCAGCGTTTGTCACGAAAGGAAACATCGAATGTGTATCCACAATTACCAACAAGACACCAGAATCAATTGTTTTTGGCGGCGGGGCCTCAAAAAGTGACCTTTGGTGCCAAATTGTATCCGACGTTCTCCAAATGAACGTGAAAGTTCCCGTTGTCAAGGAATCTACAGCTCTTGGCGCAGCGATATGTGCAGGGGTAGGTGCTGGTATTTACGGAAGCTTTAATGAAGCTATCGACCAAGTGGTTAAATTCGAGAAAAGTTTCGAGCCAAACGAAACAAACCGCGCTGTTTACGAGGAATTATACAAAAAATGGGAAGCTGTTTACAAAGTTCAATTAGAACTAGCAAATCAGGGCATTACCGATCATATGTGGATTGCCCCTGGCTTATAAACGATTAAAAGGAGAGATGAGAAATGACAGTGATCAACGAGCTTGAAAAAGAATACCGATTTGGCGACAGCGGCCCTAAGTATCTATTAAGAGGGCCACGCATGAACTTTGGAGTCGTCGCCCTTCAGCCAGGACAGGATTTCACCGCCCATTATCATAACATTATGGAAGAAAACTTCTTTGTCCTCGAAGGAGAACTAGAAATTCATATTGATGGTGAAATCTTCCAATGCAAACCAGGCGACTTTATTCACGTGGAACCAATGAAAGTCCACTACTTAATCAACAAAGGTGACACCGTCTTCAAAGCCACCTTCATGCTCGCGCCTTATCAAATACAAGACAAGGTGGATGTTGATTACAAGCCGTACGCGAAGTGAAAGCACTAAGGAAACGGTTCTTATAGCGGACAACAGAAATTTTGCACGCAAAAAGGCACAACTAGCATTAATAGCTAGCTGTGCCTTTAATGTTTTTTAAGCAGAAGATTCATACTCAAAATTCCTGGTTGTCAGACAAGAATGAAGTCGCGGCCTCTGGTTTGTTGGCATCCACTCTGCAAGAGAACCGTCCCTATGTACTTTTTCATCAGTTTAAATACCGTACTCATACCAGCCAAAGAGCTGCTTAAAAGAAAACTCTAACTTTCCAGGGTCACATCAGAACCGTCCCTATCCACTTACTCCATTAATAATAAGAGGTTGTTTATAAATTGGTCGTAGGTTTTTGATTTTAGTAGTAGGTGTACATTTTCTGGGTCTGATAGGATTTTGATGAAGCTATCATAGATATCGCGAAAGATGCTTCGTTCGTCTTTGTTTAAAGCAATTAGGGCAATAATTTGGACAGAATGGTTTCCCCAATTAACGGGTTTGTCATTTAATACGATCGAAATCGCTGACTTGACTGCGTTCATTTGCATCGAGTGTGGCACAGCTACATTGTTATTAAAGGAAGTGGAGGACATTCTTTCTCTTTCAATGATGTCGTCAATACCCCTGTTTTCAATAAATCCTAACTGAACCAACTTATCTCCAAGAAACCTAATGATTTCAAATTCATTATTTAAGTAAATATTATGTTGAAACAAATGGGGATCGAAGAGGCTGATTAGATGATTTTTCAACTTCGTGCGACTACGTTTCTTGTTAATTTTCGTTATGCCCTGTTGAATTTTCTGAATGTCCTCTTCTAAAATAAATGGGTTTAAATGGACCATTTCATGTTCGGTTATTTTTGGAAAATGAACCGTTGTGATAATTAATTCGGAGTCAATTTGCTCGAAATCACTATCAATTTTGGTAATCACTCTACTGATCTCAATTTGTTCTCCGAATGAATCCTCAATTCTTTTTAACATCGGGATGTGCATATTATAATACTCCGGGCAGATAACCGTGCAGGTTATTTTATATTCTAGCGCTTTTTGTCTTTCTAGAAAGGCACCAATATGGAAGGCAATATAGGCAATCTCGTCTTCGTTGATTTGAATATTTTCCTTTTTTTGTATCTCATTCGAAATAAACACGGCCAAATCATAAATAAGTGGATATGAAGATTTAATCTGCTTAGTTAATGGATTTTTGGACAAATAATTATGCCTTGCCCGGTTGATTAAATTGCGTATGTGTAGGATAAATTTTATTAGAAATTCATCCCCATACATATCCACCAGATAATATTCTTTTACTTTTTGGATGATTTCATTTACTAAGTGAATATAACGCTGCTCAATATATTCCCCTAGGTTTTCGTTGTTTAAGTTGTCATAACTTAATATGGTTGCCTTGCTAATTAATAGAATCGTTAAGTAGTTAAGCTCTGCACCTTCAAACGTTGTCCCAAATTTAGATTTTATTAACTTGGCGATCTCTAATGCTGCCTGATATTCTTTCGTATTAGTTAATGCCTTTATATTTTCTTCCGAAATGGTTCGATGCTGGCTGACCCGTTCTGTTGCAATGACGATATGAAGCAGGATGTTCCCGATTGTGTACTCATTTATATAAAGATTATAGGAGGACAACACTTTAATCAGTTCGTCCTTGAAATCTTTTAAATCATAACCAAAAGCGGCTTGGATACTTCCTATACGCAAAAAATGGTCCTTTGTTTCTTCGTAAAAAATATGGCTCATCAACTTTCGTTTATCTTGTTCAAGTCCACTTAAAATGATTAAGTCACCGTCTCGTTTGAAGGATAAATTAAATTTCCCCAAAAGGCTTTTGGCCTTTTTTAAATCACCTTCAATCGTAGATGTACTGACATAAATTTCCTCACTCACGTCAAATATATCCATACCTTCAGAGTGGGTAAACGATTGCTTTAATAGGTAATATAGACGCTCTAGCGGTGTCAACCCTCTAGGTGTTTCTGTAGGATTTTCCCGCAGAAGCCCATGGTAAACGCTTTCGTTTATTTGGTACCCAAGGTTAGAGGATATGATTAATAGGGACGGAGAGGTGTTTTCATTTATTTCATTGATATATTTACGGATACTCCTGGTCGATACAGAGAATTGTTTAGCTAAGATATCCGCCTTTACCCAATCATTCTTATTTAACAAGAATTGTACAATCTCTTTCTCTCTCTCCTTTTTCATGCTACAAAAACCCCCACAGGTCTATTTATCGTTAGTTTTCCACTTATATAGTGTAGTAAAACCCATACTAAAATGAAAGGTTAAAAAAGTTCCTACCCCCCGGAACTTTTTTAACTTGAGATGGTGCTCTAAAAAGTTAGACAATAGCCTCAGAAAGTATCATTCAAAATGGGAGGAATTAATGATGACAGAAAAAACAATTCTTTTAGTATGCGGTGGGGGTGCTTCCAGCGGATTCATGGCCCAAAACATTCGAAAAGCAGCGAAAAAAAGAAATATTGAACTAAATATAATCGCGAGAAGCGAGTCCGAGGTAGAAGAATATCTGAATGAGATCCAAGTCCTGCTCATCGGCCCACATCTATCCTATATGGAAGTGGATTTACAAGCCAAGGTGAGCGCCTATAACATTAAGGCTGCGGTGATCCCGCAAACCATTTATGGTCTTTTGGATGGGAACAAAGGTCTGGACCTGATTTTAGAGCTTCTTGGCGAAAAATAAACTAGACCGGGGGTTATACGATTGAACACATTTATTAATTGGATGAACCAAAACTTTACGCCAAAAATGAATAAAATAACGAGAAATGTGTGGGTTTCTTCAATTCAGGAAGCCATTATGGCGATTTTGCCGCTGATTCTTGTAGGATCGCTGATTACATTGATTTCAATCTTGAATAATTATTTTTCAAACATGCCCAATTTTTCACCGATCACTACGTTTTCATTTGGTCTTATTAGTCTATTTGTTGCACTATTAGTTCCTTATTTTATTATGGAAAAAAAGAAAAAGAATGATCGAAAAATCATCTCAGGATTAACAGGTCTTTCCCTTTTTCTCATGCTGCTTACGCCTAAGCTTACAGACGACGGCGGGATCACCTTCACGTTGGAACGTTTCAGCGGAAACGGCATGTTTGTTGCTTTGATTGTCGGCCTTTTAGTTGGAGCATTCATGTATCTTTTCTCTAAATTCTCTTTCTTTAAAGGTTCAAGTTCGCTTCCAGATTTTATTATTATATGGTTTGACACGATAATCCCGATCACGATTCTTTTGCTGTTCGGATGGTTATTTACCTTCCAGCTGAATGTTGATTTGTATGATTTAATCATAAAAGTTTTTGAACCCGTTACATCAATTGCCCAAAGTTTCACCGGGTTTGTATTCATCGCTTTTCTTGGTGTTTTCTTTTATTCTTTTGGAATTAGTGCCTGGGTTCTGTACTCCATTATTTTTCCGATTATGCTGGAGGGTATTCAACAAAATATCGATGGTGTCGCTCAAAATATCAATACAATGGAAACTCAAACGGCTTGGGTATGGATTGGAGGTATGGGAACCACATTACCTTTGGTACTGATGATGTTATTCATGGCAAAGTCCAGCCATTTAAAAGCCATTGGTAAAGTAACGATTGTACCGTCTATTTTCAATATTAATGAACCTGTCATTTTCGGTGCTCCGGTAGCTTTTAATCCGATTTTAATGGTTCCGATGTGGTTGAATGGTTTAATTATACCTGCAATCACGTACGTGGCACTCACCTGGGATTTTGTGACAATCCCTGAGAGACTTTTTCAACTATGGTATATGCCGGTTGGAATTTCTTCCATGCTAATTAACTCCGATTTCCGCGGATTAATTTTATTAGCTGTCGTTGTAGTCGTATCTTGGTTGATTTGGTTTCCGTTTTTCAAGGTGTATGACTTGCAGCAGTTTAAAAAGGAAAAAGAATAGTAGAAATGAATTTGGAGGTTTAGACATTGAACGACCACAACACAAATGATATCAATGAAGTATCGATGAAGATTATCCTACATGCCGGTGACGCAAGATTAATCATTAAAGAAGCACTGGACTGTGTGGCAGCTTGTGAATTTGATGCGTCAAAGCAAAAGCTCGTTGAAGCGAAAAAGAAAATTACCGCTGCCCACGCTGCACAGACTGAAACCATCCAAGGTGAAGCCCGTGGTGAACAGATTGCTTTCTCCCTGTTGTTTGCCCATGCCCAGGACACTTTAATGACCATCATGAGCGAATGGAATACGGCCAATCATATCGTTCGCCTATTTGAAGTGTACGATGAACGCTTAAAAAAGCTAGAAGAAAAATTTTAAATCAACAGTAAATGCCAGGTGGATCGTATAGTCTGGCATTTACCTTTTCAGGAGTTTGTCAGATTAGGAGGAGTGAGCAGGTATGAAAAAATTAGAATTTCCAAGAGACTTTTTATGGGGGGGCAGTATTGCTGCTCATCAATGTGAGGGTGCATATCAGGCTGATGGAAAGGGCCTTGGCCATATGGACTTTGTAACAGCGGGAAGCTTTGGAATGGAGCGTAAAATCACGAAGACCATTGAGGGGGGAAATGTCTACCCTTCACACGATGGGATTGACTTCTATCATCGCTATAAGAGTGATATTGCATTGTTTGGTGAGATGGGATTTAAAGCCCTGCGTATTTCCATGGACTGGTCCCGTATTTTCCCTCATGGGGATGATGATTCACCAAATGAAAAGGGATTGGCTTACTATCATCAGGTCATCGATGAACTTCGAGCACACCAGATTGAACCGATTATTACGCTATGTCATTTTGAGATGCCGATAGAAGTGGTACATAAATACCGTTCCTGGCTAAGCAGGGATACGGTTGAGTTATATCTTCGGTTCTGTGAAACCGTGATGAAGGAATATAAAGGGAAGGTACGCTACTGGGTAACTTTTAATGAAATGAATCATTTAGAAATCCAGAGTGATTTTTCTAATACTTTTACTTATATGATTACAGGCCTACAGTATTCTGATCTAGATGATAAGGAGCAGCAGCTTGCGACAATTGGATATTATATGACTTTAGCGAGTGTGAAAGCAGTTAAACTCGCACATGAAATTGATCCGGATAACCTGGTTGGCTGTGTTTTTGGCCTCACCCCTTGTTACCCAAAGTCTAGTAAACCCGCTGATGTATTGCAAGCTTTTAAAGATACGGAAAGGGATCTATACCAAGTTGATGCGATGTGCAATGGAACGTTTCCTTTATATAAACTGAAAGAGTATCAGCGGAGAGGTATTACGTTACCAATAGGCGAAAGTGATCATCGTGCCTTTAAGGAAGGAAAAATAGACTTTATCGGGTTAAATTATTATTCCAGTGACGTTAGTTCGGCTGAACGTGATGAAAATGCTGATTCCTCTTTGTTTGGTGGAATAGCGAATGAGCATCTAGAGAAGTCATCATGGGGTTGGTCCATCGACCCAACGGGATTACGGTATATGCTGAATTACTTGGATCATCGATATGGCCTTCCGATTATGATCACCGAAAATGGTTTAGGTGCTGTCGATCAAGTGGAGGAGGATGGCAGCATCCAAGATGATGACCGCATCGATTATCTGCAAAAACATCTAGATGCAGTAAAGGCTGCTATACAAGAAGATGGTGTCGATTGCATTGGCTACTTAACGTGGGGACCCATCGATTTAGTTAGTGCAACCACGGGCGAAATGAAAAAACGGTACGGATTCATCTACGTCGACAAACAAGACAATGGCAGTGGAACACTCGAGCGAAAAAAGAAAAAAAGTTTTTACTGGTACAAGAAACTAATAGCTACAAATGGGGAGTAACAAAGATGGGTTCTGCTGCCTTTTTACGGAAACAGCAGAACCGCGTCCCCGCGTACTTGAAAGAGGTTTTATAATAAAATGGTGAAATTTCCAATATCCTTAACCCTCTGAAGTGCATGTTCCTTATCGCCATTTTTGATGCTAATCAACGATTAATTAAATCCACCACAACCACCGATAAACAAAGGTTTTCTTCTGAGCAGAGCGGGTGTCTGACCTCCTCACAGGTTTCCATCATTATCTACTGCTAACTGAATTAAGCGGCCATGCTCAAAATAATATAAAAAAGCCCATCACGGGCTAAGTGATGAGCTTAATGAAACGACTATCCTCCACACAATATTACCAATTTATTTGAATATGAAAATTTCGGGTCGCGCTGTGACGTGGATCCACATCTACACCTTTTTCCCATATCCAAAAGCACCATATGTTTCACATGTATTCCCAGCAGAAATGGAAGCACTTTTTAAAGCGGTGGTAATATCCTGGGTAACGAAATAGGATGTGATAAACCCAGCTATAAATGAATCCCCTGCTCCCATCGTATCAACAACTTCTGCCGAAATTGGTGACTGTAGGTACTTGTTCCGGCCATCAGAACAAATTGCCGGCTTTGCTCCCTGTGTTACAATCACAATCTTAACACCCAATGTATGGACATATTTGATTAATGAACCAATTTCTTCATCACTCATACCACTTCCGGAAAAGAAGGCAAATTGGATATAAGGACAAACCATATCTAAATATACCTTACTCCACTTGCTCTTTGTTGAAAAATCAAAAGAAATGGGCTTAAAGCTTAACCTTTGTAATTCATGTTCAATATAACTGTTTATACTTGTATGAATCACGTCAAATTCGCCAATATAGTTTAGGTCATCCTCCGTAAATCGCAGGGTTACTTTTGATTGTACGCGCGAATCCCTATTTGTCCCTTTAAAGACCCGATCTCCGTTTTCATCTAAAGCAACATATGCTTTTCCGTTTGGTCCATACATTTGGCGAATTCTTGTCGTATCCACCTGTTCCTGTTGCAATACATCAAGAACATGCGCAGCTTCTAGATCATTACCGATTATCCCTATATATCCATTCCTTTCAGCACCATTGCGTTTGCTGATCACTGTTACATTTAAGGCATTCCCACCTGGATAAAAGGTGTTTTGATCTTCATATAAATCAACTACATTATCACCTATTCCGACTAAATTCATAAACGGTTCCACTCCATGACTTCACGATAGGTCAATCTCAAGACTATTTCTCAATGTACGTTTCTTCAAGAGTTACACCTGATTGGAAGGATAAGAATCCATTAAGATTGACAAAACCATTTACATTTTTCTGCATTCCGTAGCTTTGTTCTCTCCAGTTTAAATAAACAAATGGTGATAATTCCATCGCTCTTTCAATCAGTTGTTTGTAAATCTCCTCACGTTTAGCAGGATCGATTTCCTTACGACCTTGTTCTAATAAACTATTAATTTGTTCATCGTCAAAGTTTGCTGAGTTATTAAGTCTAGCCGGTCCACCCTTATAGAAGTTACTCATCCAATCGCCATCCGTAATATCTCCTGAAGTCCCAGCTACTACGAACTGATAATCGCCTTCAACGTTCTTATTAATTCTTGTTGCCCAATCCGGAAGCTCCAATTCTACCTCAATACCAATTTTCTTCAACTCAGATTGTACAGCAACAGCTGTTTGTTCATGCATACCATACTGTGACGTAGATAAAAGCGTTGCTTTAAATCCATTTGGATAACCAGCCTCAGCAAGTAACTCTTTTGCTTTCTTTACATCATGCTCAAAGTATTTCGTGTATTTTTCGTCATAGCCCATATAACCTTCTAAAGTGGCCATACCATAGATTGGCTTTCCACGTCCACTAAATGCCGTGTTAAGGATGGCATTTCGGTCAATTCCATAAGCAATCGCTTTCCTTACCTCAGGCTTGCTAAATGGCTCAAAGTCCGTATTAAATTGCAGCGCCATAAATGGTCCATTTGCACTTGCAAGTTTCAAATTATCCGTCTTTCCAATTGATTCTGCATCTTTCCAAGGCACAGTTTCAATTAAATCAACATCACCCGCACGCAAAGCATTTACGCGTGTATTTTCTTCCGAATAAAATTGAAATTCAATTTTATCTAAGTAAGGCTGCCCTTCCTTATAGTAATCCTCAAATTTTTCAACAATAATTTTGCTTCCTTGGGTCCATGATGCAAACTTAAAAGGTCCAGCTCCCATTGGCTTTGTGGCAATATCGTCAATGTTAGCTTCTGTATAAGACTTTGATACAATAACAGACTCAGGAAGTGCAGTAAAGTGAACGAAAGGAGCAGACGGCTCTTTTAGATTAAATGTTACCGTTTTATCCCCTTCAACTACAATGTTATCAATAATTGATAATTCCGTCTTAAACGTTGCCTTACTGTCTGGGTTAATAATACGATCGAACGTATATTTGATATCCTCTGCAGTAACAGGATCACCATTATGGAATTTTGCATCTCTTAGCGTAAAGGTATAAGCAGTCAAATCATCATTGCTTGTATAAGATTCTGCTAGTTCTGCTTCAAGTTCTCCTTTTTCATTGTAGTTATATAAACCTCTGAAAATAGCCAATTTTACCGTTCTGCCATGCGTTCCATTTTGCATATAAGGATCCATCGTGGTTGGCTCTGCAGCTAAGCCAAATGTGAGAGAACCGCCTGATTTATCTCCATCTGATCCCACGTTTTCCTTCTCCTTTGAAGAAGTTTCATTATTGCCTGAACAAGCCCCCAATAATCCAACTACAGCAAACATTACAATAAAAATTGCTATAAACCTTTTTACCATGCACACACACCCCTTTTAAATTTTTTTATAATAGTTAATCAGTGATTCTGCTAATCTATACTCTTTATTTATTTTTCAGCTTCGGGTCTAAAATATCCCTAAAGCTGTCACCCATTAAATTAATGGCCAGCATGGTTATCCCTAAACAGATCGATGGCCAAATAACATACATTGGATTGTTATAAATATAGCCTCGCGCATCACCGATCATCTGACCCCAAGAAGGATTCGGCGGTACTACTCCTAACCCTAAGAAACTTAAACCAGATTCTAGTAAAATGGCAGCAGCAATCGTTAAACTTATCTGGATAATTAAAGGTGACATGATATTCGGTAATATGGCCTTTGTAATCACTCTGAAATGAGAAGCTCCTAATGAAAGTTCACTTTGAACATATTCCAGTCCTTTTACTTGAAGGGTAGCTGAATGGGTAATACGGGCAAAGTACGGGATATACAGAAATCCAATAATGATAATTAAATTTTTTACCCCGGCACCCCAAAAGCCTACTACCATTAAAGCCAATAAGATCGGTGGGAAACATAAAACAATATCAATGATTCTCATGATCATTTTTTCTGTTTTCCCACGGGCATATCCGGCTATGACACCTACCGTAACTCCACCAATAAAGGCAATGATGGTTGCACCAAATGCAACGAGCATGGTAGGGCGGATTCCTAGAATTAAACGACTTAAAATATCTCTTCCATATTCATCTGTGCCTAATAGATGCCCTGGTAAACTGCCTTTAAGGACAGCGTTCTGATTAATCTCAAGGGGATCATGCGGAATAATTAAAGGGCCTATTAACGCAACAATAAATACAGGAAGCAGGATGACAAAACTTACTAAAAACGTTTTATGTTTAAGAAATTTTCGAAGCATCCTTCTGCCCCTCCTTTCCTAGGAATACATGCTGTTAGCGAGTCCTCGGGTCCATCAAACCATAAATAACTTCTACAGTCCGATTAATTAATATGTAGAAAGCAGCAATCACAATAATAGAGCCCTGAATAATCGGATAATTTCGATTATTAATTGAATCTACTAGTAAGGTACTTAATCCAGGCCAATTGAATAAAAATTCGATTAGCACCGTTCCACCTATTAAATTTGCTAACTCCAAACCTATTACAGTAATTACGGAAATAATTGCATTTCTTAGTACGTGCTTATAAACAACAAGTTTTTCAGATAGTCCTTTTGCTCTCAACGTTTGAACAAAGTCTTTCCCTAAAACCTCAAGCATCGAACTTCTTGTCATTCTGGCAATCGATGCAGCCAAAGGCAATGCAATCGTAATGGCTGGTAACAACAGCCTCTTAAAATGAGCAACCGGGTCTTCCGAAAAGTCAGTATATCCGCTAGCTGGAAGCAAATTCAATTGCAAGCTTATGAGTAAAATAAAGGCTGTCCCTGTTACATATACTGGAAATGCCATTCCCGCTGCGGCAATGGTTGAGACAATAAAGTCTACAAAACTGCCACGCCTCACAGCAGCAACAATACCGAGGAATATACCAATTACAGACCCAATTATAATGGCAGCAATCGCTAATTCTAGTGTTTTGGGAAGTCTTTCTGCTATATACGCAGTGACATCAATGTTATTAAATAGAGATTGTCCAAAATCCATTCTAGCAATATCCGTAATCCATCCAAAATATTGTGTTATTAAAGGCTGATCCAATCCTAGTGTTGCCCGCATCTCTGCAACCGCTACAGGATCCGCACCTCTCTCTGTTCCAAGAACGAGTAACACCGGATCACCAGGCATAAAGCGAAGTAATAAAAAGACAATCGTTGCAACTACAAATATTTGAACTACAGCCACCCCAATGTTTTTCGTTACAAAACGTAGCAAGATTCTCCCCCCTAACTTGATGCAATATGATCTAACTCTTCTAATTTTGAATCCGAGAATAAGTGGCAAGCAGCACTTTGGTTCGGCCCTAAGTTCATAAGCTCAGGTTTCTTTTCTTTACAAATTGGCATTACATAAGGACATCTTGAACTTAATCGACAACCACTTGGGGGATTTACTGGACTTGGGAGATCTCCTTCTAGAATAATCTGCTTCTTTTTAAAGGTAGGATCAGGTACTGGAATCGCTGAAAGTAACGCTTGAGTATAGGGGTGCTTAGGATTTTTATAGACGGTTTCTGCTTCTCCCATCTCAACCATTTCTCCTAAATACATCACACCAATCTTATCGCTTACATGCCTAACCACGGATAGATCGTGTGAGATAAATAAATATGTGAGTTTAAACTCTTTTTGCAAATCATTTAATAGATTTAATATTTGCGACTGAATGGATACGTCTAGCGCAGACACAGCTTCATCGCAAATAACTAATTTAGGATGAAGGGCAATGGCGCGGGCAATGCCAATTCGCTGCCTTTGGCCACCTGAAAATTCATGAGGATAACGATTCAAATACTGCTGACTCAACCCAACCATTTCAAGTAATTCTTTTACCTTCCGCACTCTTTCTTGCTTACTAAATACTCTGTGTATATCAAAAGGTGCGCTAATAATCTCCGCAACAGTCATTTTCGGATTCAACGATTCATACGGTTTTTGAAACACCATTTGCATGCTTTTTCTTGATTTACGCAACTCTTTCCCGCTTAAATCAAGAAAGTTTCTGCCTTCGAAGTTAATTTCTCCGCTGTCAGCTTTGATTAATCCCATGATTAACCGTGCCAGCGTACTTTTTCCACAACCCGATTCCCCTACGAGACCAAATGTTTCTCCTTCATTAATCGAAAAGCTGACATCATTTACAGCCTGAACGTAGTGTTTTTTAGTTGAAAACATTTTTTTGTCTTGGATAGGAAAATACTTCCTTACGTTTTTAACCTCTAAAAGAGTGTTCCTATTCACTGTTACATCACACTCCTTCGTCAATATGCCAACATTTAACTTTATGTTGAGATTTGATTTCTTGTAGTTCCGGTTCCTTCTGTACGCATAAATCGGTAGCAAACGAACACCTAGGATGAAACCTGCACCCGTTTGGCATTGAACTAATACTTGGGACAGAGCCAGGGATACTATATAATGTTTTGTTCTGGTGATGTAATGGAGGAACTGATTTAATTAACCCTTTTGTGTAAGGGTGTTTCGGGTTTTTAAATAAGGTATGTACATCGGTTTCTTCGACAATTTGCCCTGCGTACATGACAGCCACTCGGTCAGCCATTTCCGCTACTACACCCAAGTCATGGGTAATTAATAAAATCCCCATATTAAATTCTTTCTTTATCTTATTTAATAAATCTAAGATTCTAGCTTGTACTGTTACATCTAAAGCTGTCGTTGGTTCATCGGCAATGAGTAACTCAGGATTACAAGATAAGGCCATCGCAATCATCACACGCTGACACATTCCTCCGGAAAGCTCATGCGGGTATGCATCAAAGATCGTTTCAGGATGAGGTATTCCAACTTGTTTCAATAATTGGATTGCGCGATTTTTAGCTTCTCCTTTTGAAATCTTCTTATGAATTTGGATGGCTTCCGTTATTTGACTTCCACATGTATAAACGGGATCTAGAGCTGACATAGGATCTTGAAAGATCATTGAAATCGCTTTTCCCCTGAACCTATTAATCTCTTTCCTAGTAAGTTTTACTAGGTCAACGTCTCGGAAAATAATCTCACCTGATGCGATTTTTCCAGAAGGAGGCAAAAGCTGCATGAGAGACATGGAAGTAATCGTTTTGCCACTACCACTCTCACCTACCACACATAATGTTTCTCCTTTTCTTAGGGATAAGTTGACATCTTTTATGGCAGGAAAAACCCCTAATTCCGTATTAAACACAGTAGATAAACCTTTTATATCAAGAAGTGCATCCCCCACGCTCATCCCTCCTTAAGCCTTTTCAAACATAGTTAATTGTATTAGGTTGTTACAATATATTATAGTACCTATTGGGCGAAAATTCAATATTATCTGAAAAATATCTCCATTGGATAAAAAAAGCGCTACCTACAATTAACTACTAGAATCTTTGTAGCTAGCGCTCTAGGACTAGATAATCAGATGCTGTTTTGAGCTAACCCAAGCCTGTATTGCTTCGTTTCTTCCTCGGCGATTGTATAGATACCATTTTCATCGTTTATCTTAACACCATAGTCTACCAATGCCTTTTCAACAGAGACCTTTTGATCAACTACATCAAACAAAACTAACTCTGGTGATCTTTCGAAAGGTGAGCCAAAGCCGCCCGACCCCGGTGAACTAACACTTACAATATCGCCTTTGTTTAACTGTAACTCTGACACTTTTGAACTAAGCAGGAGTTCTTTTCCGTTTTTAATGGTTGAGAATTTTCCTGGGCTTCCTTCCTTACCGCCACTAATACCCCAAGGTGCGAACTTATGTCTGTCACCAAGTCCAGTATAGGATATATTATCCGTTAAAATTCGATAATCTCTTTGAATTCCTAATCCCCCGCGGTGTAAGCCTGCTCCACCAGAATCTTTTCTGAGTGCATATTTCTCAATAAGAATGGGGTATTCCCTTTCAAGAGCCTCGACTGGCAGGTTAGAGGTATTGGTCATATGAACCTGTACACCACTTAGGCCATCTCCAAATGCATGAGCGCCTGAACCTCCTGCAATGGTCTCTAAATAGACGAAATAATCATCTGTATTTGGATTCGTCCCAGAGAAAATCGCAGAAGTAACCACACTATTACAGGCAGCTAGAACACGTTCTGGAGCAACCTTCGATAAAGCTCCCAGCACGACATCAACCACACGTTGAGAGGTATCAATCCGCTGTCCAACAGGAACAGGCAGCGTACAATTCACAATTGAACCTTTTGGAGCTTTTACCGTTAATGCACGGTATATACCTTGATTTGAGAATACATCTTGACCGGCAATCGCTTTAAAGCAATAAAAGATTGTCGTAACTAATCCTGAAAAAACCATATTTAATGGCCCCGGCACTTGAGGGCTGGTACCTTCAAAGTCAACAATTGCATTACTATCATCAATCGTAATCTTGGCCCGAATTAAAACTGGATCTGGCGAGTGTGTGCCTGCATCATCTAAATAATCCTCAAACGTGTAGGTGCCATCAGGCAAGGACCGGATTCCAGATCGCATTAATTCTTCCGCATAATCAAGCAAGCCATCTGTACAGGTCTGAAAAAAAGATACCCCATATTTTTGGATAACTTCTTTTAATCTTCTAACTCCAGCATGATTGGAAGCGATTTGCGCATCCAAATCCCCTTGTCTTTCGACTGGAGTTCTTGTATTTAATCGAATAAAATCATAGCTTTCTTTTACTACTTCACCCTTGCTGCATATTTTAACGAGAGGTATACGAAGACCCTCCTGATAAATGGTGGTCGAATCAGGGGAAACACTACCTGGGACCATTCCACCAATATCAGAGTGGTGGGCAATATTTGCCACGAACCCTACCAATTGGTCATCAGAAAATACCGGTGCCACCATGGTGATATCAGGTAAGTGGGTTCCGCCTCCAGAGTAAGGATCATTCGTAACAAACATATCTCCTGGAGATATGGATTCGACTGGATATCTCTTCAGCACTTCATTCACCACATCTAACATGGATCCTAAATGCATCGGCACATATTCAGCTTGAGCAGTCATATTTCCCTTTGCATCGAAGACAGCTGTAGAGCAATCCTTCCGTTCTTTAATATTTGTTGAAAAGGCTGTTTTTACTAGAGTGATACCCATCTCTTCAGCAACAGAAAGCAATAGGTTTCCAACAATTTCTAATGTAATCGGATCGACCTTCTTTTTCATACCTCTACTCCTCCTCACCAAACGTATTAATAATCAGATTCCCATATTCATCAACCTTCATCGTTTGCTTAGGCAGGACTAGAATGGTTGTATCCATTTGTTCGATAATTAAGGGACCCTGAACTTTATCTCCAGGCACTAGATCTTCACGCGCAAAGATTTTCGTTTCGTAATACCCCGGCTCATCTACTTCTGTAAAATAAACTTGACGCGTATCTCTAGGTGTAGCGCCATTTGATGTTTTCGTAGATTTATTAAATGATGCTTTTGGAAGCTGTCCTACAGCTGTTAGTCTGTAGTTGACAAATTCGAGCACACCCTCTTTTTTAGCATAGCCATAAATCTTTTCATGTTGCTCCTGGAATCGCTTATTTAACGTTGAAAATCCAAATGGCGTTAATTCTTCCCACTCGACCGGAATCGGAATTTCATAGTTTTGACCTTTAAATCTCATATCAATAACGAGTTCATATTTACGTTTTGATTCAGGGATATTCTCTTTATCTAGTAATTTAATGCCTTCTTCTTTTAACTTCTCAAACTGGTCTGTAACAACGATCATACCTTCAGGCGATGCCTCCAGCAAAGATGAACTAACATAATCGGTTCGAACATCCGTCACTAATAAGCCAAGTGAACAGAACGTTCCTGGTGAAGGCGGAATGAGAACCCGAGGAATATTTAACTCTTTTGCAAGGGCGCTGCAGTGCAAACCACCCGCTCCGCCAAATGAGACCAGCGTAAATTCTCTCGGATCATGCCCCTTTTGGATCGAAATCAAACGAATAGCTCTCGACATGTTCGCATTTACGACCGAAATAATACCGGCTGTTGCTTCTTCCAATGTAAGCTGCGAATGATCACAAATATGCTCTTTTATCGCTACTTCTGCAGCCTCCATGTCTAGGCTCATTCGGCCTCCTAGGATTTCTTTAGGATTTAACCTGCCTAGCAGCACATTCGCATCGGTAACCGTTGGCTTTGTACCGCCACGTCCATAGGAAGCAGGTCCTGGTGTAGAACCCGCACTCTCAGGTCCAACCTTCAATGCTCCACCTTTATCGATATAAGCAATAGAGCCTCCACCGGCACCACAAGCATGAATATCAAGCATCGGGATCCGAGCTGGGAATCCTTCCACTTCTCTTTCCATAGAAATCTTCGGTTCTCCATCCTCAATTAAGCTAAAATCTGCTGATGTTCCGCCCATATCAAATGTAATCATATTTTTATAGCCAGTTAGTTCTGCTAGATTCTTAGCTGCTACTACACCAGCTGCAGGGCCAGAAACAGCAGTTCGCAACGGAGATGAAACAGATTCATGAATGGATATAATTCCACCATTTGATTGTGTAATGTATGGCTCTACAGGTATTCCGTATTCCTTCACTGAATTCAGGAAGTTTTCCATGTAATTTTTCATAACTGGACCTAAATAAGCATTCAATGTGGTCGTACTTAACCTTGAATACTCACGGAATTCAGGAACAATCTCATGGGAGGCGGATACAAACACTTCTGGAAATTGCTTTTTAATCGCTTCAACTGCAATTTTTTCATGCTCAGGATTCAAATAGGAGAACAAGAAACAAACAGCGATTGCTTCTACTCCTTTTTCTTTCAATTCATAAATGGCTTTATGTAGGCTCTCTTCATCAATAGCTCTATAGACTTCACCGTTTGCTAGAAGTCTTTCATTTACTTCAAATCGCAAATTACCTGAAATAACAGGTTCAGGCTTTTCCGCGAAGAAGTTATATAAACTTGGACGTGTCTGACGCCCTATTTCGAGTAAATCTCGGAAACCCTCTGTTACGATAAGTCCAGTAACAGCACCCTTCCGTTCAATTAATGCATTGGTCGCAACAGTGGTACCATGTGCTAAATATTGAACATCTTCAACAGCAATGTCATTCATACCAAGAATTTCTCTTATCCCCTGCATAATTGCTCGAGACGGATCATCAGGAGTCGATGACACTTTGTGGTTTTTAATTTCTCCATTTCCACTATCCACTAATGTAACATCTGTAAAAGTACCTCCAACATCTACCCCTACCATATAGCCCATTCTGTTTCCTCCTTTGGAAAGTGTCTTCTCAATCGTTGCCTTCTACTATGCACTCATTTATTAAAAACATGATAAATTGCCTTGTAACGAGAAATTCTCCGCATTGCCACTATCTAAATTAAACACGGTTATAATATGAAATTATGATTTAATAATACCAGAGTAATACAACCATTGAATATAATAAATTTAGAATAATCATATAATTCCCTATAGTCTAAATTCTAGTAAGAAAGCACTAAGGACTTTGAAATGAGTGTACTTTCTAAATATTCTGAAGAGGTTGTTAGAATATGATAGATACTATTTATATTATAGTAAAATACCGGAAATGAAGGTTTGCTATCGTCAAGGTACTATTTTGTACAAGTTGTATGGTAATATTGTTTAAAAAAAGCCCCCCAAATCTTTAGGAGGCCAGTTTGGTTCTAAGACTATTTAATGAAATTTGCGATTAATATGCTACTTTCCACATATATCTGCGGTCTTCCATCGGATGGTTATTAGCAAGAGACATTTGGTAGACAAAAAATCTCTCGATTGGAATCATTACGACAGAATTAAAGAATTCAGCAACAGATGAATCGATTTGATTCAATCCGATTTCTTCCGCATCAATAATGATATAACGTTCCGCATATTCCTTTAAGAATGTTTCTACTCGATCATCCATCGGTCGAGTTCGCCCTACACTCTTAAGAAGCACCAGCGCCACTTCCTTATCAGTTGTTTCAAATGGTCCATGAAAGTATTCACCTGAATTTAACGTGATGGCATGTTTCCACTGCATCTCCATAAAGTGACAGCAAGCCATTGTATAGGCTGTACCGAATAGCGGGCCGCTTCCTAATACATAGAATACTTCATCCTTTTTAAACTTCTTAGCGAATTGTTGCGCTTGAGGCAATAAATTTACTTTACCATGTTCAACAATCGCGTCGATTTTATCATAAGCACTCATTGCCGCATCGTATTTTTCATAATTTTCAAATTGGTGAAGAATCTCAAATCCTAATTTTAACGCGAGCGCTTGGTTTGCTTGTGAATAAACTTGGTTATCACCGTTAGAATAAACGACTTTGTATTGACCATTCTGGGCCATTAGTGTGTCAGGTGATCCTGTCATAGCAATAGTTATCGCACCCTTTGCATTTGCCACTTTTACAGCTTCTACTGTTTCAGGGGTAGCATTTAAGGAACAAATGATACAAATAGTCTGTTCATTTAACGACGCCGGAGTAGCATGTACAAACTCATTACTATTATAAATGGCGGTGGCGATATTTTTTGCTTCACTTTGGATTAAATAATTCGCTGGATAGATAGCTGCTTGTGAGCCTCCACATGCCACAAAGTAGACTGCCTTCAAACCTCCTGCCGATTCAATCTTTTGTTTGATTTCACTAATTATTGGTTTCATGTTCATCTGTTATGTACTCCCTTTCTTTATTTAATGTATTTAATGTATCTATAACATTATAATACCATTAATATTTCAATTTTCAATAACATTTTAAATTTTTAGATAATTTTCTACGTAGGTTATCACTTTCTAGTCTACTAAATAAAAAAGCACATATCTCAAACAAATAAGTAGTTATTTGTTTGAAATATGCGCTATTAATGCATTGCTATAGCCTTTTCAGATAATAAATTGAAACTTATCACCAACAATAAATTGCATAGATCGATGGGACGGAACCCCTTCTTTATCAGTTGAAACAGCTGAAATCGATAAAAGCGGGTATCCTTGTGATAAATTAAGATAGCGTGACATCTCATATGTCGCAAACACTAGCTCAATCGTTTTCCTTGTATCCATAAAGACAATACCATACTTTTCAGACAAAATGGAAAACATGGAGGTATCATTTAAGTCTTCATTTAATAAAAAGGTAAACCGCTCAGGTAACCGCGAAACTTCTAATGCAACAGGAACATCATCCGCGTAACGGATTCGTTCAATCACAATTATTTTGGAGCCCGGTTCTAATTGTAATACTTCAATATCCTTATGATTCGCATCTTCAATAATGCACTTTATTACCTTTGCACCTGGTTTACAGCCAATTTCACGACACATATCAGAAAAACTTTGTAAACCATGAATACCCCTGCTGAGTTTCTTTGTGTTGACGAACGTCCCTTTTCCCTGTTTACGAATTAACAAATTTTCTTTGGCTAATTCCTCTAATGCATTACGAACTGTAACCCGACTTACATTATATAATTTACTCAACTCAACTTCAGTTGGGATTTTTTCACCCTTTTTGAACTTCCCTTCTTCAATATCCTTTCGAAAAATGTCGGTAAGCTGCTTATATAATGGTAAAATGTCCTGTTTATTTAGCGGCATATTTAATATCCCCATATCCAATAATTATATAACCTTACAATACCATTTAAATGTAATAAACGCAATAAGCTAGAATAAAGGTGATATAATCATATAATTTAGAAACAGATTATTTGAATACCACTCAAAATGGTATTATATTGTCTTGGATAATGTTCCTCACTGACTATGAAACAGAACGGAAGAACGGATCCCAGTCTAGCAATCTTTACATATTTAAACGTTTTCCTAAAAATGAACCACCCAAAGCGGAAACATTGAACCACCTAATTAAAACTAGTAATCAGTTGATTTTAATAGTTGAACACTTTGAATTACATTTTCTATTTCTTTACTTACTTTCCTCTGTTGTTTTATTCAAAATATATCCCTCTCTTCGACCTTTCACGTTTTGATGCTAATCAAACGTTTGTGTAGAACCGGAACAATCGTCGGAAATTAAGAGGTTTTGCTATAAAAACAGGGAGAAATTTGTCACTGTACAATTTATGTAAGAACGGCCGGCTTCTAATCAGGGACCGTCCAATCGTGCACTTCCTTAATCTTTTAATAAGTGATGGATAAATCTGTCTTTATCTTCGAAAAACTGTTTCATTAATTTATAGTGCCCAGTGTCTTCGACGCTGGTCTTCCTTATTCCGTTTTCTGTAAGCTCTAATATGTTTGAGGATGGATACGACATTAAGATCGGCGAATGAGTCGCAATAATAAATTGCGAATTTTGGTTAACCAATTCGTGAATTCTGGATAGCATGGACAATTGCCTGAGTGGTGACAGCGCAGCTTCTGGTTCGTCCAAAATATAAATGCCATTAGCTCCGAAACGATTCATAAAGGTGGAAAAAAAGGCCTCACCGTGTGATTGATCATGAAGCGACACCCCGCCAAATGAATCAATGATCCGTGAACCACGCATCGGTTCTCGGTCTAATTCTTCAATATTTGACGCTAAATTGTAGAAACTTTCCGCACGGAGAAAAAAACCATCCTCTGGTCTATTTAGTCCCTTTACAACAGTAAGATAATCGCTAAGGTTTGAATAAGAATCATACGTAGAAAAATTAAAATTTAAAGAGCCGCCTTCAGGATTAAAACCGAGTACAATCGAAATCGCTTCTAACAATGTCGACTTTCCCATTCCATTTTCACCAACAAGGAACGTTACATTTTCGTGAAAGGAAAGCTCTGTCATTTTTCGTATACTTGGAATTTGAAAAGGATACTCTTGAAAAGAAGGAACAGACTCTTTGATTAAACGAATACTTCTCAAATAACGGCTTGAATATATATCCATCCTAATACCTCTACAGTCAGTTTTCAATCATCATACCATAAACTGCAGGGACGGTTCCTACCAAAAAAGGTGACAGGCACCAACCACTTTTTTGGCTGGTGCCTGTCACTTGTTATTCTCAACTAACTCCTAATACATCTCCCGCAGCAACCGCTTGGCGCGAAATAATCTTGTTTTTATAGTGGAAACCTTGATATCCAATTGGGTTTGAATTTCTTTTAATGATAGGTCCTTAAAGTAGTAAAGTGTAAGGACCTCCTTGTATTTTGAAGGAAGCTGCTGTAATTTGCTTATGAGCTCTTCTTGCTCATACAGCGTTAACACCTCAGATTCTGGTGTACACTCAACCATATCGTTACACATAGGCTCCATATCTTCATGCAGCAAAACCTTGCGCCGGTTAGCTTTTCGCAAGAAATCAATGCAATGATTCCTCGCAATCCGCGATACCCATGCATGAAGGGAACACTCCCCGTTAAACCTTTGATGGGAATAGTAGCATTTTACTAGAATCTCATGGGAGAGGTCTTCCGCCAGGTGCCGGTCTTTTATAAAGGAAAAGGCAAGGCCATACACTTTGTTTTTAAATTCCGCATACAGTTCATTTACATCTCTTTCAACGCTTACTTTTGTGTCCACATTTGCCACCTCTTCCTCATAAAAAGAAGACTCCTCCCCTCCCAGATTCCTTCATACACTTATTTTACGTACACCTCATGAATAGCTAACTCGAAATTCTTCTTTTTTTCGGAAGGATCTTTCAAAGCCAGTTGACCTTTAAAAAGTGTCTCCCCGGTCTTAACATCCGCAACAACCACTTCCGAATCCATAGTCGAAGTCATTTGCGGGGAAACCACATAAAGTTTACCGTCTTTCACCAAAGTCGTTCGACCATGCATCAGCCCCTCTTTTCCCGATAATTGAACTCGGAATAGCTGACCAACTTGATGATCTACTAAACTATATGGTGTAACAGCCAAGTCTTCTCCAGCAACACTCATAAAGTAAATGGTAGAACCATCAAAATAGTACAATCGGTTTTCATCTAACTGTAAACCCGGGACATCAATTTTCGTCGTTTCCTTCGTATGCAAATCGTAGGAATAGACTTCTTGACTGATTAACTTTTCTTGTCTCGATTCCTCATCTTCAGTAAATCTCCAGTCTGTCTTTATAAATATCAGCTGTTCCATCGCCTGTGTAGGATTGGTAGGTACCAAATGTACGTTGGAACGGATATCCTTCTGTTCCTCAGACACCTGAATAATCGCTTCATCGCTACTTATTTTCTGATTGGCAACATCAATCGTATAGATGTGTTCTTCATAATAGAGATGGTCTTTCAACATTCTCACCGCATTTTTGGTGATTACATATAACTCATCCTCAATCATTTGCACATCCTCGACAAAGAAATAATCCAGTTCCTTCCCATCTGGAATTTCAATGGTGAAGGTGTTGATACTAGCATCTTCTTTGTTTAACACAGATAAATCAAGGAAGAATCTAGTCGATAAGCTTCCATGTTGATAGTTATCAGCGGCATAAGCGATAAACTGTTCGTTTTCAAAAAATGAAGGAATATACGAATTTTTACCGCGCATAAAGGAACGATATTCTTCCCGTAATTCCTTAATCAAAGTCGGAGGCTGTCCAATCACCTGATCTAAGAAGGAGTTACTCGCGTATGTAGACCCTTCTTCACTGATTTTGACATTCGTCCCTATATAACTTCCAGCGGTGGTATCCGCTGCATAAGCTCCCTCTAACACCAAAGATTCTATCTCTTTTGCATCACCACTTTGTGCTTGAATCACGAACTCTGGATATGGTTCCGCTGACAAAGCAGAGGTCACATAGAAGGTTCCAATGCTAAGCACAATAACAACGATGATGCTAGTTAATTTCCAGTATTTTTTCAATGTAAACACCCCTTAAACAGTGACCTTTTTTGCTAATAAAAACCCACTCATCAGAATCGATGCAGCCAGTACAAGCAATCCCATGACGATCTCAAGCACAAGCAATTCAATCGGATAGAAAAAACCATTTAACACAAACTCTTGTAGAAGTAGCGGCAAGATTAAGACCACGACAGCTAGAATGCTATAAAGTAGTCCTGCCACAATCCCCTTCCACTTGAAACTTCTCTCCATTAAGATAGCCGTAAACAAGATGGATACTGCTAACAATCCTGCACCGTAGGTTAAAATCAGTTCAGTCATACTGCTTGGAATGATAATCGATAACTCAGGAAAGCTGATCACGATTTCCCTCACACCCAAATCCGCTCTAAATTCGTCAGGCACTATTCCCTTCATCACTAGCATCTCGATCGGCATGATCATCAGTTGAACAGCGACTAAACCCAATGTCATCAGGAGGATTGTAGTAATTTTTGCAAAGAAAATACTTAATCTTGATGTTGGGAGCAAGAGTAAACGGTAGACAAAGGTGTTTTTTCCAAGCCAATCACGATACCAAATGAAGAATATGTATAATCCTACCCCAGCGATACATAACGCAATTGGCCCCACGAACCATACACTTCTGACAATCTGGAAAAAACTCATTTGACCATAGGTTTCGAGAAATTGTGCTATCGACATCATCTCTTCATAGATGTTTTCATTTGCCCTGTTAATATACTTTTTTGATTCCACAACAGCGCCGATCATCTGCACCACGAAGGTAATCCCTAATAAAACAGCAAATAGTTTCGCAATTCGGTTCACTTCAAAGTTTACGAGCTTCAAGTAATTTTTCATCGCTGATACACCTCTCTCATGACATCAATGACAGACTTCCCTTCGGTTTCACGTACCTCTTCCGCATTAAATTCCTTAGTCACCATTCCGTCATCGAGTAAAACAACCTTGTCGATTAAATGTTCAATATCCCCGATTTCATGGGTGGTAATGATGACACCTCGGTTCTCAATCAAATGACTCGTGAACACATTGGCAATCTCTTCGCGGCTGAACATATCAATTCCTGAGAACGGCTCATCCATTAACACATAATCCACATCAAGGGCCAGCCCTAGTAACAAATTCACCTTTGCCGTATTTCCTTTCGATAAGGAAGAAATCCGGTCACTTCTATTCAATCGGAAAAATTGCAGCAGCTCGTTTGCCCGATCCTGATTCCAACACGTATAGAAGTCCTTCATAAACTCCATCGACTCGAGGATTGTCATCGACGGCAGCATCGTAATCGCATCGGGGATAAAGGTTATTTTTTCAAAAGTATGTTTATCGACTGGTTTTCCATCTATTAAGATTTGGCCCTTTTGGATGGGAGTTAGAGCCATAATGGCATTTAAGATCGTTGTTTTCCCTACCCCGTTAATCCCGATTAAGCAGGTAATTTCGCCCTTGTTGGCAGTAAAGGAGACTCCTTTTAAGATTTTCTTTCGTCCAAAACTCTTTTCAACCGCTTTTACTTCAATCATGTTTACGCCTCCTGATTCCCGTTACTCGTATACTTCTCCCGAACCAAATCAAGCAGCTCCTCCACCGGAACATTGATGGAACGGACAGAAGTCACAAACGTATCGACCGCCTCCAAAATCAGCTCTTCTCTCACCTTTCCAAGTATCTTTGTATCTGTAGTAATTTTGCTCGGATGATTCCGCTCTGTAGTAATCAACCCTTGTTCCTCCATTTCCTTATACGCTCGCTGCGCAGTATTCGGATTCACCTTCATTTGGTTCGCCAGCTCCCGTCGTGATGGAATTTCCTCTCCTGGCCTCAACTCACCGTTCACAATCTTCTCTTTAAAATAACGAATGATCTGCAAATACACCGGATCACGATTATTAAAAACAACATTCATAGAAACAACTCCTATACAACTTTCAACAGGTGTGTGTATTAACTAATTCATACACTTTAGGTGTATTATATGGTTAATACAGCATCGTTGTCAAGGGTTTCATGGGGACGGTTCTACTGCTCTTTTTGCAGGAGAAAACCGCAATCGCTTCTCGGTGTTAGGACACTTTTTCACCTTTATTACACAGGCAACTTCCGACTATTTTCTCTTATCTAAAAGAAAACAAGTGCCTTCACACCAAGGAAAAATGCAAATCCAATCAAACGTTTGATTAGGGCCATAATTTCCAAATAAACGATTGATTAAATGCAGGAAAACCCCTTTATTTAAACGAACTTATGCTGGTTTTCTGGAGCAATTCTTGTCGAGGAATGGTCACTGGCTTCGATCTACTTCTCCAATAAAAACAGATAAAAACTAGTAATCTACACAAATCAGCACGTTTTGATACTAATCAAACGATTGTGTAAAACGGAAAATAGGAAGACAACAAAGAGGTTTTATAATAAAATTGGGTAGAATTTTGTCGTTGTAAGATTGGTCCGATAGATGTTGGTGTTAGAGAATAAAATAGGGCATGTATTCCGCCCCTTGAGGTGCAAGAATGCATGCCCTTTTCAACTTCTAGAACAAACCCCGTGCAAGTACCACCCATTTTTACGGTTGGCACCTTACACTAATTTTGTTACTTTTTAATCTTAATTTTCAATTTGCCTTTTTTCTTTCGGGAGTTAAAGGGATTAGTAGGTTTAAATTTAACAGCAACCTCAATATCTTTTTGAAGTTCATTTCCCTCATTGATAAGATTATTAGCCTCTACTAGTAATTGGTCGATATCACTATAACCCGTTTTTTTAACTGGCCTAACCATTGTCACCATTAAAATTCCCTCCCTTACGTATAATTATTATCATTAATTTTACCATATAAAAGCATGGATGTGCTCAATCTAGCATAAAATTCTACTGTTCTTAAGTCCGCATCACCAAAACCATTTTCCACTTCTGATTGCAGGCATAGGACCCCGAGAATATTGTTTGTTATCCACCATTAATGGAAATCCAAGTATTGAACCTATTGGAGTTGCAGGTATTCCACCATCAGTAAACCTCTTATCCTCCTGTCCAATACAGTTAACAATTTCCGCCTCCCTTATACCCCAAATATAGCCTGCAAAACTTTCATCTTTTCCAAACGACCTTTTTGCAATAGATTCTGCATTTATCCGAACACTTGCTTTAATAACTAACCTATCCTGATTCACCTCAAATAATGAGATAGATTTATCACTTTGGTCTCTTTCGAGAACAGTAATACACTCTTCGAGAATATGGTTTAGCATTTAACTCGGGAAGTACTGTGACCATCCTTCTTGGGATACAAGAAAACCGCCTTAATAGGCGGTTCTTTGATTAGAATAGAGAAAAAAGGCGAAAGCTGATTTACATACAATTCAGCTTTCTCTTTCTCATTGATTATTAACTTACCTTTTCCTTCGTCTCCTCATCAATCGCTGTAAATGCATCACGAATATGTTTTTCTAATTCTTGTTTATATAAAAATTTCTGTTCTACTGTCCAATTTAAAGAAGCAGCCATATAGTTTATGACTTTATCCTTCCATTCCCTAACCCAATTAATATCAAATAATAATGTACCCGTTCTTCGATAGAAAAAGTCAGTCGGTTTGGCTATCATTTCATCTTTAATGGAATAAATAAGTTGTAAAAACACATAAAGCGGCAATTCAATTTCCGAAGAGTTTTGCAAATAAAATCTATGATACTTAAATACCTTATCCACATTTGACCCATATCTTTTAACCATTTTTGCAGCTTCTTCAGGTGTTAAGCCTAGGTGTATACCTATCTTCACCTTTTCCTCTATAAAGGCAGGAAAGTTTTTAGACCCTCCTACATCCCCGCCTGAAATCGGTAATGTCCTAGTCTTACAAGATGAAAAAGTTCTGCCTTCTTGATTGTTTAAATTTTTTGCGAGTAGATCCACAACGATTTCAGCCATTTTACGATAACCTGTTAGCTTCCCGCCTGCAATGGTAATAAGCCCTGACTCGGATGTCCATATTTCATCTTTACGCGATATCTCAGAAGGATCTTTTCCATCCTCATGTATTAACGGACGTAAGCCGGTCCAACTGGACTCAATATCTTTTACCGTTATTTTCAATGTAGGAAACATATAGTTAATAGCATTTATTACATAATTGCGGTCAGCTTCTGTCATCCTTGGGTGGGCAATATCTCCCTCATAAACGGTATCTGTTGTTCCTACATATGTTTTACCTTCCCTTGGAATGGCAAACACCATGCGTCCATCCGCAGTATCAAAGTAAACGGCTTGATTGAGCGGAAATCGGCTTTGATCGATAACAAGGTGAATTCCTTTCGTTAATTGCAATGACTTTCCTTGTTTAGAATGATCTTTTTCACGCAATGTATCTACCCAAGGACCTGCTGCGTTAACAATTTTCTTTGCAAATATTTTATAGGACTCCTTGGTTAATTGATCTACAACGATGACACCTTTTACAATCCCATTTTCATAGATAAATTTCTCCACTTTTGTGTAATTGATTGCATTAGCCCCTTGATTCACTGCTTCTTTCACTACCTCAATCGTTAAACGTGCATCATCTGTTTTATATTCTACATAATAACCGGCACCTTTAAGACCTTCCCTTTTCAGTAGAGGTTCACGCTTAAGAGTTTTTTCAACACTCAACATAGATCGGCGCTCACTACTCTTTACTCCTGCTAAAAAGTCATAAACTAGAAGGCCAATTGAAGTAGAGAATTTACCAAATGTCCCTCCCTCGTGAATCGGAAGAAGCATCCACTCCGGTGTTGTTACGTGTGGCCCGTTTTCGTAAACAATTGCTCTCTCCTTCCCAACTTCGGCAACCATCTTCACTTCAAATTGTTTTAAATATCTTAAACCACCATGAACTAATTTCGTTGATCTACTAGAAGTACCTGCAGCAAAATCTTGCATTTCGAATAATGCTGTTCTCATCCCCCGTGTGGCTGCATCAAGGGCTATACCACACCCTGTAATGCCCCCGCCTATTACAAGAACATCATAAACCGTCTCTTGCATTTGTTTCAAAATATCAATCCGATTCTCACTTGAAAAAACCATTCCTTTTCACTCCTTTTTTCTTTTTTCTATTTGTACAGCCAAATAAAAAGAGACCACAAAATCTATTAATCGTAAACGATTAAAGGTCTTATGGTCTCTCAAATTTCTCCTACCGGAATATTAACTTATCATTAATTAAATCATAAATTAATTGGAAATTCAATCCTGACCATTGCCCATTCGGTATATCTAGCTTAAAAGTTTTTATCTGATTATTTAAATATCCTTGCCGCTTGTACAGCCTTTTTCCAACCCGTATACAAATTGTTTCTTGAGGTCTCATCCATCTGTGGTGAGAGGGAAAGATCTCGATTCCACTGAAGAGAAATCTCTGCTTGGTCCTTCCAGAATCCTACTGCTATACCAGCCAAATAGGCTGCTCCTAATGCGGTTGTCTCGTTTACCGCAGGCCTTTCGACCGGAACATCTAAAAGATCACTTTGAAATTGCATAAGGAAATGATTTTTTACAGCCCCGCCATCTACACGTAACGTTTTTAGTTGAATACCAGAGTCCAACTCCATCGCACCTACAACATCTTTTGACTGATAAGCGAGCGATTCTAAAGTAGCCCTTATAAAATGTTCTTTTGTTGTACCTCTTGTTATTCCAAAGACAGCTCCCCTTGCATCACTGTCCCAATAAGGGGTGCCTAACCCAACAAATGCCGGTACCACATACACTCCATCCGATGAAGGTACTTTCTTTGCATAATCTTCACTATCTTTCGCATCCTTGATCATCCGCAAGCCGTCTCTAAGCCACTGAATGGCTGAACCCGCTACAAAAATACTTCCTTCCAATGCATATTCGATTTTTCCATTAATTCCCCATGCGATGGTTGTCAATAATCCATGACTAGAGGTTACAGCTTTTTCGCCAGTATTCATTAGCATAAAACATCCTGTGCCATATGTATTTTTAGCCATCCCTTTTTCATAACAAGCCTGGCCAAATAACGCTGCTTGTTGATCCCCTGCTACACCGGCAATCGGTATAGACTCCCCAAAGAAGTGATATTCAATCGTATGTCCGTACACCTCAGAAGAATATCTCACTTCAGGAAGCATAGACTTTGGGATATCTAATATGCTGAGAAGTTCATCATCCCAACGTAAGTCATATATATTAAACATCAACGTTCTAGAAGCATTAGAATAGTCCGTTACATGGGCTCTTCCTCCCGTTAACTTCCAAATAAGCCATGTATCGATGGTTCCAAATAATAATTTTCCCTTATCCGCCCTTTCTCTAGCCCCCCCAACATGATCTAAAATCCATTTCGCCTTCGTTCCTGAAAAATAGGGGTCGATTAATAGACCTGTTTTTTGGCGAAAAATCTCACTATATCCTTTTTCCTTTAACACTTCACAAATATGGTCCGTTTGCCGGGATTGCCAAACAATTGCATTATAAATCGGTCTTCCTGTTTCTTTATCCCATACCACTGTTGTTTCACGTTGATTGGTTATACCAATGCCAGCAATCTGTTTTGCTTGAATACCCGATTCTGATAAACAAGATGCGATAACAGATAGTATCGAACTCCAAATTTCATCCGGATTATGTTCCACCCATCCTGGCTTCGGAAAATATTGAGTAAACTCCGCTTGTGATTGATACACAACCTCCCCTTTTTTGTTAAAAAGGATGGCTCTTGAACTAGTCGTTCCTTGATCTAGCGCTAAAATAAATGTTTCCATTCTTTAAAACCTTCCTTTGTTTCATCATGTATTAATAAGATAAGCGCAAGCGCCTTAGTCAGCCCCGACAGGAGCCTTAGCTGGACAATTCTTAAATTCAAATTTTCTTTCTTTACTTCCACCTAATAGGCTTTCCAAAGGTTTTGTCTTGAAGTAGTAACAGCCGTCGCACCAGCTGTTAAAGCTTGAAGCACGTCTTGTTCGCTTTTTATGAATCCCCCTGCCAAGATTGGTATCCCTGTTTTTTCATGTACTTCTTGTATAATAGAAGGAATGATTCCAGGCAGGACTTCAATATAATCAGGCTTTATTTTTGGGACCATCTTGTAGGTTTTTTCAAGAGAGGTACTATCTAGTAAAAAAACCCTTTGAATAGCATAAACACCTTTTTGTTTTGCTTTTAAAATAACATTCGATTTAGTAGAAATAATTCCAGCTGGTCTTAAATCTTGACATAAAAATTCTACGGCATATTCGTCTGCTTTTAAGCCGTTAATGAGATCCACATGTAAGATTAATTCTTTCTGTGCCTTTCTCACGACATTCATAATTCCGCGTAATTGTCCTAAATGACTATCCAGTAACAGCCCGTACTTATAATCACTTTCTAAAAACCGCTCAAGTTGCTTCATTTCCCTAAACGCTGGCAAAACCTGTTGTTTGTGAAACGGCATTCACGAACCTCCTCACCACATACCCTACTTTACAAAAGAATCTCATTAACATTTAATTAATGAGATTCTTTGTTAATAGATAAGATATATAGTTGCTTCTACTATAAAACAATCATAAAAATGACAGGTAAGGTAGCTAAACTTAGAGTTGTACTAACGAGCGTTGCACTTGAAACAAACTCAGGTTCTGTATTGAATTGTAATGCGTACATCGTCGTATTCGCTGCTGTAGGCATAGCTGCCATAATAATCATGATTTGCTTTACCATATCGTCAACTGGCAAAGCCAAAGTTAGAAAATAGGCAATAATTGGTGATATGGCTAATTTCGTAATAAGAGAAAGAGAAACTTTTTCCCTCTCTAAATTTTTTAATGAAATTCTAGCAAGCTGCATACCTAATACAAGCATAACGGTTGGAATGGCTGCATTGGCGACCATATCAACTGCTTCAGTAATGGAAGCTCCAAGTTTAACATGCATGACTTGCAGGATTGAGCCTGCAATTGCTCCGTAAACCATTGGCATACGTTTAACGGCCCGTACGGCAGAACGTATGCCATTTCCATCTTTACCGCCTTTGGCTGCATAGTACACACCTACTGTACACATGGCAAGCTGTTGAATGACCATTAAAATAATCGCATAATCAAGACCTGTTGCCCCAAATAACAATAACACGACCGGAGTTCCGTAATTTCCATTATTCATAAAAGAGGAAGCTAATATCATTCCACAGGTTTCTTTAATGGAGTAATGACGTATAAATGCAATCATATATACAACAATAATTAAGGAAAAACAAAGTGCAAATGTATAAAGTGTCATATATAAATAGGTTAAATCAAATCTTATAGAATAGAAGGTCCGAAACACTAAAACAGGTGACATTAAATACAGAGCCATTGTCGAAATAGTTTTCGGTTCGAACCCTATTTTTTTTTGACCGATAAAACCGAGAGCAAATATGCCAAAGATTGGAATAAGGATAAGGAAGAAATCCACTGATTCACCTTCATTCCTAAAAAATATATAATTACCTTTCGTATTAATAGATTATAAATTTAATACAATAATACGCTCTTCCGTCATTTCATCAATCGCGTATTTCGGTCCTTCTTTTCCATTACCACTATTCTTTACTCCCCCATAAGGCATATGATCCACTCGATAGGCCGAGGCATCATTTACAATTAGACCACCTACCTCAATTTCACGGGCAGCTTTCATTGCAAATTTTAGATTATTTGTGAAAAGACCAGCTTGCAAGCCATAATCGGAGTCATTTACTTTCGCAATGACCTCGTCGACTTCTTTATATGTCGCTACTGAAACCACTGGCCCAAATACCTCTTGTCGGCATACTTTCATATCATCATTTACATTTGTTAGAATAGTAGGCTCAAATAGTGCGCCATTACGATTACCGCCTAATGCAATAACAGCACCCTGCTCAATGGATTCCTTTACCCAGCTTTCAACACGCTCGGCCTCACGAAGACGGATCATAGGGCCAATATCTGTTAATTCATCTAAAGGATTTCCGACGACAAGTTTTTCAGTATTTTTCTTTAATAACGTGATAAATGGTTCAAAAATATCCTCATGAACGTATACACGTTGCACAGATATACAAACTTGGCCAGCATTATTGAAGCTTTTTTGAGCGATTAAAGATGCAGCTTGTTCTAAATTGGCATCATTGTGTACAATCGTTGCAGAGTTGTTTCCTAATTCCAATGCCACTTTACGTAAGCCAGCTTTTGAGCGAATATATTCCCCTACACGCGGACTTCCAGTAAAAGTGAACATATTTACATCCTTATTCGCTAAAAGCCATTCTCCAATTTTAGCTCCATCTCCTGTTAAAACCTGAAGACGACCTTTTGGAAGACCCGCTTCTTCCATTAAATCCGCTAACATTAAGGCACAAACGGGTGTTACCTCTGCAGGCTTTAGCACAACACTATTCCCCGCCGCTAAGGCAGGTCCTATCTTATGACAAACTAGATTAACCGGTACATTAAATGGTGTAATAGCAGCAATCACTCCAACTGGTACACGAACCGTAAAGGCCATTCGGTTTTCAGAACCTGGTGCTGCCTCAACAGGAATTCCCTCTCCGTGGATACGCTTTGCTTCTTCCGCTGAAATGACTAAGGTTTGAGCAGCACGTTCGATTTCTCCTCGGGACTCGCGTATCGGTTTACCCACTTCTACAGCAAGTACTTGTGCAAATTCCTCGCGGCGTTCTAGTAATAACTGAGCGGCTTTCATTAATACCTCATAGCGGGCATACGGTGAAAACGTACTCTTTAGCGCTTTTTTTGCACCTTGGACGGCCGCATCTACATGTTCTTTTTCGGCAACAGAAATATATGCAGTGACTTCCTGCGTATATTTATTTAATACTTCCATCATTTCAACAGTTTGTTCCCCTTTTCCATTAATATATAAACCATATTGTTTATTCGCAGTAATCGTTGACAATTTCCCCACTCCTTAAGGTTCTTTTTATGTTATTTATTTATCTAAAAAGCTCAATTTGATATTGGTATTTTTCACTACAGAATTTTGTAGTTGTAAATTCTATTGGTCTCTCTTCATTGCCATAACTGATTCTTTCCATTACTAACAACGCCTGCCCGCCTCTGATTCCAAGTAAATCGGCCTCTAATATCGTTGCATTGATAGAAGTAATCTTCTCATTTGCATGTTTTAGGGTAATGTTGTTTTTCTCCAATATTTCATAAAACGTTGCGCGATTTAAATCCTGATGAATCAGCATTTTTCCAATATCATCAGGCCAACACGAGCGCTCAATCGCAATGGGTGTCTGATCAGCAAAACGCAGACGTTCAATGACCACTATTTCTTCTTCCATTGGCACCTTAAGCATAGACTTTTCATAATGTAAATCGCTGCACGTCTTCACTACTAGTAATTTAGAGGCTGGAACCATCCCTATTTCCATTACCTCTTCAGCAAATCCTTTTAACTTCCCTAAACTTCCGATAAATAACTGGGGTTTTACAATGGTCCCTTTCCCCTGCTTTTTCTCTAGGATTCCTTCCTGAACCAGTATAGAGATCGCTTGTCGTATGGTTGTTCGGCTTACATTGAACTCTGCCATCAATTCATTTTCGGTCGGAATCATGGTATTTGGGATCCATTCCTTTTCTTGAATCCGTTTGATAATCGTATCTTTCACTTGTACATAGAGAGAGATACTTTTGTCAGGCTCGAAACTGCTTCCCACTTATTCAAACTCCCTTCAGCACGAATGACTCCAGCCATTATGGAAGTAACACGTCTTCCTTTTTAAACAAAAACATTCGTTTCTAAATTTAGCAGACGTCCTAATTCAATTAGTTGTTTAGTTACATCACCATATACTAAAGCAAAGTGAGGCTCATAGCCGGCATTCATTAGATCATAAAGTGTACTTGTCACATCGGTTGTTAAGGCTACTTCTACTGAGGTACCACTAAAAGGTTGTTCCACATC
Organism: Bacillus sp. MRMR6; assembly: GCF_001940785.1. Classification (GTDB taxonomy): domain Bacteria; phylum Bacillota; class Bacilli; order Bacillales; family Cytobacillaceae; genus Neobacillus. The sequence goes on from NZ_MSLS01000026.1 coordinate 47,851, forward strand.
AAGTGCATTCCCTTTCATGACAAGAAGCCGATATCCGTCAGGTGTATGACTAACTCGGAAAATGGTCACTTCCCCCGCCTTTAAACCGAAATCCATCGCTAATCCCATCTTACGGTTTGGATGTAAACCAGCCTTCGCTCCTGTTGATGGGTGGGCAAGTGAGTACGCTCCAGCTCCGCAATGCCAAAAAACAACTGAGTTTTTTTCCTCATTTACATGGACCAAGTCACCTAAATAGGGTGCACTGCCTCCCGTTAACTCCCGTAAAATATACATAGAAACAGATCCGTGTATATCTGATTCACAAGAAGAAACCATTCCATCCTCGGTGAACTGTGACAGTACCGAACATGGTGCTGCACCTAAATCATTGAAAAAGTCCGGCCAACATCTCATGGCGATGGATTTAATCTCTTCCTCTTTGATCTGTTTTTTTATGTAAGTTGAGAACTGGGCGAATTTTTTGACTGTTTCATCCTCACGATTCAAACCAATTACTTGTTGTTCTGCCCGATCAACTTCACCAATCCATTCTTCTTCAGGAAGCTCTATACATTTTCTAAAAGCCTCTTGCAAATCCATCTTATGAAGAGTGACACCCAGTGCTTCTTTTAGTTCGCCCTCGTTTGCGTCAGAGAAAAAGAAGCCAGGCGGATATTCTCCAACAACTCCAATCTTCAATTGATTTAAAGATTTCAGAACACGCATGACATCGAATTTCTCGAGTAATTCTTTTTGTAACTTTTCTTCATCCGGATTTCCAAATACAAATGCAAATGGATGCTGGTGATTGCGCAGTACATTACTTGTGCTATTTCCACCCGTCAACGAGTTAAGTCGTAAACGACCGCCTACACTTGGTTCACGAACGGACCATACAATCACTGGTTCCTTAAAATACTCAAGGGTCTTCACCATGAACTCCCCATCTGCAAAGGTCACACTTTGATAGAGAATGGTATTGATTTCAGTGGAAGCTGCTGTTTGTAAAAATTGTTCGAGTTCTTCTACTGAAGTGAGGATTTCAGTGGGCGCTACAATCGTATGACCACTTTCTTGAAGCCATTTCATACTTTGACTGCGGTACGTTTCTGCTGCTTCAAGATCAAATGTTTTTCTTCCGATTGGAAGGTATAAAATTACTGAATTGGTCATCACATAATTCTCCTTTTAGGCTTTTTCCCATTAACGGTATTCGTAATTATAACAATAAATTCATCATTACCTTTTACTGCAAAAAAATATATCTTTTAAACCTTTTCCGAAAAGATAGTTATCTTTGTTGAAAAGTAGGTATCTTTAATACTATAATATGAAAACGTCTACAGCTTTTCAAGTACTTTTTCAAAATATTCTTCAATTTTATTTTGACTGGATTTATGAAGACGTTACCGGCAGAGCTTCTGGAGGCAGCAAAAATAGATGGGGCGAATGAATGGAAAACCTATTCGCGAATCGTGATTCCTTTGTCACTTCCTTCCATTGCAACTGTGACTATTTTTGCATTTGTGATTGTATGGAATGACTTGCTTCATCCCTTATTACTGTTAAAATCTGCAGAAGTCAAAACACTGCCGATTGCACTTCTTAGTTTTCAGGGACAATACTTAACAAATTACCCGATGATCTTTTCTGGTGTAATTATTGCTTCTGTTCCTATGATTTGTGCTTATGTATTCCTGCAAAGATACTTTATTGCGGGAATGACTGCCGGTTCAATTAAGTGAAAATTACATCATTACGTTACAATGAAATAGGGATAGAAAAGGACAATGATCTTGATCATTGCCCTTTACCTCGTAAGTTCAATATTATAATGGTATTTATCACTACGATATTTTGTTGTAGAAAATTCAATTGGTCTATCATCGAGTCCGAAGCTTAATCTTTCCGTCTCGAGCATCGCTTCCCCGCCTCGTATTCCTAACAGGTCAGCCTCATAAATAGTCGCATTAATGGCAGAAATCCTCTCTTGTGCACGTTTTAAGATAATTTCATTATTTTCTAATATTTCGTAGAACTTTGCACTGTCTAAATCCTGATGAACGAAAATCTTTCCAATATGAGCCGGCCAGCATGTTCGCTCAATGGCGATGGGCACCTGATCGGCAAAACGAATTCGCTCAATTACTAGAATTTCCTCATCTTCCGAGATATTGAGCATAGATTTCTCATGATACAGATCATTTTTAAACTCTACTCGCAATAATTTCGAATTAGGCGTCAGCCCTTTTTCCGTTACCTCTTCCGCAAATCCTTTTAGTCGCCCGTTCCCGGTTAGTTGTTGTGACTTTACAATGGTTCCTTTTCCTTGCTTTTTCTCTATTAGACCATCTTGTACGAGCATTAAGATAGCCTGACGCAGGGTGGTTCGACTAACATTAAATTCTTCCATTAACTCTTGTTCTGTAGGAATCAATGTATTAGGAGCCCATACTTTTTCTTGAATTCTTTTTATAAGAATATCTTTTACTTGGAGGTATAAAGCAATATTCTTATTAGGATCTACCTTACTTTCCAATTTAAAATCTCCTTTCTATAGGGTTTTACGTTCCAAAATTTATTTTCTATTTCAGCTATTATAGCACACACTTATCATTACTATTATAACTTACATCACTATCTTTCGATTATAAAGATGCCTGGACTGAATTGAAAACTTTAAAAGAATGGTTTAAAAAAGGCTGTTGATCGATCTCAACAACCTTTAAAAAATGAATTAAGTTAAATGTTTGATAATTGAATAAAAGTCTCTTTCCACTCAGATTTCTTACGGTAAAATACCGGTGGTTTTCCAATGGGTGCTTCGACGGTAACAAGGCCGCCATTGTACGCTTGACCACTCCAAAGGTGAACCCATTCATCTTCAGGTAAATACACTTCCCATTCTTTTTGACCCTCTTGATACACAGGAGCCACAAGTAGGTCTTTGCCATATAAATATTGATACTGGATGTCGTACGCATTTTCATCCTGTTCATAGTGCATAAATAAAGGACGTTGAACAGGAATGCCATGTTCAGCATTTTCCTTCACGAGTGACTTTGTGTAAGGGGAAAGTGTAACATAAAGCTCCGTCATTCTTGCTAAGTGTTCTAAAGACTCATCATCATCATCATATTGGAAGCAATCATCTGGACGATTTCCTTCGTGGGTTCTCATCACTGGCGTAAATGCCCCCATCTCAGCCCATCTCATAAGCAATTCCTTGGAACGCTTATTACCATGTAAGCTTGTATAACCTCCGATATCACTGTGATGCAATCCACAGCCTATCATCCCTGAAGATAATGCAGCAGGAATGACTGATGCTAAACCATCATCTAATGTCCAATCCACACTCTGATCTCCACCCCAGAGAAGCGTGCAATATTTTTGCACTCCTGTATATCCTGCACGCATGAAATAAACCACTTCACCTAATTTGTTTGATTCAGAAACAGCTTCATAATTGATCTTTGCCCACATTGTAGGCCATGCATTATGCATCATTTTTGCATCGACACCATTATGGAGAACAACATCAGTTGGCAAGTATTCACCGAAATCCGCCATCCATCCATCTATTCCAAAGTCAATCATATTATCTTTAATGACCTTTTTATACCACTCACAAGCTAAAGGATTGGTAAAATCAACGACCCCGCAATAAAACTCACCAAAATCAACCAGATACGTTTCACCTTCTGTTGTTAGAGCTAAATATCCATTTTCATTTGCATATTTATATAAATCTCCCTCTACTGCCACATAAGGATTGATATATCCTAAAAAACGAATGCCTTTTTCTTTCCACTCTAGTATTTTCTTATCAAGACTTGGATACTCATTAGGGTTCCAGCGCCAGTTCCACATTAAACGTTTTCCAAATGATGTGATACGCTTTCCCTGCCAATCTTGACACCAAACACCGCCAACCTTAACTCCTTTCGCAAGAGCCTTCTCCAACTTCGCTTCTACTACTTCTGTTCCACCTTGAATCCCTAACCAAATGCCATTATAGGTCCACTCAGGTAATTCTGGCTGACGCCCAAATCGCGCAGTGATTTTCTCTACTAAACTAATAAAGGTAGAGGCACCTTCAAAAATAATTTCTTTCGGAACTTCCCAAACTTGAAGTTCATGAAAATCAGATTTTCTGAAATCAAAGTCAGCGTAGGCTGTTGTTTCAACGTGGCAATAATACTTGTTGCTTGATACAAAGGTCGGTTGAGGGAAATTAGTATTATAATAATCTCCGCCAGCATTATCTTTCACATCAGCTTGCCATGTTACATATGTTTGTTTGTTTCGGCCAACACCAGGCTCTGAGGTCCAAAGAGGAAAATTCTTTCCTCTCATATTAAAATAAGACAACTGTTCTCCGCACCCATATACTTTTTCTTCTTTATCCGCTTCGATTCGAAACCAGAATCTATTTATTTTTTCTCCCGATTCAACAACCTGTAACCTTGCTTGGCCATTCTCTAGTTTTAATGAAAATGTTAATGCTGGGATAGCACCTTCATACTTACTCAAGGAGATAAAAATGGTTCCGTCCTCATTTACTAAGGTTTTAACATAACGAAGAGCTGTTCTCTCAATCACATAATCGCGAATATCAAAATTACCTCGGTACATGTCAATTTCTTCTTCTCCGTAACCTATATAGACAAATGGCTTTGTAGAAGAATGCTTTAACAATGTCTCACCATTCCATGTTAATTCGAACCCATCTGTAAATAATTCTATTGCCATTCCTGTATTCGTTTTAGTATTGCTCATGCTTGTCTACCTCTTTCTCGCTAATAACCAAGTACAGAACGACCGTTGACAGCGATCGTTCTGTACTTTATTAAGCTAGTTTTTTATGCTTCTTAGCAATTTCTTTATTCTGCTGCTTTTCTAAGTAACGAGCATATTTTATATTCCAGCTATTTATAGAAAAATAACCTAATATAACCGCAATTACTGTAACAGCTATCATTGCTGGCCAAAACATTGGGGAAACTAATGAAGTTCCATATGCCAGACCAATTGGTGAGAATACAATATACGTCATCACAATAAGTGTTAATAGAGTGACTGTAACAAGTAAGGAATATTTCCAAGGCTGAAGACTTACTTGAGCATTTGACTTGAAAATATACGGTACTTTCATTGGTCTCTTTTTTCCAATAACCATCATTATTGCTACTTCAATACAGAATAAAATGGCGTAAATATAAATGAAGTTAATCGTGACTTGAACACCAAATAATTGGTTTAATCCCCAAACTAGCATATAATAGGTAATCACGTGGAACCCAATCACTACCTTTGCAGCAAGGGCTGGAATACGCTTTGAAAGCAAACCTACTAGTACGATTGTAATAATCGGAATGTTGAAAAACCCTGTAAAACGACGTATTAAATCCCATAAACCATCTGGTGCATTCATTAACATTGGTGATATGAAGAAGGAAACCAATGCAATAATTGTACCAAAAATTTTACTAATACGAATTAATTCTTGGTCCGAAGCATTCTTTTTCAAAGGTTTATAAATATCAAGTGCAAACATCGTTGCAGCTGAGTTTAGCAATGAGTTAAAAGAGCTTAAAACTGCTCCAAGTAATACTGCTAAAAAGAAACCAGACATATACAAAGGTAAAACCTTTGCAACAAGTGCTGGGTAGGCTAAGTCAACCGGCTCCATTCCTTCTCCATATAACTGGAATGCAATCAAACCAGGAACCATCATAAAAAGCGGAATAGCAAGTTTAAAGAAGCCAGAATAAAGCACCCCTTTTTGTCCCTCTGCTAGATTCGCTGCACCTAGTGTACGTTGAATTACATATTGATTGGTTCCCCAGTAGAAGAGATTGGCTAATATCATCCCTGTGAAAATTGTTCCAAATGGGACAGAATCTGTACTCGAACCGATCGCATTCAACTTTTCAGGATTTGCTGTAACTACTTTTTGCACACCTTCCGCAAAACTTCCGTCACCTAGTGTAATGAATCCTAACACTGGAACAAGGACACCTATAATTAATAGTCCAATACCATTTATAGTGTCTGAGATGGCAACTGCTTTTAAACCACCAAAGATGGCATAAATAGCTCCGATTATTCCGACTACCCAAACAATCAGCCAAATCGATTCTGCATAAGAAATGTTTAACATGGCTGGTACATCAAATAATTTTAAAATGGCTAACGCTCCAGAGTATAGAACAGAAGGAATGGTAACTAAAATATATCCCAACATGAAAAGTAAAACCGAAAGACGTCGGACTCCTTCATCATAACGGGAACTTAAAAACCCTGGTAAGGTTGTAAAGGCACCGCCCAAATATTTTGGAAGTAAGTAGAGTGCCATTATGACAACGGCAAAACCTGCGGTGACTTCCCATGCCATATTTGATAAATTGGCCCGGTATGCCTGACCATTAAGACCAATTAATTGTTCAGCTGATAAATTTGTTAACAATAAAGAACCGGCAATAAAGGTCCCCGTTAAACCACGACCCGCTAAAAAGTATCCGGCGGAATCGCTTACATCACCTTTAGACTTTAAATAGGAAATCCATCCCACTAAACCCATAAAAAATGCACAAGATAATAGCGTAAACCAAAGGTTTGTCATCTCCATAAATACATACCCCTTATTCATATTACTGCTGTATTTTAATAGTAGAAATTATTACAATCCCCGTCAAATCTATTTTTCTTCTAACAAACTAATGATAAAAGACTTGAATATTTTCCCCTTTAATTCCCGGATAAGCTCCACGACTGATTAACATTTCTCTTTCTGGATGTGCAAGAAGCCACTTATTTGTCATAAACAATAAGGTATCTTCCTCTGTTCTTTTTTCGATTTCTTTGTTCAATGGCCGATTCGTCCCAGCAGGTAAGATAACAATTACTTTAAATCCTTCATCTGTCACCTTACACGGCGCAAAATGGAGAGTTGTCCCATAAAGCTCGATAGCCGTACCCTTTGGAATATAAAAAGCACGAATCATTTGAGAATCATAGGAATTACTTTTGATATCTTGTACTTTTCCTAGAAGAAGCACAAGATCTGTTAGAGCGATATTGATCTCGCTCCCTTTATGATATTCCAAACCGTTTAACGTTGAATTTCTGCCATTACAATAACCAATCTGTATCGGTAAATGACCATAAAAATTACTTTGAACCTGTTCTTTAATCTTCGTCTCTTCCATTTCCGTTACAGACGGTACATATATATTTCCTTCTTCAGGAATATTTGTCTTCATCATATACGATTGTAACTCGTTAAAATCATGGTTGTATAGTATTTTCCCATACGGAACAAACTCTTGTTGATTTACATGAAAAAAAGAAATATGAGTGTTTAATGTTTTCAAAACATCAAAATTTTGCAAGGAAATTAACCTCCTTATTGCTTATCTTTAAAAGATCCTCAAAGATTATGATGTAATATCTTTGAGGAATCTTTATTTAGCGAATCATTATTTTAAAACCACTTCTTCTTTTACTGTTTGATCCCATGCATTCCGAAATACATTTAAACCATAATCTGTAAATGCATGATCAAAACTATTTTTATAGACATCGAATCCACAAGTTACAATATTCGCCCCTGCTTTAGCAGCATCAACAATTTGTTTGCCGGTACGTAATGCAGCAACGATAATCTCAGTTTCATATTGATATGTTTTATAAATACTAGCAATATCTTGAATATACTGTTTTGTATCTTCGCCATTATTCTCTTTCCAACCAACGAACGGAGAAACAAAGGCAGCCCCAATTCTTGCTGTTTGAATGGCTTGAGCTGATGAAAATACTAGCGTTACGTTTGTTTGGATTCCATCTTTTGCCAATTCCTTTGCAGCGATTAAACCTTGTTCAATGCAAGGGATTTTTATTACAAAATTTGATGAGAGCGCAGCAATTTTTTTTCCTTCAACCACCATCTCTTTTGCATCATTTAGATGGGGGTTAATTTCAACAGAAATAGGGAAGTTTTCAACACCTCTAAATTCACTTGCAAATTCATCTAGAATAGTTAAAAAAGGTTTTCCACTATTCATAATGTGTTTAGGGTTAGTAGTTACCCCATCGATTGCCCAATTTTCATATGCATAACGAATTTCTTTCATAATGGCACTGTCTAAAAAGTATTTCATTAACAATACCTCTCCCTTCAATTTGTTGTTATGTTTTTTATCCTCGTAATAACATAGTGACCTTTAATTAAAAGTTACTATCTTTATTAATATAATATGAAACCGAATTCAAAAATTCAAGTCTTTTTTCATAATTTATAATTAAAAATTTAGATAATTAAAAAATCCAACCATAAAAACAGCTGTTGTTTTGCATGTAGGGCATATGGGGACCGTTTATTGTTGTTATTGTTGTTCTTTTTCTTTTTCTTTATCTTTTTCTTAATCTTCTTCTTGTCCCCTTATCGTTACCGATGCGTCAACGAATCGGTAACTTATCGTCCCTAGCCAAACAAAACAGCTTGTTTAAGGACAACTTTTTCACCTTTACTACAAACACAACTTTCGACCAGTTTCTCACCTCTAAACAAAAACAAAAGCCTCTACACCAAGCAAATACGCAAACCCAAACAATCATTTAATTAACACCTTTATTTTCAATCAGACGATTGATTAAATGCTGGAAAACCCTTTTACTTAAACGAACTCTTGCTAGTTTTTATGAGCAATTTCTGTCGAGGAACAGTCACTGGCTTCGATGTATTTCTGCTATAAAATTATATAAAAACTAGTAATCTACACAAGTCGGCACGTTTTGATACTAATCAAACGATTGATTAAATGGAAAATCCGAAGTGAATAGAAAGGTTTTATTATAATAGAAAGGAAGGTAATCTGCATCTACTAAAAAGGAAGTGGAATTTCATGGATAAGCAAGTGATTTCTGTAATGGGGTGAGTTTGGGGTACATCTCTTAGTGTTCCACTAAGGATTGTATTTATCTGTTGGGTCAAACTCCTTTTCCACTTAGTCATGTAAATTACCTATCAATCATAAGACATACAAAAAGCGTAAGCGAGAGTATCCACACGGGCATAGGTTCATGGCCCCCACAAGGATGAAGGAAGATAGGAAAATTACGGTAGAATGGGCTCTGCTAATGGTCACCTCGCCCGTTTCTAGCGGTTGACGAAGCATATCAAGCGTCTTTTTTGTAAACTCAGCAATCTCATCGAGAAATAATACACCACGGTGGGCCATCGAAATTTCACCTGGTCTTGGGTTTGATCCGCCCCCAATGATGGCAACAGCTGACGCAGAATGGTGGGGATGTCGAAAAGGAACGGTTTCAATAGGAATTCGTTTAGCCTCCTTAACAGAAGCATCAGGCAAACCAACCACCACCATCGATTCCGTACCAGTCGATATCCGTACCTCAACCTGCACACGGTAGCCTTCCAAACCTTTCAAGCCAATACTTAAAACCTTAACAGTCATACAAAAGCCTCCAACCTATTTAATTTTCAAAATAAGAATGAGAAGTAAGGAAAAGAATGTAACAAAAGAAGGAAGATGAATCAAATGAGGTGTACTAACCAATAAACCCTCGACAAAAAACGGGGGTCACTGTGATCCCCCTAACTTCTCAACAGGAATATTTTTATGTATAATGGATATATAATAAAAAAGAGAAGTGCGTCAACACTTCTCCCTGCAACCTCTACCGTCAGGGTGATGGTTGTCATGTGGATTATTTGCGAGAACCACCCTTTTGCTTGCGACGGCGTAGGGTGGTTTTCTTGTTATCTAGACCGTTTTTCCGAAAGATATATGCCGTTAATTCGCGGACAATCCCCTTCAGAACTTCACGTAAGGTTTCAAGAAAAGTTTCCAGTATTATCACTCCCTTCCCCTACGAAGGAAAAGAAGATCGACAACCCGGCCACCCAACAATATTCAGCTGCAGCTCCATTCTATCAATGATAAGCGCTATCTAACAACCTATCAATCTTCGACAAATATCGGGGAGTCACTGTGACCATCATGAGGACACTTTTTCAGCTTTACTCACAAACGCAGCTTTCGACTCCCTTCTTTCCTTTTTCTTAATACAAAAGCCTTTACAGCAAGCAAAAACGCATATCCAATCAAACGTTTGATTAGCATAAAAATATTCAAATAAACGTTTAATTAAATTCAGGAAAACCCCTTTATTTAAACGAACTCATGCTAGTTTTTTGGAGAAATTTCTGTCGAGGAACAGTCACTGGCTTCGATTTATTTCTTCTATAAAAATAGATAAAAACTAGAAATCTATATAAATTGACACGTTTTGATACTAATCAAACGATTGTGTAAAATGGGAACAATTAAGAGGAATAAAGGATTTTAATATAAAAATGGGTAGAAATTTGTCGCTTACAATCTATTGAGGGGGCCATGGAAACTTAAGTGGAAGTCCATTTAATGGAAGCTAAACTTTCTTTCAACGATGACAACATTCATCTTTCAGTTCTCTATCAAAAAACCTTATGGTAAAATATTCAAATCAAAATTTCACACCTCCTAGATTAACTTGTATCGCTGCCACAGTCACGATAAAAAACTATAATCCGTATCATGTAGGAACTAAATATTCATAACATCTTTACAATGAACCTAATAAGAGCATTGGAGTTGATATGAACCATAACCAAAGCTCTTACGAATTACTTTATTAAAAGTGTAAATCAATTAACGACCAATAAAGATCTTCTGTAAATCCCTTTTAAATTCAGGATGAATAGCGATTTCTGGTCGAATATCTTTGACCATTGATTCTGCCTGCTCTATTGTTTTAGCTAATCCAAGTTCAAGTAATACACCCATTGCCACACTACCTGTGCGACTTTTTCCTCCTTTTCAATGAAGGACAATTGTTTTCCCTTCTTTGTGAGCAGTTGCTACAAATGAAATAGCTTTTTTTAGTTTTTCTGTTTGATTGGGAACTCCGTCTATTAATGGGATATGAATCCATTTAACATTTTCACCTTGTACCACTCCTTCTGTTGCTTCAGCACGAAGGTCAACGATGTATGTAGCATGTTCTGAATCGACTATGTTTTTTACTTCTTGTTGCCCGCACATGAAGATTCCTTTCAATAACATTTGAAAATCAGACAAACCTGTCACCCCTCTTAAAGTATTAATTGAATTATACGATTTCGGTTATATAATTCAAGAGATATGTTTAGGTAGTTTACACATTATATTAAAACGGGAAGCGTTATATTATTCTGTAAGGCTTTTTTATCGGGGAGTGACTGTAACTGTATTTACAATCCTATTGTGAGTGCTGCCTGGATACCACCCGTTAAAATTTAAATTCTTATGTGGATCTCCTTAACGAAAAAAACTCGTGGTAAATTGGCGGGTTTTCGTAATATGAGGATGAAGACCACATCCCATTGGAAAACCGGAGAAATAGGTCTTCATTAAGATGATGAAGACCTTTTCCCTTTGAAAAGTCAGAGAAAAAGGTCATCATAAAACCGATGAAGACCTTTCCCTTTGAAAAGTCATAGAAAAAATTCTTCATGGCAAATGTCATTTGTTTCACCAACCTGAACTGCTTAGCAAATAGAAAACTATTAAAATTTTACACCTAGATCATCGCAATGCTTGGCACAGTAAATACTTTTTATTACATTTTTGCATTATTTCTCAACGCATGTAAGGCCAGTGGTCTGACCCCAATATTAGTTAACCGCTACTCTCCAATAAAAACTAGTAATCTACACAAATGGACACGTTTAGATACTAATCAAACGATTGTGTAAAACAGGAACAATCGCCATGAATAAAGGGGTTTTGCTATAAAAATGGGTAGAAACTTGTTACTTACAATCTATTGGGAGTGCGCATGGAAGAATGGAACAAATAAACGGAAGAAAGAAGAACAGCGAGCAAAACAAGCGGAACTCGAACGTTAAAGGAAGAAGAGGAGAAAGCAAGGTTACTAGAGTTAAAAAAGAAAAAGCAGGCAGAAGTGATTGATCAACTGCTCCAAATCAGTATTATTCATAATTAAATATTTCCAATCTATTCATTATCTCTATCACCTCAATAACAAGTTCATATTCATCCTTATCGAGGAGTCACTGTGACTGTATTTGACTGTATTTAGGCATTTGTGGATACAATTATCAATTACTTACATAATAATATTTTGAACAAAAAAAAATGGTTTATAAACTATTTAAATGTGAGGAGTAAGCTATATGTATTATTACTACCCAGACTATTATGAAATCCCTAGAACTTCCTTTAGAACGACGCCACCAAGACCACCCGTACAACCGGGCTATCTTCTTGATTACGGAGGACTCCATCCACAACAAATACAGTCTTCAGGATGGGCGCCGCCAACGGATCAACCTTTAGGATATGACTATCCTGTTCAGGAAATTTTTCCGGGTAACGAAAGATATTCTGAGAATTATATAAATGAGATCAAATACAGTACACTTCAGCAAAGACCCATAATAGTTCCCGACGAGGTATCATCCGAAGAATATAGACAGAATGCTCCAGTGGTACTAATTAACTCTTGGGCAACTAAAAATCCTAACTTTCGAAAAAGATGTGGGTGTGATGATGTTAGTACTTGCCCATCCACTAATCACGGGCAATCATACGCAGCTGTCGATTATAATTATGGAAAAGGCCCAGGTAAATATAATATCAAAGTTTGGATTAAACATTATGGAAAAGAAAATTATGGAAAATGGCCCACCTTCGAAGAAAGATGGAGGCAGTTCCAAAGAGCCCCTATAGCCTATAACCATTTTCAAACAGCAATACTTCCTGGCCCAAACGCTCCTGGACGACAAGGCTATTTTAGAAATGGTAACAATCAAACTCCAGGTTTACGTACAGGTACACTAGGACTAGAAGTTTATGACAAAAGAACAGGCAGTTCAGTGTGGAGATCTTTGTATTATTTCGATCAAGGATTTGGATCATTTGGAAGAGAGTGGCTGAGATGTGGTCACGACTACGGATTCCAATTCGAAGATAGATAACCTATAGGTAAAAATTCAACATTAAACCAGTTTGGTATTAATGATATGCCGGAAATGGATGAACAATTTGTTCATAAGAAATAAAATAATATGAACAATATGGATTAGCTGATTGTGATATTTAAACAATCAACTGATGGAAATAAACAAGAACTAAGGATTCTTTTCCGTCTATTACTAAAGATTAGATAAGTTTGACCCACCAGCTTTTTTCTATTTATTATTTAATCATCTATCAAACATTTATTTTAATAAATTTTTTAAAGTCTGATTTCGTTTGAATCAGACTTTTTAATTTGTTGATTGCATTAAGACATATGTCTTCTTGTGCTTATACTAATCAGCTCACCATTTTTGTTTATAACAACTTCATCTATTCCATAGCTAATATGAGAATCGTAGTAAGGGTGTACTTTTAGATGTAAATATCAACCAAAAAGTTGACCATGTCGCTCATGTAAAAGTTGACCATCCTCTTGTTACTTCGAATAGGTTTTTTGAGACGGTAACTTTCCCCGTTCATGGGGATGATGTGTGCCTTATGGGTCACTCGATCCAACAAGGCGGCGGTCATCTGTTCATCGTGAAATACCTCTACCCATCGGCTAAATTCCCGATTGCTCGTGATGATCATGCTTCCTCTCTCGTAACGAGTAGAGAAAAAATGAAATAATAATTCAGCTGCTCTCTGGTGGTAGGGGAAAAGGAGGCTATTTCAAAAGGATACTTTTCGTAAAGTTGGTTGAGTAATGAAGAAAGGCTTGGAAATCACTTGCATTTCGGAACAAGGGCTCGCGGCGTTTCCCCTGAGTGGGAGCTGACCCCACTGGCATTGCTTCACTTCCCCCCCTTCTCCACTTCCCTCACTTCCATGGAATTATTTTCTTGCTTTTGCAAATAATATAAAGAATTAAATTTGACTTAAAAGAGGAAATAAAATGGTAAAAAAATTTCGATATCCTCAAAAAATTGAATTTTTTAGGAAAAATACCCTTCAGAAGGGGGAAGAATTCAATAAAGAATCTTATGATAAATCTGAAGAATCTAATCAAGATTCTATAAGTAAACAAGAGCATAATGTCAAGCAGGACAAAAAATGGATAGAAAAAGATCTATTAACCAATATCATTCGGATTAAACAAACATTAGGGAAAAGCGTGGATGTGAAATATCGAGAAATCGTAATAATTCTAAATGATAAAAAGGTTAATGCCTTTATTTGTTTTATTGATGGGATGGCTAGTGAACCCTATATTAATTTACATATTGTGAAGTCATTAATGGAATCTGATTTCAATGCAGAGATTTATCTTTCAGAGGCATCCGATGAGGACTTTCTAACCATTGTTAAAAAAAGAATATTAAGTTCATCAAGCTTAAAGGAAGAGAGGGAACTGGATGCTGTTAGTACAAGCATTCAAATGGGAGAAACGCTTATATTAATCGATGGTTATGAAACAGCACTACTGGTAAGTACCCAAGGGTTTTCATCAAGAAATGTAGGAGAACCTGATACCGAATCAAATGTGAGAGGGCCAAGAGAAGGGTTTAATGAAGTATTAAAAGTAAATACTTCATTAATTCGCAGAAAAATTAATAACCCAAATTTGATATTTGAAGGGATGCAGATCGGGAAGGAAACAAAAACGAACATTAGAATTGGCTATATAGAGGGAATTGCCAATCCAAAGGTTGTTGATGAGGTGAAAAAAAGATTAAAACAAATTGATACGGATGCCATCCTAGAATCAGGCTATATTGAACAATTTATTGAAGATCATCCATTTTCTATATTTCCTACCGTTGCAAATAGCGAAAAGCCTGATAAAGTAGCTGGAAAAATATTAGAAGGAAGGGTCGCGATCTTTTGCGATGGGACTCCTTTCGTATTAACCGTCCCTCATGTATTTGTGGAAACTCTCCAAGTAGGAGAAGATTATTACTCTCGTCCATATTTATCAACCTTTATCAGGCTATTACGATTTCTTTCGTTATTTTTAACGATTGCTACTCCTGGTTTATATATTGCTATTACAACATACCATCATGAAATGGTACCCACTCAACTTCTTGTCTCAATGGCAGCAGCAGAAGAAAAGGTTCCGTTTCCGATATTCCTTGAAGCGATGCTAATGGCTCTTGTGTTTGAAATCCTTCGAGAAGGAGGGGTTCGAATGCCTCGACCAGTTGGTGGTGCAATTAGTATTGTTGGAGCATTGGTTATTGGAGAAGCAGCTGTTCAAGCGGGATTTGTAAGTACTCCCATGGTAATCGTCATTGCGATTACTGGAATTTGTGGATTTGTGGTAACTGCTTTAAATGATGCCAATATCTTATCCAGGTTTTTAATTATGCTTTTAGCAGGTGCATTAGGATTATATGGGGTATTAATGGGCTTTCTCATTTTGTTAGGACATATGTGCTCCTTACGCTCTTTTGGTACACCATATTTATCTCCTCAAGCTCCAATCATTTGGAGTGAGTGGAAAGATTCAATTATTCGGATGCCGTTATTTTTTCAAAAATCTAGACCTCAATCGATCATGTGGCAGCAATCCAAAAAGCAGTCATTAAAAAATAAACCGACTAAACCAAATAAGCCTGAGGGAGAGGAACAGAATTGAAAAGAATCATTTTCGCTATTCTCAGTCTGCTTCTGCTATCAGGCTGCTGGGACAGAGAAGAGCTAAAGGAGATTGGAATTGTTGCAGCAATTGCTATCGATAAGGATCCTAAAACAGGTGGTTTTATATTTACTTCCCAATTATTAAAGCCTGCTGCAGAAAGCACGCAAACTCCAAGTCCTGATAAACCATTTCTTCTAATATCCACTACTGGTCTAACGATTTTTGAAGCAATCCGGGCAACCAACCAACAAGTCGATAGAGAAGGCTTTTATGCACATAATAAAGTCATTATTATCAGTGAGGAATTGGCGAAAGAAGGGCTGCTCCCCATTCTAGATTCATTCCAAAGAGGGAAAGAAATTAGAGGGTATGTCTGGCTTTGTATAGCTAAAGATACAAGTGCTAGAAGGGTATTAGAGACGGAATCGATGGGGGTTTCCCGTATACCAGCCATTATAATAAATAGGATGCTGGAAAATACAACCAAGCATTTAAATTCTATTTCAAGCAACATGCTTAATTTTTATAAGGAAGTGTTGGGTGGCGGAATTGATTCTGTAGTAAGTGTACTGCAAATTGAAGAAAAAAAAAATAAATCGCAAGATACAGCAGTTAAGTTTACAGGTGGGGCTGTGTTTAAGAAGGACCGATTAGTCGGATTTCTAGATGAAAGTGAAATAAGAGGTTACCGGTGGGTAAAGGGAGACATTGAGACAGGTGCTATATCACTCCAATCTGTCTTAGATAAAAGTAAGTATGTAGCCGTCGAAGTAAAGAAAATAAATACCAACATTATACCAAAGGTAAAAGGGGAAGAGATTTCTTTTACTATTGATGTCTCACTCGAAGGGTTAGTTACTGAACAACAGTCTACAGGTACCTTTGAAGATCCAAAGCAATTAATAGAATTTTTAGAGGCGATGGAAGACGAAAATAAAAAATTAATTGAAGGTGAGATCAATAAAACAGTTGGAAGAGCCCAAAAAGAATTCCAAGCAGATATTTTGGGGTTTGGAAAAAAGCTAAATAAAGAGTACCCAAAAACTTGGAATAAAGTAAAGGACAATTGGCCGAAAATGTTTGAAGAAGTTCCTTACGAGGTGAAAGTCGATGTGAATATTACAAGTACTGGGTTATTGAAAGGGCCGTTTAAACCTGTTCAATAATAGGGTTCTTAACTTTTGAAAAAGGAAACAACCATTTGGTATAGCATGTAGAAAATTAGAATTAGGACATACAGGCTTCCACCAGTGTACAGGATGCCTGTATGTATATCATAGCTAAAGATTGTTTGTATGTACTTCATTATTATTCTCCTCTTTAGAGCTAGGAATTTTCTTCCGTTTAATATACATGATAATAACAAGCAGGATAGGGATAGACTGGAAAATTAACATACCAAACATATCTAAATCTCCCTTCCAATGCTTATAATCTAAGCCTGGGAAACGGTATATTACATATAAAGGAAAAAGCAATCCAGAAAAGAATATAACTTTTTTAGGGTTTTTAGCCTTTAGCAGCCATGTGAGTGCTAGGATAAATCCATAAAAATGGAGAGACATTTTGAAAAATCCTCCAATAAACATAATCAACACGGCGATTACATCGAGATTTGTGATTATATTTCCAATATTAATCGATAAAATTGTTTCTAATAATGGTATTTCAGTGTTTGCAGCAAGATCAGGACCAATTACTGCAATTACGGATATCAAAGTAAATATGACTAATACCGTTGAAAACATAACCGCCATAAAAGCTGTTTTACGTAAAAGCTTTTGATTGTCAACAAAGTGCCAAAACATCAAAAAAACAACCATTTCTCCAAAGGGAAAAGCAATCACGAAATCCAGTTCTGTTAAAATAAGGGATAGGCCATTCCCTAATATAGGCTGTAGCTCACTAATATGAAAGTTTCCTGAAAAAAGTATGATGATATAAGTGGTTATTAGAAAAATTAAAAAAACTGGAAATAAAATTTCAGCAGTACGAGCTAACACCTCAAAACCTAAGCTAAGAATATAAATGGCTGAAATAATAAATATGTAGAGGATTACTAGTAGTGGGGTGGTTGGTAATGCCGTTATTTTAATTAAATGACCGAATTCATAAAAGTTATGGCTTGCGTTACTTAAAAAATAAAGACCAAATAGAAATAGTAAAGGTGCAGCAAGCTTTTTTCCTAATAAAGTATTTAATATCTCAGAAAAGTTCTGCTTAGGGTAAAACTTGGCAATTTGTGTGTAAAACCATAATAGAAAAAAACCAACAAACGAAGCAAGCAGCACAACAATCCACGCGTCCTGCTTTGCTCCAATCCCTAGAGCAAAGAGAGTTGTACTTCCAATCTCAAATATCATGATTAGTGCAAATAATTGAATTTTAGAAATTTGAATCATGTGATTGATATTCCACCCTCGTTATAGACTACATATTATCTCGTTAGCATTTTACCCATAACTTCATTGTTGTAATCTTTTAAACATCTTTTTTTACCATTTCACCTTTCGACAGGCTTCTCTCCTCTTAAAGTCAATCATCACCATTATATTGAGGTATACTTTGAATCCAAACAAACGTTTGATTAGCGCAATAAATTTCAAACAAACGTCTGATTAAATTCAGGAAAACCCCTTTAACTAAACGAACTCATGCTAGTTTTTTGGATTAATGATTGTCGAGGAACGGCCACTGTCTTCGATATCCTTCTGCAATAAAAATAGATAAAAACTAGTAATCTGCACCAAATGACACGTTTTGATGCTAATCAAACGTTTGTGTAAAACGGAAAATAGTAAGATGGATAAAGAGGTTATCTGATAAAAATGGGTAGAAATTTGTCATAGTCGAGGAATCACTGCAACCACACAGACTGACAGTATTTTTCCCGTTTCTGTGCCGAGGACCCTTCATAATAATCTAGGAGACTATTCGTATTCATGAAACACGGGACGAATAGATTCTGATTCTTATAAAAAAGATAGCTGCTCCATGGATAGTATTCTGGCAGCTTCACCATTCTTGCCTCGACGGGATTGAGATGGATGTAACGGCTGACTCCTAACATTCCTTCTTTGTCCTCAATGACCTTGTCATAAAAACGCTTCTCGTATACATGGCCGGTTAGGCGGTATTTTGTATTATAGTAATTAGCAAATCGCTTATTGATCAGGGCCATTAGCTTCGAAATGGGTATTTCCTTTGATCGTAATTGTAAATGGTAATGATTATTCATGAGGCAATAAGAGGCTAATTCAAAAGGGTACTTTTCGTAAAGTTGGTTGAGTATATGAAGAAAGGCTTGGAAATCACTTGCATTTCGAAACAAGGGATCGCGGCGATTTCCCCTGCAGACGATATGATAAAATCGTTCTGGGATATACACTCTTTTTTTATAGGGCATCAATGTTCCCTCGCAATCCCTTGTTGTTTATTTAGCCCCCATCTTCTTAGCGTCATCGCTTCCCATATCGCTTGGTCGGTTAGTCGTTCTTCTCCTGCTAGATCAGAGATTGTCCTTGCAAGCCTAATTATTTTTGTTTGGACACGATTGCTCCAATTTTGTTTAGCTGAAACATTTGTAAGTATCTTTTTCTGTTCCGCTGTCAACGGATTCGTATCCATCAATGTCTCAAACGGAACCTTCGCATTCGATACCTCTCTTTGATACCGATCAAACTGGCGCAGACGTGCTGTTTCTACACGTTTTTGAATATCTTTAGAAGTTTCCCGCAGCTTAGATGGCTGGTTTAGATTTTCTGATTTCATCGATAACAGGATATCAATTCGATCATAAATCGGACCTGATAAGCGGTTCCGGTAGGCTTGGATTTGATTTTGGGTACAGGTGCAATAATGATGAAGTGAGCCGAGGTAACCGTACTGGCATGGGTTCATGGCCCCCACAAGGATAAAGGGAGATGGGAAAATTACGGTAGAATGAGCTCTGCTAATGGTCACCTCGCCCGTTTCTAGCGGTTGACGAAGCATATCAAGCGTCTTCTTTGTAAACTCAGCAATCTCGTCAAGAAAAAGCACTCCGCGGTGGGCCATCGAAATTTCACCTGGTCGTGGGTTAGATCCGCCCCCAATGATGGCAACAGCTGACGCAGAATGGTGGGGATGTCGAAAAGGAACGGTTTCAATAGGAATTCGTTTTTCACCTGCAAGTTGATACAAACTCATAACTTCGAGCTTTGCTTGGTTCGTTAATAGAGGTAGGATTGTGGGGAAGGTCTCAGCTAACAAGCTTTTTCCACAACCAGGAGGACCACTCATAAGCAAATTATGCTCACCAGCTGCAGCAATTTCTAAAGCTCTCTTCTCTTTCTCAAGTCCAATCACATGAATAAAATCCCTTTGATGTGATTCAACTTCTAGAGATCGATGTTCCTTTGAGGGGAAACAAGGCAGAGACAACAAACTTTCCTGCCCCTCCAAATGCTGAACCACATCCTCAATATGATTCACAATCACACACTCCATATCATCTAGCATATGCAGTGGAAGAACCGGGTCATAAGGTAAATAGACCCTTTTGGCTCCAAGACTTTTGGCAGCAATAACAGCCGGCAATATCCCATCTCCACTTACAACCGAACCATCAAGCGACAAAGCCCCAATGAATGCTGTCTCTGGCGGAATCTCACGCTTAACTTCACCTAATTCCTTCAAAGCAGCGATAGCGATGGCCAGATCAAACAACGAACCATTTTTCTTTTGGTCGGAGGGTGATAGATTCACCACCACTTTCTTATCCGTAACATCCAAATCAAAATAAGCAATCGAAGCTAATACCCGTTCCCGAGCCTCCTTAACAGAAGCATCAGGCAAACCAACAACCACCATCGATTCCGTACCAGCCGATATCCGAACCTCCACCTGCACACGGTAACCTTCCAAACCCTTCAAGCCAATACTAAAAACCTTCACAGTCATACAAAAGCCTCCAAACTATTTAATTTTCAAAATAAGAATGAGAGAAAAGAAATGAATGTAACAAAAATAAAAAAGAAGATAAAAAAGAAGAAAAATCAAATGAGGTGTAAAAAAGAAATCGTTATTAAAAAGAAGAAAAAAATCAACCACAAACAATATTCTACAAAACCACACAAATCCCTGCAATAATTAAAAAGAAGCACAGCAAACAACCACTGTACCCCTAACCATACATCGACAAATATCGGGGAGTCACTGTGACCAATATTATACCAGGTATAATTTTTCGGTCCGGGTCCGAGCTCGGTACTGCATCTCCTTGAACTGTAGCACTCTCATTTGAAACACCGACAGGACTAGCATCAGGCAAACCCAAAACCACCATCGATTCCGTACCAGTAGATATCCGCACCTCCTGCACACAGTAACCTTCCAAACCCTTCAAGCCAATGCTTAAAACCTTAACAGTCATACAAAAGCCTCCAACCTATTTAATTTTCAAAATAAGAATGAGAGAAAGGAAATGAATGTAGCAAAAATAAAAAAGAAGATAAAAAAGGAAGAAAATCAAATGAGGGGTAAAAAGAAATCGTTATTAAAAAGAAGAAAAAAATCTACCACAAACAATATTCTACAAAACAACACAAATCCCTGCCTCAATAATAAAAAAGAAGCACAGCAAACAACCGCTGCACCTCTAACCATCGGGGAGTCACTGTGCAGAAGTTGGTGCAGACGCGCACTATCCCAATGGATTTCAACTTTTCATTTCATGTATAAAAACAACTCCACCCGTAATCTCTTGAATGGGCACAATTCAAATGTGGATGAGAACATCGTATGGGTGACAAAAATACAGAATTCAGTATCGCCGTAGTTGGCACTGTTGGAGTTGGCATAAATGGAAGCTGTAACATTCTTGGAGAAGATGATGCTGCCCCTCCTGCCATTTCAAAACAAATGCCATCTGGAGTACAGCAAACATTCCCAATACACTCAAGTGGAGGTTTCAATGTTCTGATATACCTTGGCCCAAATCTCTCTCTAGGATGTGTTTTTCGTTCACCACGAACATAGAGCTGTTTATCTCCAGTTACTCCAAAGACTATTTTTGTATGGTAGGTATCATATACAACTTCACCTTGCCTTTTAGGAACTATACCTTCCCAAACTGGGTATCTATAGTCTTCTCTCCCCCGGTAGTAAATTGAGATGTGAATGTTATCTGCTCTCTCCCTTAGAGTATAATAGTATCCCCAATCTAATCTTTTAGCGAAAGAATCCAACTGATGAATTGGTGCTGTATCGGGTCTAAACAATATTTTCTCCCCTTCTCACTAAACTTCCATATATAATATGTGTTAAAATTTTATTGTCTAGGCAAAGAATTAGATAAAAAAGCACTTCACTCAGAAGTCTTTTATAAAAATATTCCTAAAGATGTAATTAGAAATTCATTGACGGCCATTAGCATCCAGTTTCTCATATTTATTACCTACTCACCTTTCGGCAATTTTCCACTTCACTTTCAATCAGCAAACGCCTTTATAACAGCATTTGTCATCAATTCAATCAATCGTTTGATTAACGAAAAAAACATTACATATTCGTTTGATTAAACATAAGCAAAACCCTTTTGGAAAACGAACTCATGCTAGTTTTTTGGAGCAATTTTTATCGAGGAACGGTCATAGTCTTCGACTAGCATTTCCTATAAGAATTGATAAAAACTAGTATTCTACATCAACTGACACGTTTTGATACTAATCAAACGATTGTGTAAAAGAAACAATTATGATGAATAAAGGATTTTACTATAAAAATGGGTAGAAACTTGTCACCTTCCATCTATTGTGAGTGCGATATGAAAATCTCCGGTTAGAACTCAAATTCTTAAGTGGACATCCTTTTAATAGAGGCTAAACATTCATTCTGAGGATAATTGATTAACCACTCCTATCGGGGCGTCACTGTGCACCATCCCAAGGTTCCTGTGCATCCATTTTCATGAGTTGATATCAATTGTTATAAGCTATATAATAATCGTATATAATGAAAAAGAGAAGTGCACTAACACTTCTCCCTGCAGCCTCTACCGTTTAGGGTGGTGGTTGTCAAAGTAGTTTATTTATTTTGAAACCACCCTTTTGCTTTGGACGGCGTAGGGTGGTTTTCTTGTCTTCTAATACGTTTTTCCGAAACGCTTATTTCACGCACAATCCCCTTCAGAACTTCACGCAGAAATTCAAGAAATGTCTCCATGATTATCACCTCCTTTCCTATAACGGAAAGAAGAGAGACAACCAACCACCCTCTCTATTCAGTTGCTATTTATCACATTCTTACAATCTAACACTCTATCAATCTTCGACAAATTCCGAGGCGTCACTGTGACCATAATTATTTTATTGTAATTAACTACCGTGGCCAACCTTTATAGGGGTTCAGCTCTTTATATATCTCACATGGCTGTGCTGTAGTTTTCACTTTATAAATAACTTGTGATCATACGACAAAATTCTCCTCTAAACGAGGCGTCACTGTGACCAATACCTCACAAAGCTATTCAATAAAACAAAAATGGCTTGCCAAAACTCTTATCAGTTATCATGCCAATTTTATTTTAATTTGTTTGAAATGTACCTCAAAACGGAAACCTTTAATGTGAGATCAACAGCATTTTCTTATTGTGATTTTTATTGTTTGTATTGAAATTAATATAGGCAAGTGAAACAAACTGCTTATTTTACTAGGTTTCCACTCTAAAAGGAACGTTAGTAAAAACGGGAACAATAGCCGTGAATAAAGAAGTATTTCTATAATATGGGTAGAAATTTGTCATAATCGAATGAGTGGGGGTCTGAACTCTCTTCCCCTACTTTTGGCACCTAAATGTTGCTTTAATTCACCTAATCTTTTTAAAATGAATCATAATATTTTTATCATTAAATTTGAAATTATAATCAACTCTATTAAATCTGAATACAACATTTACAGTTCCATCTACCTCTTCTAAATCTGTAAGGTCAAGGTTTTCAGGCTGTGTATTTAGTATTTTTGAAGCCTTTTCTTTAATAATATCAATTCGTTCTTTAGTAAAATTAAAGGATTTAATAGCTGGAAGTTTCTTAATTAAGTCATAAACAAATCCAGAAACAATTGTGTTTTGAATAAATAATATAACTTCATAAAATCCACCACTCGCACCCTGATCATTCCTTTTAGTATGTTCATATTCGATATGAACGTCTATATTATTTGCACGTAAATGTTGAATAATTTCATTGAATTTTATACTA
Source organism: Bacillus sp. MRMR6 (assembly GCF_001940785.1). Taxonomy (GTDB): domain Bacteria; phylum Bacillota; class Bacilli; order Bacillales; family Cytobacillaceae; genus Neobacillus. Next base: position 71,748 of record NZ_MSLS01000026.1, read on the forward strand.
CTACTTTGTCCGTGTTCTCTTGTATTTCGCAAGTGAAAAGTGAGCCATTTCGCAATTTAATTTTGAGCCACCACTTTTTCGGTATTCTCTTTCATCCATTCTTCAGTTTCTCTCATCCTGAATGAAGGGCCAACCATGTTTACTACATGCGATTTATGAGTAAGACGGTCAGTCAATGCAGCTGTTAAAACAGGATCGTGAAAGATTTCCTGCCACTTTAAGAATGACAGATTGCTAGTAATAATAGTTGACTTCCTCCCAGCTCGAAGAGAAAGGTGCGAAAACAATAATTC
>NZ_MSLS01000027.1 GCF_001940785.1 Bacillus sp. MRMR6
AAACATTCGAATTGGTGGCACGGCATTGCGACCGTTATCCAGACAATATTTATCTTTTAATTCTTCAATTATGAATGAAAAGTCGACTAGTTTTTTAATTTGGCGAAGCATATTATCTTTTGGAACAATGAGATCATAAATTCCTATATATGGGCTAAGATTAAATGAATCTTGAAAGGAAATCATTTCGGTACCACCTTTAAAGTCTTGTTACCTTAATTATAAAATAAAAAGCAGTTGAAGGGTTGATAAAATCAACCTTCAACTGCCTCAAAACAAAGGACTTTTTCAGTGCCCTCACTAAAGCGCCTGCGGGGTCTCCCCTGCCCCTTGCTCCTACAGGAGTCTCGCGCCTTCTGCTCCAATCAACACGTCCAGCATAAATTTTTCAATACAATAAATCGTCTCCTTCATGTAAAATAGAAAAAGGGGGGAGATGTAATGGATTTAAAGGCGGGGTTATGGCAGCAGCAGACATTAAAATTAGCGATGACTCAAGAGCTAACGCAAGCAATTGCGCTTCTCCAGTATTCATCTCAAGAACTGACTGAGTTTTTAGATAGTAAAGCATTAGAAAATCCCCTTTTGGAAATAGATCATCAAAATATTAAACCAATTAATCCATTGGTTGATCGCAACCGAAATCGGACCCGTAGTAACATAAAAAATACAGAGACCAAGTGGATTGAACAAATTGCCTCGAAGTCAACAACGATAGAAGAGCAACTGATGTCTCAGTTAAATATAAATGCATTCTCATCAAAGCAATTACAGGTTATTCGTTACATAATTCAAACAATGGATGGAAACGGTTACATCACTGAAACCCTTGAACAAATAGCGGAGAAGATGAAACTTTCTGTTGAACTAGTAGAAGATTGCTTGATCGCCATTCAGACTCTCGAACCTGCTGGTATTGGTGCACGAAATCTTCAAGAATGTTTATTGATACAGATTGAACGGGAAAATTCAGCTAATGACTTGGCACAGACGATTTTAACGAATTACTTTGTTCCGTTTGCTGAGAAGAAATGGAAACAGATCACAAAGGAGCTTCACGTAACATTACAGGAAATCCAAGAGGTTTCTGATTGGATTCAGAAGCTTAATCCGCGTCCAGGTGCATGCTTGGAACAGGACGAAACGAAATATATCATTCCAGATGCTATTGTTGAAAAGTCAGATATGCAATTTTCTATTAGGTTATGTGATGACCTCCTGCCTAGGATTAGGTTTAACGCCTCATACTATAAACAATTTTCATCCAAAAAGGATGCTCAGCTAGGGAAGTTTTTACAAGAAAAACAGCAGGACTTTCAATGGATTATGAAAAGTATTGAACAAAGGAAGGAAACATTAATAAAGGTAGTTACCAAGATTGTAGAAAGACAGACTATGTTTTTTGAAAAAGGGCCAAACTACTTATTGCCTATGACTATGAAGGACCTATCAAGTGAACTTGATATTCATGAATCGACGGTAAGTCGTGCAGTAAGGGAGAAATATGTCCAAACTCCAATGGGAACTTTCCCTTTAAAATATTTCTTTACTAGTACAATTCAAACAGTTTCCAATGAGAGTACTTCCTCTTCCCAGGTGAAGAATGCAATCCACTCCTTAATAGAAAGAGAGAATAAGCAAAAGCCGCTTTCGGACCAAGAAATTGCAGAACATTTAAAGAACCAAGAAGGAATGGTGGTCTCAAGGAGAACGGTAGCAAAATATCGTGAACAGCTGGGGATCCTGTCCTCTTCAAAGAGAAAAAGATTTGATTGAAAGGAACGAACCGATGTCCGAGAATATTATTACTTTTTATACAAGGAAAGGCTGTACCTTATGTGATAAAGCAAAGGCACAAATTTTAGAACTAAAAGATTCCTATCCTTTTACACTAGCGGAAATCGATATCGCCAAAAGTGATGAGCTAACCGAGCGATATGGAATGATGATTCCTGTTGTTCTTTTGAACGGAGAAGAAATTGGTTTTGGGATTATTAACAAATTTGACATAAGTAACCGTTTACAAGAAAAAACCTTAAATTTATAAGTTGAAATAGGTTTTTACTCCTGTTAGAATGTAAATTGTTAGCAGGGGTGATTTTTTTTAGTTGTAGTGGGACATAATTTGTCTATGGTGGACATTTTTTGACCAACTACTATTTATAAAGGAGCTTGCTCATCATGCAGTCATTCATTGATATCCAAAAAAGATTATTACCCGATCTTCTTCAAGTATTACATAAAAGATATACGATCCTGAGACATATCGGTTTTATGCAGCCGGTAGGAAGAAGGAGCCTTGCTACAAGCCTTGGGTTTACTGAGAGAGTCCTGCGAAGTGAAGTTGATTTCCTAAAAGAACAAAACCTCATTATTGCCAACAACATTGGGATGAGTTTAACGGTTGAAGGAAAAAATTTACTAGAAGACCTCGAAGGTTTAATGCGGGAGCTAAAGGGTATGGATGTAATGGAGTTAGAACTAAAGCACCGTCTTGGTATTCACAAGGCAGTGATTGTTCCAGGTGACAGTGATGAATCTCCGCTAGTGAAAAATGAGTTAAGTAAAGCCTGTGCCGCTTGCATGAAAAAGTTACTCAACGGAAAAAATATTATCGCAGTAACTGGCGGTTCTACAATGGCTGCTGTCGCAGATGCATTAACACCTGAGTTAACAAATGAGGAATTACTGTTTGTTCCAGCAAGAGGGGGCATCGGTGAGGATGTTCACAACCAAGCAAATACAATTAGTTCAATTATGTCAAAAAACACCCATTCACGACATCGCGTCTTTTATGTTCCAGACCAGGTTAGTCCTGAAATCTATGCATCACTCATTAAAGAACCTGAAATTCATGCAGTTTTAGATTTAATTAAATCAGCAAGCATGGTTCTTCACGGTATTGGAGATGCTATCACAATGGCTGAACGAAGAAAGACTAGCCCTGAGGTGATGGAAAAACTAGAAAATAGTATTGCAGTTGGGGAAGCCTTTGGCTATTATTTCAATGAAAAAGGCGATATTGTTCATAAGGTATTAACGATTGGACTCCAGCTTGACGATCTTGCGAAGATTCCTAATATCATCGCGGTTGCTGGAGGGACATCTAAGGCAAAGGCTATTAGGTCGTATATGAAACAAGCACCATCATCAACCATATTGATTACAGATGAAGGTGCCGCAAGAAGGTTATTAAAAGGTTAATTCCTTTTTAAATAAAAAAATAAGCTTTTTCCAAATAAGGAGGAAATTATTATGGCAGTAAAAGTTGGTATTAATGGATTTGGTCGTATTGGACGTAACGTTTTCCGTGCAGCATTAAACAATTCAAATGTTGAGATTGTGGCAATTAACGATTTAACAGATGCTAATATGCTTGCGCATCTTTTAAAATATGATACTGTTCACGGTACTCTACAACAAGAGGTTACTGTTGATGGTCAATACTTAATCGTTGGTGGTCAAAAGGTGAAGGTTCTTGCTGAGCGCGATCCTGCACAACTTGGCTGGGGTGACCTTGGTGTTGATGTAGTTGTTGAATCAACTGGCCGTTTCACAAAGCGTGAAGATGCAGCGAAGCACCTTGAAGCAGGTGCTAAGAAAGTTATCATCTCTGCTCCAGCAGATAACGAAGATATTACAATCGTTATGGGTGTTAACGAAGATCAGTACGATGCAGCTAACCACCATGTATTGTCAAATGCATCTTGTACAACTAACTGTCTAGCTCCTTTTGCGAAGGTTCTAAATGATAACTTTGGAATTAAGCGTGGAATGATGACTACCATTCACTCTTATACAAATGATCAACAAATTCTTGATTTGCCACACAAAGACTACCGTCGTGCACGTGCAGCAGCTGAAAACATGATTCCAACATCAACAGGTGCAGCAAAAGCGGTTTCTTTAGTTCTTCCTGAGCTAAAAGGTAAATTAAACGGTATGGCAGTACGTGTTCCAACTCCAAACGTTTCTATTGTTGATTTAGTTGCAGAATTAGAGAGAAATGTTACAGCTGAAGAAGTAAATGCAGCACTTAAAACAGCAGCAGAAGGTCCATTAAAAGGAATTCTTCACTACAGCGACCTTCCATTAGTTTCTACAGACTATAACGGAAGCCCGGCATCTTCTTCTATTGATGCATTATCAACAATGGTTCTTGAAGATAACATGGTTAAAGTATTATCTTGGTACGACAATGAAGTTGGTTACTCTAGCCGTGTTGTTGACCTTATTGATTACATCGCGTCTAAAGGTCTTTAATAACAATTAGTAATCAAGCTTAATGTTATGGCAGGTCAAAGGGGACGGGGAACATTCCCCCTTCCCTTTTTTTGAGCAAAAAGCATTACTAGTATCGAGTGATTATTCCTTAGGAGGCTTTTTCTATGAACAAAAAGACATTAAAAGATATTGATGTAAAAGGAAAACGCGTATTTTGCCGGGTGGATTTTAACGTTCCGATGCAGAATGGAAAAATTACCGATGAAACGCGTATTCGTGCAGCACTGCCAACGATTCAATATTTAATTGAACAAGGTGCAAAGGTAATCTTAGCTAGTCACTTCGGCCGTCCAAAAGGAACAGTGGTTGAAGAAATGCGCTTAGCTCCAGTTGGTGTTAGACTTGCTGAGCTTCTTGGTAAAGAAGTGAAAAATGCAGATGAAGCATACGGAGACACAGTGAAAGCTTTGATTGCTGACATGTCTGAGGGAGATGTCGTTCTTCTTGAGAATGTTCGTTTCTATCCAGGTGAAGAAAAGAATGATCCTGAATTAGCAAAAGCCTTCGCTGAACTAGCTGATGTTTATGTGAACGATGCATTTGGTGCAGCGCACAGAGCACACGCATCAACTGAAGGGATTGCACATCACCTACCAGCAGTTTCAGGTCTATTAATGGAAAAAGAACTTGATGTTTTAGGCAAGGCACTTTCTAATCCAGAGCGTCCATTTACTGCGATTATCGGTGGAGCGAAAGTAAAGGATAAAATTGGTGTTATCGAAAATCTTTTAGAGAAAGTTGATAACCTGATTATTGGCGGAGGTCTTGCTTATACTTTTGTAAAAGCGCAGGGACATGAAGTGGGTAAGTCATTGCTTGAGGCGGATAAAATTGATTTAGCAAATTCATTTATTGAAAAGGCAAAAGAGAAGGGTGTTAATTTCTATATACCCGTCGATGTAATCGTTGCTGATGATTTTTCAGCGGATGCAAATACTCAAGTGGTTGCGATTGATGCAATTCCTGCAGATTGGGAAGCACTTGATATTGGACCTAAAACAAGAGAAATCTACAGTGATGTTATCCGAAATTCTAAGCTAGTCATCTGGAACGGACCAATGGGCGTGTTCGAGATCGACACATTTGCTAACGGCACTAAGGCAGTTGCTGAAGCACTTGCAGAATCAGAAGGTACATATTCAGTCATTGGCGGCGGAGATTCAGCAGCAGCAGTTGAAAAGTTCAATTTAGCAGATAAAATGAGCCATATCTCAACAGGTGGCGGTGCCTCTCTTGAGTTTATGGAAGGTAAAACACTCCCAGGTGTAGTTGCTTTGAACGATAAATAGAACTTTTTGCGGTATATCAATAAATTTTTGTGCGATATCAACAAAATAAACATCGATATCAACAAATTTTTATGCGATATCAACAAATTTAACATCGATATCAACAAATTAAAGGACGATATCAACAAATTGCTTTATTAGAAAGGAAGTGCCAGCATGCGGAAACCGATTATTGCAGGTAACTGGAAAATGAACAAAACACTTGCGGAAGCAAAGAGTTTTGCTGAAGAAGTGAAGGGACTAGTTCCATCTAATGAAAAAATGGATTCAGTCATTTGTGCACCGGCATTATTTTTAGAAACACTTGTTGACTTAGTAGAAGGTACTAATGTGAAAATTGGGGCACAAAATATGCACTTCGAAGAAAGCGGTGCTTTCACGGGGGAAATCAGCCCAAAACCACTTGCTGAAATTGGCGTACAATACGTTATTCTTGGCCACTCAGAACGCCGCGAAATGTTCAATGAAACGGATGAAGCTGTTAACAAAAAGACACTTGCTGCGTTTAAATACAATCTAACACCTATCGTTTGCTGTGGTGAAACGCTAGAGCAGCGTGAAAATGGCGAAACGAATGAATTAGTGGCTGCACAGGTGCAAAAAGCACTAGCTGGTTTAAGCGAAGAGCAAGTTAAACAAACCGTTATTGCCTATGAGCCTATTTGGGCGATTGGAACTGGTAAATCATCTACCTCACAGGATGCAAATGATGTGTGTGCTCACATCCGTCTAGTTGTTGCCCAAGAGTTTAGCGAAGATGTAGCAAATGCTGTAAGAATTCAGTATGGCGGCAGTGTAAAGCCTGAAAACATCAAAGAATACATGGCACAGCCAGATATCGATGGTGCTCTTGTCGGCGGTGCAAGCCTAGAGGCAGGATCGTTCTTACAGTTATTGGAGGCAGGTAGCTATGAGTAAGTCTCCCGTTGCCCTCATCATCTTAGATGGATTTGGATGCAGGGATGAACAAAAAGGGAACGCAGTTTATCATGCGAAAAAGCCTAATTTTGATCGTTTGTGGAATGAATATCCGCATTCTAATCTAATAGCATCAGGTGAAGCGGTAGGACTTCCTGAAGGACAAATGGGTAACTCAGAAGTGGGACATCTGAATATTGGTGCCGGCCGTATCGTTTATCAAAGCTTAACACGTGTTAATATCAGCATCCGTGAAGGCGAATTTGTGAAAAATGAAACCATTTGCAATGCGATGGATCATGTTAAGAAGAACGGTACAAACCTGCACCTTTTCGGTTTACTTTCTGATGGCGGTGTTCACAGCCATATTAACCATATGTTTGCGCTATTAAAGCTGGCAAAAGAAGAGGGCGTTGAGAACGTTTATATTCACGGCTTCCTGGATGGCCGTGACGTTGGTCAAAAAACTGCGAGAACATATATTCAGCAGACTTTGGATAAAATGAATGAGTATGGCGTAGGAGAATTTGCTACGATCTCTGGTCGATACTATTCTATGGACCGAGATAAGCGCTGGGAACGTGTTGAGAAATCATACTGTTCCATGGTTTATGGAGATGGTCCTACCTATTCTAATCCGTTAGATGTAGTAGAAGATTCTTACCAGCATGGTATCTTTGATGAATTCGTTATTCCATCTGTTATCACAAAAGAAGATGGTCAGCCAGTTGCAACCATCCAAGATAATGACGCTGTAATCTTCTACAATTTCCGTCCTGACCGGGCGATTCAAATATCTAACGTATTTACAAACGAAGACTTCCGCGCATTTGATCGTGGTGAGAAGCATCCAAGAGATTTACACTTCGTTTGCTTAACCCATTTTAGTGAAACGGTAAATGGGTATGTTGCGTTTAAGCCATCAAACCTTGACAACACACTTGGTGAGGTCTTATCGCAAAATGGTTTGAAGCAGCTACGGATTGCAGAAACTGAAAAATATCCACATGTAACCTTCTTTATGAGCGGCGGCCGTGAGGATAAGTTCCCTGGAGAAGAGCGAATCTTAATCAATTCTCCAAAGGTGGCAACCTATGATCTTCAGCCAGAAATGAGCGCGTATGAAGTGACAGATGCCTTATTAAATGAAATTCAAAACGATAAATTTGATGCGATACTTTTAAATTTCGCGAATCCAGATATGGTTGGACATTCTGGAATGCTTGAACCAACCGTTAAAGCAATTGAAACGGTAGATGAGTGCCTAGGTAAAATTGTTGACTTAATTCTTGAAAAAGGTGGCACAGCGATTATTACTGCTGACCATGGCAACGCCGATGAGGTAATCACATTAGAAGGTGAGCCGATGACGGCCCATACAACCAACCCTGTTCCTGTTATTGTGACGAAGAAGGACGTGGAATTGCGTGAAGGTGGTATTTTAGGTGATTTGGCACCCACCATGCTAAACCTTTTAAATGTACAACAGCCAGTTGAGATGACAGGAAAAACATTAATTAAATAACCCAATCTTAAGGAGAGATACAAATGCCATTTATTGTTGATGTATATGCTCGTGAAGTTTTAGATTCCCGTGGAAACCCTACAATTGAAGTTGAAGTATTTACTGAATCAGGTGCTTTTGGACGCGCTATGGTACCAAGCGGTGCTTCTACTGGTGAATACGAAGCAGTTGAACTTCGTGACGGCGACAAAGAACGTTACCTTGGAAAAGGTGTTTTAAATGCTGTAAGTAATGTAAATGAAATCATCGCTCCATTCCTTGTTGAAGAAGAGTTCAGTGTTCTTGATCAAGTAGGTGTTGACCATGCGTTAATCGAGCTTGATGGGACAGAAAACAAAGGTAAATTAGGTGCTAATGCTATTCTTGGTGTATCTATGGCTGTTGCACATGCTGCTGCAGATTACCTAGATGTTCCTTTATATCAATACCTAGGCGGCTTTAACTCTAAGCAGCTTCCGGTCCCAATGATGAACATCGTTAACGGCGGTGAGCATGCAGATAACAACGTAGACATTCAGGAATTCATGGTTATGCCTGTAGGTGCACCAAACTTCCGTGAAGCTCTTCGTATGGGTACTGAAATTTTCCACAGCCTTAAAGGGGTTCTAAAAGCAAAAGGCCTTAACACTGCTGTAGGTGACGAGGGTGGATTTGCTCCAAACCTAGGTTCAAACGAAGAAGCACTTCAAACAATTGTTGAGGCAATCGAAAAAGCCGGCTTCAAGCCTGGTGAAGAAGTTTTCCTAGCAATGGATGCTGCTTCATCTGAGTTCTACAACAAAGAAGACGGCAAATACCATCTTAAAGGTGAAGGAGTTGTAAAGACTTCTGCAGAAATGGTTGATTGGTACGAAGAGCTTTCAACTAAATATCCAATCCTTTCAATTGAAGACGGATTAGATGAAAACGACTGGGAAGGCCACAAGCTATTAACTGAGCGGATTGGTAACAGAGTTCAATTAGTGGGTGACGACTTGTTTGTTACAAACACTAAAAAGCTTTCTGAAGGGATTGCAAACGGTATAGGTAACTCGATCCTAATCAAAGTTAACCAAATCGGTACTCTTACTGAAACATTTGATGCAATTGAAATGGCGAAGCGTGCAGGCTATACAGCAGTTATTTCCCACCGTTCTGGTGAAACTGAAGATAATACAATTGCTGACATCGCAGTTGCAACAAACGCTGGTCAAATCAAAACAGGTGCTCCTTCACGTACAGACCGTGTTGCGAAATACAACCAATTGCTTCGCATTGAAGACCAATTAGGTGAGACAGCACAATATAATGGCTTAAAATCTTTCTATAACCTAAAAAAATAATTTCTTACAAAAAGGCGCTCATTGACGAATGGGCGTTTTTTTTACTCTGCTCTGATGTTCGCTATACCTTGAGGAGTGACAGGTACCATCCAGAAATAGTAAAATATAGGAAGAATAATATTTTCTTGGGGGTCTATTTGATGAAGCGTTTATTGGATTGTTCGGCGTCAGATTTTGCTCGGATGAATGGTCAAGAGTTAAAGCAGGCAATTATCGCTTCAGAGGGCAGGACGATTTTAGCAGAGGTAATTGGGAGTTTTACACCTTATTATCCGGCAGTTACCAATGCTGAAATGGCGGCGGCATTTGGGGCAGACCTAATATTATTAAACTTCTTTGACGTCTCTAACCCTAGTATAGAGGGGTTAAAAGTTGAAGATCCTGAATCAACCGTAAGGACCTTAAAGCAGCTTACTGGTAGGCCAATTGGGTTGAATTTAGAGCCAGTTGATTTGAGTGCCAAACAGATGGAAACCCTAATTGAGCTTCCAGAGGGAAGGATTGCTACGGAGAAGTCGCTTCAAAGGGCTAAGGAACTCGGCTTTGATTTTGTCTGTTTAACGGGCAACCCTAAAACAGGTGTATCAAACGCTGAAATCACAAAAGCAATTCAGGTTGCAAGAAGGGTCTTTGGTGAAGACGGCTTGATTATATCTGGTAAAATGCACAGTGCAGGTGTATCTGGAGAAGCGGGAAGCAGCCTAATGTCGGAAGAAACCTTGCATACATTTATCGAAGCAGGTGCGGATATTATCCTCATCCCATCTCCAGGGACTGTACCTGGCTTTACCGTTGAAAAAACAGCCAAATTAGTAGACATAGTCCATGAAAAAGGAGCTCTTGCCATTCTTACTACAGGAACTAGTCAAGAAGGCTCAGATGAAGCAACAATTAAACAAATTGCTCTTAATAGTAAAATGGCGGGGGCAGACTTATTTCATATAGGTGATGCAGGTGCAGTAGGGATTGCCCTTCCGGAAAATATTACTGCCTACTCCATCGTTGTCAGAGGAAAAAGACATACATACGTTAGAATGGCATCCTCTATATTACGGTAATGGATAAAACCTCCTAAAAGCTGACACAATAACTGGTATTGTTTAATGAAGAATAATATGGTACATTAAGAATACTGTGAAATGTACGACTTAACAGGAGGTGGCCTTTCATGTATGCATTCGTAGTAACATTATTAGTTATTGTAAGCATTGGACTTATTTTAGTTGTATTACTTCAATCAGGTAAAAGTGCTGGATTATCTGGTGCCATTTCAGGTGGAGCAGAAACATTATTTGGTAAGCAAAAAGCACGTGGACTTGATTTGATTCTACACCGTATCACTATCGTTTTATCAGTATTATTTATTATCCTTGCAATTGCAGTTGCTTATTTCGAAGTTTAATAAAAAATACCCAAACTCGGCCAGCAGGTCGGGTTTTTTCGTTGTTACATCTTTATTAATTTGTAAACATCAAGTCTTATTTCTGGCATGTTCTCTCGGCCTTTGCTAAAACTAAAATTAGTGAAATTGAAATAAGGGAGTTATTTATATGAAAATCGCACAACCAAAGCCTTTTACCTTTGAAGGAGGAAAAAGAGCCGTTTTATTACTTCATGGCTTCACGGGGAATTCAGCCGATGTTCGGATGCTTGGACGTTACCTTGAGAAAGAGGGCTACACCTGCCATGCACCACAATATAAAGGTCACGGTGTCCCGCCTGAAGAGCTTGTTCATACCGGACCAGAAGACTGGTGGCAGGACGCCTTGAATGGGTACCACTTTTTAAAGAATAGGGGTTTTGAAGAGATCGCAGTGGCGGGTCTTTCACTAGGTGGCGTATTTTCCTTGAAATTGGGTTACACTGTACCTATAAAGGGTATTGTACCGATGTGTGCACCCATGTATATCAAAAGTGAAGAGGTAATGTATCAAGGAATTCTTGAATATGCTCGTGATTATAAAAGCCGTGAAGGAAAATCAGAAGAACAAGTCGAAATGGAAATGGAACAATTTAAAAAAACACCTATGAAAACGCTAAAGGCTCTCCAAGCAGTAATTTCGGATGTTCGCAACCATGTTGATCTGATTTATGCTCCAACCTTCGTCGTTCAAGGACGTCATGACAAGATGATCAACACAGAGAGTGCAAACATTATTTACAATGAAGTAGAGTCACCGATAAAAGAAATTAAATGGTATGAAGAATCAGGACATGTCATTACCTTTGATAAAGAGCGTGACCAGCTTCATGAAGATATTTACCGTTTTTTAGAAAAATTAGACTGGCAAGATTAATAGCCCTATTAAGGAGGGATTATGTTGGAAGAAAATATTCAACAGCATGTTGATAAGCTATTACAATATATGAGGGACGAGGCTTATAAGCCGCTAACAGTCCAAGAACTTGAGGAAGCTTTCGGGATTTCTGATTCGAGTGACTTTAAGGAATTTGTAAAAGCTCTTGTCCAAATGGAAGAAAAAGGGTTGGTTGTTCGGACCCGCAGTAACAGATATGGTTTGCCGCAAAAAATGAACTTAATTCGCGGAAGATTGATTGGACACGCCAAGGGCTTTGCCTTTGTCGCTCCAGATGAACCTGGAATGGATGATATTTTTATCCCGCCAAACGAAACAAATACCGCTATGCACGGCGATACCGTTCTCGCACGAGTTTCATCTGAAACTTCAGGCCAGCGCAGAGAAGGAAGCATCATTCGCATTATCGAGCGAGGCGTTCAGCAAATCGTTGGAACCTATGTGGAAAGCAAGAGCTTTGGTTTCGTGATTCCAGATGATAAGAAATTTGCCGGCGATATCTTTATTCCTAAGGCTGCCTCTAAGGGAGCGGTTGAAGGACATAAGGTTGTAGTGAAACTCATCACGTACCCTGAGGGCAGGAAAAGTGCTGAAGGTGAAGTAATTGAAGTACTTGGTCATAAAAATGATCCAGGCGTCGACATTCTTTCTGTTATACATAAGCATGGTCTGCCAATGTCGTTCCCAGAGGATGTATTGAAGCAGGCAAACGAAACACCTGATACGATTGAAGAGAGTGAATTGGAAAACCGTCGTGATTTACGGAATGAAGTCATCGTAACCATTGATGGTGCCGATGCTAAGGACTTAGATGATGCCGTGACGGTTACAAAGCTAGAGAATGGTAACTATAAGCTGGGTGTTCATATTGCTGATGTTAGTTATTATGTAAAAGAAGGCACCCCGATTGATCAAGAAGCAGAAGACCGAGCGACAAGTGTTTATTTAGTAGACAGGGTTATTCCAATGATCCCGCATCGTCTATCAAATGGAATTTGTTCATTAAATCCCAAGGTTGATCGGTTAGTGCTTTCATGTGATATGGAGATTAATGACGAAGGTCGTGTTGTTAATCATGAAATTTTTCAAAGTGTAATTAAAACAACAGAGCGGATGACCTATGCTGATGTTAATAAAATCTTAGTTGATAAAGATGAAGAAACAAGAGCAAGTTACGAGTCGCTTGTCCCGATGTTTGAATTGATGGAGGAACTGGCTTCCGTTCTAAGAAATAAAAGGATGCAGCGAGGTGCCATCGATTTTGATTTTAAGGAATCAAAGGTTTTGGTTGATGAAGAAAGTAAACCAACGGATGTTGTCCTCCGGGAACGGTCAGTAGCTGAAAGGCTTATTGAGGAGTTCATGCTGGCAGCAAATGAAACCGTTGCAGAGCACTTTCATTGGATGGAAGTTCCGTTTATTTACCGAATCCATGAAGATCCAAAGGAAGATAAGCTGAGAAGGTTTTTTGAATTCATTACAAACTTTGGGTATATCGTGAAAGGAACGGCCAATGAGGTACATCCAAGAGCGCTTCAAGAAATTATTGAAGAGGTCCAAGGGAAGCCTGAGGAGATGGTTATCTCAACCGTTATGCTCCGTTCGATGCAACAGGCTAAGTATGACCCAGAAAGCTTAGGACATTTTGGTTTATCAACTGAGTTCTATACACATTTTACTTCACCGATCAGGCGTTTTCCTGATACGATCGTTCATCGCTTAATCCGGACGTATTTAATAGAAGGAAAGCTAGATGCAACGACGAGGGAGAAGTGGAATGTCCGCTTGCCTGAGATTGCTCAGCATGCCTCCAAAATGGAGCGTCGCGCCGTTGATGCGGAACGGGAAACGGATGAATTAAAGAAAGCTGAATACATGGAGGATAAGATTGGTGTTGAGTATGATGGCATCATTAGCTCTGTCACCAACTTTGGGATGTTCGTTGAGCTGCCAAATACCATCGAAGGTCTTGTCCATGTCAGCTATATGACCGATGATTACTATCGGTTTGACGAGCGACATTTGGCAATGATTGGTGAGCGAACAGGAAATGTATTTAGAATTGGTGATGAAATCACCGTTCGAGTGGTAAAAGTGAATAAAGATGAACGGTCAATCGACTTTGAAATTGTTGGAATGAAAGGAACTCGCCGCGAGCGTTCAGATACGCCGAGAGTTTTCCAAACCGGCAGTGATGTGAAAAAACCACGTCGGAACAAGACAACAGAAGGACGAGGGCAAGCTGGAGGTCAAGGACGAGGCCAAGGTGAAGGTCAAAAATCCGAGAGCAGTGAAAATGGTAAGGGTCCAAGAAAGAAGCGAAAATTCTACGACAATGTCCCTAAAAATAAAAGCACAAAACGCAAAAAGAGAAGATAGTATAAGAGAGGGCCTTAATAAGGCTCTCTTTCAATTGTGATGCAGGCTTATTTTTGCTACAATAAAAGCCTAGAGAAGAGGTGTAGCGAATGCCAAAAGGTGTAGGTAAAGTGGTTGCTCAAAATAAGAAAGCGAATCATGATTATTATATTGAAGAAACGTATGAAGCAGGAATTGTTCTTCAAGGAACTGAGATTAAGTCAATCCGCGCTGGTAAAGTGAATTTAAAGGATTCATATGCTAGAATCCATAACGGTGAAATGCATTTAATTAATATGCACGTGAGCCCTTATGAGCAGGGGAATCGTTTTAATCATGATCCACTAAGAGAAAGAAAGCTATTACTCCACAAGCGCGAGATTCATAAATTATTTGGTGAAACAAGGGAAGCCGGCTATGCGCTTATTCCTTTAAAGATTTATTTGAAAAATGGATTTGCAAAAGTTTTATTAGGTCTTGCAAAAGGTAAGAAGAATTATGATAAACGTGAAGTCTTGAAGCAGAAAGAGGCTAAGCGAGATATCGAACGAGCTTTCCGTGAGCGACAAAAGATGTAATTACAAATACTTACAATTGAAATATGCGCTCAGTATGTTATAATAAGTTTGTCGCTAAGGAGCGATGAAAACTTTTGCTCAAACTATTGTTGAGCATCCTAACGTCTGCTGCTTAAATCTTTAACTAGATTTCAGCACATTTTATATGGGGGCGCTACGGATTCGACAGGGGTAGTTCGAGCTTGGGTGGCGAGTCGAGGGGATCGGCCTCGTTAAAACGTCAACGCCTATAACTGGCAAAACTAACAACAACCTAGCTTTCGCAGCTTAATAACTGCATAGCTGTTCGCCCCTCCATCGCCTATGTGGTAGGGTAGCGGACTCACTCTTAGTAGGCTACACCGGAGCTCACCGTCTGAGGGCGAAGGAAGAGAACAACCAGACTAGCTGACCGGAAGCCTGTCGACAGGCAAAAGGATCAGCGAAGCGCCAATATGTCGACTACACTCGTAGAAGCTTAAGTGCCGATATCTTTGGACGCGGGTTCGATTAGTAACTTAGTCGCCTTATGTGGTAACACATAAGTGAAAATTCGGCTTTATCGGTGAAACCTACGTCGCGCTAAAGTGCGATAAGGCAATGCCGAGCGGTATGTGGAGTAATCCAACAGCCGTGTATCGACTCATAGGCTGCCATTATTGAATGGTAGTACTAGGATGCGAAATCCTGCCTCCTTAAAGAGGTAAAATATATGTTTCGCATAAGACGCCGAAGGACCTGTGAAATTAACAGGTTCAAGATATAGTCAGTGCCATTGCGAAAGCATGGAAACGCACGTCCCGCCGTCTCCACCATACATAAGGTGGATAACAAACCAGCAGAAATGCTGGTTTTTTTATATGCTAAAAAAATCCTCCTCAAACCTTACCTTTTGCTCTAGTAATTCTCCGTTATATTTACCATTTCTTGGTGTTACCCTTTCGTAATTACAGATAATCCATAGAGCACGGTTCCTTTTCTTATCTACTCTGAGATATGGGGTTATCTGTTTTAATACTGACAGAACTGTATCCTTATTCTTGATATTCAATGAGAATGATTTTTTATGTTTGTCTGGTTTATAATTTTTTTTATCAGTGATAGTACCTCTAGTAAGTGATAATACATATTCTAATAAGTCTCTATCAGTCGAGGCGATTGAAATACAAGGCCGCCTGTGTTCATTATGATGTAATGTTGTTAATGTAATTGATCCCTCACCGTCAATAATTCCAGCTACATACGCAGCTTCCCAGGGTTCCATTAGAAAACCTCCTAAATGAAACATGTGTTCTAATTTCATTCTACTACTTTATGTAAAATTTTACAATTAGAAAAACTAACAGGTATCAGGGCATTGATTTAACTCCAACAAACGCATTTTTATTTATAGACCAAGGAATAATATAGTTGAATGTGTCTGACTTCGGCTTAGGGAAGGACTCCGAAAGTCTATCGACTTTTAAAAAAATTTGCTCATTGGTTTCATCCTTATAGCAAAAGTAATAAAAACAAAAAGCTACCGATTGGTAGCTTTTCATTTTACTTTAAGTTGTAGAGACTTCCATCAAAATTGGTAATATCATTGGTCGTCTTCTGGTTTCCTTATAAATTAATGGCTCAACCTGAGTTAATATCTCCTTCTTAATGGTGACCCACTGAAGTCGTTCTGCTTCGAAAGCCTTTAATGTAGCTGTAGATGCAGCATCTCTAATTTTCCCCAATAATTCTTCAGATTCTCTCATAAAGACAAATCCTCTCGTAATAATTTCAGGACCGCTAATGATGGTTTTATTTTTAAAATCAATAGCTATAACTGCCATTAAAATGCCAGACTCTGAGAGTTTTTTACGATCGTTAAGGACAATTGCCCCAATGTCACCTATTCCTTCACCGTCAACGTAAACAGGATCTGCTTGTACATTACCAGTCACCTCGGCAGTTTTTTCATTGACTTCGAGTATGTTCCCATTATCCATTAAGAATGAATTGCAGATAGGTACACCACATTCCTGTGCTAACTCTGCATGCTTCTTTAGCATTCTGAATTCTCCGTGTATTGGCACAAAAAAAGTAGGTTTCATCAATCGAAGCATAAGTTTCAGTTCTTCTTGAGCTCCGTGACCTGATGTATGAATATCAGTTAGTTTATGATGGATTACATTTGCACCAGCACGACTTAATTGATCAATAATTTTATTAATACCTATTACATTACCTGGTATTGGGGAAGAAGAAAAAATGACAGTATCCTCTTTCTTTATTGATAGTTGGGGGTGCCTCTTAGTAGCAATTCTTGATAAGGCAGCAAAAGGTTCTCCTTGGCTACCAGTACAGATGACAAGCATTTGTTTATCAGAATATTTGTTAATATCAGTCTCATGAATTAATGTGTTGTCAGGAATATTTAAATAACCAAGTTCTTGTCCAATTCGCACTGCTTTTACAAGACTTCTTCCAAGAACAGCAATTTTTCTTTTATTAATGACTGCTGCATCAATTGCTTGTTTAAACCGATACATATTGGACGAAAAAGTAGCAAAAATAATCCGCCCTGAAATATGGTTAAAAAGATCGTGTATCGTTTGACTGATTTTCCTTTCAGACATTGAAAAACCGGGAATTTCACTATTTGTACTATCCGAAAGCAGGCAGATTACCCCTTCATTACCGATTTCAGCCATTTTTGAAATATTGGGGGGATGACCTAAAGGAGTCAAATCAAACTTGAAGTCACCTGTATGAACAACATTCCCTTTCGGTGTTTTTACAACGATGCCGTATGAATCGGGAATACTATGTGTTGTTCGAAAAAAATCTACTGACAAGTTTTTAAAAGAAATTATTTTGTCCTCTTCAATTTCATAAAACCTTGCTTTATCCACTAGTCCATGCTCTTTTAGTTTTTCCTTAATTAACTCAATGGCCAATTTTCCAGCGTAAATTGGTATGTTTATTTCCTTTAATAAAAAAGGAATCCCCCCGATATGATCCTCATGCCCATGTGTAATGAATAAACCTTTTATTTTATCTTCATTTTCAATCAAATAAGAGTAATCTGGAATAACATAATCAATTCCAAACAAATCATCTCCCGGGAATTTAATACCTGCATCCACTATAATAATTTCATCTTGATATTTTATAACATAGGTGTTTTTACCAATCTCCCCAAGACCACCGAGTGCAAAAATTTCTATGTTATTTTCTTTTCCAAACGTCATATACTCACTCCATCCATTTTAAACTGTTAGGTTAATTCTATCATAAAAAATGGAGGTTACTAAAAAGTGTGTTTTTCCTCATAGATAAAGATAAATGGGATAACATTATATTTCTGATTAGATATAATAATCATAGCGACAGTTTTAAAGAATGATGTACTTTTTAATTCCTGATTGAGACAAAAAGGAAAGCATATCCTAGAAGTAGAGGTCGTTCGGAATTTGTATAATATCTTGTGACAAAATAAAGGGGATAATAAGACGTGATAAATGTAGTCATAAGAGAAGCAATGGATTCGGACATTCTGTCAATTCAAACTATCTACAATCAAGGAATTGAGGCTAGGATTGCAACGTTAGAAACAGAAATTAAAGATGAAACATACATGAGGAATTGGCTTGAAAATCATCGGGGCAGATATAAGGTAATCGTGGCAGAAGAAATGGGACAAATTGTTGGTTGGGCTTCTTTAAATCAATACAATAATCGGTGTGCATATGATGGGGTCGCTGATTTATCAGTTTATATATCTAGGGAGTATAGAGGTAAGGGTGTTGGAAAGAAACTGCTGGTAAGACTTGAATCCCTTGCTAAAGAAAATGGCTTTCATAAAATCATCTTGTTTACATTTCCATTCAATCAATCAGGACAGGGATTATATAAAAAAATGGAGTTTCGTGAAGTCGGGGTATTTCAAAAACAGGGGATCCTAGGTGGTAAATTCGTTGATGTTATGGTAATGGAAAAACTATTGTAACCATCTGGATTGCTAGCTACGGCTATCAGTTTTTACTTTTTTACATTAACTTTATAATTAACCTATTGAAATTATTTATTGTTTAACATATCATATAAGTAAATAGTTATATATTAATTAACGGAACTAACTACGTATTAAATAAAATTATCTAATATATATAGGTAAATTATTATCTGTTTATATTCATTAAATACCATATATAAGCAAATCGTTATATTGTAAATCAATTATGTAATATAATGCATTGGGGGGAAAAACATGTTATTCCAATCCATTCCTGCAATAGGATTTATTTTATTAGTTTTAATTATTGGAATGCTTCTCTTACGTTATTACAAGGGACCTTCGATTATCTCTAATTACTTGCATAAAATGATGAATTTATTTAAAAAATAACCAAAGGATATTAGTAAATGGTTATACAGTAATACTTGGACTGAGGAGGTGTCATTCATGCAAGTATCGACGGTAGATATTGAAAAAACTGCATCTATTTTAAAATTGTTAGGTGATAAAACACGGTTAACCATGGTGAAAATTCTACAAACAAACGATTGTTGCGTGTGTGAATTTGTAGAGATATTTAAAACCAGTCAACCAGCGATTAGTCAACATATACGTAAGCTAAAAGATGCAGGGGTAGTAAGAGAAACTAGAAGAGGACAATGGATTATCTATTCATTAAATGTGAATAGTGAATACAATCCCTTAATCCAAAACCTACTGCAGCATCTTCCTAACCAAAACAATAAAATACAAGAACTAGAAGAACTGGGGTTACGTATCTCGTGTGAGTAATTGGGGGGAGTCCATTTTGACATCTGTAATAGTAGCATCCGTCATTTTTTTACTAACACTTATTTTAGTCATTTGGCAGCCAAAAGGATTGTCGATTGGCTGGTCTGCTTGTGGAGGTGCGATCATAGCACTTATCGCAGGTGTGGTTGATTTTAATGACGTGTTAGATGTAACATCCATTGTTTGGAATGCAACATTAGCATTTATTGCAATCATCATCATATCACTCATCTTAGATGAAATTGGATTTTTTGAGTGGGCTGCTCTTCATATGGCAAAAGCAGCAAAGGGTAATGGAGTTGTAATGTTTGTGTATGTTTCGATATTAGGTGCACTAGTTGCTGCATTTTTTGCTAATGATGGTGCCGCACTTATTTTAACTCCAATTGTTTTAGCAATGGTTCGAAACTTAAAATTTGAAGAAAAGATGGTATTTCCATTCATCATTGCTAGTGGATTTATTGCTGATACAACCTCGCTTCCACTTGTTGTGAGTAACTTAGTAAATATTGTGTCTGCTGACTTTTTTGGGATTGGATTCGCTGAATTTGCTTCAAGAATGATTGTTCCAAACCTTTTTTCATTAGTTGCAAGTATCTTGGTGTTATTCCTATATTTCCGTAAGAACATTCCAAAAAAATATGATCTTACACAGTTAAAAAAGCCAATAGAAGCCATTCGAGACGTAAAAATGTTTCGATTGTCCTGGATTGTTTTAGGAATCCTTCTAGTCGGGTATTTCGTTAGTGAGTTTTTAATGGTTCCCGTTTCCATTGTAGCTAGTATAGTAGCTATTTTCTTCCTTTTCATGGGAAGAAGAAGTCCAGCGATTGAAATGAAAAAGGTTATCAAGGGTGCACCATGGGCAATTGTTTTCTTCTCAATTGGTATGTATGTCGTGGTATATGGATTAAGGAATGTTGGTTTAACGAATGTGTTATCGGACTTAATCCAAGCGACAGCCGATAAAGGGTTATTTGCTGCAACAATCGGCATGGGATTCATCGCTGCCATTCTGTCCTCTGTCATGAATAACATGCCAACAGTTATGATTGATGCATTAGCGATTGCCGATACCGATACTAGCGGGGTAATCAGAGAATCCCTTATCTATGCCAATGTGATTGGGTCAGACTTGGGTCCTAAAATCACTCCGATTGGTTCACTTGCCACTTTATTATGGTTGCATGTTTTATCCCTTAAAGGGGTCAAGATCTCTTGGGGAACGTACTTTAAAACAGGTATTGTATTAACCATTCCAACACTATTTATTACATTAGTTGGTCTATATATTTGGTTGTTAATTATTTATTAAAAGGAGAGTTTAAAATGTCAAAAAAATCATTATATTTCCTATGCACAGGTAATTCCTGTCGAAGCCAAATGGCAGAAGGGTGGGCAAAAAAACATTTAGGTGATGAGTGGGAAGTTCGCAGTGCAGGAATTGAAGCCCATGGATTGAATCCGAATGCGGTAAAGGCAATGAAAGAGGCTGGAATAGATATTTCCGATCAAACCTCTGATATTATCGATCCTGAGATTTTAAATAATGCGGATTTAGTGGTTACACTGTGCGGTGATGCGGCAGATAAATGCCCTATTACACCGCCAAAAGTGAAAAGAGTACACTGGGGATTTGACGACCCTGCTAAGGCTGAAGGAACAGAAGAAGAAAAATGGACAGTTTTCCAGCGAGTTCGTGATGATGTTGGAGAACGTATCAAGCGCTTCGCAGATACAGGGGAGTAAGAGATCATTAAAAGCCAGGATTGACCTCTTGGCCAATTATTGTTATGCGATATAAGGATATGCTTATTTAATTTTCTATATAAACAATAGCTTTAAATAGAAACATATTTAAAAGGTGGATTAAGGATGACAACAAAGAATTATAATGAGTTAATTAAAGACCGGATTTATATTGGTGGAGTCGATGATGTGCAAGATGTAATGGATCATGAAAAAGCGGATGTTATATTTGATTTACGAGCTGAAGCACCTGAGAATAAAGTTGAGTATAATCGGATTCATAGTCCCATCGTTGATGATGGAGAGCACCAGGACGAATCTATTAAGAAGTCAATAGACGATGTTGTAAGTGCCTATAACGAGGGGAAAAAGATTTATTTCCATTGTGGTGGTGGAAGTGGCCGTACGGGGACGGTTGCAGTTGGAACCTTATTGTCTTTAGGTAAAGCTAAGACAATTGAGGAAGCAGAAGAAATGGCTAAGACTGCTCGTCCTAAGATTAACGTGAAACCTCAAATGAAAGAAGCATTAAAGCGTATATACCCTAATTAAGAATTACATTTTCGAGAAGCTTTTCATAAATAAAAAAGGTACATTTTTTACTTAATTTTTCTAAAAAGATACCTTCAACTTTACGTTTGGAGGTTTTTTTTTGTTCAAAATAGACTTAAAAAGGATGACGGAAAATGGACTTACAAACATTATTATTTATGTTCTTTGGTGGATTAGGTATTTTCCTATTTGGAATAAAATATTTAGGTGATGGACTTCAAAAGGTTGCTGGTGATGGACTTCGGGACCTTTTAGACCGATTCACAACAAACCCACTTATGGGGATCCTTTCTGGGATTGTAGTCACAATACTTTTACAGACAAGTACAGGAACGACCGTTTTAACAGTAGGTCTAGTAAATGCAGGATTTATGAGTTTAAAGCAAGCCATTGGAGTTATTCTTGGGGCTAATATTGGCACAACCGCGACAGCATTTATCATTGGAATTAAAATTTCTAAGTATGCCTTACCGATTATTGCCGTAGGAACATTTCTTATTTTCTTTTTTAAAAATCACAAAATTAACAATTATGGTCAGGTTATCTTTGGTTTTGGAGCTTTATTTTACGGTTTAGATTTAATGGGTACTGGCCTAAAACCATTGAGAGAAGTACAGGCATTTGCTGATTTAACTGTCAGCATGAGTGATAATCCAATTTTAGGTGTTGTTATTGGAACGATTTTTACGATTGCGGTCCAAAGTTCGTCTGCAGCAATTGGATTATTACAAACCTTATATGCCCAAGGTGCACTGAGTTTAGACGCTGCACTTCCCGTTTTATTTGGTGATAACATTGGAACAACTGTCACAGCTATAATAGCAGCTATAGGTGCTTCAGTAGCTGCCAAAAGGGCAGCTGCAACTCATGTTATTTTTAATCTTATTGGTACAGCACTCGTTCTCATATTATTAAAACCTTTTACGTATTTAATTGAATTAATAAGAGATGCCTGGAGTTTGAATCCTGAAATGACGATCGCTTTCGCCCATGGAATTTTTAATGTTTCTAATACTATTATTCAATTTCCTTTCATAGCTGTATTGGCTTGGATTGTAATAAAACTCATACCTGGTCAAGATTCAGTAGTAGAATATAAGGCGGTTCATTTGGACGAGGAGTTTATTAGACAGTCACCTTCTATTGCATTGGGGCAAGGGCAAAAAGAAGTGATAAGAATGGCAGATTTAGCAGAAAAGGGTCTTGAAGAAGCAAGGAATTATTTGAAAACACATAAGAAAAAACATGGTGAAATGATTCCACAGTTTGAAGATGCAATTAATAATCTAGATCGGAAAATTACCGAGTATTTAATCCAGATTTCTTCCCATTCTTTATCTGATAATGATTCCAAACTACATTCGGCACTTATGAGTACAGTGCGTGATATAGAGCGAATTGGGGATCATATGGAGAATATTATGGAGTTAGTAGATCATAAAATTGCAAACAAAGTAGAGTTTTCTGAATCAGCAAACAAAGATTTAGATGACATGTTTGACCTAACAGTTTCTACTATTAAGCAGGCTATTCATGCTCTTGATACAGGCAATATAGACGAGGCAAAATCTGTACTAGAAAAGGAAGATAGGATCGATAAAATGGAACGTGACCTTCGTAAAAAACACATAGCACGGTTAAATGAAGGCAGATGCACAGGAACAGCAGGAATAGTGTATGTTGATATTATTAGTAACTTAGAAAGAATAGGTGACCATGCAGTTAATATTGCAGAAGAAGTAATTGGAGAAGTATAAGGGTTTAAGAGGACTGGATGTGCATCCAGTCCTTTGTTTGTGTGTGCCCGGCATGGGTGCAGTCTTTAGTTATAATGATCAACTGCCCTTTGATTGATTTTAGTTGATTGCCTTATAGTTATAGAAAGAGTTAACAGTTTTATGCATAAATATAAACTTTTTAAACTAAAAATACATTTTTCTCTTGCCTATGAAGTATATTATCCTGTATGATTCTATCTATGAAGTTTATCATTCAACATGATTGTATTGTTACTAACTCTAGGCATTTTTTTTTTGCTAGGCATGAAGGATGGGATACTTTATATACTTTATAGTGAAGTATTTCTTTCGTTGCTGAAAAAGGAGGTATTATGGGGCAGAAATCTTTGAATCAATTAATAAAAGAAAATATAACGATACTTTCTCCAGGCCAAAAAAAGGTTGCTGAATTTTTCATCCAACACAAAAACGAAGCTCCACTGCTTACCGCCTTTCAGGTAGGAAAGAAGGTAGGAGTCAGTGAAACGACCGTGATTCGACTGGCGTATGCACTGGGGTTTAGTGGTTTTTCACAAATGCAGGAAAAGCTGCGTAAAGAGTGGCTTTCGAGTAAAGATACTCAAATGGATGAGAGAATATCAAATTCCAAAAATGAAAATAACAACACTCATTTGTTCACCAAAGTGATTGAAAAAGAAAAGCTAATCCTTAAGCAATTATTTCAGCAGCAGGATCCAACTCAAATTTGGAAGGTTGTTGATCAAATCATAAAAGCTGACCGCGTTTTTATTGGTGGATTTGGCAGTTCGTATAGTGCAGGCTACTGGTTCTATTTTTCGCTTAAGCAGCTTAGGGATCATGTGTATATCAGTAATCCTACTGGTTTTATGACGGAGGATATGACAGACCTTACAGAAAAGTCTGCCGTTATTATTTTTTCATACCCGCGTTATCGGAAAGAATCTATGAAACTAGCGAAATTTGCAAGGGAACAAAAAGCCAACATTATTGCCATAACAAACAGGCAGCTATCACCGATTGGCCAAGTGTCAGACACAACTTTAACAACAGAAGAGTTTATGGAATCAGGACATCACTCGATTGCCTCTGTGATTACCTTGCTTGAAGTCATCATTGCAGGAATCCATCAGAAGGATCAGGATAAGATAAGCAATAGGCAAAAAAAATTAGAAATGTTTTATACAGACCTACAATTATTTCTTGAATAAAAACGTATAAATTTAGGAGGCACTTTCATGAATGGAAATTCAAAAGAGTTAGCAGCAAACAAAGAAGAAGTGAAATCATTCGTAGATTATTTGAAATTTATCATACCATCGCTTTTTGGGGTCTTACTATTCATGATTCCGTTCCAAGCTGAGGACGGAATCACCATCCCTGTTGCCTATTTAGCAGGCCAAATCAATGGTCTATTAGGTGACTTGATTCCACCGATTACACTGGCAGTTATCGCCCTATCGGTAATAGGTTCATTTATTGCATTTGTTTTTAAACCAAGCTTTATACTCAAAAATGAACTTCTTAATAAACTGTTGAATGTTAATTTGTTCTGGCTAATTGCACGCTTTTTAGGATTAGTTTTTGCTAGCATTACGATTTTTGAAATGGGTCCTGAGTGGATTTATTCGGAAAATACCGGTGGACTTTTGATTTACGACTTAATGCCGATTTTATTTACCACCTTCTTGTTAGCTGGTTTCCTTTTACCGCTACTATTGAATTTTGGCTTGCTTGAATTTGTTGGAGCATTATTAATCAAGTTCATGCGACCAGTTTTTAAATTACCTGGACGTTCTTCATTAGATTGTCTGGCATCATGGGTGGGCGATGGAACCATTGGAGTATTATTAACAACGAAGCAGTATGAAGATGGCTATTACACAAAACGTGAAGCAGCAGTTGTAGCAACGACTTTTTCTGTAGTATCGATAACTTTTACGATTGTTATTGCTCAATACCTAGACTTAGGTGAGTATTTCATGCATTATTATGCGACGATTATTTTTGCCGGTTTAGTGGCAGCTGTCATTATGCCGCGTATACCGCCATTGTCGAGAAAGCCTGATACAGGTTATGAAGGTACAGAATTTAAGGTTGAAGATGACATTCCAGCTGAGTTTACACCAGCACGCTGGGGCTTAAACTTGGCGGTAAAGAAAGCACAAAAGAATACAAGTGTTTCAAAAACGGTCAAAGAAGGTCTTGGAAATGTTTTAGACATGTGGATGGGTGTATTGCCAATTGTTATGGCGATCGGAACCACTGCATTGGTAATCGCTGAATATACACCAGTGTTCACGATTCTTGGTAAGCCATTTGAGCCGATCTTAGCTTTGATGCAGGTTCCAGAAGCAGCAGAAGCAGCGCAAACGATGGTAGTTGGCTTTGCTGATATGTTCTTGCCAGCAGTTATCGGAAGCGGAATTGAAAGTGAAATGACTCGTTTTATTATTGCCTGTGTGTCTGTAACACAGCTAGTTTATATGTCAGAAATGGGCGGCTTGCTTCTTGGTTCAAAACTGCCAATCTCGATCAAAGATTTAGTATTGATTTTCTTACTGCGTACCATTATTACACTACCGATTGTAGTAGCAATTGCACACATTATTTTTTAATAAGGATACAGGAAAGGCCGCTGTGAAAAACGGCGGCTTCTTTTTTTAGATAAGATAAATGTTGATATTGAACGGTTTTTGCGAAATCTGCGAGACTCCTCGAAAATGCTATCGCATTTTTTTCGTGCGTGGGCAGATTCGAGGAAGCTTATTCAATGTCCTGCGGGATTACGGGTCTGGGGGAGACCCCGCAGGCGCTTTAGCGCCGAGGAGGCTCCCCGGAACGCCCGCGGAAAGGGAGCGGATTTCGCAAAAATCAACACTGTACATTAACACAGCCTTTAGATAAATAATAAAAGGGGGATACATAGGTGGAAATTAAGAGCATTGTGTTAAGGCATATTAAAATGGATCTTTTAAATCCGTTCACAACAAGCGTAGGAACTGAATATGATAAAGATTTTGTTTTAGTCGAAGTGAAATCAAAGACTGGTTTATCCGGCTGGGGAGAATCTGTCTCCATTATTGAACCTATTTATAATGAAGAAACTACAAAAACCAATTGGCATATGTTGAGTGATTTTCTAATACCTCTAATTTTAAAAGAACCGATCCAGCATCCTCATGAAATAGCAGAACGCTTTAAGCCCATTCGTGGAAACTTTAATGCAAAAGCGGCTCTGGAATGTGCCATATGGGATCTTTATGCAAAGGAACAGAACCTGCCATTAGCAAAGGTTCTTGGCGGTGTAAAGGATAAAATTGAAGTGGGTGTAAGTGTAGGCATCCAGGAGTCTGAGTACCTGATGCTGAAGCAAATTGAAGGATATTTAGCTGAAGGGTATAAGAGAATTAAGGTGAAAATAAAACCTGATTGGGATATTCATCTAATAAAGCTCATACGCGGACAGTTTCCAGATATTCCGCTTATGGCGGATGCAAATTGTGCCTATACACTTGATGATATCGAGCATCTGCAGCAACTCGATCAATATAATTTAACCATGATTGAGCAGCCGCTTGCACATGATGACATCATTGACCATGCTAAACTGCAGGCAAAACTGCAAACGCCCATCTGTCTGGATGAAAGTATTCATAGCGCGGAGGATGCAAGAAAAGCAATCGAACTAGGTAGCTGTAAGATTATTAATCTAAAAATAGGCCGAGTGGGTGGTTTAACTGAATCACTAAAAATCCATGACGTATGTGTGAAGAATGATATCCCGATGTGGTGCGGCGGAATGCTCGAGGCGGGAATTGGCAGAGCACATAACCTTGCCATCACGTCCCTAGCCAATTTCAGCTTACCAGGCGACACCGCGCCTTCTGCACATTATTGGAAAGCGGATATTATTCAACCGGAAGTCAAGATGAATAAGGGATACATCCACTTGCCCCAAGGTGCAGGGATCGGTTTTGAACCTAACATCGAGGAAATAAACGAATTAACCTTATTCTCTAAAACATTCTATTAAAGACCATATTGGTAACAGGTTCGGTTTACAATTATCAAAATACATTTCTATCTCATAGTCAGTCTTTATTGGTTTAGGAACTTCCATTTATGATAACTCTCACATACTCACTTATTCGCAGGATTTCGCATGAAATCCTGCGAATAAGCAACAATTTGCATAAAAAGAGTATTAAACTAAGGTAGTAGAAGAAAAAAAGATAATTAAACAAACTAATAAGGTGTCAATTTTTGTATAAAAAATCTAGCTGCAAGTCCAGTAACTATATAAAAAACAAAGGAATATATGTATTCCCATTTTAAATAAGTAACAAATCCTAGCCAAACAGAAAAAGGCTCACCAACAAATGCAAAAATGGTGGCTTGACTAACAAGAGCAATACAAAATGTTTTCCATGATTTAAAATATTGATATATCAACATATACGCCACTGGAATCATTGAAAAGTCAAACGGTAATGCCAGAAGACCAAAAGGAGCAAACTTTATAGGGTAAATCCAAACACTTAATTCACTGCCTAAGTCGTCAGTAAAACTTGTAATAAGGATTACTATTAGTCCAAAACACCAAATTTGAAGTGACCGTTCTCTATCAAGATATTTAAGGAAAATTAACCATGGAAATATAAACATGAAAACTAGAACCCACCAATTCCAAGTTAATACCGCACCCGATAACCAATTTTCAATAGCTAAAGTCGCGTATTTTTGTTGTAATGAAATTATCTCCTTTGCCATCTCATCCAAATGAACCAACTCCATTTTTTCTTAGATAAAAGTGTTCGAGTAGCTATACTTCACCCTTTGATTGATAGGTTCCATAGTCCTTAATTTTTAAATCTAAATCCATATTTATATCATATTTTGGCCATTCTTCTCTCCACTCATCATCTTTATAATCTTGGGAAAAAAACTTTTTAGAGAATAGCCCTAAATACAAAGGGTCAACCTTTTTGCTTTGAAAAGTTTCTAATAGTTTGGCCATTTTATCTTGAATTTCATTTTTAATATTGTTGCGCAATTCCTTTTGCTCAATAGGATTTGTAAGGTCTTTGTCTCCTTGATACTCATTAATAATTCCATTAAGTCGCATTGATATTTTTATCCTTTTTTCCTCGGCATTCATTTTAATATCTATATCAGAATTTACGAGTCCAAGGTTTACTTGTAATGTCTCTAGGGAGAGAACATCATGATATTTTACTTGGCTTTTTAAAAGATCAAACATCCTTGATTCTTCTATTGTAAGTTCATGAATCATTTTATAATCTTTCATTAAGCCAATTCCTGTATAATGCAGCTCATTTTCCACCATTGAAAAAAGTGGTACATAAGGGTCTCCAAATCTTGAGTTAGCTGCCTTTAAATACATATGTAAATCTACAACTTGTAACTCCCCTTTAGTTTGATTATGTTTAAATTGTCTATAAATAAGATAATCCGCACTATTGTTTGAATTTAATAACCTCTTTAAGTCTCCATTAACAATCCCTAGGTAGATCCTATCAGATATGGCAGTATCCATATATAATCCAGTAACAATATCCTTTATTCCTTGTTCCTTTGCAAGATTTTCATTTATGATAACTATTCTTAACTGTCCATCTTTAATTTCTCTGAAATATTGTGCATTAAGTTTTGTTTTAATATCCTTTAAAAGGGTTTCTTCAGTAGTTAAAACGACACGTTTCTCTTTTCTTACAGGAGGCACCATCGTAGTAACTTTGTATTTTTCATTTTCCCCTTTTTCGTAGTAGTATAAAATGGAAGGAGCAATCTCTTCAATAGTATTCTCTCCTCCATAACAAGATGTTAGAGTTAAAATAAATGGTAACAACAAAATAAAAAAACATTTGCTTCTCATATTTTTTTCACCCTCTTTATAATATAGAACAAAAGAGGAATGGCTGTATAAAATATAGCAGTAAGATAAATATAGACATTTAACCATATAAACTCTTGACTTCTTTCCATCCAATATTCATGCTGAATAAATGTCAATAAAAGCGCTAAAAAAAGTACAAATAATCCATAAGATAGGTTGTTTTCTTTGAACTGAAAGAGGAACTTTATCCCTGAATATAAATAAAGATTTATTAATGATAAAGAGAGTATTAATGGGAACATAAAAAATGGAATAATGATCATTTCCAAGCGATCTATTATTGGTAATTGTATGTACCTTGCAATGGTGACTAGGGGATATTCAACTTTCTTAAGGTAGTCTGGTCCAAAAAATACAACGGCTATGAAAAACAACAGGGAATACTCTAATAACGTAAAAAAGTTACCGGCTGTCGTATATTTGTAAACATTCACTTCTGGTTTAATCCATCTTTTTAATAACAATAATAATTCAGGTCCTGAAAAGGACGATAATAAATAAAAGAACCTCTTAATATCTTGACCTTTTTCAAACCCATTTACTAAAGGAAGAAAGTCTCGATAAATTGAATTGGGAGATAACAAAACTTCTATGTAAGCTAGGATAATCCAAGCGGAAAATAAAAACGCTAATACAGAAAATCTTGAAACATTTAAAATGCCTTGATAAGTAGAAAAAGCAACTACTACAATTAATATAATTATTATACTGATTAACCGATCCTCTCTTAATACATATAACTGGATAACTTTGGAATAACCAATGATAATAATCGAGAATTTAAGCATTAATATAGCTAGACCAATTGAAACCATTGGATATAGCATGATCTTTGGAAATAGATTTTGCAATTGTTTATCATTTGGAGTTTTACTATTGTATAACCACTTACTAATTAAAAATAAATTTAACTGGGATACAAAAAAAGCGGTAGCTATAATCCAGTAATTACTACCACTGATAAGTTGGGTTGGTAACAATAATACGGTGTACCCAATTTGAAGTCGATTTACTAAAAACATCAATTGTATACCATTTATACCAGGTTCATTACTATTCATTAGGGATAACTCTTTATAGAATAATTCACTTTTCATACTAACCATTCCCTAACTTTATAAATTGGGCATTAAATAAGGTTTATTCATGGACTTAATAGAGTTTAAATGGATAATTAAAATACAAAAAGCTGCTGCAATCCCAAAGAGACCAAATTGATAGGATACAATAAGAAAAAGGTAGCGGATTATTTTTAACGAAGTAGCCATGATGTAGTTAGGAACAACGAAAGAAGAAACTGCTGTTATACCGACCATAACAATTAAGATGTTACTGGCAATCCCTGCTTGGACAGCAGCATCTCCAATTATTATTCCACCTACTACACCAAGGGTATTACCTGTTTTAGTGGGCATTCTCTTACTAGCTTCTCTTAAAAATTCCAAAGTGAGTAACATCAAGATTGATTCCCACAAAGGAGAAAATGGGACATCAGACCTTGATTCAATGACGATAAATAATAATTCCAAAGGGAATGCCTCATAGTTATGGGTTGTTATTGCAACATATAATGGTACTAATAGTAAAGAAGTTAAATAACCTATTAGACGCACTAATCGGATTAAATATGCTGTCCAACTATTATGTATGTAGTCCTCTGCAGAGAGGAAAAAATCAAAGAAAGAACTTGGACTAATTATTGCAAAAGGATTTTGGTCAATTAAAACAATTACTTTACCCTGAGCTAAAGCAAGGCTAATTAGATCTGGTTTATCAGTCATTTGATATTGCGGAAAGCTGCTTTTAGACGAACTAAATAACCGTCCCAGAAAAGGGGAATTTATGATGAATTTTTCGTCAATCATTTTAATTCTTGCTTTTACTAGTTGGACATCATTGTCCTTGGCAGAACCTTTTAAAAATAGAAGGGCAACCCTACTCTTTGACAGCGTTCCTATGGTAAACATTTCAGATTTTAGATTTGATGTAGGAAGAAACCTTCTAATTAGAGTAAGATTTTGGTCTATTTGCTCTGTAAAGCTTTCCAATGAGGTATAAAGAGTTGTTTCTTGTTCAGAAGGCTCAACACTTCTTCCGATTTCAGCTGGAAGGTTAATGGACAGAAAAAAAGAATCCTTGTTGTTGCTTACAATAACAGCGCCACGTAACAACATATCTGCCGCTTTGGATATAGAGTACTCTTTTTTCGAATCAATTACAGGGAATCTAACTTCACTTTTATCTCCTTTCAAAATTGATGTTAGAATAAGTTTGTTTACACCCTCGATATTCACTAAAGAAGAAATGAAAAAAACCTCAAATTGATTTAATTCGCATGATTTAAATTCACTAACTTCCTTAAATTCAGCCTCTAAAAGCTTTCTTAAACGTTCCTGGAACATTTCATCACCATATTCATATTTTAGTCCATTTCAACCAGTTTTCTATACTCACCAATGAAAACCAACAGTGCACCTAACAGGAGTATTCCCGTACCAAGTACAATTATGCTTTGGGTTGAATAACTTTCCATAAAAAGCATCTCCAAATTTTGCTATATATCTATGCTTAGAAAAAATGTAGTGAATCTAGAATTCAACTTACTTTACATTTTTAACTGCAAATTCAGTTATTGCAAAGGCAACGTAACCCGTTTACCGAGAGTTTTACTTAAATAAAAAAATTAAAGGTAATCCTATGAAAATAGCGAATCAATTAGGTGAGAGCGATTACATTTGGAATCACAACAATAAAGTGATTCTAAACAGAATCAATCATTAGAAGCTATCTTTTTCAAAAGGGGGCCTCAAGGAAATTAATGAAAGATCTATATATATCTGACGAGATGAGAAGAAATGGAGTAACAAAGGGGGAAATGGAAGAGCTTTTTCTTTCAATTTTTAAATCTAGTTATGACGGTATCTTTGTGGCCGACAAAAAGGGTATAGGCATCATGGTCAACCAGGCATATACGAGGATAACTGGTGTAGGGAGCCATGAGCTGCTCGGCAAGACGATGAAAAAGGTGGTACAAGAAGGAATTGTTTCAGATTCAGTGACGCTGCAGGTACTTGAAGATCAAAAACCACATACGATCGTACAGAATGTCAGAGGGAAAGAAGTATTAGTGACAGGAAGCCCTGTTTTTGATAAGAACGGTGAAATTAGCTATGTTGTTACAAATGTAAGAGATATTTCGGATTTAAATCAAATGAAGAACGAGCTGCGGCAGTCTAAAAAGTTAGCAGAGAGATATATCAGTGAAATTGAAGACTTCAAAAAAAGAGAACTCATCCATATGCATCTAGATGGAATTGTTGCCCAAAGCCAAGAAATCATGAAGGTTTTTCATCTCGCGAGAAAAGTAGCAAAGGTAGATTCAGGGGTATTAGTTTTAGGGGAATCAGGTGTGGGAAAAGAAGTCATCGTCAACTATATACACCAAGAAAGTGATCGTTCAGGGTACCCTTTGATAAAAGTAAATTGTGGAGCAATTCCTGAACATCTGCTCGAGTCGGAATTGTTTGGCTACGAGAAAGGTGCTTTTACAGGTGCAAATAGTCAAGGAAAGCCAGGACTTTTTGAATTGGCAAGCGGAGGGACGATTTTTTTAGATGAAATAGGCGATATGCCGATTGACCTTCAAGTTAAGCTCCTGAGGGTATTGCAAGAATTTGAAATCATGCGGGTTGGCGGTACAAAAACTATAAAAATTGATGTAAGAGTCGTTTCAGCTACCCATAAGAATTTAGAGGAAATGGTTGAGAAGAATGAATTTAGACGGGACCTGTATTACCGGTTAAATATAGTTCCCATTAAGGTTCCGTCCTTACGCGAAAGGAGAACGGACATTGTTTCACTCGCCTTTTTCTTTTTAAATAAGAGCAATAAAAAGAATAAGTTTAATAAGCGATTTCATCCTAACATCATAAACTTTTTTGAAAACTACGAATGGCCCGGAAATATTAGAGAGTTAGAGAATTTAGTGGAGAGATTAGTGGTTACTTCTGACAGCGAGGAGATATCATTGAATGATTTGCCTGATGGATTTGTTCAAGGAAATGACCAGATAAATCAAGAAAAATGGAAACTAAAAGAGATACTCGCTAATGTAGAACGAAGAATAATCCTTGAGCAAATGGCGGAATCAAAAACAACCCGCCGTGCAGCAAAGGAATTGGGAATCAGCCAATCAGCCCTCGTAAAAAAAATGCAGAAATTAAACATTTGATGAAAAAGGGAATCAAAAAGCCAACGCAGACTTCGTTGGCTTTTTTGATTGCATACGAAACCTTACTATTTTTCCTTATTTTCATGTTGGAAACCCACTAAATTTGGTACTGTCTGTCGAATAGTTGGAATCTGTGGTTAACTGGCATGGTTCTTGCATTGTAAAACTGTAGGTGAACGAAGAAAGGAAAGGGTGAGTAGGGAATGGACGTACCATCTTTTGAAATGAAGGGAAAGGTTGCACTCGTTACGGGCGGAAGCAAAGGAATTGGTTTTGCAATGGCCTATGCTCTAGGGTCTTACGGTGCGACAGTTGTACTATCTAGCCGCGGTGTGGAAGAAGGGGAAAAGGCAGTAAAGAAATTAATCGAAAAGGGAATCGAAGCAGCTTATATACGGTGCGATGTGACGGATAAAAAGCAGGTTGAACAGCTAGTAAGTAAAATTGCTACTCAATTTGGTTCTTTAGATATTTTAGTAAACAACGCAGGAATGAACATCCGAAAGCCTCTAGTAGAAGTAGAAGAAAAGGATTGGGATCAAGTTCTGAATGTAAATCTAAAAGGACTTTTCTTAGTAGGCCAGGCCTGTGCCAAGCAGATGATCCAACAAAACTACGGAAAGATTATTAACATTTCCTCGATTTTAGGTAGTATCGGTCTGCCGTTACAAACATCCTATGCAGCCAGTAAAGGTGGCATTAACCAGTTAACAAAGGTTTGGGCGGATGAATTAGCGCCTTTTAATATTACTGTAAATGCGATCGGACCAGGATATATAAAAACGCCGATGACAGAAGAATGGCTTTCAGACCCCGAAAGAGTAAGAAATATAACAAATTCTACCATGATTAAAAGAATTGGCGAAACATCCGATCTTGCTGGACCAGTTGTATTCTTGGCTTCTGATACCTCAAAGTATGTTACCGGTCAGATCTTACATGTCGATGGTGGCTGGACGGCAAGGTAAGGAAAAGCTTTAGGAGGTTTTTGAAATGAAGATGATGAAAGAAAATCATTTTAATAGAGAAATACAGGTATTTGAGAATAGGCCGAAACATCTCTTTGCAATGCTGGAAGGAACCGTTCAAAGGTATGGAGATAAAGAGGCTCTTGTTTTGAATAATGTCCGACTAACCTATCGTGAAATGCTGAAGAAGGTAGAACAAATTGCTGGAAATCTGCAAAATTCCTTGTGTTTAAAAAAGGGTGATCGGGTTGCACTTCTACTAGGAAATAACATTGAATTTTGCCTACTCGTCTTCGCTTGCGCAAAGCTTGGAGCTATCGTTGTTCCATTAAACACACGTTTAAAAGAAACCGAACTTTCGTATATGCTGAATCAGTCGGGAAGCAAAATCTTATTTGTCGATGATGAATTCCTTGAAAAAATTGAAAACATGAGAGATGAACAGAGCATCAAGCAGGTCCAGCATTTTTTCTTAATCGGAAATCAAATCTGTAAACGGAAGGACTATCTGCCATTCGAAATTTTAGAACAAAGTTCTTCCATTAGTGAGACCAACTTATCGGAAGATGATCCATTATTTATTATGTATACCTCTGGAACAACGGGTCTCCCAAAAGGAGCGGTAGGAAGTCATTTAGGGGCAATCCATAGTTCGATGAATTATCAATATGTGTTAAAGACTAACCATGAATCTAGAACTTTAGTTGCAGTCCCACTGTTTCATGTAACAGGCTTAATTGGTCAATTATTACACATGGTTAGAGTGGGGGGGACCTCTGTCATTATGAGGAGATTTAAGACAGAGGAATACATTCGCTTAGCAGCAGAGGAAGAGATCAGCTTTTTGTTCAATGTCCCAACGATCTACATCATGATGATGGCACATGCTGATTTTCCTTTACACCATTATTTAAAGATTAACTGCATTGCCTATGGTGGTGCCCCAATGTCTTCAGAGACGATCTATAAATTAAAAAAGTATTTTCCAAATGCCTATCTTCATAATGCCTACGGCGCAACAGAGACATCCTCCCCAGCTACGATCATGCCACAAGGTTTTCCTGAAGATAAGGTTACCTCAGTTGGCATGCCAGTTCCTGTCGGAGAGCTGAAGGTTGTCAATGACCAAGATGAACCGTGTCCTCCAGGGGAAGTAGGAGAGTTATTAATTAAGGGTCCAATGGTTGTGGAGGGCTATTGGGAAAATGCAGCAGCTAATCAAACTAGTTTCTTAGATGGATATTGGCGGTCCGGGGATTTAGCGAAAATCGATCAAGAGGGCTTTGTCTACATAGTAGACCGCAAAAAAGACTTAATTAACCGTGGCGGTGAAAAGGTTTTTTCAATTGAAGTCGAAAATGTCCTTTATGATCATCCGAAGGTGTTAGAGGCAGCGGTTGTTGGAATCCCAGATCCTATTTTCGGAGAGGCAGTGAAAGCAGTAGTTGTCCCAAAAAACCAAGAAACAATTGATGTGGAAGAAATAAGGGGCTTTGTTGCTGACAGATTAGCAAATTATAAGGTTCCTAGACTGATAGAAATTGTTGAGGAGCTTCCTCGGAATGCTGCAGGGAAAATTTTAAAAAATGTGTTAAAAAAGCTTTAATAAACTGGAGGAATAAAAAAATGACAGAACGTAATACGTATGAACCATACCAGACCTTTAAAAAGATAAGTGATCAGTGGGAAAAGCAGGTGAATGATACCATCCACCGCTGGACGAATCATCATGAATTTGTCGAGCTTATGAAGTGGGGTACGATGATGCAGCAACCCTATCTCAAAATGTTTAAAAAGAATCAGGAGTACTTTGCGAAGTTTTATAATATTCCTACAAAATATGATGTGGCTAAGGCAGCCAAACTAACGGTGCAGACAGAGGAAAAGATTGATCTCTTAGAAGAACAGCTTTGGAAGCTAGAAGAGAAGATAGATCAAACGAATAAAAATGTTAGCATCATTGCCGATGCAGCAAGAGACATGATTAAGCTGACAAAGCAGCTAAAA
The DNA here is from genome assembly GCF_001940785.1 of Bacillus sp. MRMR6. Taxonomy (GTDB): domain Bacteria; phylum Bacillota; class Bacilli; order Bacillales; family Cytobacillaceae; genus Neobacillus. The sequence goes on from NZ_MSLS01000027.1 coordinate 36,539, forward strand.
ACTGATCAAAAGAAATTAGATGAAATTCATACTGGTCTGAATGATGTGACAAGAGAATTAGCAGAGATTTACAGCTTAAAAGAGGAACTTGGAGAACTAAAAGAATTGATGAAGGAAAAAAACGAAGTATTAGAGCTTACTGCAGTAACTAAGTAGGCGGGGGAGGAATGAAAATTGGCAACTACAAACACATTGGAATATAAAAATGAACTAAAACGCTGGAGTAACTTTATAAAAACAGTAAATGCTCCAGAACCACGTAAGGATTTTACCCCAAGGCAAGCGGTTTGGAAAAAGAATAAGGCAACCCTTTACCATTATCCAGCTGTTAACAAAAAATATGCGGTTCCTGTCTTTTTTGTCTATTCGCTTATTAATCGTCCAAATATCCTTGACTTTGCGCCAGGTTCAAGTGTGATTGAAGGGTTAGTTAACAGCGGCTATGATGTCTACTTGTTAGATTGGGGAATTCCTGAATACGAGGACAAAGACCTTACCATTGAAGATTATGTGGATCACTATATTAGAAATGCTGTAAAACGAGCAATTCGTCATGCTGGTGCAAAAGAAATCTCGGTAGTAGGCTATTGTTTGGGTGGTACCTTAGCGGCCATGTACGCAGCAATCGCAGAAGAGCCGATTAAGAATCTGGTTGTCGCAACTGTTCCGATTGATTATACAGAGGCGGCAATGCCTGATAAATGGGCGGAAAGCTTAAGAAGCGATGGTTCTAATCAATTGGAAGGCTTGGTAGACGCATACGGTACAATTCCCGCCGACGTGGTTGAAAACATGTTCCTTTCCATCACTACACCCGTCTACTATAGTCCATATGTTTTGTTATTATCCCGTGCCGATGACGAAGTGTTTGTTGAAAAATGGCATCGAATGAATAGTTGGACAAAAGGCCATGTACCATTAACCGGTGGAGCGTTGAAACAGTTGAACGAGGACCTTCATAAGGAAAATAAACTTATAAAGGGCTTTTTTACCATCCATGGTAAAAAAGCAGATTTAGCAAATATCGATATGAGTTTACTGGCTGTGAGTGCTAAGTATGATCATCTTATTCCTGAAAGTCAAAGCCTTCCACTGATGGAGGCTGTAGCGAGTGAAGATAAAACGTATATGCTAGTTGAGACAGGTCATGTGGCATTAGCGTTATCAGGAAAATTCACTGCAATATTAACAGAATGGTTAAGTGAACGCTCAAAAAAGATCGAATAATTTATACTCTAAAAAAAGCTATCCTCTCATTCAGCAGAGGATAGCTTTTTTGGTTAATGATTCCTATTGTCTGTGTTCATTGCACTCATGTTCATATTCATGTTATTCATATTGTTGTTGTTCATGCCCATATTAGCCATTGGCATTTCACCTTGTGCTGGAGCATAGGCATTTTGCATTTGAGTCATATCCTGCTGTGCAAGCTGAGGAACTTGATAGTAATGGTGTTTGTTTTGATAAATACTGATTTCATAAGCCATTTCAATGCAGTTGGGAACAGAATCTGCTAGTACGCGGCGTACTACAGGATTGGTTGATTCAAGCGCAGCCATCGTTTTCATCGTTGCACTAGCTTTTGCTGCACCGAGCATGCATCCAGAAATGAATTCATCTGAAATCTCAGATAGTGACTGCATAGGTTTTTTAGGCTGAGATTGCTTTAACCCGTAGGTAAAATCATTATCCTGTTTCATTTTATATTTCTTTGTATGCATAGATGGATCTTGCCCAGTTCTAAAGCATTCTAATGTAATGTTGTATTCCTCCTGCATGAACTGATATTGGCGAATCATCATATCAATTAATTCAGGATCTTTTGCGTATTGGCGCAGTAAAAGGTACTGATCCATTGTTCCAACAGTTGCAGATAGTACTTCCTGGACATCGAGTATCTCATGCCCTCCATGGTTCATTTGAGCTGGAATCATTCCAGTATGCATATTTTGGTGCATGTGTCCTTGCTGATTATTTTGCATCATATAATATCTCCTCCTAGTGTTAATTGAACATAACCATAGTTATTATGTATCGATATTTTAGAGTTATTCATGTGATAAAGAGTAAAGTCATGTCCAAAAAGAGACAGCTTCGACTGTCCCTTGCAGCATGTATTATTTTTCTAATTGTGCTTTTCGTAAAAAGTCTGAATACTCCATGAGTTTTATGGTATTGTTGACGTTTTCTTCTAGTCGGTTTGTATTTTTTGTTTTCTTCATTGTTTTGCGGTCATATAAGGAGGCAGGTAATTTCGCACTTGGTGCTGTGTATAGCGTGTTATTACTAATGAATGAACCGCCTGGCATATAGTATCTCATTCCAAGTAAATTACTGGTGTAATAAAATAAGTTGTGTCCAATCATTTGGGCATCGTGCTCAATTCCCAATAAATTAAGTAAAGTAGGCATCAAATCAATTTGGCCGCCGAGATGAGAATAGGTCTCTCCAGTGAAAATTCCTGGTGCTGTAAACAATACAGGGACCACAAAGCGGTCATGCAGATTGTATGTATGGCCTAACAGTTTTTTTAAAAGAAGCTGGTCTTGATCTGTGACGGGTGCCCCGTGAATTCCGGAATGGTCTCCATAAATGAGTAAAATGGATTCTTCGTAAATGCCCAATTGTTTAAGGGACTCAATAAATTTGCCAATCTGTTCATCTGTATATCTTACCGATTGTAGATAGTTACCAACATAGGTGTCTTTATATTCCTCTGGAAGGTTAAGATATTCAAACTCTTCAGGCATCTCAAAAGGGGTGTGACTCGTTAACGTAATAATATTGGAATACACCCTGCGATGATTTTCTAGCTGTTTTGGCAATTGCTCTGAGACGAAATCAAACAATACCTCATCAGCAGGGCCGAATCCGATTTCTTTTTCATTAGGTATTTCATTACTGGTAAAAACATAATCAAAGCCAAGGGCAGGATATAATTTATCCCGGCTCCAATAGGTAATATCATCCGCATGATAGGTAGAAGTCCCATAGCCATTCTTTTTTAAAGTACGAACTAGAGAAGGAAAGTCACTGCCGTCAATGATATTGACAGTGGGGTCCATCCCTTCTGGATATAATGAAGTATGCATCAGCCATTCTGCATCGGACGTATTTCCTGCACCAATTTGTTGATATACATGATTGAAATAGGCGCTTTCTTTTAGCATTGCATTCATATTGGGAGTAATTTCGGTTCCATTAACCCGGCTGTTGATCACAAATTCTTGTAAAGATTCAACTTGAATAATAAATACATGCCGATCTTTCGCTACACCATATGTAGGCTGCTCCTGATTTGGAACGTAAGCATTTCCCTTAAGTTTTGCAAGCTCCTGATCTGATGAAAAATCGCTGCTTGCAAAGGCAGTACCAAAACTTCGCTCGAACAACTGAACAAACTGTGATTGGATATATCCATGCTGTTTGGCAAAATAAGAAACATCAATTAATGGATGTCGAAAGGCAGCAAGTGTCATAATCAACCCGATACAGGTAAAGGCTACAACCCAGGTTCTTATTATAGGTGCTCTAAGAATCTTTTTTGATTTCGAAAAAAACCATATAAGCGGCAGGATTAAAACAACGTCCAAGAAAAATAAATAATCAAAGGGACTCCCAAGCAGTGCAACAGTACCTCCAACAGAGTTGGATTGGTAAATTTGTTTGACATCGTAATAGGAAGGGACCGTTGAAAAGTACCTTGTATAATAAATCACCACAATAAAAAGAACGGACAAACTAAAGTGATAGACCCATACAGCCGACCAGGTGTGCTTTTTGAAAATGAACATCTGTACCAGTAATAAAAGTGCCCAAAGTGGGAATTCAATTAGTAGGTTGTGAAGCACTGATTGGTTATCAAAAACAACGATCTGAAAAGCATATAATTTTATGAAAAGAATTGCCACAATGAAAGTCATGGGTTGAAATAAATGATTTTTCACCATATTTGTTACTTTATCCTTCATGAGGATGCACGCCCCCTTAAAACATAAATCTCTCTACCTAAAACTTACCAAACTATCTATAATACTTGCAAATATTAGTATTAACCTATTAACACTCTGTGTAAAGCAGAAAGCGCTGTTAGGAAAACAAAACAAAATGAAATGGACAGAAGACACTTTATATACCGTTTCTTGATTGATACAAATAAAAATGAGGCACAAATACTGAACCAAGCAATTACCGTAATGATAATGAAACTATTGAGAAGGAGATGTGAAAAGATTCCTATATAAAAAATACTTCCTATCATGCTACTGAGAAACAGTGGTATATACACATCTTTACTCCCCTTAATGACGGGTTCTGAATTTTGTTCAACGGATTCTTTGTGGAGTAAAGGATAGAGAAAATATGGCAGGACCATTCCGAATCCTATTCCTGTTATCAATCTTCGAATATTACTTGTCTCAAATAGATGCGTATAAGATCCAACACCATCCACTATTAGTGGAACAAGGAGTAGGAGAAGCAGGAAACTATTTCGAATTGAAGGGATTGTAATGGCTTTGTTTCTTTTGACCATGTGTAAGTAGATAAGTGTCGAGAAGATCCCTATGTATATCCCCGTATCCCGTGCACACACGGCTAACGCCTCACCAGAAGCCACTAAGGAACGTTCCTCAAGTTGGTGGCAAATTGCTTTTCCGAAAAAATCTAATAAAGAATGTAACAAAATGTATTCCGCCTTTCTTTAAAAAAACCTAATTCAAGTTGAATTAGGTTCAAAAACTCTATTAGAATGATTAATATCCCACCATAAAAGCTGGTGCAATCGAGAGTGCGGAAAGTGCAAACCAACAAATGCAGCTTAGAACAATACTGATAATGCCAATGACTAAGCAGTTCTTTCCAATTTGCTTTTTTTCAAGATCTTGGTCATTCATCCAAACAATACCTAAAATAATGCCAACAACGGGAATGAAAAACGATAAAATGTATAAAAGGACTTTTTGGCCTCCCGACATGGTTTCCCTCCGTTCTTAAGTTGAATAAGGCACATTACATTCCTTTTATCCCGCATTAACGGGCAGCAAGACACCCACCTCAAGGTTATGAGTTACAATGAGAAATTCTATGTGGGGGGGATATCTGCCCGTAAAAGCCCGATAAGTTCAACTAACCATTAGTGGGGACTGAAGAAAACCCCGACTAATGGAAGTTTCACTTTAAATGTATGAACAGTCAGAGCAGAAAATGTCTCTCCCGTACTTGTATTATTAAAGGGTTAATCATGACAAAATGCCCGTACAACTTTTAATAAATTTTTAAAGGTTTATCCTTTTCTATAGACTATAAACTGGTATAATAAAAAGAGAAAAATAAATCAGATACATAATGGGGTTTGGTATTTACAGATGATAAATAAACTATTTCAAAGCAGCGGCTTTAAGAGGCTTTTAATTTTTATCTTTATTGCAATTGTTATATATGCCCTTCACGATATGATTAATCTACTATTATTTACGTTTATTTTTACTTTTCTGATGGATCGTTTAGTCTTTTTCCTATCAAAGAAGGTTCCCCTAAACCGGAAATTACTAGTCATCACCTCGTATGCTACGATTGTCAGCTTGTTATCGTATGCAATCGTTAAGTACTTGCCTATGATTATTACTGAAATTACACAATTAATTAGACAGATTACGGCTTTCTATACCTCAAAGCATGACAATATGATATTGAATTTTATCGTAAGCCGACTTGAGGAAATTCAGATCTCTAACTATTTAGAAAGAGGCTTTACCTTCCTAATAACATATTTTACCGACATCAGTACCTTTACCTTACAAATCCTTTTAGCACTATTGTTAAGCTTGTTTTTCTTATTGGAAAAGCCTCGTTTAATAGAATTCACCAGAAAATTTAAAACGAGTAAGATTGCTTCCATACATGCTGAAATTGAGTTCTTTGCAAGTAAATTTGTCCGTACATTTGGTAAGGTGATTGAAGCCCAAATTATCATCGCCATTGTAAATTGTATCTTAACAACCATAGCATTGTGGATACTAGGTTTCCCGCAGCTAGGTGGACTTTCGATCATGATTTTGTTTTTAGGGTTAATTCCTGTTGCAGGGGTTATTATATCGTTGGTTCCTTTAACGATTATTGCATACAGCATCGGTGGAATCATGACCGTTCTTTATGTTTTTATCGCGATCATGATTATTCATGCAATTGAGGCGTATATCCTTAATCCAAAGTTAATGTCATCAAAGACAAATTTACCGGTTTTTTACACCTTTATCGTTCTCATTTGTTCAGAGCACTTCTTTGGTGTATGGGGATTAATTATTGGTATTCCTGTTTTTGTGTTTATTTTGGATGTTTTAGAGGTAACAGATAATAATAAGGAATAAATTGAAACCCATCCTGCAATGGATGGGTTTCATTATTAGTAGAAGAAAGGTGATTTTATGAGTGAATGCAAACTTGATCATACCCATGCGGATGTAAAAAGCAAGTACAGTACACAGGAAGCATATTTACCCGATGATATGAAAGCTCTGTTTGAACAGTTCTTTGCGAAAGAACACAGTCAGGATTTATTAAATGAAGTATTTCATTTGTTGAAAAAGTATGATTTAGCTGCTGAAGAGGAAAAAGACACTAGAAATAACCGGTTATATCTAATCTTAAGAAATGTCTAATGGAGAGAGCATAATCCCAGTAAGGGGTTATGCTTTTTTTTCCTTTGGCTGTGTTAAACTAGGCTGTTGATTTACGCTACAGGCGCTATGCTTTCCGCGGGCTCGCCCGTGAGCCTCCTTACAGCTTCGCACCTGTGGGGTCTCACTCAGCTCGTACATCCCGCAGGACAAGGAAGGCTACGGTAGCGAAACATCGCACGAAGAAAATGAGATTTTCATTTTCGAGGAGTCAAGCGCCTCACACTCCAATCAACAGGTTCTAAAATCAACAGTATCCATTAACACAGCCTTTCCTTTAAATACCTTATGAGGAAATAAAACAATAAGGCAAGGATTTTATCATGATTTGATTCCATTTAGAAAATATTAAGAGTAGTAAAGATGAAACAGAAGGAAGGAATTTGATGGGAGAATTATTTCGCTTATTGAAAAAAGGGAATAAATCTGCTCTTATTGCAGCGATTGTCAATACGATTATTGCGATTGCCAAAGGAGTGGCCTATAGCTTTACAGGAAATGTGGCATTATTTGCAGAGACGATGCATAGTGTAGGCGATGCTGCAAATCAGTTCTTTGTGTTTGTAGGTTCAGCATTAAGTAAGAAATCACCGACTAAGCGTTTTCCAAATGGATTTGGGAGGCTTGTCAACTTAGTCCTGCTTTTTGCTGTATTAATTGTCGGAATTATGGCCTACGAAACGATTAAAGAAGGCTATCATCATATCCTTCATCCGGCAGAATCAGGTGGTTTTTTGATAAATGTAAGTGTACTCGGTTTTGCTTTAATCCTTGAAATATATGTTCTTTATAAGGCAATGAAGGAGGTTTTGCATGAAGTGGGGGCTGAGGCTGGGGGCTTCAAAATTTTTGTAACTAGCTTTACCCATTTAAATCGAGCGAAGCCCGCAACCAAGTTAGTCTTTATGGAAGATCTAGTAGCCACTAGCGGTGGGTTATTAGCTATATGTGCCGTTGTCATTTCAAACTTTACCGATATCCACTGGGTAGAGGGTGCTGCTTCAATTATAATTGGATTCATGATGTTCTTTGTTGTCGGCAGAGTATTTTTAGATAACGCTGCAGGAGTGATCGGTAGGTCAGATGAAGAAATGGAAGCAAGAATTGGCGAGATGGTAATGGCTGACCCTGATGTAAAGGATATACAGGAGCTTGTAGTAGTGAAAGAAGGAGAAGATGTACATGTTGAGCTGGAAGTTGAGATTGATCCGAAATTAACCGTTGCACAAGCAGATGATATTAAAGACCGGCTTCAGGCAGATATTATGGCTGAAAAAGGCGTTAAGCATGTGACAATTGAATTTGATGAAGAGGACCATATTAATACATGGGAAAATAAGAACTCATCTGAAAATAAACAATAAAGGTATATCAAGGGTCCGCTAAAGAAAAGCGGACCTGGTTTTATGTTGGTAATATTTATCATGTGTGTGATACAGTAATTTTAATGTAAAAGAAGTTTGGAGGTTATGAGTTACCTATGCAGAAAGAAATTATGGAAGCTTTAAATGTAAATCCTGCTATCCAGCCAAAGGAAGAGATTAGAAAACGCATTGATTTTTTAAAAAGATATATGCAAGTTGCAAAGGCGAAAGGGTATGTGCTTGGGATTAGCGGCGGTCAGGATTCTAGTCTTGCTGGTCGCCTTGCCCAGCTGGCAGTAGAGGAACTGAGAGCGGAAGGAAGAGAGGCGAAATTTATTGCTGTCCGACTCCCGTATGGGGTTCAAGGGGATGAAGAAGACGCTCAGCTTGCACTCAGGTTCATTCATGCTGATCAGGAATATAGCTTTAATGTGAAGGCTGCTGTTGATGCTGTACAGGAAGAGTATGATACTGTGACAACAGGCGAACCGTTAAGCGATTACCATAAAGGTAATGTGAAGGCGAGGATGAGAATGATTGCCCAATATGCGATTGGTGGTATGGAGGGATTCCTAGTGATTGGCACAGACCACGCAGCAGAAGCAGTGACTGGATTTTTTACGAAATATGGTGACGGTGGAGCAGATGTCCTGCCGTTAACAGGTCTGACCAAACGTCAAGGTAAAGCCCTGCTAAAAGAACTAGGAGCTGATGAAAGGCTTTATTTAAAGGTTCCAACAGCAGACCTGCTTGATGTAAAACCAGGACAAGCGGACGAAACAGAGCTCGGTATCTCTTATGATGAAATTGATGATTATCTTGAAGGAAGAGAAGTATCGAAGGATGTCGCTGAAATCATCGAAAAGCGCTATAGAATGACAGAACATAAACGCCAGCTGCCTGCATCGATGTTTGACAGCTGGTGGAAATAGTAGGAGAGGTATATGCCTCTCTTTTTTTTGAGTTTTCTTTTTTCAAAAATTCATAAAACTGATAACAAAGAGATCAAAATGTTCGAATAGTAATGTAGACGATATTCTAAGTCCTGCTGGTTTCCAAGCAGGCTTTTTACATTTAATTTGTAAAAAAGGGCAATATATAGCTGGAAATATCTTTTTTCTCAAATAGATTATTGGATCTGGGGGTTAAATTGTGAAGAAACTAACGGTTTTATTAGCGCTGTTACTAAGCTTTATCTTAATTTTAGCAGCATGTGGAAAAGATGAAGGGAAAGAGAAAGAGAAAAATAAAAAAACTGATGAAAAGGCAGCTGAGCAGAGTGATGGCAAGGATTTATTAGCTAAAATTAAAGATGATGATAAGATTTTAATAGGTACGGAAGGTACATATCCGCCCTTTACTTTCCATGATACCAGTGGAAACTTAACTGGTTTTGATGTCGAGATTGCCACTGAGGTTGCAAAACGTATCGGTGTTGAACCAGAATTCAAGGAGACGCAATGGGATGCCATGTTCGCAGGGCTTGATGCTAAACGCTTTGATATGATTGCAAATCAGGTTGGTATCCGCCCCGATCGACAGGAAAAGTATGATTTTTCGGATCCCTATATTACCTCTGCAGCTGTACTTATTGCCCATAACGATAACAATGAGGTAAAAGCTTTTGAAGATATAAAAGGATTAAATTCAGCACAATCTCTTACCAGTAACTATGCTGACATGGCGAAAGATTTAGGTGCAAACATTGTAGGTGTTGAGGGCTTTAATCAATCTGCAGAGCTCATTGCCTCAAAACGTGTGGATGTAACAATAAACGATAAGCTATCGTTTTTAGATTTTAAAAAGCAGAGAGAGGATGCCCCGATTAAAGTTGTGGCTACAAGTGAAGATGCTTCTGCAAGTGGATTTATGTTTAGAAAAGACAGTGAGAAACTGGTTGATGAAGTGAACAAAGCGTTAAACGAAATGATTGAGGATGGCACCTATAGTAGAATTTCAGAGAAGTGGTTTGGCGAAGATGTACTTAAATAGTATTTTTGCCGACCCAGTAAGAACAACAAAGCTTATTGAAATAGCGAAAAGTTCCCTCCAGCCGCTGCTGGAGGGAGCTGTTTTATATACCATACCGTTAACGATTATCTCTTTTATTGCTGGTTTGATTTTAGCCGTTTTAACCGCACTAGCCCGCATTTCTCATATAAAGATATTACAAATAGTAGCAAGGGTCTATGTCTCAATCATACGTGGAACACCACTCTTGGTCCAGTTATTTATCATCTTCTATGGTCTACCTACGGTTGGGGTTATTCTCGGCCCATTTACTTCAGCAGTTATCGGTTTTTCACTTAATGTCGGGGCATACGCATCTGAAGTTATTCGTGCAGCTATTCTTTCAATACCAAAGGGACAATGGGAAGCAGGCTATTCAATTGGGATGTCTTACTCTCAAGCATTAAGAAGGATTATTCTTCCACAGGCAGCCAGGGTGTCAATCCCGCCCCTTTCTAATACATTTATTAGCCTTGTAAAAGATACATCTCTTGCATCACTAGTGCTAGTGACGGAGATGTTTCGCCGTGCTCAGGAGATTGCATCTAGAAATTATGAGTTTTTGTTGGTGTATACTGAGGCTGCATTTATTTACTGGGTTATATGCTTCCTGTTATCTATCATCCAACAAATGATGGAAGCAAGACTAGAACGCTATGTGTAGGAGAGGTTTCCGGTGATATCAATTAAAGGCTTATATAAGCAATTCGGCAAGCTAGAAGTGTTAAAAGGTATAGACATTGAGGTAGGAAAAGGTAAGGTTGTTGTGATAATTGGACCATCTGGATCAGGTAAAACCACGATGCTCCGTTGTTTAAATGTTTTGGAAACACCAACTAAGGGCTTGGTTTCAATTGATGATCAACGATTGGATTTCTCGCAGGGTGTCTCTAAGAAAAGTATTTCTAGCTTTAGGCGTTTAACAGGGATGGTTTTTCAAAGCTATAATCTGTTCCCTCATAAAACAGCCATCCAAAATGTGATGGAGGGGCCGGTTGTCGTAAAAAATGAAGACAAGGAATCAGCCCGAAAAAAAGCAATGGCACTACTTGAAAAGGTTGGTCTTGATGATAAGGTGGATTTCTATCCCTCCCAGTTGTCGGGTGGTCAGCAGCAACGTGTCGGTATTGCCCGGGCATTAGCTATGGAACCTAAGGTCATGCTGTTTGATGAACCAACATCTGCCCTCGATCCTGAACTTGTTGGTGAGGTACTAAAGGTGATGAAAGATCTTGCTGGTGATGGTATGACGATGATTGTAGTCACTCATGAAATGCGCTTTGCCAGGGAAGCTGCGGATGAAGTAATTTTTATGGATCAAGGAGTTATTGTCGAAAGAAACAAATCGGAAGAAATTTTTACTAATCCAAAAGAAAAACGAACAAGGATGTTTTTGAATATGATTCAATGAGGTAAAAGGTGTTATGGCAAAAGTCATACACGTTTATTAGCTAATAGGAAGGAAAGTATAAAATTTTTACCGAATTTTATACTTTCCTATTACGCATAAGTGCAACTCCCCCTCTGTCTTCGCCTAACGGCGAATTTTCTTTATTATTCAGGTAAAATTTAATTAAAAAGTGAAACTTTTCCATTAAGTGATCGTATTAATGGTCGTGTACATAGAAAGGACGGATGCTTATGGAAGAGGAGTGGTTAGTTTGCACTAAACTTACCTTACCAATTAAGGATGGATGCCAATGGAACTATTTAACCAACCGTTAGAAGTCATCTATTTATATGCTTTAATCATTTCTGCTATTTTAACAGTTTTGTATGTTCTATTTGGGGATTTATTGGACTTTGATGGACCAGATATCCTTAACCCCGTTCTAATTCTAGCCTTCGTGACGATTTTCTCGGCCAGCAGCTATCTCTTTGAAAAACTATCATCGATTCATTTCTTGATGATCATTGCGATTTCAGCTGTACTTGCCTTGATCTTGGTTACATTATTAAATGTTTTTGTTTTGGTTCCAATGGCTGCTGCTGAGGAATCACTTGTTTATCGAGAAAAAGATTTAAGAGGAAGAATTGGTACGGTTATAACAGCCATTCCATTAGATGGCTATGGAGAGGTCATGATTGAAAATATCAGCGGCCGGATTGCCAAGCCTGCATCCAGCTTTGACGATCAACAAATTGCAAATGGTGTAAAAGTACTGGTGGTTGACGTAAAGGATGGCATTCTACAAGTAACGGTCCACCAAGAAGATAGGTATACATTTTAGGGAGGTCGAGTAAATGGAATTTGGTGTATTAGTCGTCATTGGGATTGTAGCATTTATTTTAATTGCACTCATTGGAGTATTTATTACGAAGTATCGTACAGCCGGACCGGACGAAGCCCTGATCGTAACGGGAAGTTTTTTAGGAAATGGCAGTGTTCATGTGGATGAGTCTGGTAATAAAATAAAAATCATCCGTGGGGGTGGTACGTTTATTTTACCTGTTTTTCAACAAGCAAAGCCGCTTAGTTTGCTTTCCAGTAAGCTTGAGGTCACTACACCAGAAGTTTATACCGAACAAGGCGTGCCTGTTATGGCAGATGGTGTGGCGATTATTAAGATTGGCGGTTCAATCAGTGAGATTGCAACAGCTGCAGAGCAGTTCCTTGGAAAGGCAAAAGAGGACCGTGAAAATGAAGCAAAGGAAGTGCTAGAAGGGCACCTAAGGTCTATACTTGGTTCCATGACTGTTGAGGAAATTTATAAAAACCGAGATAAATTTTCACAAGAAGTCCAAAGGGTAGCATCTCAGGACTTAGCTAAAATGGGATTAGTGATTGTTTCCTTTACGATCAAAGATGTTCGTGACAAAAATGGATATCTAGAGTCTCTTGGTAAACCTCGTATTGCGCAAGTTAAACGGGATGCTGATATTGCCACAGCCGAGGCAGATAAAGAAACACGAATTAAGAAAGCCGAAGCTTCGAAGGAAGCGAAGCGCTCAGAATTAGAACGAGCAACTGAAATTGCTGAAGCAGAGAAAGTTAATCAGTTAAAAGTTGCCGAATTCCGCCGCGAGCAGGATAGTGCAAAAGCTCGTGCTGATATGGCATATGAATTGGAAAGTGCAAGAGCTAAGCAGGAAGTAACCGAGCAAGAAATGCAAGTTAAAATTATTGAAAGACAAAAGCAAATTGAATTAGAGGAAAAAGAAATCCTTCGCCGTGAGCGTCAATACGATTCAGAAGTAAAGAAAAAAGCCGATGCAGATAGATATTCCGTTGAGCAGGCAGCAGCAGCGGATAAAGCGAAACAAATTGCTGAGGCAGAAGCAAATAAATACCGGATTGAAGCAATGGCAAAAGCAGAGGCAGAAAAAATCCGCCTAGATGGTCTATCAAAAGCGGAGGCCCAAAAGGCTCAAGGTACAGCCGAGGCAGAAATTATTCGCTTGAAAGGTTTAGCAGAAGCAGAAGCGAAGGAAAAAATAGCAGAAGCCTTCGAGCAATTCGGTCAGGCTGCTGTTTTAGACATGATAATTAAAATGCTTCCTGAATATGCGAAGCAGGTTGCAAGCCCATTAGCTAATATTGATAAAATTACAGTGGTTGATACTGGTGGATCTGGTGAAAACGGCGGCGCAAATAGAATCACTGGATATGCCACGAACCTAATGGCAGGACTACAGGAGTCATTAAAGGCTTCTAGTGGCATTGATGTGAAAGAATTAATTGAAAGCTATGCCGGTAAAGCTAATATCAAAAACAGCATTCAGGAATTAACCGAAACCGTTAAAAAAACCGAAGATTAATTTTAACAAAAAACACCTTATCAAACCGTTGATAAGGTTTTTTTTGCAAAAAAGAAGAGGTGCCCACGGGGACACCCTTATGTTAAAAAAAGAGAGATTAAAATTTGGGAAGTTATACGGTTCGGAACCTGTAAACCTTGTTACAAACTCATCTTAACGAAAAAGATTGTAGATGTTATGAAGAAGTTGTGGTGAATTTGTGAAGTTACAAACATCACAGACCGTAAATGATATAGTTGAGATGAGGGGAGTTGAATATCGATGAAGATCTTACTAGTAGATGATGAGAAAAGAATCGTCGAAGTTCTCGAAGCCTATCTCGAACGGGAGGGCTATGAAATTCATTGTGCTGATAATGGAATTGATGCCTTAAAAAAGGTTAAAAACATACAACCTGATTTGATTGTTTTAGATTTAATGCTGCCTGATATTTCAGGAGAAGAAGTGTGCCGGCTAGTTCGAAAAGAATCAGAGGTTCCGATATTAATGCTAACAGCAAAGTCGGCTGAAGACGACCGGATTAATGGAATCGTAATGGGTGCAGATGATTACTTAACCAAGCCATTTAGCCCGCGCGAGGTGGTTGTCCGAGTACAAGCGATCTTAAGGCGTGTTAAGAAAGCAGAAAAGGTTGAGAAACTAGAATTTAATAATCGAAAGCTGGTCATTGACCTGATTAAGAAAGAGGTCACTGTCAAAGGACAGGATACGATTTTGACACCAATTGAGTATAGGCTATTGACCAATATGGCATTGAATCCAGGAAGAGTATACAGCCGGATGGATTTACTAGAAAAAATTCAGGACGAAGGCGTCTATTATGAAGGCTATGAGCGCAGCGTGGATACCCATATTAAGAATCTTAGAAAAAAAATCGAGCTGGATTCTAGGCAGCCAACGTTTATTCTGACTGTATTTGGAATGGGGTATAAATTTGGAGGGGTACTAGATGCTGCAAACGCTACGGTCTAAAATCCTCTTTTATTTGTTACTAATCTCGATGATTGGGATTCTATTTGTAAGTTTTTTTATGCAGTGGGGGTTTGAAGAAAGCTTTAAAAGCTATTTAGACCGTAACCGTGATAAAAAGGTTGATCGAATTATTACCGAGATTGAGAAAGACTTTAAGAAAAATGGACATTTCACTAGTAATCCTGTATTTGGTTTGCTACATGAACATGCGATGACTGACCAGCTTTATTTTCAATTGTACGATCGCTTTGGGCAATTGCAAATGGACTCCTCCAACATTCGAGGAATGCTCAACAGTCTGGGGTTAACCGAGCCTGCACCCAATGAAGAAGAGTGGCATTCCGCCACCTACACACTGAGAGTCGATAATAAAATCATTGGAAAGCTTGTTGCTATCTATCCTGTTGGTCTGATTGATGATGAATATACATTTATTCAAACGATTCAATTATATATTTATGCGGCCGTATGCTTAACCATCTTGTTAGCGATCCTTTTTAGTATGTTATTTTCGAAAAAGCTAACTTCGGGGTTAAATAAAGTTTCCTTTGCAGCCAACGAGCTGCAGAAGCATAATCTCAATATCCGGATTCCGCTGTCTGGCCTACCAACAGAGGTAAAGCATCTTGCCATCTCCTTTAATAATTTAGCAGAATCATTGGCGAAGGAAGAGATGCTTAGAAAACAATTCACAGGGGATCTGGCTCATGAATTAAGGACACCACTAGCCACCTTAAGAAGTCAAATTGAGGCATATCAAGATGGAATATGGGAACCGACAGCTCATAGACTTCAGGCAAGTCATGAGGAGCTCATGCGCTTAGTACGTCTCGTAAACGAACTGGAGAAGCTGCTCGCGGCCGAGAATCCGCAAATCCGTCTGGAGAAAGTAGAGTTAGAAGCTGGCAGTGCCCTGCAAGCACTATGGGAAATGTTTTTACCGTTGTTTAAGCAAAAGGGAGTACAGCTGCATATCGAAGAGCCAGAAGAGGAACTCTTTTTCCCAGCTGATAAAGACCGATTTATGCAAATTCTTTCAAATATTATAAATAATGCATTGAAGTATACTCCGGAAGATAAAAATGTCACCATCTCTGTTTTAACAGAAAAGGAAGGCTATGTCGGTTTCAAGGTGGAAGACGAAGGTTCGGGTATGGCTGAGGACGATATTCCTCATATATTTGAACGGTTCTATCGTGGAGATAAATCTCGAGATCGTAAGACTGGTGGAGTGGGAATTGGTCTCTCGATTGTGAAGGCATTAATGGATGCACATAAAGGAATTATTAAAGTAAAAAGCAGATTGAATAAAGGGACAACCATGATACTCTGGTTCCCAGAAGAAGACTAATCAAAACAAAAGGCCGTGATTAAACCATCACGGCCTTTTAGCTTATTAAATCTGAAATATGATAAACCTTACCACTTACCACATCATCTTTAAGAATGAAATCCACTAACGCACTTCCTACCACATCAGCACTTAACAGCTTATTTTTTTCTTTGAACTCTACAAACTTCTCAAGTTCTTTAAAAGCATCTTTTGAAGAAGACCGAATGGTTGTCTGCATATCTGTATCCATTACACCTGGGCTAAAGGCAATGATTTTATTCTGTGTGTTTTGTGTAGCTTGTTCAATCGCAACCGTTTCGGTAAACATGTTTAAGCCAGCCTTTGAAGTGCAGTAAACACTCCAACCCTCAATTGGACGGGTGGCAGCACCGGAAGTAATATTCGTAACGATTACTTTGGAATTCGTTTGACCAGCCTTATTGATAAAGATATTGGTAATTAAGATAGGGGCAATCAAATTTACTTGAATATTACGCAGGATGGGTGTTTGATCCAAATTGCCCACTGTTTCAATCGGCTCAATTACACCTGCATTATTAAATAAATAGATTTCCTCAGGGTTTTTAGTGAGAATGCTTTGAGCAATCTCTAGAAAAACCTCCTGAACCTGTTTCTCTAATGAAAGATTACAATGATAGTACGTATAGTTAAAGCCCTTTTCGAGTGCGAGTTTCTTCAATTGTTCATTTTCTGTACGTGAAACAGAAATCACGGTCATTTGTTCTTGGAGCAGCCTTACAGCTATGGCTTCTCCCAAACCGCGAGATGCTCCGGTAACGATTGCAAATTTCATCTATTCTTTCTTCCTCCCTAAAATACTGTGTTTATAGCTATATTTTATAGTTCCAATTTCCTTTAATCAATCTTTGATAATTTTAAAAAAACTGTTCCACAAACGGAACAGTTTAAGAACTAAGCGGATAGAATTTTTTCCATTCATTTAAGAAAGGGGATGTTGCTGAATTTGGATTTTCAATGACCTTTTGGGTCTGTCCATATTGTTTTACTTCACCCTCTACCATGATAGCCAGTTTGCTGGTTAGATAATTAATTTCCATCAGATCATGGCTTACAAACGCGGTTGTCGTACCCGCATCTTCAATGATCCTTTTGAAGTCTTCCATCAATTTAATTTTTGTAGGAAAATCCAGCGCAGAAAAGGGTTCATCGAGAAATAAGATTTCTGGTTCAACAATCATCGCTCTTGCCAGATTTACCCGTTGAGCCTCGCCGCCTGACAGGAAATGAGCGTTTTTTTTTGCTAGATGGGTAATCTGAAATTGTTCCATCCAAAGGTGTACCTTTTCCTTAATGACAGCTTTGGGAAGCTTTCTAAGCTTTAATCCAATAGAAATATTATGAAATACTGTACCGTCTAAAAGCAGTGATTGCTGCAGAGCGACAGAGAATTTTCGGCGCATGTCTAAAGGAGGTAAACCACTTGGAATAACTTGACCACGATACAGAATCTCACCACTGCTTTTATTTTCAAGCAAGGCCATAACCTTTAGCATCGTACTCTTTCCCGCACCATTCGGCCCCATAATTCCAACAAAATCACCAGCATCAATTTGAAATTCAGGAATCTTCAATATTGTCTTATTTTGTGATAGATAGGTAATGTTTTTTAATTCAATCAATGAACTCAAGGTATGTGTCTCCTTTGCTGAAGTAATGTCAGGGAAGCCGTGATGAATAGTGCTACGGTTAATAGAATAAAGGAAATCGCTAAGGCGACATCAAAATTACCTTTTGAAACTTCCATTACAATGCTGGTCGTTAGGATTCGTGTATCTCCCTTTATATTTCCCCCGACCATCATCGCTGCACCCACCTCTGCAATAACTCGGCCAAAACCAGCCATGATCGCTGCCACAATCGCAATCTTGGTTTGCTTGACTAAAAGAAGTAAAGTTTGTATTTTTGTTGCCCCAAGTGCTTTAATCTGTAATAAAAGCTTCTCATCAATTTGTTGAAAGGCGGAACTTGTCAATCCCGTCACAATTGGTAAGGATACCAATACCTGAGCCATGACAATGGCTGTAGGAGAGTATAGTAATTGTAAATGGCCAAGTGGACCTGAGCGCCACAAGAACATCGTAATCCATAGTCCTGCCACAACGGGTGGTAATCCCATTCCGATATTGATAAGAATTAGGACGATTCTTTTGCCTTTAAATTTTTTTAAGCCAAGAAACATTCCTAGTGGCAAGCCAATTAAGGAACTAATCAGGATGGCCGTAAAGCAGACCCTTAGAGTAAGCCAAGTAATATCAAATATCTCTTGATCACCTGAGAGAATCATCTCTATTGCCTTTTTTAGACCATCTATGATGAGTTCCATTCTACCTAACCGCCTTTTCTATTCTGTATATTTAAAGAATAAAGACTGGCCATAATCGTCTTTACCAAAATCTTCAATGGCTGCTTGTGTTTTGTTATTTATCATAAATTCAATAAACTTTTCTGCATCGGTATGGTTTACCATGTCGTGCTTTTCTGGATTAACCTGCATAACATGGTAGATATTCATTAAATCCTCTGCACCTTCCACCACGATTTTGAGATTCGTTACGTTTTTCTCTTGGGCAAGCCAGGTTGCACGATCTGTTAAGATATAGGCATTTTTTTCGTTCGCTACCTGTAAAGAAGCACCCATCCCCTGACCAGTTGAAATATAGGAATCACCGACGGGTTGTACATTTATCGACGCCCATATTCCAAGCTCTTTTTTATGAGTTCCTGAGTCATCCCCTCGCGTAACAAAATTGGCTTTCCCTTCGAGGATTTTTTGAAATGCCGCTTTAATATCTCCATCACTAACCTCTGCTGGATGATCGCTAGGTCCTACTAAGATAAAATCGTTGTACATCACTCGTTTGCGATTAATGACATCACCGCTATTTACCAGTTCCTCTTCAGACTTTGGGGCATGAACTAAAAGGATGTCAGCTTCACCTTTTTTGCCCATTTCTAGTGCTTGCCCTGTTCCAACAGCTATGGTTTTCACTTTTACATTATTTTCTTCTTCAAAGAGGGGGAGTAATACATCTAATAAGCCACTGTCTTGGGTACTGGTGGTTGTAGCAAGAATCAGGTCTGTTACCACTGTTTTTTTTGCATCTGCCGACTCTGCATTTGAATTACCACAAGCTGATAATAAAAGAAGGACAAAAACAATTAGTAAAGGAAAAATTCGGTTCTTCTTCACTTGACTTCCTCCGGTTGACTAGTCTGATAAATGATTGTACCTAAATCACTAATATCGTAACCTTCTAAGTTTCCTAAACTATTTTTAAAAAAGGGAGACTGTAAATAGGTCATTAATTCCGTTAAGTTAGAAGTATTCTCCTCTGTAAAACGGAAAACAAGGTCAAACTGCTCTTTAGCCACCGGAATGAAATCAAGCCCCAAATGGCTGGCAGCAGAACGAATACCAAAAGCTACATCAGCCATACCTCTACTTATATAAGAAGCAGTTGATAGATGGTTCCATTCTTCAGTTTCATAGCCAGTAATATCAGAGGGATTAATGTTGTGCTTAGAAAGCATCGAGTCTAGAAGGAATCTAGTTCCGGCACCTTTTTGACGGTTAACAAATTGAATTTCTTTTCTGCTTAAATCATGAAAGTTTGTAATTCCCTTTGGGTTACCCTTTGCTACAATAAAACCTTGTTCACGTGAAGCGAGGCGTACTAAAGCAATCTTTTCATAAACAAATAACTGATGGATAAAGGGGAGGTTGTATTGTTGTGAAGCTGGGTCTAGCAAGTGAATGGCTGCAATATCTGCTTGTCCCCGGTAAAGCATCATCAGACCCTCTAAGCTCCCTATGTATGTTGGTTGTATTTGTTGATGAAGCTGAACCGTAGTTTGTTTAACAAAGTGCTCTACTAGAAAATCATGGCTTCCAGAAAGTCGAATCGGTAATGAAGCTGAAGGGACCTGTTGTTCAGCCTGACTTTTTTTCGAAGGTGCCTTTGTGTTTTCTTTGTATCTTTCAATCTCGGAGTGTTCAATTCTCATTTTATTGCCAATCTTAAACGCCCGCAGTTCGCCTCGTTTTATTAGTTCATATACTGTATGTTTAGAGATTTGGAAAAGTTGAGCGACTTCATCGGGGGTATAGGCTTTTTCATCCATCCAAGGTTCCACCCTTTCTAATATATGTAAATCATAAAGGAGTTTAATGCTTTATGAAAGTGATTTTTGTTAAGTTCTATCAAGTTTCGTTAAGTTTTATTTAGAATTGTCATATTTTATTCACTTTCATTTTAGGCGTTCACACTTTATTCGAAAACTTCACTTATTGTTCATTAGTGAGCAAAAAGATTTGTTGTAATATAGAAATAGAGAAAAATAATATAAAAGGACGGGGAGCAAATGGCAAAACTTCTATATATTACCGTAAATCCAAAGAATGATAGTAAACTTTCAAAAGGTATGCAAATTGGGGAAGTGTTTCTTGAAGAGTTTAAGAAGCATCGGGCAGATGTAGAAATTGAACATATGCATTTGTACGACATGGATATCCCTGAAATTGATATGGACCTGTTATATGCACGTGCAAAATTATCCTTTATGGGAAAAACCTTTGACGAATTATCCGAAGCTGAGCAAACGAAATACCTGAGCATGCATGCTCTTGCAGATCGTTTCATTGCAGCTGATTACTATGTGTTTGTTACACCGTTATGGAATCTTGGTGCACCAGCTATTCTAAAAGCCTTCCTTGATAATTTGTTCTTAGTTAATAAAACATTTACCAATACACACGAAGGACCGAAGGGTTTGTTAACAAACCGAAAAGCACTTCATATTCAGACCCGTGGCGGCATTTATTCCACTGGCCCAATGGTTGACTTTGAGTTTGGTGACCGTTTCTTAAGAAAAGCACTTGGATTCTTAGGAATGGAGTTGCTAGATACAGTGGTGGCTGAAGGAATGGATCATTTCCCAAAACAAATTCCGGAAATTATGGAAAAAGCAAAGGAACAGGCAATCGAAGCAGCAAGAGAAATGGCAAAAGAATCAGTTACCGTATAAACATAAAAAAAGCGGTCTCGATATCTCGGGCCGCATTTTTGTATTGACTGTTTTGGTAAAGATTGTTGCTTTTGTATGTAATCAAATTAGTGAGATGGAGCGGAAGACACTTGACTCCAGCGGGAAGAAGAGGAAAGGTCGTGACCCCGCAGGCGAAGCCGAGGAAGCTCGACTTCCTCCCCGCGGAAAGGCAAGTGTCTGGAGCGAAGTGGAACGTACTTGTTGCTATTAACTTATTTTAAAACTTACCCGTAAATTGTAATAGCAGTACGGCTAACCCGAGAACCGATACATAAATAGCAAATGGTTTTAATGAGTGTTTCTTCAAATAGCCGATCATCCATTTTACGGCAATGTATCCAAAGATGGCCGATGAAATAATCCCTACGAGCAGGCCGGATAGGGAAATTTCTTCACCAGCACCGCTGACCAATTCGAGCGATTGGAGGACAACCGCACCTGCGATTGCTGGTGTAGATAACAAGAAGGAGAAATAGGCAGCCGTTTCCCTGTCTAACTTTCTCCATAATGCGGCAACAATGGTCATACCCGAGCGTGAGATCGCTGGAAAAATAGCCGCAGCCTGAAACGATCCAATAATAAAGGCATCTTTATAGCTGATATCGTCCATCTTCTTATAACCATTCTTAGCAGAATCAGCAAACCATAAAAAAAGACCCGTAAGGAGAAACTCCCAGCCAATGGTGACACCTGTTTTGGATATTTCCTCAAAATAATCCTTGAAGAGCAATCCGATGATAACAGCAGGAATTGTGCCGACAATCAACAAGAAGGTTAATTTGCTAAAGGGGTTCTTAATCATCATCGCAAATTCTCTCCTGTAAAATACAAAAACAGCCACCAGTGTTCCGAGATGGAGCATGGTATCTAATAATAGCCCCGCTTCCTGTAATCCAAAAAGATTCCTTCCCAAGTATAAATGCCCCGTACTGCTGATTGGCAGAAATTCAGTTATTCCTTGAATAATTCCTAATATGAAAGCTTCTAATTTACTTAACATATTGCCCCTCTCTTTCACGATGGTCTAAGGCCTGTACATAGTTAAGATATATGCAGGGAGAAGGGCAAATAATATAAAAATTAGCCAAGCTTCAAAGAATCTAATTATTTCCATCATCTTCAAGACAAAAATAGTGCAAAAGAATGGCTTCCTCCCATAAAATAGAAATAAGTAATTTTTTGAGAGGGGTTGGACCTTTGAAGAATATCCATCTACATTTCAATACGTCTATTGGGGTTAAAAAACCAGAAAATATAAGAAATAAAATGCAGCCCTGTCCTTTTTGTGAACGGGACCAGCTCGTTGATATTATTGATGTTGAAGGACCTATCATCTTATTAAAGAATAAGTTTCCAGTATTAGAAAATGCCTATCAAACGGTTTTAATTGAAACGGACGACTGCCACGCAGAATTATCATCATATGACCTTCCACATTTGCATAGACTTCTGCAATTTGCACTGAGGCATTGGCATGATATGGATGTGAACGGGAACTATCAATCGGTCATTTTTTATAAAAATCATGGACCATTGTCTGGAGGTACGATAGCTCACCCCCATATGCAAATCATTGGTTTACACGATATCAATTATAAGGAAAATATTGATGAAGAAGTATTTGAGGGAATTTTAATAGAAGAAAAGGATGGGGTACACTTTTCACTATCGACTAAGCCTAAGGTCGGCTTTTATGAATTCAATATTGAAATGCCAGATACTCACTATGTTGAAACCTTCGGGATAAATCTTCAAAAGGTAGTCCATTATATTCTCCATAACTTTCCTTTTAAGGCGAACAGCTATAATCTTTTTTTTCATCATTATGACCGGAGAATCATTGCTAAAGTAGTCCCGCGATTCATCACAACACCACTCTACATAGGTTATGGAATCCCACAGGTTCCGTCTAATCTCCATTGGATGGTGGACGATATTAAAAATAAATACTTTACCGAAAAGTGAAATCACATTTAAGGTGGTTTCTTTTTTTCTATGTAAATAAACCCATTAGCAGTTTAGAAGTTGTGCTTTGTTCTCATAAAAAATATAATGAAGGAATGTACAAGTTCCTTTTAGATTTCTCATAAGGAGAATGATTCAACATGACTTCTGAAAACAACACAACAGCTAAATTAGACTATAGTCTAGTATTTATATTAATTCTGTTATTTTTGGCAAGCTGTGTGGCGATATATAGCGCACAGGCAAGCGGACAATATGGAAGTAACTTCTTAATTAAGCAGATCATCAACTACGGTATTGGTGTGGCGATTATTGCTACTGTCATTCGATTAGATTCTGATCAGTTGAAAAAAATAACTTGGTATGCGTATGGATTTGGCATTTTCCTGCTAGTTTTTTTATTGTTAGCACCAGAAAGTATAGCACCAGCAATTAAAGGGTCAAAAAACTGGTTCAAGGTCCCCGGACTAGGTTCACTTCAACCCTCAGAGTTTGTCAAAATCTTTATTATCCTGGCCCTGGCAAGAGTCATTGAGGAACATCACCATAAAAACCTAGTAAAGACAGTCCAAACTGATCTTTGGCTCTTAATCAAGCTCGGAATGGTAACCATGCTGCCTTTACTTCTTATTATTAAAGAGGATTTAGGAACTTCGCTAGTATTTCTGGCTATTATGTTAGGAATGATTTTTATTTCCGGTATAACCTGGAAACTACTCGTTCCAATCTTCACCTTCGGAATTAGCTTAACAGGAACAATTTTTTATTTTGTTTTGTGGAAGCCAGAGCTACTAGAAAAGTACCTCGGTGTCCAGCAGTATCAGTTTGGCCGAATCTATTCGTGGCTTGACCCTTATAATTTTCAAAGCTCTACTGGCTATCACTTGACGAGGTCATTACTCGCAATCGGTTCTGGGCAAACAGGCGGAAAAGGCTACGGAAACAGAGAGGTTTATTTACCAGAAAGTCATACTGACTTTATTTTCAGTGTTGTTGGTGAGGAATTTGGCTTCGTTGGTGCGAGCGTATTAATTAGCTTATTCTTCTTGTTAATTTACCATATTACAAAAGTAGGGATGGAAACAAAGAATAACTTTTACACCTATATATGTGTCGGAGTAATTAGTATGATTACCTTCCACGTATTCCAAAATGTCGGGATGACAATTGGTGTTTTACCCATTACAGGGATTCCGCTTCCATTTATCAGCTATGGTGGTAGTTCATTAATGGGGAATATGCTGGCAATTGGTTTAATCTTCTCAATCCGCTACCACTTCAGAAAATATATGTTTTCAACCACTGCGTAGAAAAGCTCCAGCACCTTTAGCTGGAGCAGAACATACAAAAGAGCGAGGTCATGGCGGACTCGCTCTTTTTTCTATCTATTTTATTGGGAGTATTCTTACTTAATCTCAAAAATCCCTTCGATATCATCTAGCATTAAGTTAGCAGCTAATACACCGCCAGCTGTGTTCCAAGTCGTATCATTTACTTTGTGAACTGCACCTTTTTTTGCTACCTCTAGGTTTTGAAATAGGGGATCATTAATCCAGTCGTCTTCCAATTCTGTTCCTTTTCCATCGCCTGTATCATAGGTGAAATAGAAGAGGATATCGCCTTCCATGGCTGGGATACGTTCCTTTGTCACATTTCTTTCTGCGAAATCATCTACATCCTGACTTTCAGGGCGGGCAAAGCCAAGATCACTTAAAATAACTCCAGAAAAGGTATCTTTGTGATAAATACGAACCTCTCCAGACATAAAGCGTACCATCGAGACCTTCATATTCTTTTTATCAGCTAGCTTTTCACTGATATTGGCAATACGGTCTTCATAGTCACTTAGAACTTCATTACCTTTTTCCTCTTGGTTGATTGCTTTTGCATACAGCTTGAAATTTTCTTTCCAGTCGCCGCGAAGGGTTTCTGCAAATATTGTAGGTGCTATCCCTTTTAATTGGTCATAAATCTTTTCTTGACGCATTTTATTACCGATAATTAAATCGGGTTTTAAAGCAGCAATCGCCTCAACGTTTGGTTCACCTTCAACACCAACATCTTTAGTGTCCTTTAATAATTCAGCACTATGCTCATACCAAGGATCGCCAGTAAAAGATTGGACTGCTCCAACAGGTGTAACACCCATTGCTAATAAAGCTTCTGTTCCTTCATTAGTTAGAATAACAATTCTTTTTGGGGTTCCTGTAATCGTTTCAGTCCCCATCGCATGCTCAACGGTGTAAGTTACTTCCTCGGTAGTTACAGGAGCTTCTTCCTTTTCTGCTGTTTTTTCTTCTTCTTTCCCGCCACATGCAGCTAAAAGAAAAATAGCTAGAATAGAGAACAAGGTAAATACGGACTTGAGTGACTTCGTCATATGCTTAAAAAGCCTCCTTATGTATTTGTTAATGATAATCATTTTCAATGACATCCTTATCATAAAATGCTGTCAGCTATCCTGTCAACGCTTTAATTGAAAATGATTATCAAAATCATTGTAATTTTATTGTGAATTTTATATGGTGTAATTGAAAATGATTTTCAAGTTCATTGACAATCATTATCAATTGGTTATAAAATTTAAACGATAGAGAACGTTTTCTCCTATAWAGAAGTAAGAAAGGTTTTTACTAGATGCATGTAAAAAACAATACCATAAAATTCACTGTTTTTTTTGCTGCCTTCTTGCTGATGATTTTTTTTATGTGGGCCAGTATTATTTACGGCTATACAAATACGAGCTGGCAGACAGCAATAAAATCCTTTACACATTTTGATGGCTCTAATGAACATATAATTGTTCAAACTGTTAGACTTCCGAGAGCATTAATCGCGGCTGCGGTTGGAGCGAGTTTAGCTGTTTCGGGTGTACTTATGCAGACATTGACGAAAAACCCGCTGGCCTCTCCAGGCATCTTTGGAATCAATGCGGGTGCTGGATTTGTCGTTGTTGCAGGAGTAACGCTTTTTAATGTAACAAATCTGCAGGCATTCAGTGGTCTTGCCTTTGTCGGTGCAGCGATCGCGGCCATCCTCGTCTATACCGTAGGTTCCGTTGGACGCGAAGGATTAACCCCAATGAAATTGACCCTAGCCGGTGCAGCGATTTCTGCTATGTTTTCCTCTTTTACGCAGGGGCTGCTTGTGGTAAACGAAGCCGCGCTTGAACAAGTTTTGTTCTGGCTCGCAGGCTCTGTCTCAGGTCGTAAATTAGAAACACTCGCAAGTGTCTTACCTTACTTAGGAATTGGCTGGATTGCCGCCATTCTAGTCTCAGCGAAAATGAATATCCTCTCAATGGGGGAGGATGTAGCAAAAGGGCTTGGTTTGAAAACAGGACTTGTTAAGCTTGCCGTTGGTGTCATCGTCATTTTACTTGCAGGTGGAGCCGTTGCCGTTGCAGGACCAATTGGTTTTATCGGAATTGTTATTCCTCATATTACCAGGTCCATCATCGGCATAGACCATCGTTGGACCATTCCGATGTCGGCTGTTCTGGGTGCGATTCTTCTGTTAGCAGCTGATATTTCGGCAAGATATATTATTATGCCCTCTGAAGTTCCTGTCGGGGTTATGACAGCGATCATTGGAACTCCATTCTTTATATACATAGCGAGAAGGGGGTTCAATGGTCGATGAGCAAATACAAAAGTATTCGATTTATTAAAGGTAAAGTATCCTTTTTACTAGACCAAAAAGCAGCGCTCATCCTATCCATCTTACTGGCAATTATTTTTATTATCTTTGTTTTAAGTACAGGGATCGGTGAAATGAAGATTAGTCCGTTAACAGTACTAAAGGTATTTGTGGGCAGTGGTCCCGAATTGGAGACACTCATTATTACCTCCTTTCGATTACCTAGGATTATCATTGCTCTGCTCGTGGGAATTTCTTTAGCCGTTGCTGGTGGGATTTTGCAAGGAATGATTCGAAATCCGCTCGCTTCACCAGATGTATTAGGTATTACCGGTGGTGCGGCAGTGGCGGTCGTTGGATTTTTAGCGTTTTTTAGCGATAAAAATAACGCATTAACTGTAAGTATTGCCTGGCTTCCATTAGCAGCTTTTATCGGGGCAGGAGTAATCGCCTTTCTAGTCTACTTCCTTTCATGGAAGAATGGAGTCTCGCCAATAAGACTGGTATTAATCGGAATTGGGATTTCTACGTTAATGCAAGCATTAACGACATTAATGATGATTTTAGGGCCCATTTATCAAGCTAGCCAAGCAAATATTTGGATTACTGGAACGGTTTATGGCTCCAATTGGAACAATGTAGTGACCCTGCTTCCATGGACGGTTATTTTCCTCATCATTGCCATGGTTGCGGTAAGAACCATCAATATCCAAGAACTCGGAGATGAGGTCGCGACAGGCTTAGGCGGGAAGGTTCAAAAACAACGGTTTATACTTTTAATGATTAGCACGGCACTAATCGGCAGCTCAGTAGCTTTTGCTGGAGGAATTGGCTTTGTTGGATTAATGGCCCCCCATATGGCCAGAAGATTGGTTGGGTCTTCCTTTGGAGCGCTCCTGCCTGTTTCAGGCTTAATCGGAGCTATTCTCGTGATGCTGGCCGATTTAATAGGAAGAACGATGTTTTCACCGTTGGAAATTCCTGCAGGGGTTTTTACAGCCGGAATTGGTGCACCGTATTTTATATACTTACTATTTAAAACAAGGAACACATAGAATTACTAAATGAAGGAGCTGGGGTGCTGATGAACGCGATAGAAACGAAAAATTTATCTCTTTCATATGGAGAGACGCTCATCATTAATGAGTTAAATCTAACTATACCTAAAGGTGAGATAACCGTTTTTATTGGTGCGAACGGATGCGGAAAATCGACTCTCCTTCGTTCAATCGCTCGTCTTTTAAAACCAAAAACAGGTGCTGTTCTGCTTGAAGGTCAAGCAATCGCTAAGCTTTCGACAAAGGAAGTAGCAAAAAAAATGGCCATTCTTCCACAATCACCAATTGCACCTGAAGGGTTAACTGTGCTCCAATTGGTAAAGCAAGGGCGATATCCCCATCAGTCATGGTTAAAGCAATGGTCGGAAGAGGATGAACACAAGGTAAATGATGCACTTAAAGCTACCCGTTTAGATCACTTAAAGGAAAGGACAGTTGATTCTCTTTCCGGAGGACAAAGACAGCGTGCTTGGATTGCCATGACTCTCGCGCAGGATACAGAAGTAATTTTATTAGATGAGCCAACAACCTATCTCGATATGACGCATCAAATTGAAATCCTTGACCTTCTTTATGAACTGAATGAAACACAGAACAGAACCGTGGTAATGGTTCTGCACGACCTTAACCTCGCATGCCGTTATGCACACAATATTGTCGCGTTAAAGGATCAAAAAGTATACGCTCAAGGTAAACCCGAGAATGTAATTAACTGCAGCCTTGTAAAGAATGTTTTTGGAATGGATTGTGAGGTTACAATGGATCCTTTATTTGGAACACCACTATGCATTCCTTACGGTAAAGGAAGATGTATTCTTAAAAAGGCGGTAGCGTCAAATGGTTAAGATCACAAAAGAAAATGACATCACTTTACTAGAAAAATACAGACTCAAGCCAGAAATTATCCATTCCTTTGATGTTGCTGACCTTTTAGACGAGACTTTTTTGAAAAAATTCATGCCGCATTTAGCTGAAGCAATTGGCGCACCATCTGAAAAGACAGCAGCTTCGATTTTTATAAAGAGGTACGCATTCCTTGCTGTACTCGCGCTCTTTTCCATGTCTGTAGCTAATAAAAAAATCAATGTTTCGATTGAAAATATTGAAATGGAAGATGCTGAACAAAGGAAAGATTGGCTACCTGGGCTTAAACTAAAAAATCTCTCTATCGAGGACTGGAACGGTGAAGACCGTGATACATGGCGAAAAACGGTCTATCAAGATCTTTTTGCTAAAAACCTGTTTCCTTTAATCAATCAATTGGAAAAATACTATAATCTCTCAAGATTAATTTTATGGGAGAACATAGCAGTCTATTTATTCTGGCTCTATGAAACAGAGCTTAAGGATAACAATCACCCAAATATAAAAGATGATTTTCGTTTTTTAATATTTGAAGCTGAGGGAAAGTTGTTTGGTCCATACAATAACAATCCGTTGAAAAAATATTACAATGATAAGCAATATGTTGAGGAATTCCAGGAAGAAATTAGAACTAGGAAGACCTGCTGTTTTACCTATCAGCTTAAATGTAGGCCTAGCCGCTGTAAAACGTGTCCATGTACACATATCGCTAAAGAGGGAGTGTGCTTTGATGGAGAAAGTATTTGTACAACAGTTCGAAGCCTTGCTTGATAAATACAGTGAACTTCTAGTTGGGGAATCGACGGATACGACAAAGGAAAAGGTAAAGGCGTGGGCCTTGTATACTCATATTGCCAAATCTATGCCTGCTCTTGCCAAACATTGGAACGAACTTTATCCTGAAGCGAAGGAAGAAATGAAGGAAATCATTAGTGAAATAAAAGTCTTAAATGAACAGCATCGAAACATCACCAAAAAGTAACATCGAAGAGACTTCGATGTTCAGGCTGTCGAGAAACTTTCGACAGCCTCTTATTTTTATGCAAATATTTTAACGATTCACCGCGTTAATTTGTTATAATATTATTATAAAAGGCTTTGAAATATGTCTGTTGAATTGCGCTCCAGGCACTTCGCTTTCCGCGGGCGGTCGGTGAGCCTCCTCGTCGCTTGCGCTCCTGCGGGGTCTCACCCTGACCTTCTAGTCCCGCAGGAGTCTACGTGCCTTCCACGCAATTCAACAGAGTTTAAATCTATAGTGTACAGCTCTCTACATAATTAAAAATTAAATAATAAGTGGTGAAATATATGTTTAAACCAAAAGTATCAACCCAAARTGAATTTGAATTTGTAACTATTGATGACTTGGTTCCTGACAATCACCTTCTCCGTTTAATTGATAAACATATTGATTTTTCTTTTCTTCTTGAAAAGGTACGCCCCTATTATAGTGATGATAATGGACGCCCTTCCGACCCCCTGAATTTATTTAAAATGATGTTTATAGGATATCTTTATGGCATCCGTTCTGAGCGACAATTACAAAGAGAAATTGAAGTAAATSTTGCATACCGTTGGTTTTTAGGTTTGAAGTTAAAGGATCCAGTTCTACACCACTCTACAATTAGTTGGAATCGCCAACACCGTTTTAAGGAGACTGATATCTTTCAGGAAACTTTCGATGAGATCGTTCTCCAAGCAATGAATCACAAGATGGTTGGTGGTCGTGTATTATTTTCGGATTCTACTCATTTAAAAGCTAATGCTAATAAACATAAATTCACAAAACAAGAAATTGAGGTAGAAACTCGTGATTATTTTGATGAACTAAATAAAGCAGTTGAAGAAGACAGATTAGCACACGGAAAAAATCCGTTAAAGGAMAAGGAGGAAGTGAAGGAAACGAAAGAAATTCGGGTTAGCACTACTGATCCTGAATGTGGATTTATGTCTCGTGATAACAAGCAGGAAATGTTTTGTTATCTTGATCACCGGACTACAGATATGAAATGTAACATTATTACAGATGTATATGTTACACCTGGAAATGTTCATGATTCTGTTCCTTA
>NZ_MSLS01000028.1 GCF_001940785.1 Bacillus sp. MRMR6
GAGATCATAAATTCCTATATATGGGCTAAGATTGAATGAATCTTGAAAGGAAATCATTTCGGTACCACCTTTAAAGTCTTGTTACCTTAATTATAAAATAAAAAGCAGTTGAAGGGTTGATAAAATCAACCTTCAACTGCCTCAAAACAAAGGACTTTTTCAGTGCCCTCAGCGCAAGCGACGAGGAGGCTCACCGACCGCCCGCGGAAAGCGAAGTGCCTGGAGCGCAATTCAACAGACATATTTCAAAGCCTTTTATAATAATATTATAACAAATTAACGCGGTGAATCGTTAAAATATTTGCATAAAAATAAGAGGCTGTCGAAAGTTTCTCGACAGCCTGAACCTCCCTATTAATAGGGAGGTTTGTTGTTTTACGATTAAAAATTAAAATGGTCTGGATCTGCACCAAATCTCTTATCTTCGTTTAAGCTATTAATTTCCTCCATTTGATTCTCAGTTAAATAAAAGTCAAAGATATCAGCATTTTCAATGATTCGGCTTTCGGTAACCGATTTTGGTATGGTTACAATTCCATTTTGTAGATCCCAGCGCAAAATAACTTGAGCGGTTGATTTATTGTGTGCCATTGCAATTTCCCGTAAAACTGGGTGTTCTAGGAGTCTCCCTTGTCCTAATGGAGCCCAGGCCTCAATCTGTATTTCCTGGTTTCTGCAATAATTCCGAAGTTCAGGTTGAGTTAAAAGAGGGTGTAATTCTACTTGATTGACCATAGGCTTAATCTCAGTAACTGACATTAAGTCTTCTAAGTGGTGGATGTTAAAATTACTGACTCCAATCGCTCGAACACGGCCTTCTTTATATAGTTTTTCGAGAACCTTCCATGTTTGTTTATACTTTTCGACTACAGGCCAATGGACCAAGTATAAATCTACATATTCAAGACCAAGCTTATTTATGCTTGTTTCAAAGGCTTCAAGAACCGATTCATTACGTTGGTCAGTGTTCCATACTTTGGTGGTAATAAAAAGTTCTTCTCGGGGAACACCTGACTCTTTAATAGCTATTCCTACACTTTCTTCATTCTGATAAAGAGCGGCAGTATCAATACTTCTGTACCCCGCTTTGATTGCCGTTTTAACAGATAGAAGTGCTTCATCCCCTTCTTGTACTTTATATACACCAAGTCCAAACCAGGGCATCTTTACTCCATTATGTAATTTTGTCGTATCTTTAATACTATTCAAAATTATACTCCTCCTTTATATTTTTATTTCACTTATAAGTATAGGACGAATGAATAGGTGGAATCAATTTGTAGATTTATAATTAAGTACGTTATATTGTTCACATATTCTTTGATAGTAAAAAAGTAACCTATACCTCACACTGGAAAAAGTGTAAGGTGTTGGTTACCTTTTTTGAAAAGATTTATGCACCAAGGTTGTCGGGAATATAGGAAGAATTCAATTCATCCCATTTGAAAATTCCTTCTTGTAGTTTAATAATGGGATCGAAGGGACGAGGAATTGTTAAATAGGTTTCCTTTCCCAACTTCTCAATGGATTGTTTTCTCAATTGAAGCAGTTCCATTTTATTTGCAACACGGATGATTTTATCCATAGAAATATTATTTAGAGCTATACCATTCTTTTTGCAAATGCTTTCCTGAAAGCCTTTGTTAAATTGAAGCATCATTTGCAGGTCATTGACCGATACAACTCCAAAAACATCTTTTAATACATTTTCAAATCGAAGTTGATAGCCGGTTGCAAACTTTATGACACTTTTTTCTGGGTTTTCTAAAATATAAATTGTTGCAATCTCATTTTCCATTTTAACATCCCTTTGGTCAATAAAAAACTAAAACGTTGGACAATCCTAGTTGTTCCAACGTTCCTGCCTGTTATTTTAGTTTATTTTTATATTATACCATAGGTCATAAGAATGTTGTAATATTCACCATTTCAATACACCAGGACAACCTGTATATGACATTTGTCATACCCTGCATATGACACCTGGTACTTACACGAATGATTTCCTTCTCATATACTTAATTTAACGACAAAAATGAAGGGAATTAAAAAATATGACTAATCAACAAAATACAAAGAACCTGAGGAAGTCAGTTTCTCCTTTTGAAAAATCTACTACAAAGGAAAGTGTATGGCAGATTATTAATACGGTTGGGCCATTTATGGTTTTATGGTTCCTAGCCTATATGAGTTTATCGGTTTCATATTGGTTAGCATTAGTTCCGATTGTATTGGCAGCAGGCTTTCTAGTACGAATATTTATCATTTTTCATGATTGTACCCATCATTCATTCTTCAAAAGCCGCCGTGCTAACCGTGTAGTGGGAACCATTGCGGGTGTTTTAACTGTATTTCCTTTTGAACAATGGGGGCATGAACACTCGGTTCACCACGCCACAAGCGGGAACTTGGATAAGCGAGGGACAGGTGATATTTGGACTTTAACTGTCGAGGAATATTTAGCAGCGCCGCTTAAAGTTCGTCTAGCTTATCGTTTCTACCGTAATCCAGTTGTGATGTTTGTCATAGGACCAATATATGTTTTCTTGCTCAAGAATCGTTTTAACCGAAAAGGAGCAAGACAGAAGGAACGTAATAATACGTATTTAACTAATGTCCTAATCGTTGCCTTGTATGCGTTACTTATCTGGGCAATTGGCTGGCAGTCCTTTTTATTGGTACAGGGTTCCATTTTCATGTTATCAGGTTCAGCTGGAATTTGGCTGTTTTATGTTCAACACACCTTTGAGGATTCTTATTTTGAAGAAGATAAAGACTGGGAATATGTAAAAGCTGCCGTAGAAGGAAGTTCCTTCTATCAACTGCCAAAACTACTGCAATTTCTAACAGGTAACATTGGCTTTCACCATGTACACCATTTAAGCCCAAGGGTACCTAATTATAAACTTGAAGAAGCACACAAAAATACTCCACCATTACAAAATGTACCAACCATCTCACTTGCTACTAGCTTAAAGTCACTTCGTTTTCGCTTATGGGATGAAGAGAGCAGGAATTTTGTGAGCTTTAAAGAAGTCAAAGCTTTAGCTAAGAGAAGCAGCATTTCCGTTCAAGCAAAACCAGAACTATAACTTAACCATTTTGGCGGGCTCTCTTAAACTTAGGAGAGCCTCTGCATACAAGCAGAGCCATCCAAGGAGACAAAGTATATGATTCGAATTGTAATAGCGGAAGACCAGGAAATGCTGTTAGGTACACTCGGCTCACTGCTAAACTTAGAAGATGATATGGAAGTGGTCGGACAGGCATGCAATGGGGAAGAAGCGTTGATGCTTGCACACCAGCTACAGCCGGATATTTGTCTCATGGATATCGAAATGCCTGAAAAATCAGGACTAGAAGCGGCAGAAGCTTTAATAGGTTTTGGATGCAAAGTTATTATTCTTACTACATTTGCAAGAACGGGTTATTTTAAGCGTGCATTAAAGGCAGATGTTAAAGGCTACTTATTGAAGGATAGTCCAAGCGAGGAATTAGCCGGTTCCATTCGCAGCATAATGGACGGTCAAAGAATTTACTCCAATGAGTTAATTGATGAGGAATCAGACAAAATGGAGCTAGAAAAAGAAGAAATCGACCAGCCGGATGGTCTAGTGATAAACAATCCGTTAAGTCAGCAAGATCAAAAAACAGGTGTTAAAAACTATCTTTCAACCTTCATTGATAAAATAAAGTTACCTACAGGATAAAGAGTGCCAACAGCTTTTCTCTAAAAAGACGTTCATTATGACGTCTTTTTTCTATGGATTAAACCAAACTGATTTTCATTTGTTATTGTTTGATGTAAATATTAACAAAAATTCAGGGTAATCCTATTGTATATACGATTGAATAGGGAGGACCCAAAATGAATGAAATACCTAGATCAAGTAGTAAAACATACTGTATGAGTGAATATGATACGCTAAAAAAAGTAATCCTTTGTCAGCCACAATATATGACAATCCGTGAGGTCATTAATGAAACTCAAAAGGAATTTAAAGATGTTGGCATCCATATAGAAAAAGCTCTAGAGCAGCATGCTCAGTTCGTCAATACCTTGAAAGAGCATAATGTTGAGGTGATTTTATTACCCTATCATAAGAAATATCCTGAGCAGGTTTTTACTCGCGATATTGGATTTACCCTAGGTCAAACTATATTTGTTGCCAAAATGGCGCATGACGCCAGAAAGGGTGAAGAAGAAGTCCTAAAACAATGGCTGGATGATGAAGAAATATCGTACTACAATTTGCAGGAGGATATGATTGAGGGTGGAGATGTCATAATTGATGGAAATACTATTTATGTCGGTTTAAGCAATCGGACTAATCAACAGGCAGTTAATCATTTAAGCAATCTTTTAAATCAGTTCGATGTAAAAGCCATCCCTTTTAAAGCGAAGTATTTGCATCTGGACTGTGTTTTTAATGTTGTATCCTCTGACGTAGCGATTATTTTCCGAGAAGCATTGACAAAGGAAGATATTGATTTATTTGCTTCCCGTTATGAATTGATTGATGTATCAGAAGAAGAACAATTTACACTAGGAACCAATGTATTAAGTATCGGAGATAAAAAAATCTTGAGTCTCCCAGTAAATAAAAATGTAAACAAACAACTTCGTAATAAAGGATTTCAAGTCATTGAAGTGGATATCACAGAAATCATTAAATCCGGGGGATCTTTTCGCTGTTGTACACTCCCAATACTGCGTGGATAATAAGTTTTGCGGAGCGGATGGTGAAATGAGGAAAAGGCTGCCTACTGTATAAATAGGCAGCCTTCTCTAGAAATCACAGACTATTGATTCTGATGATCTCTTAATGTTTGTTCAGCATAAGCGACAAGACGTTTTGTCATTTCACCGCCGACTGAACCGTTAGCTCGTGCGGTCGTATCAGCACCAAGTTGAACTCCAAACTCGTTGGCGATTTCTGCTTTCATTTGATCCAGAACATTTCCTGCACCAGGAACCAAAAGTTTGTTTCTAGCCATGATACATCACTCCCGACGAAGGTATTGAGCAATTGCTTAATTGCTCATTTTATTTTAACCAAAATGGACAATACATATTAAATCCTTTAACTGGAGACTTTATTTTCCCAATCAAAAGCAATAAGATGGTAAATTTTATCATAATACATTACCATTTTATTGTAGGAACTGGAAATACTGAAAGCATTAGGTAGAAAGGTGAGGGAATATGAAATATAACTTTGATGAGATTGTTAATCGCAGGGGAACTTATTCAGTAAAATGGGATGGCGGAGATTTGATCAAGCAAATGGGGCTGACCACTAGATATGACGAGGAAACCATTCCGTTATTTACAGCCGATATGGACCTGCCTGTACCTCAACCGTTAGTTGATGCACTACATAAAACGGTTGAGCATCGTATTTTTGGCTATACCATTTTTCCTAATGAATACTATCAGGCAATCCAGCATTGGTTTAAGCAAAGACATGACTGGGATATCAATAAGGAAGAGATTGTATTCAGTCCAGGAACAGTCCATGCCTTAAATATTGCTGTTAAAGCCTTTACTAAACCTGAAGAAGGAGTCATCATCCAGCGTCCTGTTTATCCGCCCTTTACTTCATCCATTACAGCAAATGGCCGAAAAGTAATCAATAACGCTTTAATCGCTGATGATGATGGCTATTATCAGATTGATTTTGACGATTTTGAGACAAAAGCAAAAGAAGAAACAACAAAAATGTTCATTCTTTGTCATCCACATAATCCAACAGGAAGGGTATTTACCAAGGATGAGCTTAGAAGACTAGCAGAAATTTGTGCGGAAAATGACGTATTAATAGTAGCCGATGAAATCCATGGTGATTTAGTTCGTCAAAATCAAACGTTTATACCAATTGCCAAGGCTGCAGACAGCACCGATCAGATTATTACCTTTACAGCAATAAATAAAACTTTTAACGTGGCAGGTCTTCATTGTACAAATGTCATCATACCAAACCCAGACCACAGAAAAACGTTCATCAGTGTAATGGGATTCCATTTACCGTCGCCGTTTACCGTCTCGGCCCTTATTGCTGTCTATAATGAAGGGGAAGATTGGTTAGAGCAATTAAAAGAGTATATTGATGGAACAATGGATTGGGTAGTGAACTTCCTAGCAGAAAATATGCCAAAGGTTAGGGTAAGAATACCTGAGGGAACCTATATTATGTGGTTGGACTTTAGTCAGTATGAGCTCACACCTGAAGAGGTTCACGACCGAATATATAATAAAGCGAATGTACTGCTTGAAGATGGAAAAATGTTTGGTGAAGAAGGGTTACAGTACCAAAGAATATGTATTCCGTCTCCTAGGCCCATTATTCAAGAAGCGTTAGAGAGAATAGCAAGAGAATTCGAAGATGTTAAATAACTCACTAAAGAWGGGCAGCTAATAATTTAGTTGCCTCTTTTCGTAAAAAATTTAATAGTGAACTTATCTGCTATATGACTAAAAATCAAGCTTTAGCATATCTATTAGTAATAGCTCTGCATACCAGTTCTATGCTATTTAAATGTGGTAAAAGGTAAGAAGGGGTTGAGATGAAGTGGAAAAGTTTGCCGTCTTTCGTACACCGAAATCAATTTTTTATGGGAGAAATGCCTTTGAAAATGTAGGAAAAGAAGCAGTACTTCGAGGGAAAAAGGCTCTTATTGTAAGTGATAAAATAATGGACAATCTTGGCTATGTTAGAAAATGCCAATCCCTTTTAGAAAGTCAAGGAGTAGCCAGTACCACCTATCTAGGAGTAGCTTCTGAACCAACTGATCGGTTTGTCTCAGAATCATTACTAGTTTTTAACCAAGAGGAATGCGATTTAATTATTTCACTCGGTGGCGGAAGCTGTATTGATACGGCAAAAGCAGTAGCCGTCCTAGCTTCGAATGGTGGTTACATTGGGGATTATATGCAAGCGAGGAAAATTGCAGAAGCTCACCCCATTCCTCATATTGCCATAGCTACTACAGCGGGCACAGGCTCAGAAGCTACCGATGTTACGATTATTACCAATACTACAAATGATGTAAAAATGATGATCAAGCAGCCTGCTTTTATGCCTGATGCAGCGATTGTCGATCCGTTATTAACTCTTTCTTCCCCCGGGCAGGTTACCGCTGCAACAGGAGTAGACGCTCTAAGTCATGCAATCGAAGCATATCTCTCAAAAAAATCTCACCCTATGACTGACAATCTAGCATTATCAGCAATGAAACTAATTATTGGTAGTATCTTAACCGCTTACAATGATGGAACAAATGTAGATGCACGTGAAAGGATGTCATTAGGGTCTCTACAAGCCGGAATGGCATTTTCTAACGCATCTGTTTGTCTGGTACATGGTATGTCAAGACCCATTGGAGCACTTTTCCATGTTCCCCATGGAATTTCAAATGCCATGCTTTTGCCCGCAGTGATGGAATTTAGCAGGGATGCCTGTATCGAAAGGCTGGGGGAAATTGGGCGGATCTTCAAACCTGATGATAGCAATCTTTCAAATATAGAAACATCGGAAATAGCTGTACAGTCTATTAAAGAACTTTGTCAAAATTTAAAGATTCCTAACTTAAAAGGTTGGGGAATTGAACAACAAGCCTTTACAAGTGTCGTAGAAAAAATGGCATGTGATGCTATCAATAGCGGCAGTCCAAGTAATAATCCGAAAGTACCGTCACATAAGGAATTAGTTGAACTTTATCATGTTTGTTATGACTATCAGTTTGATAGTGGGTATTCCATATGAATCAATCTATTAAGGGGGAATCCTTTGATGAACAATATAACAACCAAAGTGATTCAAAATTTTATTAATGGCCAGTGGGTAGATGCGAAAACAACGAAGTTTGATATTGTACCAAACCCGGCAACAGGAGAAGAACTTGCTAGTGTACCTATTTCATCTCGCGAGGACCTAGATGATGCTGTTCTATCAGCAAAGGAAGCTTTCAAAACCTGGAGTAAAACACCTGTACCAAAGCGTGCCCGCATCCTGTTTACATATCATCAGCTACTAGTGCAGCATTGGGATGAACTTGCCACTCTGATTACAAAGGAAAACGGAAAAAGCTATAAGGAGGCCTATGGAGAAGTTCAGCGTGGTATAGAATGCGTTGAATTTGCTGCGGGTGCACCTTCCTTAATGATGGGGAAACAGCTCCCAGATATTGCAACCAATATAGAATCCGGAATGTATCGTTATCCTGTCGGTGTTGTGGGAGGAATTACTCCTTTTAATTTTCCAATGATGGTTCCTTGCTGGATGTTCCCGCTCGCAATTGCCTGTGGTAACACCTTTGTATTAAAACCTTCTGAAAGAACGCCAATCCTTGCCAATCGTTTGGCTGAATTATTAAAGGAAGCTGGTCTTCCAGATGGTGTTTTAAACATTGTTCATGGTGCTCACGAAATAGTAAATGGCCTGCTAGAGCATAAAGATGTCCCGGCAATATCTTTTGTAGGTTCTCAACCGGTAGCTGAGTATATTTACCGAACAGCAGCAGCTAACGGAAAACGTGTCCAGGCCTTAGCAGGAGCGAAAAACCATTCCATTGTGCTGCCCGATGCCGATTTAGATTCAACCGTTAGGGAAATTATTGCAGCCGCTTATGGTTCGGCAGGGGAAAGGTGTATGGCTTGTTCGGTTGTCGTAGCGGTTGGGGAAATCGCAGAACCATTACTGCAAAAGCTAAATGAAAAAGCAGATGAGATAAAAATTGGCAATGGACTGGAGGAAGATGTTTTCTTAGGTCCCGTCATTCGTAATGAAAACAAAGAGAGAACCGCAAAGTATATTGATCTTGGTGAAAAAGAGGGGGCAACATTGGTTCGCGATGGCCGAAAAGATGAAGCCTATCATGAAAAGGGTTACTTTATTGGACCTACCATCTTTGACAATGTGAATCCTTCGATGACAATATGGAAGGAAGAAATTTTTGCACCTGTTCTTTCCATTGTTCGTGTTGGCAGTCTTGAAGAAGCGATCGAGGTCACGAATCAATCAGACTTTGGAAATGGTGCGTGTTTGTTTACAGATAGCGGAAGCGCAGTCCGTTATTTCAGAGACAATATCGAAGTCGGGATGTTAGGTGTTAACATCGGAGTTCCAGCACCAATGGCCTTTTTCCCATTCTCCGGATGGAAAAACTCTTTCTATGGAGACTTGCACGCTAATGGGCCAGATGGAGTAGAATTCTACACAAAAAGGAAAATGCTAACAGCAAGATGGGAGAGATAAGTGAAACTTCCATCAGTGGGGGTCTTACTGCCCGTTTATGCGGGATAATTTTTATCGTAGCTGCTCACAATGTGGGTGGCTATTTTAGTTCGTAATATTTCATTTTTTTGGTAAAATATAAATAGACAGAAAATTTAAGCAGGGTAGTTAATTATCGTATTTTAAGGAGGAATTGGAAAATGGAAAACTATGTGAAAATAGGAAATCTTCAAGTGTCTTCTCTACTCTATGATTTTCTTAATCAACAAGCATTGCCTGGCACAGGAGTGGAACAGGGAAAGTTTT
Organism: Bacillus sp. MRMR6; assembly: GCF_001940785.1. Taxonomy (GTDB): domain Bacteria; phylum Bacillota; class Bacilli; order Bacillales; family Cytobacillaceae; genus Neobacillus. The sequence continues at coordinate 9,543 of NZ_MSLS01000028.1, forward strand.
GGAGTGGTGTAGAAACTCTATTTACAACTTTAGCACCGAAGAATAAGGCTATTTTAAAAAGAAGGGAAGAATTGCAAAGCCAAATAAACGCATGGCATCGGGAACATAAGGAGTTTCAATTTGAGGAATATAGATCATTTTTACAAGAGATAGGCTACTTAGAGCCTGAGGCAGAAGATTTTAAGATTACCACTGACAATGTTGATGAGGAATTAGCAGTCCAGGCTGGGCCGCAGCTTGTTGTCCCTGTTGACAATGCGAGATATGCTTTAAATGCTGCCAATGCTCGCTGGGGAAGTCTTTACGATGCTTTATATGGGACGGATGTGATTAGTGGAGAAGATGGTGCTGAGCGAATAGGGGGCTATAATCCTGTCCGAGGGGACAAGGTCATATCTTATGCAAGAGAGTTCCTGAATCAAGCTGCTCCATTAAAAGCATCCTTGCATCAAGAATCTGTTCAATATAAAGTCATTGATGGTATACTTGCTGTTTCACTCAGCAACGGGACGATAACTGGCCTGGTAGATGACTCCCAGTTGGCTGGTTATCAAGGGCACCCTGAAAATCCTTCAGCGATATTATTGAAGAATAACGGAATTCACTTTGAAATACAGATTGACAGACATCATCCAATAGGTAAATCTGACCAAGCAGGTGTTAAAGACATCTTAATGGAGTCTGCTCTTACAACCATCATGGATTGTGAGGATTCTGTTGCAGCTGTTGATGCAGAAGATAAGGTATTAGTCTATCGAAATTGGCTTGGCTTAATGAAAGGAGATTTAACTGCAACCTTTAATAAGGGCGAAAAGGCAGTTACCCGTTCCTTACATCCAGACCGTATTTATACTACTCCTGAAGGAAAACAACTTACATTAAAAGGCCGTTCTCTTATGTTTGTTCGTAACGTAGGTCACTTAATGACAAGTAATGCCATATTAGATGAAAATGGCGAGGAGATCCCTGAAGGAATTTTGGATGCAATTGTTACAAGCTTAATTGCAAAGCATTCACTTTTAGGAAAGAATATCTATCAAAATTCAACCAAAGGCTCTATTTATATCGTAAAACCTAAAATGCATGGATCGAAAGAGGTCGCGTTTGCGGGGGAAATCTTTGATAGGGTGGAAGATATTCTTGGATTAAACAGGTATACATTAAAAATTGGTGTCATGGATGAGGAACGCAGAACTTCACTGAATTTAAAGGCATGTATCCGGGAAGTTAAGGACAGAATCGTCTTTATCAATACAGGATTCTTAGACCGTACCGGTGATGAAATGCATACTAGTATGGAAATCGGCCAGATGATTCGTAAAAATGAAATGAAAACCTCCAAATGGCTGCAAAGCTATGAAAAATCAAATGTCGCAGTTGGACTGGCTGCAGGATTTAAGGGCCGTGCACAGATTGGAAAAGGAATGTGGGCAATGCCGGATTTAATGGCAGAAATGCTAAAACAAAAAATTGGTCATTTGAAAGCAGGGGCAACGACTGCCTGGGTTCCATCACCAACAGCAGCAACCTTACATGCACTGCATTATCATCAGTTGGAAGTTACAAAAGTACAAGACAAATTAGCCAGAAAGACAGTAGATTTACGAGATGATATTTTAACAATCCCTGTAGCGGTCAACCCTCATTGGTCTTCGGAGGAAGTACAACAGGAGCTGGAGAATAACGCACAAGGCATCCTAGGGTATGTGGTTCGGTGGGTGGAGCAGGGAGTTGGGTGCTCTAAAGTACCTGATATTCACAATGTGGGGCTAATGGAAGACAGAGCGACACTTCGAATCTCCAGTCAGCATCTTGCCAATTGGCTGCGTCACGGGGTGTGCACAAAGGACCAAGTTCTTGAGACATTAAAAAGGATGGCAAGAGTGGTAGATGAACAAAACGCTGGTGATCCTGCTTATCGACCAATGGCAGGTAACTATGATGAATCTGTTGCCTTTAAGGCGGCCTGTGAATTAGTTTTCGAGGGATGCGGCCAGCCAAATGGTTATACAGAACCTATTTTGCACCGGAGAAGATTAGAAGCAAAAGTGAAAGGTTGTTAAGAAGGTACAGAAAAATAAGAAAAGCCGATAAATTTAGGTATTTAACGGCTTTTCTAACGAATGGGGGTAAGGTCCACAATTTAACCAGAATTCTTCTTATAAGTATGAATAAATAACGGTTGGTTTTTAGTCCATTCTGCATATAAGACATCCTTGTAATCGGAAATATTCTGCAATTCTAGTTGATTCTTTAACCATTTTTCATCTATTCCAGCTTCCGCTAAGTTTTTATTGATAACTGCTCCATCTATAATAATGCTAACGGGTAAATCCACTGACTTTGAAGGTAATTTTAGTTCACTGTTTTTAGGATTATCGTAGTCAAACTTTGGAAGTACACTAATTGTACCATTCGTTTCCATTATAGCGAATTCAACTTCTTGAATCGAAAAATAACCTTGCTGCCTGATCAGACTTTGTAATTGGTTGATATCCAATTTTATTTTTTTTAGTATCTCATATTTGATTACACCTTTATGTATCAAAATATTAGGCTCACCTTCAAGGATCTTCCTAGTTTTCCCAAACTTCTGAGTAATTGTCTCTAAAAATGAAATAAGTAATCCCCAGATTAAAATTGCAAAGGCGATTTGTTTAATACTTATATTATCATCATAAACCGCATTTCCTACCAGTTCACCTAAAATTAGGGCTGAAATAAAATCAAAGGGAGTCAGTTGGGAAAAGTGCGTTTTCCCTAAGAATTTTGTCATTAAAAATAATAAAAGCAAGCCTGATAGTAACTCGACTCCAATAGACAGATATTGATTCACGCTGTACATTCCCCCTGATAACAGTTATTTTCATTATTTCCGTACAAACTCGACCTATACTATGTTTGGCGATATTTATTAGAGGCAAAACAATCAGAATAAAATTAGTGCAAACATGCACAATCTGTGCTACTATACTATTTATTTGTTAGAAATTAGGCAGGTGGCAGCATGGGGGCACATCAATCAAAAAGTTTAGTTCCAAAAAAGGCAGAAGGATTTAATCTGTTTTTTCTTACATGGCCCATTTTTTTAGAAGTATTTTTATTCATGCTTATGGGAATCGCTGATACCATCATGATTAGTGCCATTTCAGACAATGCAGTGGCGGGCGTTGGAGCGGCAAATCAGTATATGCATATTGCGATTTTGATAATGGAAGTAATTGGTAATGGTGCATCAATCGTCGTTGCACAATATATTGGTTCACGAAGATATATGGAAGCTGCGAAAATATCAGCCTTAGCTGTAACACTTAACCTCATAGCAGGGTTAATCATTAGTGCTGGATTTTTGTTGTTCTCCGATAATCTGCTCCAAGCTCTAAATCTTCAAGGAGAGATTTTAGCATTCGCTCATAGTTATTTATTAATTGTCGGGGGAGCACTATTCCTCCAAGCAATGATTAATTCATTATCGGCAATTATTCGTGTCCATGGATTTACTAAGGAAGCGATGTTTGTTTCCTTAGGGATGAATATCATCCATATCATTGGTAACTACGTGTTAATTTTTGGTCATTTAGGTTTTCCAGAAATGGGTGTCCAGGGAGTTGCCATATCTTCTGTAGTAAGTCGTTTCCTTGCACTTATCGTCTTCTTCTGGCTGTTATATAGGATCTTGGAAGTAAAGGTAAAACTAAAGTACTATTTCTCACTATCAAAGGAGTATATTGGACAAATACTGAAAATAGGAATACCATCGGCTTTTGAGCAAGTTACCTACCAAACTTGTCAACTTGTATTCTTATATTATGCAACCTACCTAGGAGCAGAGTCATTAGCGGCTAGGCAGTACGCATCAAATATCTCGATGTTTATATTCCTATTCGCAATTGCGATTGGCATGGGAACGGCGATTATAGTCGGCCGCCTTGTAGGTGCTAATCAGAAGGATGAGGCGTATCATCGAGTGTGGAATAGTTTAGGCTGGGCTAGTTCTGTTTCGCTTTTTATGGTGATCCTAGTTATCATTTTCCGTGAACCATTAATGAATTTATTTACTGCGGATCAGGATATTATTGAATTAGGAGCTAAAGTATTACTCTTCAGCCTTGCTTTAGAGACTGGTCGGACCATGAATATTGTATTAATCAATTCAATAAGGGCTGCAGGAGATGCCAAGTTCCCAGTGTGGGTTGGGTTAATTTCAATGGTAGGGATGAGTGTACCTTTAGGCTATCTTCTTGTTTTTCATTTTGAGATGGGATTGGTTGGTATTTGGCTGGCCATCGCTGCAGATGAATGGCTTCGCGCCATTGTTATGTTTTTTCGCTGGAAAAGCAGAGCCTGGGAAAAACATGCTCTTATTCAACCTGAAGTTTCTGAAACCGTTACAACACATTCGTAATCAATTGAATAATTTTTTGTTAACCAAAAACATTAATGCAAAAAGCTTGGGAAAACCAAGCTTTTTTGCATTGAAATTAGAATAATAGGCTCACTTCTTCTTATTGCGATATTCAGTTTGATGGGGCTGCCCATATCGTTGTTGGGAAGCATCTACTTCACCTTTTTGCTTTTGCAACTTCCCCTTCAGATTAACATTTGGAAAGCTGTTTTGATGTTCATTCATAATTTATTTCACCTCCACAAAGATAGTATGTACCATTATCTTTGTTACAAGTTAGTTTAAATAATCAGAATTTATTGACTACTAATATTGCAAAATTTATAATAGTGATAGAAAACACGAAGTTAAAAAATGAACATATGGTTAAAATGATGCAAAAGGGGGAATTAGGGTGAATATATTAATTACTGGAGGGACGAAAGGGATTGGAAAAGCTACAGCGTTGCGGTTTTCGGCTCCTGGAAACCATTTGTTTTTAAATTACTTTCATGATGATGCGGCGGCAGCTAGAGCGAAAGAGGAGGTTTCTGCCAAAGGCGGGAATGTGCATTTATTAAAATGCAATGTTGGAAATTATCTTGAAGTACGTGAGATGGCGGCTATTATAAGTAAAGAAGTTGATTCGATTAATGTTATCGTCCACTGTGCGACAGGAATTGTTAGAGGTGACTCTTTAGAAATTGCCCCTGAAGAGTGGAGAAATGTGGTAGAAGTAAGCAGTTTATCTCTTATTGATATTGTCAGAGAAATTCGGCCGCTATTAAAATACGGTTCTACCATCATTGCATTATCAAGCAGAGGTGCAAGAAAAGCGACTAGAAAGTATGCGGCTTTAGGTTCTACGAAAGCGTTTACAGAGTCAATCATACGCTATATGGCGGTAGAATTAGCTCCACATGGAATTAGAGCAAATGTAGTTTCCGCAGGGGCTCTAGACACTGAAGCGTTTCGCTCCATGTTTGCTGAGAATGCGGATCAGATGTTAGAAAATGCAGCCGCTCTAAATCCAAGCGGGAGAAACCTTACATTTGAAGATGTAACAGAGACGATTGCCTTTTTGGCAAGTCCCGGAGCACAAATGATACAAGGTGAGGTCATACATATCGATGGTGGCCTATCATTAAAGTAAATAGATTTCACAAAAAAGCCTCAAGAGTCTTGGGCTTTTTTGTATGAGAAAAAAAGAGATTCAACTATTTTAATTTTAATCAAGAAATATTAATAGGAAAAAATAGATATCCCCCTTTAAAAATTACAATCCCTAGTTCCGAAGATATAAATTTGTAATAATTGACAAGTTTATTAATAAGTATGGATAAGAGGAAGGTAATAAAAAAAAAGGGGGATTTTCTTTGAAAAAGAAACGTTTTCTGCTTTCTATAGTCTTTCTTTTAGTTTTCTCTATGATACTAGCAGCATGCGGTAGTAAAAAAGAAGATGCAAAAAGTGATGAGGGTAAGGGAAGTGGGGAGGCAGTAGAGGAGGAAAAGCCAAAATTTATTAGTATTCTCACAGGGGGGACTGGAGGAACCTATTACCCTCTAGGTGGATCTTTTGCAGGAATTATTAAAGACGCAACTGGTATTGAAACCAATGCTGAAACTAGCGGTGCCTCTGCTGAGAACATGACCACTCTTAAGAACGGAGATGCAGAGATTGCTTTTAGCCAGACAGATATTGCTTCCTATGCGGTAGAAGGGAAATTAATGTTTGCGAATAACAAGGTAGACAACGTACAAGCTATTGCTACCCTTTATCCAGAAACCATTCAAATTGTCACAACAAAAAAGTCAGGTATTAAATCAGTAGAAGATTTAAAAGGGAAAAAGGTATCAGTAGGTGCCCCAGGTTCCGGTACAAACCCTAACGCTGAGCAAATTCTTGAGGTTCACGGCATGACCTTTGATGATATCCAGAAACAAGATTTATCGTTTGATGAATCTACTCAAGGTATACAAGACGGAACCATCGATGCAGCATTTGTCACCGCTGGTACCCCTACAGGTGCAGTTGAAGGCCTATCAGCAACAGAGGATGTCGTTATTATTCCAATTGCCCAGGATAAAATTGACGCTTTGATTAAAAAATATCCTTATTATATTAAGGATGAAATAGCATCAGGAACATATGGGTTAGAGTCTGCCGTAACGACCGTAGCAGTTCAAGCGATGCTCGTTGTTAGCAGCGATTTATCAGAAGAAGTAGTTTATGATATTACAAAAGCTATCTTTGAGAATCTTGATAAGGTGACCCACGCAAAAGGAAAACTAATAAAGGTAGAAAATGCTCTTAATGGTGTGGGGATCGATGTCCATCCAGGTGCCCAAAGGTACTTTGATGAAAAAGGTGTGAAAGCCCCGTAAAAGAACTTTAAAAACAACATTTATGATGACCGGCTGATGGATAGCCGGTCTCATTTTCTAGTTTACTTGTTAGGAGGAAAAATGAAACAAGTTATCATTCTAACATTTAGTCTATTCATTTTTGCTGCCATCGTAGTAATAATTCCTCAAAAGCAATCAATCGTTTTCCAACCCAATCATTCAACTGACCGTTTTGTCTATCTCCCTATTAAGGGCGAAAAATCTTTTCATATAAAATACACTCATTCTATTCATCTATCAGACGTAGTTGAAAGCTATAAAATAACGACTAATCAAGAAATACAACAATATGAGTTAATGTATGAGGATTTTGCTATTGGCATGCCTGCGAATGCTGATGAGGGAGAAACATTTGAACATGTTGACGGGAAATATTACATCAAAAATATGAATCGCATCTTTCAATCCTTCCACCTAAGAATTGGACAGGTCCGTGCCAATCACCGTGTTATTTATAAAAAACACGAGTATGTTTTAACGCAATTTTTAAAACCAGGAACTTCAGTGAAAATTGAAGTGCGTAAATTGAACATTCTTCAACAATGGAAAGGAGTGAATATTCTTGAGTTCGAAAGATGATACTCTTTCTACTGATGAGCAGCAGCGGCTGTTGGAAAAATATGACCCCGAAGCTGGCTCGAGAAAACTAAAAGGCATCGTTGGATGGACCGTGTTTGCCGGGCTTTTAGCCTTTTCCTTATTCCATCTTTATACAGGTATATTTGGCATGTTAACGGCTCAACTGCAGCGTTCCATCCATTTAGGATTTGCGTTAGCACTCATTTTTTTGCTTTTTCCTGCTCGGAAGAAAAATAGAGGGAAGGAATGTAAGGTTGCCTGGTACGACTATATTCTTGCCATGATCTCAATCGTTGTAGGTGCCTATTGGCCATTATTGATTGATGATTTAGTTTTAAGAGCCGGGACTGTTACTCAACTTGATTTTTGGGTCGGATTATCAGCTATTCTTTTAGTATTAGAAGCAACGCGACGAACCGTAGGGCTTCCAATTACCATTATTGCATTAGTCTTTATGCTCTATGCTATTTTTGGTCAGTACATGCCAGGTTTTATTGCCCACCGTGGTCTTTCTCTTGATCGGCTGGTACAAACCATGTTCTTTACAACTGAAGGGATTTTAGGAACACCTTTGGGCGTGTCCTCTACCTTTATTTTTCTCTTTTTACTTTTTGGTTCGTTTTTAATTAAAACCGGGGTGGGTCAGTACTTTAATGATCTTGCAATCGCAATTGCCGGAAAAAGTGTCGGCGGGCCGGCAAAAGTAGCGATTTTCTCCAGTGCTTTACAAGGAACCATTAGCGGAAGCTCTGTGGCAAATGTAGTTACTTCAGGTTCTTTTACCATTCCAATGATGAAAAAAATAGGATATAAAAAGGAGTTTGCCGGTGCTGTTGAAGCCTCCGCCTCTACGGGCGGTCAGTTAATGCCTCCGATTATGGGTGCAGCCGCCTTCTTAATGGTCGAATTTATCGGTGGAGGTATCACTTATTGGGAGATTGCTAAAGCGGCTGCTATTCCAGCTGTTTTGTATTTTACTGGAATATGGATTATGACCCATTTTGAAGCAAAACGAATAGGGCTCCGCGGACTGACAAAAGAAGAAATGCCTGATCGAAAAGAGGTGCTAAAAAAGCTCTATTTATTACTTCCGATCATTGCTGTTATTGTATTATTAATGTCGGGGATGAGTGTTGTACGAGCAGCACTATGGTCGATTGTTATTACAGTTGTAGTGAGCGGAATAAAAAAAGAGACTCGAATTGGCTTACCTGGGTTAATTGATGCACTAGTTTCTGGTGCACGTTCAGCACTAGGAATTGCCGCTGCGACAGCGGCTGCCGGAATTATCGTTGGTGTGGTAACCAAAACGGGTCTCGGTTTGAAGATGGCCAACGGATTAATTGATTTAGCAGGAGGTTATCTGCTCCCAACCCTATTTTTAACGATGATTGCTGCCATCATACTTGGGATGGGGTCACCCACAACAGCTAATTATGTAATTACCTCAACAATTGCAGCTCCTGCTATCATTTTACTAGGTGTTCCGGATTTATCAGCACATTTATTTGTGTTCTATTTTGGAATCATTGCTGATATTACTCCTCCGGTAGCGTTGGCAGCCTTTGCCGCATCAGCTATTTCTGGCGGGGAACCTTTCCGGACGGGTGTTAATTCCTCAAAACTTGCCATTTCGGCATTTATCATTCCTTACATGTTTGTCCTTTCGCCTGAATTGTTAATGATTGATACAACCTGGACCTATTTGATTTGGGTCGTATTTACGGCGTTGTGCGGGATGATTTCAATTGGGGCAGGAGTGATCGGTTTCTGGGTACGTAAGTTATTCTTACTAGAGAGAATGGCAGCGATTATAGCTGGATTATGTTTAATCTATCCGGAAGGCTATAGTGATATAATTGGCATGATATTATTTGCTCTTTTATTTTCACTACAAATTTTTTATAAAGGCGGTAAGCAAGCCCAAATACAAAAAACATAAAAGGAAGGCCCTGTTAGCATGGGCCTTCCTCTTTATTTTGCATAATAGTTTTGTGTGTAATAAGGCTGTGATTGAGTATTAAAGGCTACACCTACACCTAAATACTCAAAATCAGCAGCTAAGATATTTTTGCGATGCCCTAATGAGTTCATTAATCCTTCATGTGCGAATATACTGCTCAATTGTCCAGTTGCAAGATTTTCTCCTGCTGTTAAATAGACAATATTATCAGCACTCATACGGTCAAAAGGCGATTTGCCTTCTAGGTTGGTATGGTCAAAATACTGGTTCTCTGCCATATCCAAACTATGTTTCCTCGCAGTTTCTCTTACATGATCATCCCAGGTTAGGATTGATAATTCGTGATTCACTCGAGTTGCATTTGTCAAATCAAACATTTGGTATTCAAAACCTTCTTTTAATCCACTGCTTCCCTTTGAATAAAACACGGATCGACTATCCTCTAAGTCTTTGCTGATGATTTGCAGTGCAGTTACAGTATCATCCTCATGCTGGTCGTAGAAGATGGTAAGGTAGGTATCTTCAAATACAAAAATATCATAGTCACTATTTTCTTGTAATTGGTAAAAAGTCAGCCCTTTCTGGATTTTGGTTATCGGTTCACCAAAAGTATCGCGAATCAGTTGCTTAGGAGAGCCAATCTTGATCCCATTTGTAGAAGCAACTAAATCCTGGTTCGTATATAAACCCGCGACTTTATTATCATCATCATACATGAGCATGAAGAAATTCTGATAGTTATCATGGTAGGTATACCATTTTTTACTATATTCGTTTAGGGATGAGCGATTGGCTGCCCCAAGTTCATGATCAATAACTTCTTTTCTATCGCCAAGCTGAATGTTATGAACAGAGAAGGAGGCACCTTCTGGAGTATTTAATTCTATCTTTTCCAATTGGTTATTGTCTTTTGTTTCATTAGGCTGAGTAAGTTCATCTTTGTCGGTGTTAAGCTGAAACAGCAATTGTTGAATCTGATCGAAAAATGTATTTAAGGTTGATAGTAATTCGGGATTATTTTTCAACTCTCCTATCTCTTCCTCAATAGTATCAACAGCTTGATTTATTCCGGTATGATCCATTTGTTTTTCTATAGCCGGCCAAGAAATATTTAATAAAAATATAAACGATAATAACATTAATAGACGAATCATAGCCTTTTACCTCCAATTTATTAGAATTGTAGCCAACATGAAGAAAAAATATAAGTATATTGGCATAGCCAGATCAGTTTTGGCGGGGCAGGAGATGACCAGAGCACTATCCTAATATGAAATAATATTTGTTAAAATAAAGATAGTGTAAATTGATGTTTCCTATAAGTATGCCATAATTTGAAAAACAATGTTTGTTTTAAGATTCATTACACATTACCTGAAAAAAATACCGAACTTTTCTTACATTTTTCTGAAAATTACCTGTTCATATGGTAGAATAGGGGAAAATATTAGTATAATAATCAATGATAATAAAAATAAAAGTATAGTATTTAGCCGAAAAATGGATTAATTAGTAGGAGGAAGAAATATGTGGGATTTTGACATGAATATAGATCAAGTAGCTCGAATTAAGGTAATTGGTGTCGGCGGCGGCGGAAATAATGCTGTCAATCGAATGATCGAGGACGGTGTGCAAGGAGTTGAATTTATTGCTGTTAATACAGATGCACAGGCTCTAAATCTATCAAAAGCAGCGATCAAGATGCAAATTGGTGCCACGTTGACAAGAGGGCTTGGTGCTGGTGCTAATCCAGAAGTGGGAAAAAACGCGGTGGAAGAGAGCAAATCTCAACTTCAAGAAGTTCTAAAAGGTGCAGATATGGTCTTTGTTACGGCAGGAATGGGAGGCGGAACAGGCACAGGAGCGGCACCGGCAATTGCTAAAATTGCTCGTGAACTTGGGGCGTTAACGATTGGAGTGGTTACACGTCCATTCGGTTTTGAAGGCCGTAAACGTGCCGCTAATGCTTCAACAGGTATTGAGCAAATGAGGGAAGCTGTTGATACACTTATTATTGTTCCTAATGATCGCCTGCTTCAAATAGTAGACAAGAAAACACCTATGGTGAAAGCGTTTAGAGAAGCAGATAATGTACTAAGGCAGGGTGTACAAGGGATATCTGATTTAATAGCCGTTCCTGGTTTAATTAACTTAGACTTTGCTGACGTTAAAACGATTATGAGTAATCAAGGTACTGCATTAATGGGAATTGGTCAGGCAAAGGGACCCGATCGAGCAGTGGAGGCGGCTAAAAAAGCGATTTCCAGTCCCTTGCTAGAAACTTCTATTGATGGAGCACAAGGTGTGCTTATGAATATTACAGGCGGCAGTAATTTGAGCCTATTTGAGGTTCAAGAGGCAGCAGATATTGTAGCTTCGGCAGCTGATAAGGAATTAAATATGATTTTTGGATCAATTATTAATGATAATTATAAAGACGAAATCATGATTACCGTTATTGCTACTGGATTTGAGGAGAAAGATGGTGCTAATTCTTCCACCAGCAGAACAGGATCAGCAGCAAGGCAGCACGCTCAGGGACAGTACAGCCGTGATCGTGGATATCGGGAAGAACCTGTACGTCCACAAAGCCAACAAAGACCACAGACTGTTGATTTTGGGCAACCGTATCCTGAAGAATACCAAAGGCCGCAAGCTAGAGAGCTGAATCAGGAGCCAGTTCAGCAGAGACATCAAGAGGATTCATTAGATATCCCAACGTTTTTACGCAATCGAAACAAAAGGATAAGATAATTAATATAAAAAGATTTTAAGTGAAAAAAAATTAACTAAACGTCCATTAAAGTATCCAATTATTCAAATTTGGATACTTTTTATTTTTTTAAAACAGGTAATTCTTGTAAGTTGAAATTGGAATGATTTAAGAAATATTAATTGAACTAACAGTATATTCTTAAAAAATAAAGAAGAATAAACAAAGAAAACTCCTAATGAAATCGAGAGATTTTTTGATTGCAATATTTATACTTGTGGTATATGATAAAGGCTGTGTAACGAGAGTATATAATAATGAACCGAATGTATATAGGAGGAACTTACAATGAAACAGACCATGAATCCAACTGGTCGTCCACCTTACGGTCTTATTTCCGTATTAATGGTTGGAGCCTTTATCGCATTTTTAAATAACACTTTATTAAATATTGCACTACCTTCGATTATGGTGGACTTAAAAGTAGAGGCGTCAACTGTTCAGTGGTTAACTACAGGTTTTATGCTAGTAAATGGAATTCTGATTCCAGCAACGGCATATTTAATTCAAAAATATTCTGTTCGAAACCTATTTTTGGTGGCAATGTGTCTATTCGCAGCAGGTACGATTTTAGGCGGCACAGCACATGTATTTCCTATTCTGCTTGCAGGACGAATGATCCAAGCGGCGGGTTCAGCCATCATGATGCCATTGTTAATGAATGTTATGTTAGTTAGCTTTCCAGTGGAGAAACGTGGAACGGCTATGGGGATATTTGGACTAATCTTAATGGCAGCACCAGCAATTGGGCCAACATTATCAGGTTGGATTATTGAACATTATGACTGGAGAATGCTGTTCCATTTTATTACTCCTATTGCCATTTTAGTGGTTTTACTTGGCTTTTTTATGCTTAAAGATAAGAAAGAAAAGGTATACCTCCGCCTGGATATCTTCTCGCTGTTGTTATCAAGTGCTGGTTTTGGCGGAATACTTTATGGATTTAGCTCTGCAGGTGGAAAGGGATGGGATAGTCCACTTGTATACGGGACAATTGCTATTGGAGTTATCTCATTGTTAATTTTCATCTTGCGTCAATTAAAACAAGAACAACCAATGCTTAATTTCAGAATTTATAAATACCCAATGTTTGCTTTATCATCTGCGATTACAATCGTTGTCAATATGGCGATGTTTTCTGGGATGCTGTTAATACCCATTTATGTACAGACAATTCGCGGGATTTCCCCAATGGATGCTGGATTATTGATGCTACCTGGAGCGCTTACAATGGCTTTAATGTCCCCTATTACCGGTAAAATATTTGATAAAATAGGCGGTCGTATGTTGGCATTCACTGGGTTAATTATTATGACTGTAACAACCTATTTTTTCAGTAAATTAACACAAGATACCTCCTATAGTCATTTAATGATTTTAAACACAGTGAGAATGTTTGGAATGTCTATGGTTATGATGCCAGTATCAACTAACGGCTTAAATCAATTACCACCAAGGGCATATCCCCACGGAACAGCCATGAACAATACCATAAATCAGGTTGCAGGTGCGATCGGCACTGCATTACTGGTAACGATTATGTCAAACCGAACAGAATCAGCTGCGAAGGACCTAGGTGAAGCAGCTATGAAAAATCTTACTGAACAGCCAACTGCAGCCGCGCTTGCTGAAATGAAACAACAAATTGCCATGAGTGCCATGTTAGAGGGGATTAACTATTCTTTCCTTATAGCGACGTTTATCTCATCAATTGCCATTGTACTAGCAATCTTCATCAAACGTGCAAATGCAAAAGAGGACTCTACAGAAGGCAGCCCTCAAAGCAAGGAAGTAGTGGCATAAAATATGGACAGAGGAGACCATTTCAACATGGTTTCCTTTTTTTATAGAAAATAGTTAAAAATTGTTGAATTATATGAAATAAAATATACTATTTAAGTAGTTAGAGATATCCAGATATTACATAATTGATTGAAATGGGGATGAAAAATGAGAGATGTACTTGTACTAGGGGGTACCCAATACTTTGGAATGAAGCTTGTCCAAAGGCTTATTGATAATGGGGACCGTGTTACAATCGCAACTAGAGGAAACAATCTAGATCCATTTGGAAATCTGATTGATCGTTTAGTGATGGATAGAATGAATAAAGACTCTATGATCAATGCCTTTTCTAATGAAAAATGGGATTTAATTTATGACCAGTCCTGCTTGTCAGCAAAGGAAGCGCTAGATACGACTGAGATATTAAGAGGGAAAGCAAAGAGATATATATTTACCTCTACACAAGCAGTCTATGATTATGGAACACAACATAAAGAGGAGAACTTCGATCCTGCTAACTATACCTACAAAGTGAAAGAGAGGCAGGATTATGCAGGGTATGAGGGTTATCAAGAAGCAAAACGGGCCTCGGAGGCTATCCTCTACGATAGTGAAATCTTTGAATCAGTCCTTGTTAGAGTCCCAATTGTTATTTCAGAGGATGATTATACAAACCGGTTAAAGTTCCATGTAGATAAAGTACTTCAAAATAAACCGATTGGAATAACAAACCCAAATGCTCGTTATAGTTTCATTCTTGCTGATGAGGCAGCTGATTTCTTATTTAGGATAGGAATGAGTAAATTTACCGGTCCGATCAATCCTGGCTGTGATACTGATATTTCATTAAATGAACTGGTTGGTTTGATTGGAGAAATGACAGGTAACAAACCAATCATAATAACCGATTTAACAAAAGAGAACGCATCCCCGTTTTCATTACCAGGCTCCTGGTCGATAAATACAGACAAAGTAAAACAACTAGGTTACCATTTTACACCCTTAGAAGAAGCACTCACAAAATTAATAAACTATTATATGGAATGACAAGTACCGCCCCGAATTTATCAAATTTTAGGAAGAAAAAACGGACAGCGATAACCTGTCCGTTTTTTTTATACTGGATCTCGGTTTAAGAAGGCGGTCATGCAGTGGATGGCACCCCAGCCGTTGATGATTTCGTCCATTTCAGCTTCAATTACTTCGATACCATTTTGAAGTAAGAGATCTTTCGTTAATGGATTCCCTGTAGGCATGACTACTTTTCCAGGAGCTAGTGCCACGAAGTTTAAGCTCATTCCCTGTTTTAACTCATCGATGTAGGGAAGTTCAATTAATTCGATACCGAGATCAATTAATTGTTTCATACAATCGTATGTAGTATGCCATGGGAAAATAACGAGTTTATTCTTATCGGCCATATTCATATACCCATCAAGGTGAATGGATCCATATGGTATTTGCGTACGAATAATATTTTTAACTCCTATATTTCTTAGTTCACGTTCTACTTGAAGGGCACCTGATTCGTTTGTACGGCTTCCGGTCCCAATCACGACGGTTTCGCGGTTAACCCACATGGCACTTGCACCTTCGAAAAATCCATCACCGTTAATAGTTTTAATAATAGGGACACCAAGCGTTGCCAAGGTTCTGGCTACTGCTTTTTCTTCCCCTCGTCTAGCAGAAATAGCAGGGCGGCAGACAATGGCTCCCTCTGGAGTCATAAACACTAAATCGCGCATAAACATAGCATTTGGTTTATCATCACGCTGTCCTTCAACATAATGAACCTCAACACCATGCGCCCGGTATATTTCTGCAAGCTGATCTTGCTGTCTGCGTGCCCGAACAGGATTCATAGGCGCACGGAAGCGGAATTCAGCAAAATTTTCTTCTGTTATGCCTTCAATTTCTATCCCAGGGCGGTGCATGAGCACTGCTCTTAATCTGCCGACTTCAGAGTCACAATACCAGTTGCCCCATAAGTCTTTTAATTCGTCTGCAAAACTAGTTTCTGCTGGAAACCAACGTTCCCCTTGTACCTTAACTTCCATGTTATGTACCTCCAAAGATTAGTGGTTAAGTACTTTTGATAAAAACTCTTGTGCCCGTTCAGTGGATGGGTTAGAAAAAAATTGTTCAGGTGGAGAGACTTCAACAATTTTTCCATCTGCCATAAAGACAATTTGGTCACACATTTCTCTAGCAAAGCCCATTTCGTGTGTAACAACAATCATCGTCATTCCAGTACTAGCTAAGTTCCGTATGGCATCTAATACTTCCTTGATCATTTCAGGGTCTAGTGCAGAGGTTGGCTCGTCAAAAAGCATGACTTTTGGATCCATCGCCAGTGCCCTTGCAATCGCTACCCGTTGCTGCTGGCCTCCAGAAAGCTGAGAAGGGTAGAAATCAAATTTGGCTTCAAGTCCTAACATAGTGAGTAATTCTTTTCCGCGTTTTTCAGCTTCCGCCTTATTTACTTTTTTTACATTAACTGGTGCAATCGTAACATTCTGTAAAGCAGTTAAAAATGGATAAAGATTAAAGGACTGAAATACAAATCCTATATCTGTTCGAGCAGTATTAATATTTGTCTTTTTATCATGTATGCTGACACCATCCACAATAATTTCCCCAGCATTAATCGGCTCAAGCGCATTAATTGCGCGGATTAGCGTGCTTTTTCCAGCACCACTTGGACCGATGAGGGCAAAAATTTGTGATTGTGCTATTTCTAGATTAATATCCTGGAGGACTTTATTGTCTCCAAATGATTTTTGCACATTTTTTATTGAGATCATACAGATCACTCCTTTTACATCTCATTACGGTTTATTATTCTGTAACCTGATATTTCTTTTCAAAATATCGGATAATTTGCGATAGGGTAAAGGTCATAATAAAGTAAAGTAGTGCAACGAATGTCCAAACTTCAAGTGAGCGGAAACTGGTTGCTACTAAGTTTTTTGCAATCAGTGTCAAATCGATTACCGAGATAACGGAAACGAGCGATGAATCTTTTATTAGAATGATAAATTGGGACGCCATAGGCGGCAATACCTTACGAAATGCTTGTGGCAAGATAATCAGTCTCATTGCCTGTGCATAGGTCATACCTGATGAACGGGCTGCTTCCATTTGGCCTTTAGGGACAGATTGAATACCAGCTCTGACAATCTCAGCAATGAAGGCACCAGAGAATGTTGCCAGACCGAGGATTGCTGACCAATATGGACCAAGCCGCAAAAAATTACTTAGAACAAAGAAAATCCAAAATAATAGTACAAGAAGTGGAATCCCTCTCATAATTTCAATGTAAGCTGTTGCTAAAAAAGAAAGCCATTTATTGCGTGAAATTCTCAATAGTCCTATTAAAATACCAATAGGTATACTAAAAAGAAGGGCTAACGCTGAAATTTCCAGCGTTAGCCACATTCCTTCTAGGAATAACGGCAGATTATTGGGAATTACGCTCCAATTTGTTTGATATTGCATGTAATTGCCTCCTAGAAAGAAATTCTTATTCTTCTTCTACTTCATCCATCCAATCAACATTATCAAACCATTTGCTGAAAGATGCTAATTCTGTTGGACTGCCTTTATAGGAATCTAGGAAAGAGTTTAACCACTGAACTGTTTCTAAGTCATTTTTACGAACAGCAATCCCTAAGTTTTCACTAGAAATTAATTCATATACACCACGTACATTATTTGGATTCATAGCCTCGTATGAACGTACACCTGGCTCGTCATAAATAACTCCATCTGCTTGACCTTGTACAAGTGCCATAGATGCTGCAGGGAAATCTTCGAAGTCAGCAATTTCTGCATTTTTAAAGATTTGTTTTGCTAAAAGGGCACCAGTTGTTCCTAAAGAAACAGCGATTTTTTTACCCGGCTGGTCAAGTTCTTCCCAAGATTTTGTAGTGGAATCACCTTTAGGTACCATTAATACTTGTCCTGTTTGGAAGTAAGGATTTGCAAAGCTAACAGCAAGTGCACGGTCACCACGAATGGTCATTCCAGCAATAATCATATCAATTTCACCAGTTCCAAGTGCAGGGATAAGACCATCAAAACCAAATTGTTTGAATTCAACATCTACACCAAGCGCCTCACCGATTGCTCTTGCAGTATCCATGTCATAACCAATGAATTCACCTTTTGTATTTTTCATTTCAAAAGGGAAATAGCCTGGGGCAGTTCCGACAACCAATTTTTTATTTTTTAATATACTATCAATGGTAGAGGGTACTTTCTCCGAAGTTGATGTTTCCTTTGTACAACCTGCCATAATGGCTAACATCAAGACTAGTAAAACACTAAACATTTTTTTCATTTACTTTTTCCACCCTTCAATTTAGTTAGAACTTATCGGATCTCTTTGTAAAAAAGCTGTCATACAATGAATCGCTCCCCAGCCCTTTAAGATTTCCGTAACATCTGTTTCAATAACGGTAACACCCGCAGCTTCTAATTTAGCTTTCATCTCGGGACAATTTGCCGGCATGACAACCTTTCCTGGTTCTAAAGCAACAAAGTTTATACAGGCATTATTTTTTATTTCCTCTGTATGAGTAGCTTCAATAATCGTAAAATCACGGTCTAACAGAACTTTGACAACGTCATATGGAACCTGCCAAGGGAAAAGTGCTGCGACTTTTCGGTCAGCTATATTGATTAAACCATCGAGATGGGCATGCCCATAAGGAATTTCAAATGGTACTATGTACTTTACACCTAGATTGCGTAATTCAGCTTCCACTTGAGCAGCTCCGTTTTGATTCGCTCTTGCTCCGGTACCAAGCAGAACTGTTTCACGGTCAATCCACATGGCACATGCACCATCAAAAATGCCTTCTCCGTTAATGGTTTTAATAATCGGCACTCCAAGTTCCCCTAATGCTTTTGCAGCAAACCTTTCTTCACCACGCCGTGCAGCAATCCCGAGCCTGCAAACAATTGCGCCTTCTGGTGTCATAAACACTTGATCTCTCATAAAAAGTGAATTCGGACGATCGGTTCTGCCATCTTCGACATAATGAATAGCAACCCCGTGTGAACGATAAATAGCCATTAATTGATCATGTTCAGCTCTAGCTTTCTCTACATTCATTGGTGCTTTCCAGCGAAATTGAGAAAAGTTTGCTTCGGTAACCGTTTCAATCTCTTTTCCTGGTCTTCTTACAAGAACCGCTCGTAATTTTCCAACTTCGGAATCACAATACCAATTACCCCATAATGATGGTAATTCCGAACCAAATGTTGCTTCTGAAGGAAACCATCTCTCACCTTGAATTTTTACTAGACCCATTGACCCACCTCCTTGTCTTATAGATATATTAGCATAATTCGAAAAATATTAAAGTATAAAAATTAATTTCTTTTTATTAATATAAATATTAGTATAATAATAATATTCAGTCATCTAGAACTTAGGCTTTTAAATCAACAAAATTTGTCGAGTTAGGGGAGCGTAAAACATGAAGGTGGATTTGATTATTCAAAATGGATTAATAATGACCATGGAAGGGAAGGGGGTAGGTCTAATAGAAGATGGTGCCGTTGCCATAAAAGGGAATACAATCCAAGCGGTTGGGTCAACATTAGAAATTACTCGTGACTACTCAGCTGAAAGGGTGATTGACGCACAAAATAAACTTGTCATGCCAGGTTTAATCGATGCCCATATCCATACAGGTTTGGCATTGCTTCGTGGTGTAGCACAGGACATTAATCACTGGATGCAAAAAGGGCTTTGGCCATTTATGAAGCATGTAACCCCTGAAGCGAGTAAAAAGGGCTCAATGGTTAATATTATTGAAGGAATTCAAGCCGGAACGACAACTTTTTGTGACTACGACAGCTCGATGAGTAGTTTAGTAGAAAATTATATTAAAATCGGTGCGCGTGCACGGGTAGCAGAGCTGGTTAATGAGATTCCAGATCATATTAGTGATATTCCAGTTGGCGAGCTTTATCCTTTTTACTCCGAGATTGGAGAAAGAAAATTGAAAAATAATCTTTCGCTAATTGAAAAATACCATGAAAGTGCAGATGGGCGCATTACATGTATTTTAGGTCCTCATGGGCCAGATTTAATGAGTATAGAGTTATTAAAAGAAATGCAGGGATTAGCAGAACAATACGATACTAAACTGCATATGCATGTTGCTCAGGGTGATCGTGAAATTGATCAAATGGTAAAGAGATATGGAAAACGAAGTATTTCATTTTTAGAAGAAATGGGGTACTTAAATGAGAGATTAATCGCTGTTCATTTAACAGAAGCGACAGATGAGGAGACAGAAATTGTTGCTAAAAGCGGCGCAGGGATGATTTATTGCGCAGGCAGCATTGGAATCATCGACGGACTTGTTCCACCTGTATTGAAGTTTATAGAGAGTGGCGGAGTTGCAGGTCTGGGCTCAGATCAAGCACCCGGGAATAATTGTAACAATATGTTTAATGAAATGAAATTCGCAGCAATTTTGAACAAGGTAAAGCGCTCGAATCCGGCTGTTTTTCCAGCGGCGATGTCGCTTCGAATGGCAACGATTGAAGCGGCAAAGGTGATGGGAATTGATCATGAGGTAGGTTCACTGCGAGGAGGGAAGAAAGCGGATTTAATTATTATTAATCTATTAGAACCAACATTAAGTCCTCTTTATATGGACCCAATTCGAAATATCGTTCCAAATTTAGTGTATTCAGCACGAGGTCATGAAGTAGAGACTAGTATCATAAATGGAAAAATAGTAATGGAAAATCGTCAGATTACAACTATTGATACAAAAGCTGCTTTGTTAGAAGCACAGCAAGCGGCCAAAGAAGTGAGTCAGCGAGCTAAACAAGATATTCTAAACGCTGATAGTGACATGCTGCGCATGATGGAGGATCACCTTTTGTAACTGTATTTAGTAACAATGATTAAAAGGTTTGTGAACGTTAATAATTTTAGTAAAATGAGAGGAGGCACAGCATTTGTGTCTCCTCTTGTTTGATTGATAGAGGATAAGGAGGAAGAGAAAATTGAGCAGATGTGGCTGGGTTAATCAGGATCCACTTTATATCGAATATCACGATCATGAATGGGGTGTTCCTGTTTATGATGATCGTTTATTATTTGAATATTTGAACTTAGAAGGTGCTCAAGCGGGTTTGAGCTGGTATACGATTTTAAAGAAAAGGGAAAATTATCGCAAGGCATTTGATGTTTTCGATCCCGTGAAGATTATCAAGTATGATGATAATAAGGTTTCGGAACTTTTAAATAATGAAGGGATTGTACGAAACAAGCTTAAGATAAATGCAGTTATTACAAATGCCCACGCCTTTTTAAAGGTGGTTGAAGAGTTTGGTTCTTTTAGCCGCTATATTTGGTCATTTGTTGATGGAGTACCGATTCAGAACCAATTTGAGGAACTCTCAGAAGTTCCTGCAAAAACTGATATTAGTGATAAAATAAGTAAGGATTTAAAGAAACGAGGATTTAAATTCGTTGGGTCCACGATTTGTTATGCTTTTATGCAAGCAGTTGGAATGGTGAATGATCATATTACCTCCTGCAAATGTTACAAAGAAAAAGACTTTACATCTTAGGGGGATACTGTTGAAAAAACAAGGTGTTATTTCACTTGGGGAAGCTTTTGTCGACTTAATTTCAGTCGACTCTACTAATACAAAGTATCAGCAGATGCTTGGCGGTGCTACGGTTAACGTTGCCGCAGGTGTAAAAAGACAAGGAATTCCCTCGTATTATTTATGTAAATTTGGTACCAATCAACTTAGTGAATTTGTTGAATCGGAATTATCTAAGGAAAGAATTAATACAAACTTTTGTGTACGTACTTCTGTTAAGGATATTTGTGTGGTGTATGTTCACCTGGATGAAAAGGGTGAACGATATTTCCACCAGTACATAAATAATACGCCAGATGTAGTGCTAACAGAAAACGAGCTGGATGAGAAAGTTTTTAACAAAGTACGAATTTTTTACTTTGGTTCGGGAACTTTATTTCATGAAACGGCGAAAAGAACTACGATGAAAGCATTAAAATTTGCCAGAGAAGCAAACACTCTTATTGCGTTCGATGCTAACTTGAGACTAAAGAGATGGGAAAGTGCAAGTCAGTGTCGAAGAACAGTGTGTTCACAGTTAGAGCATGTAGATATTGTGAAACTTACTGAAGAAGAACTATTTTTTTTAACAGAGACTGATCTGATTGAGGACGCATTGAAAATTGTTTCAGTTTATAATATTCCCTATTTATTTATAACATTAGGCAGTAAAGGTGCCATCGCTGTTATGAAAGGCAGAAAGGTTAATGTTCCCTCGATAGAAGTAGACGCTATTGACACCACTGGTGCTGGTGATGCTTTTATGGCTGCACTTTTATACCAATTTCATGAAAAAGGATTGCCAACAAACCTATTCCAATTGGAGGAATATACGGCGTATGCAAATAGAGTTGCAGCAATGACAACAACACAAATAGGTTCTTTAACTGCAATGAAACCTGATAATTCCCTTTAAAAGGCCCAATCCGTGTGATTGGGTTCTTCATGAGGAAATACATGTATGGATTATACCAAATAAAGGAGAATAATGATTTAAGGAAAAATCTGCTTCTCTCTAGAAGTAGATTTTCCGTTTTTTACATGTAAAAATTGGAAATCAGTTGACGCTATTAGGATGTTTCAAGTAAACTGATAAAGCAGTATAACTATCTGAATATACAGAATAGTTTCGAGGATATTCGCAGGAAGGAGGAGAGTTTCACTGACACTATTAATCTAAAAGATTACAGTACCACCAAAGGCAAAGGCCTGGATATTACCACAGCTAACCCCATTTCCTATCTAGGAAAAATTTACTCATACACCAAAATGTAAACGCATACATTATGTCCGTATACCTATTTTAAGCAAGTTTAAAAATAGTTTTATAGGTTTAAGGAGGATGATGTAGTGAATATTAGTCAAATTCTACAGAAACTACAGACTGCCGGATTACGAACTTTTTAGGTGTACCAACGATGTACACGATGTTTGTCCACTCACCAAAAATCAAAGATTTAGATTTCCTTTTACTTTATCGATGATTTCTAGAGGAAGACTCGCCCCGCCCGAACCAGCGCTATGCTGGGACAAACGAAATCATGAAAACAATCATTGCTAAAAATTTATTAGGGTGACAGGCACCGATCGGAATTTGTTGAATATAAGGAGGCAATTGGATGAATCTATTTGAGGGGTTAGAGAGAAATGCTAGAAATAATGCTGATAAATCAGCGATTATTTTTAAGGATAGGGTGTATACCTATGCGGAGTACAATGCTGAAGTGAATCGAATTGCGAATGCCTTACTTGCTTATGGGGTAAAGAAGGGAGATAAGATTGGAATCTTAATGAAGAATTCTGATCAGTTTGCCTTTACTTATTTTGGGATTTTGAAGGCCGGAGGGGTAGCGGTTCCCATTAATTTTCGGTTAACGTCACATGAAATCAGCTACATTTTGAATGACTCCGACTGTTTAATTGTTTTTGCCGATGAAGATCTTACTGAAGTGTTAGCAAAAGCTGCAGAAGCAAATAATAACCTAAAGCTTCAGGTAATTGCTGGAGCGAGGAAACTAGAAAATCAAATGCTTTTATCGGAGTTCCGCAGTTCTTCCGAAGCAAATCCTTCTGTGGGTGTTTTAGAATCAGATGATGCAGAAATTCTTTACACTTCTGGGACAACAGGTTTTCCAAAGGGAGTGGTCCTTGATCATCATCGAGTTCTCCATGTTGGGATCGGTATGATGATTATGTTCAAGATGGGTCCTGAGGATCAATTGCTGCATATCGCACCATTATTTCATTGCGCGCAACTAAATTTATTTTTAATCCCTGGTACTTCTTTAGGCTGCACTCAAGTAATACACCAGGACTTTAATCCAGTTCAAACATTAAAAGACATTGATGAATATAAAATTAGTCTATTCTTTGGAGTTCCGACGATGTATAACTTCTTACTACAAGTTCCAAATAAGGAACAGTATGATGTTTCAAGTGTAACACGCTGTGGATACGGGGCAGCACCTATGCCGGTAGCATTAATTGAAGCATCGATGAGGATGTTCGGAACCGACCAATTTTTTAATATGTGTGGTCTAACTGAAGGTGGACCAGGGGGAGTGTACCTGTTACCGGATGAGCATAAGACAAAGCTCGGGGCTTCAGGTAAGGCGAATCATTTTACGGATGCAAGAGTTGTGGACGAAAACGGTGACGATGTAAAGCCGGGACAGGTTGGCGAATTTATCATCAAAGGCGAATCCATCATGAAGGAATATTATAATAAGCCTGAGGAAACAAAAAAGGCACTAAAGGATGGCTGGCTTTATACAGGAGACTTAGCAACGATTGATGAAGATGGGTATTTAACGCTTGTCGACAGAAAAAAGGACATGATTATTTCTGGAGGAGAAAATGTCTATTCCACTGAAGTCGAACAAGTACTGTATAAACACCCGGATATTTTAGAGGCCGCGGTTATTGGAATTCCTCATGAGGTGTGGGGTGAAACCGTAGCAGCTATAGTAGTGCCAAAGCAAGGTAAGTTTATTCATCAGGAAGAGTTGCAGCAGTTCTGCCGTCAACAGCTGGCCGGCTACAAAATTCCGAGAGTGATCTATGAGCTGGACCAATTACCAAGAAATGCTTCTGGAAAGGTTTTGAAGTATCAACTGCGTCAAAGCTATCAAGGTGAACCTGCAAGGTAAACTAATGAGGCATCATCCAAGAGGATGGTGCCTTTCTTTTAAGACTGAGGTTAGTTGTATTACAGTGCTAGTCTAACCAAATCGAGAATAAATTGTATAAAAAAGGGAGATGTGCGGATGTATCAATTTATTTCTCCAAAAAAGATTTATCATGGTAAAGGATCTTTAAGTAGGTTGGACAATATTTTAGCTGAACTAAATATCAAAACTGTCTTTTTACTTACGGATCCCATTTTAGAAGAGCTTGGTTTGATTCTACCAATACTTGAGATTTTAAAGGAAAAAGAGATCAGGGTGTACCTAAATAAGAATGTAGTACCAGAACCGCCAGTAGAAGTGGGAAACCGAGTGGTTGAAGAGGTTCGAAAGAGTAAACCAGAGTTAGTTATCGGTATTGGCGGTGGCAGTGCGCTTGATTTAGCAAAGGCCGCAGCTGTTTTAGCAGCTAATGAGGGGTATATTGAAGATTATCTAAACTTAAGCGGCGGTAAAAAGCTAACCGAAAAAGGTCTTCCTAAAGTATTAATTCCGACCACATCGGGTACTGGTGCGGAAGTAACTGACATTGCTGTCTTTTCATTAGAAGACACAAAGGACGTCATTACCCATGAGTTTTTACTGGCTGATTATGCAATTATCGATCCGGTACTAACTTACACGCTGCCAGCTCGTGTTACCGCGGCAAGCGGGATTGACGCTTTCACACATGCATTGGAATCATATACATCAGTAAATGCTACACCTGTGACAGAAACATTGGCATTAGAGGCGATGAGCAGGATTGTTGGAAGTATCAGACGAGCTGTCTGGAATGGGCAGGATCAAGAGGCTAGGGAACAAATGGCATTAGGAAGTTTATTAGCGGGTTTAAGCTTTTACAATGCAGGCGTGGCAGGAGTGCATGGATTAGCCTATCCTTTAGGAGGCTTATTTAAAATTCCGCACGGAGAGTCTAACGCCGTCCTGATGGCATATGTTTATGACTATATTTGGCCAGCGTGTAAGGATAAATTAGGTAAAGTAGCTGAGATTTTCCACTTGCCAACTGAAGGAAAAAGTGAACGGGAAATTGCCCAAGCTGTTGTTCAAGGTTTCCTAGATTTAGTGAGGGATGTCGGACTGCCGACAACACTTGCTGACTACCAAATCCAGCTTGAAGATATAAACCGCTTGGCCGAAAATGGAATGAAGCAAAAGAGATTGCTAGACAGAAGCCCGATGCCGTTCACCTTTGAGGCAATTCAAGGAATCTATCGAAATGCCTTCGAAGGAGTATTAGTAAATAAATAGTTTTAATCCGTGCAGGGATGGAGGATTTACTTATGTATGAAAAAATAATAGAACCGCGTGTTTCTGAAACAGACGGTGTTGGTCATATAAACAATACGACCGTCCCCATTTGGTTCGAAGCAGCCCGTAATGAAATTTTTAAATTATTTACACCTGACAGTTCATTCGATAATTGGAAGATGATAATTTTAAATATGAATGTAGATTATCTAAAACAAATTTACTTTGGAAGGGATGTAGTGGTGTATACCTGGGTCAAAAGAGTCGGGAATACCAGTTTACAGTTGTATGAAGAAATCCATCAAGATGGAAAGATTTGTGCAAAAAGCACAGTGACGTATGTGAATTTTAATCTACATACACAAAAGTCCGAACCCATCCCAGATGACATCAAAAGCATTCTTGAATTACACCTTTATCACGGAAATAAGCTTTAAGTTATTATAAAATTATTATGTAAACAAACAAAATTCAGGAAATAAATTACTTTACTTATTTGTTTAATAGGTTTAGTATTTAGTTAATTTCATATTGTTTGAGATCTACTAGGGGTGCCCATATACCGGGCTGAGAGAAAATTGGCAAATTTTTAACCCTTTGGACCTGATCTGGGTAATACCAGCGTAGGAAAGTAGTCGAGTGATTTCTTATTTATTTTAATATTCACTTACATACTAGCCAGGTCCTTTTATGGGACCTGGCTTTTTTGTATCTAGAAAGGGAGGAAAACAAATGGAAAAGTCAGCTATTTACTCACTCTTACAAAAAGTAAGAGACGAAAACCCTTTAATACATAATATTACGAATGTTGTTGTTACGAATTTTACTGCAAATGGGCTCCTTTCACTTGGTGCTTCACCTGTCATGGCATATGCCGCGGAGGAGGCTGCAGATATGGCAAGGATCTCGAGTGCACTTGTATTGAATATCGGTACGTTAAATCCAGCAACGATCGATTCAATGATAATGGCGGGGAAAACAGCCAATGAACACAACATCCCGGTGATCTTTGACCCTGTAGGAGCAGGAGCAACACCATATCGTACCGAAACTGCCCAAAAAATCATGAGGGAATTAAAGGTCTCCATTATTAGAGGCAACTCTTCTGAGATTGCAAATGTAACTGGTGGAAGCTGGGAAATGAAAGGGGTAGATGCGGGTAAAGCAAACGGTAATGTGGTTGAATTAGCTGTCAATTCAGCCCAAATGTTAAACACCGTTGTTGTTATTACAGGAAAAGATGATGTTGTCAGTGACGGAACTAACACATACTTGCTTTCTAACGGACATCCAATTTTAACTAAGGTGACAGGCACCGGGTGTTTATTAACTTCCGTTATTGGAGCGTTTGCAGGTGTAGAGAAGGATTTATTATTAGCCTCAGTTGCAGCCGTTTCCTATTACGGTATTGCTGCTGAAAAGGCCGCAGAAAAAACAGCAGAACAGGGCCCAGGCAGTTTTCAAATAGAGTTCCTTAACCAGTTGGCAAGGGTGACAAGTGAAGATGTGTTCCAGTACGGTTCTTATAAAAAATTGTAAGTGAGGGGGAAACAAGAATGAAAAAAGCATTGACGATTGCAGGCTCTGACAGTGGCGGGGGAGCAGGAATACAGGCCGATTTAAAAACATTTCAAGAACTTGATGTCTTTGGTATGACGGCAATAACGGCAGTTACCGCACAAAATACCCTGGGAGTGCAGGCAGTGTATCCAATGTCTGCGGAAGCGGTGGTAAAACAAATCGAGGCAATCGGAGACGATCTCGGTGCAGATGCAGTGAAAACTGGAATGCTTTTTAGTGCAGAAATTATCAAAGCTGTGTCAGAAAAATTAAAACAATATCAGTGGGAAAATATTGTCGTAGATCCTGTCATGATTGCGAAAGGTGGAGCTTCGTTACTACAACAGGAGGCAATAACGGCTTTAAAAGAATATTTACTGCCTCTAGCGACGGTTATTACCCCTAATATTCCGGAGGCAGAGGTTCTAACAGGGATGAAGATTAAAACAATTGAGGAGAAAAAGGAGGCTGCAAAGCGGCTGTGGAATTTGGGTGTTAACAATATCGTGATAAAAGGCGGGCATGATGAAGCGGCATCTGAATCAAGAGATATCTTGTTTGATGGTAAGGATTATTACAGCTTTACAAGTAAGCGGATATTAACAAGCAACACACATGGAACCGGTTGTACCTTTTCTGCTGTCATCACGGCCGAACTTGCAAAAGGAGCTGACGTATACAAAGCAGTTATGATAGCGAAGGATTTTATCCAGGCTGCGATAGAAGATGATTTGCGAATGGGTGGAGGACACGGACCAACCAATCATTGGGCATATCGTAAAAGAATCAAAAAGGAGGTTATCAAGTGACATCGCTGAATCAAGAAAAGTTACGAACGGCCTTGAAGGTTTACTTCATTATGGGCAGTCCAAATTGCCTGATTTCACCGGAAGATGTATTAAAGGAAGCAATTGCAGGGGGGATTACACTGTTTCAATTTCGCGAAAAGGGAGAGGGGGCACTTGAAGGTACTGAAAAATATCTACTAGCAAAGAAACTCCAGCAGATTTGCAGAAAACATGATATCCCTTTTATCATCAATGACGACATTGAACTTGCTATTTTACTAAATGCGGATGGAGTTCATATCGGGCAAGAGGATGAACCGATTGAGAAAGTCAGAGAGAAGATCGGCAAAAAAATCTTAGGTGTTTCCGTACATACACCTGATGAAGCAGAAGCGGCCATCCAAGGAGGAGCGGATTACTTTGGAATAGGGCCTGTTTTCACAACAAAAACAAAAAAGGATGCTAGGGCAACACAGGGTACAACATTAATTGAAGCTTTAAGAGGGAAAGGATTCAAAATTCCGATAGTGGGAATTGGCGGGATATCTGTTGAAAATGCCTCAACTGTATTCAGGTCTGGTGCAGATGGTGTCGCAGTGATTACTGCCATCACTCATGCAGCATCACCACTGGAAGCTGTAAGGACGTTAAGAAATATATAAACGGTTTGTTCAAATTCAAAACTAATGGAGGTAACAAAAATGAAAAAAACACAAAAGCTCACATTAACGGCCATGCTCATTGCCATAGGGACCTTGACTAGCAATCTACTTTTTATACCGATCGGGGTTACAAAGCTCTTTCCCGTTCAGCACTTTTTAAATGTTTTATCAGCAGTTTTATTAGGACCTTATTACGCTGTAGCCCAGGCCTTTGGGGTATCGCTGTTTAGAAATATTATGGGCACAGGTTCACTTTTTGCTTTTCCAGGAAGCATGGTGGGTGCCTTACTAGCTTCATTCTTATTCCTAAAAACAAAAAAATTGTCTTTAGCCTTTACCGGTGAAGTAATCGGTACTGGGATTTTTGGGGCCATGCTCTCCTATCCAATTGCCACTCTATTTCTTGGAAGGGAAGCTACATTATTTGGATTTATTCCGTTATTTATTTTCAGCTCTTTTGCTGGTGCGCTCATTGGGTTCATTATTTTGGCAGTATTCTTCAAAAATCGAGTTTTTTCATTAAATGCAAATGGAATCGATAACTATAAGTAGGTACTTATTTAATAGTAAACCTTCTCTAAGGACACGAGGATTTTGTAAGGGCTAAAGGAGCGATCATATGCTATCGAAAACAATTGAAGAAATAATAACCAACGAAGTTGAACATAGAGAAAAGGAATTAATTAAATTATTAAGTAAACTGATTGCATTCCCTACCGTAAGTCCACCTGCCCGTAATACGAATGATGTTCAAGAATTTATTCAACATTACTTAAAGGATTTAGGATTTGCAACAGATAAATGGGATGTATATCCTAATGACCCGAATGTTGTAGGTATTCTACAAGGGGAATCTCCTAACCAATATAATAGTCTGATTATTAATGGCCACATCGATGTAGCCGAGGTTGGTGATGGTGAAAGATGGAATTCATCTCCATTTACTTTAAGGGTTCAAAATCCCTATGTTTATGGTCGTGGCGTTGCTGATATGAAAGGTGGTATTGCTGCATCATTATTAGCTATAAAGCTGCTAAAGGAACTAGGTATTACGCTTCAAGGTGATCTTCAATTTCAATCTGTGATTGGCGAGGAAGTTGGTGAGGCTGGAACCCTTGCTTGTATAGAAAGAGGATATACAGCCGATTATGCAGTTGTTGTTGATACAAGTGATTTACATATTCAAGGCCAAGGTGGTGTGATTACTGGCTGGATTACGATTGAGAGCAGAGAAACCTTTCACGATGGGCTACGCAGGAAGATGGTTCATGCGGGAGGCGGTGTTAACGGAGCTAGTGCGATTGAGAAAATGATGAAGGTCATATCTGGACTGCAGGAACTTGAACGCCACTGGGCTGTGACGAAAAGCTATGAAGGGTTTCCACCAGGGACAAATACCATTAATCCTGCCGTAATTGAAGGAGGGAGGCATGCTGCATTCGTTGCTGACAGATGTTCTCTTTGGGTAACGGTTCACTTCTACCCTAATGAAGACTATCAAGAGGTAGTGAAGGAAATTGAACAGCATATAAGTGCAGTTGCTGCAGCAGATCCATGGCTTCGAGATAATCCACCTCAATTTGTTTGGGGTGGAAAATCAATGATTATTGACCGCGGTGAGATTTTTCCATCATTAAAGATTGATCCTGAACATCCAGGAATGCGTCAGTTAATAAGCTCATATGAAAAAATGTTGAATCAAAGCCCATTCATCGGAATGTCAGAAACTGTCACAGATGCCGGATGGCTTGGTAGAGCGGGCATTCCAACGGTTATTTTCGGACCAGGAAAGCTAGAGGATGCACATGCAGTAAACGAAAGGGTTGAGCTTCAACAATTACTGGACTTTACCAAAACATTAGCGGTCTTTATAGCTACATGGTGCAATACGAAGAAGGAGGAGGTAAACCTATGAAATTTACTGATTCGCTCTATAACAAAGTAAGTGGAATTTGGGAGAAAACACATATGCATCCATTTGTAGTGGGAATAGGTAAGGGGGATCTTCCAGCAGACTCGTTTATCCATTACATGAAACAGGATTATGTATTTTTAATTGATTATTCAAGACTTTTTGCACTAGGTTCAGTAAAGGCAAGAGATATAGAAACCATGGCTGCGTTTGCAAAACTCCTACATGAGACACTTCATGGGGAAATGGAATTACATCGTGGGTATGCGTCAAGATTTGGCATAACGAACCACCAGCTTGAAGAGACAAAACCAGCTCCCATGAATTTAGCTTACACGCGCTACATGCTAAACGTAGCACAAAACGGTTCATTAGCAGAATTAATTTCTGCACTCCTGCCTTGTATGTGGAGCTACTGGGAGATTGGAACAATGTTAGTTAGGGAGTATCCAGAATCTAAAGAGCATCCATTATATGGTGAGTGGGTTACTATGTATTCGTCTGATGAATTCGGTGAATTGGCAACTTGGTTAATTGATTTATTAGATGAACTTGCAGATGGGAAGTCAGAAAAGGAGTTGTCACATTTAGAAGAACATTTTCTGACTACTTCAAAGTTTGAATATATGTTTTGGGATATGGTTTATCAGGGAGGAGATTGGCCTGTTTGAGCCCTCTATGCTTTCAATCAAAGAAATAACCTATGCGTTTGGAAACACGGAACCAATTATTAAGCATGGAACCATGGAGGTTAAGCAAGGGGAATTTGTTTCAGTCATTGGTCCGAGTGGGTCAGGGAAGAGTACACTTTTCAGATTAATAACTGGCTTACTTGAACCAAATCAAGGGAAAATAGTAATTGGTAATCAGACCTCAGCAAATAGACTCGGAATGGTCGGCTATATGCCGCAAAAAGATTTACTATTACCGTGGAGAACGGTATTAGAAAACATCGTGATCCCTATTGAGGTTACAAAGAAAAACAAACTAGTAAAATTACCTGAAATTCGTGAATGGTTAGTTAGGTTTGGATTGGCTAAGTACGAAAATTCCTACCCTCATGAATTGTCAGGAGGCATGAGGCAGCGCGTTGCTTTTTTAAGGACGCTCATGACAGGAAAAGATTTATTACTGCTAGATGAGCCATTTGGGGCGCTTGATTCCTTAACGAAACGTAACATGCATAATTGGTTGCTAGGGTTATGGGGGGAACTGCAAAAAACGGTATTATTCATTACCCATGATCTTGAGGAAGCAATTCTGTTAAGTGACCGCATTTACCTTCTGCATGTGGATGGAAGTTCACTTCAAGAAATAAAGGTAACCCTGCCGAGACCAAGGACATCAGAACTGATCTATCAGCCAGATTTTATTAAGATAAGAAAAGAACTGGAGCAGCTTATTCATGGGTAAAGGAATCGTTAAAAAGTTGACAGGGGAGTACGGCTTGTTTTTTCTCGTTACCCTTCTGCTCTTTAGTTTATGGGAATGGGTCATTATTCAAGGATGGATTGCATCTTTTATTTTGCCTTCCCCATCAGCAATATGGATTTCATTCATGGAAAATCACCAGCTTTTACTGCAAGTGCACCTGCCAGCTACCCTTATAGAGGTATTAATTGGCTTTGGAATTTCACTATTTGGGGGATTATTGATAGGAGTAGGAATGCACTTTTCTCGTTCCTTAGAAAAGGTTTTGTATCCATTCCTGGTAATCTCACAAACTATACCATTAATTGCCATATCTCCGATCTTTATTATGTGGTTTGGGTACACGATATGGAGTAAAGTCGCTGTAACCATTTTAATTACCTTTTTTCCTATTGTTGTGAGTACATATGATGGCCTAAAAGCTGGGGGAAATGAATACCGGGAATTACTGTTGACAATGGGGGCATCCCGCTGGACTATATTTAAAATGGTTCAGGTCCCGATGGCATTACCGTCACTGTTTTCTGGGCTTAAAATGGCAGTTGTCTATTCAGTTGTCGGAGCCACAATTGGTGAATGGCTGGGTGCAAGCGAAGGTTTAGGCTATTTTAGCCGAAGAATGTCAGGGAATTTACAGGCTGATGCTGTATTTGCAGCAATTTTTCTATTGTCACTGCTTGGAATCATCCTGTTTATTTGTATAAGTTTAATAGAAAAACAATTACTAAAAAATAATACCCGATAATGTGGAGAGGAAGTACTATACAATGAAAAAGAATTTATTGCTGATGATCAGCGCGTTACTATTAATGTTAAGTGCATGCGGTCAATCGGAAAAAGCTGTATCCAATGGGAAGCAGGATTCTGAGGAAAAATTACAGAAAGTAACTTTAATGCTTGATTGGTATCCCAATGCTGTACACTCCTTCCTCTATGTAGCCGAAGAAAAGGGCTATTTTAAAGAACAAGGCTTAGATGTAGAGATACAAATGCCTGCAGATACAAATGACCCCTTAAGGCTTGTTGCCGCTGACAAGATTGATATGGCAATTAGTTATCAGCCGCAAGTGCTAGTTGCTCGCGGCGAGGATATACCAGTTGTATCGTTTGCAGCGCTTGTTCGCCATCCTCTCAACCAACTAATGGTCCCAACTAATGGAGACATTCAATCCCCAAAAGATTTGGAGGGTAAATCAATCGGATACCCATCCATACCATTGAATGAAGCTATCATACAAACAATGATAGAGTCTGATGGAGGAAAATATGATAAGGTAAAGATGGTTGATGTCGGCTGGGACCTCATTCCTGCAATTGCTACGAAAAATACGGACGCTCTCATCGGTGCTTATATAAATCATGAGAAATTACTTCTTGAAAAAGAGGGGCATCCAGTTCGGACGATCAATCCTGTTGATTATGGTGTACCAGACTATTATGAATTAGTGCTGGTTGCAAGTGAAAATGCGCTAAAGGAAAATGCCGATGTCTTTAAAAAATTTATTGCGGCAATAACCAAGGGGCAGAATGATGTTGTAGAACATCCGAAAGAAGCTCTTTCTATATTATTGAATCACGAAAATCAATCTTCACCGCTTGACGAGGATATTGAAAGTAAGAGTTTAGAAATGCTACTCCCGCTAATGCATTCAAATAATCAACCATTTGGGTATCAAGATCCTTCAACCTGGGAGAATGTTGCACAGTGGTTATATGAAACTAAGGTAATAAAGAAGAAAGCCACAGCTGAAGAAGCATTTATTAATTTATAAATGAGCAAAGATGTTTATTTAGAGGCACCATTCATATTTGAATGGTGCCTAAGTTTTTATTTGTTTTCATCATCGTTAGTCCTTACATCAGGCCTAACAGGTGTTAATTCTTCCGATGCCTCTGTTTGATACTGTATGATACCAGTTTGGCGTGAGCGCTCATTGGAATTGGTCAGAATATTGTTAGCTAAATAGCGATGGAATAAGTATTCAAACACGGCAACACCTAGAGCTGCAAATAATGACATAAGGAGTTGGCCGTCGCCTATAGTAAGGTTTACACTCATGATCCAAATAATGAAAAATGCTAATCCAAAATCAGCAAGAGTAGCAAACAGGTTATTAGTTCTTGGTAATGTAAACATGTCACCAATTAGGTAGGCAGCGATACCTAAAACCAAGGTAATAAGAAAAATGTTACTAAAAGCCATGTCAAAGAATAATCCAAGAATGATCGTTAAAAGAGCAAGGGTGGAAATGAACTTTATAAGTAGAGCTTTTATATGATTCATACAGGCACCTCCTTTTTATGCTTATTGTGTGATTTTTTTTTGATAATATGCACCTTTAAAATTCGATTTTTTTCCACTTCACTTTTTAGAGGTGCAAAAATGACAGGCCCCTTAAAGGTACCTGTCATTTCTATTATTCATATGAATTTGCCTGATTAACAGGGTCTGTTCATAAATCTTATTATTTCCTTTTTTTAATTCTTTTTCTAAAGAACACCATATTACAACCATCCCAGACCCTTGTAATAATAAAACTGCCGCTAGCGGTGTCTATAGATTTTAATTTTTCATTTTTCTCCGTGTGAATTACTGAAGTTTTAGAATCCTCTTCACTAGATTCATCTTCTTGAACAGGGCTCTGTAGCTTATGTTCATCTGTATGAGGGGAATGTAATCTTCCAAACATAAAATCTCCAAAAAGTGATTTTTTTGCTTTGTCAACACTTTCTAAATCCATTTTAGGATAATCCTCCATACTCTTAGCACCTCCTATACTTTGAATGAAGGGATTATAACTGATACAAAAGTCTCTCCATGTATTAAATTACGTTAGGCAGCAAAGTTTTGTATAGGCAGATGCTGAGATTTCGATGTCATGTCGTGATAATCTCCCAAAATCAAAGGGGAATCGTGAATTGGAAAAGCCCCATCCGGATTAGATGGGGCTATTTGAATTTTATTGGTTTTCGTCATCGCTATTATAAAAGTCTTTCACGATGTGGTCTAATAGTTGTAATTCCTTTTGCCCAAGACCTGCAGAATTTTGATTTAAGGAAAAAAGTGCACTTTCAATTAAATATTTTCTTGGGACTCTGGTATGGATGATTTCTTCTTGGATAAAGTCTAAGAGTTCAGTATACTTTTCATAATTCTTTTCATCATTTATATTTTTTTGAAACAGATTCTTTAAGGAAGCAATATTTTTATTGAGTTGTTCAATGATTTCACGATTATCTTTTTTACACCCAGGCAGCCACTTCTCCAACAACTCCGGTCCATGTAACTGGTCTCCATCCTTTGTAACATCGTCTACCATTTTTACTAAACGCTTAACGCTATATCGAACAACATGACTGATCTGTTCTCCTGACTCAAGAGCCATACGGTTGTATTGGAGGTTATGTTGTAATAACCCTGTAAACATAATCGCACAATCTAATAAATATGTTTTCTTAGCCTCTCCAAACAAATCAATGAACCTTCCATATAACCAGCGGAGAGAATTTAACCTGCTTCTCTGGATGTATTGCTTAAGGTCAACATCATTAGAAGCCATTACCTCTTCATAAAGGGTAATTAGTTTGTGTTTTCTATTTGTTATCATTTGCATTTCCATTTGCTTGATGAAAATTTCAATATCAGAGGGATTTTGACCGATCAGTATTTCATTACGTTCTTTTTGCAGTTTTTTATAAATCGATTTATAAATGGCAATTAACAGTTCACTTTTCGATGAAAAATAATTATAAAAGGTTCCTTTTGAGATCCCGCTATAATCTAAAATGTCTTGGATAGAAGTTGCTTGATAACCTTTATCTATAAATAACTGGTGAGCCATTTTAATAACATGCTGTTTTCGATCATTCATCATTATCACCCTATTTTTAAGTATACCGCCTGTATAAAAATATACTAACGTAAAGATTCCCGTTTTACAAACGTATAATTCCATTATGTTGTATTTGTTGCATCAAATGAACCATTAGTATAGATGTGAGATTTAAAGGCGTAATAAGTTGCTTTTTTTGTATTAAACCAGCAAAATTGGAAGTAAAGGACTATAGGAGGTTATACGATTTGGTGAACAATTTTTTTGAGGGTGCCTATATTGAGCGGTGTAGTAAAGAAACAGAAAATATGATAGCACAGGAGTCATCTGCTTTTTTAAACCAACCACTTAGTTATCTTAGAGATCATAAAAGTGAATTTATCTATCTAGAATCAACCGTTTTTGAACAAAATGGTGTTGATGCTGTCTCTTTAGAAACCGATGATGTTTTTGGTACATATGATGTTATGTTAGGTTTAAAGCTTCAAAAAAAATACGAGCCAGCAATAAGGGATTATCTGAACAGTCATTTAAACGGTGAGGAAGCAAAATTTGATTTAATGTTTAGTGGGGACGATGGGCTATGGAATTTAAATTTCGCCTTAAACTATGTTGAAGGTTATAGTGAAGCCCTTTCTTTGAATGAGTCTTTTAATTTGATTAACCACTTTTTAACTAACCTAGTTTCTATAGTTAAAAAATAAATCACGGTAAGATTGGACAGGTATCGTAGCGATACCTGTTTATTTTTTTTATGAAACAATAAGACATTGAGAATAAACCACTTTACAATATACCCTAATGGGTATAATATATAGCTTGTGAGTATAAGAGATGGAGGCATCATGAGATGGTTTTTTATATTTTAATAGCAGCTATTATTACATTTTATTCATATCAAAGATATGCGCCAGTGCTTGGTGTATACAAAGTTAATGATTATTCGGTGTTTGAGAAAGAATTTATTTTGGATTTAAGAGATTATCAAACAACTGCCAAAGAACCGATTAATAATAGTATCAATATACCATACGCTTATTTAAAGCGATTCTATAAAGAGATTCCTACTAACAAGTTAATGATTATTGCAACCGATTCAGTTGAAAAGAATCTAGCTATTCGCTTCTTAATAAAAAAGAAATTCAAAGTTACAGGTTATTTAATTAAAGTTAATTTAAAGAATTGACTTCTGTTTTTTTACCTGTTAACATACCCCTATGGGTAATACTGATAACCAAATCACTGAACAAAGGAGATCATAAAAATGACTGTAGATAAAATATTAGACGCAAAAGGTTTAGCTTGTCCAATGCCAATTGTAAAAACAAAAAAAGCGATGAATGACTTAGAATCAGGCCAAGTATTAGAAATTTATACGACGGATAAAGGTACAAAGAATGATCTTACAGCATGGGCTAAATCTGGAGGCCATGATTTGTTAAAACATGAAGAGGAAAATGATGTGTTAAAGTTTTGGATAAAAAAGGGTTAAATTTTTTTAACTCATAATATACCCATACTAGTATTGGTAAAACGAAGAAAATAGGGGGAAAATTACATGTCAGAGAAAAAAAAGACAACAATCGTATTATTTAGTGGAGATTATGATAAAGCAATGGCAGCCTACATTATTGCCAATGGAGCAGCTGCTTATGATCATGAAGTAACGATTTTTCACACATTCTGGGGTTTAAATGCTTTACGTAAAGATGAAGATATCATGGTTAAAAAAGGTTTTTTAGAAAAAATGTTTGCAAAAATGATGCCAAGAGGCGCTGATAAGATGGGTATTTCAAATATGAATTTTGCGGGTATTGGGCCTAAATTAATTAAAAATGTGATCAAGAAGCACAATGCTATGACACTTCCTCAATTAATTGAAATGGCACAAGAGCAAGAAATTAAATTAGTCGCTTGTACGATGACAATGGATTTATTTGGACTTCAGCAAGCAGAGTTATTAGATCATATCGAATATGCAGGAGTTGCAGCCTATTTAGCTGATGCTGAAGATGGTCATGTTAACTTGTTTATTTAATAGATTAAGAGAAAATCTTTTAGCACAAACTATACCCCTTTGGGTAAATTCAGGAGGCCAAACGAATGACTTCATTAAAAACTGACTTCGTATTAGATGCAAAAGGTTTAGCATGCCCGATGCCGATTGTTAAAACAAAGAAAGCGATGAATGGATTAGAAGCTGGTCAAGTATTAGAGGTTCTTGCAACAGATAAAGGGTCAAAAGCTGATCTTAAAGCTTGGGCACAAAGCTCAGGGCACCAATATCTAGGTACAATCGAAGAAGACAATGTTTTAAAACATTACTTGAGAAAATCTTCTAATGAAGAAAAAGCTGAAAGAAAACATCCTAATGTTATAACGAATGATGAATTAGAAAACAAATTAATATCTAATGAAAATATTGTTGTTGTTGATGTAAGGGAATCGGCAGAATATGTTTTTAACCATATTCCAAATACAATCTCGATTCCTTTAGGTGAATTGGAAAATCGCTTAACCGATTTAAACAAAGAAGCTGAAATTTATGTAGTATGCCGTACAGGAAATCGCAGTGACTTTGCTGCACAAAAATTAACTGAAAATGGTTTTTCAAAAGTGGTTAATGTTATGCCAGGCATGGGTGAATGGACCGGAAAAACAAACAGCCTAAACAACTAATTATCTAGGGGCTTAACTGCCTCTCAATTAAATCTAATTTTTTTACACTTAAATATACCATAGGGGGTAATCGGATATGACAGTAACAGCTATGACATCAAAACAAGTAACAAAGAAGGTATTTAATAAAGAACCATTTTTCATTCTAGATGTACGAAATGAAAGTGACTTTCAGGATTGGAAAATTGAAGGCGAAAACTTTGAGTATTTAAATATTCCTTATTTTGAATTGCTAGATGGTGTAGAAGAAATACTGCCAAAGATTCCAGCCGATAAAGAGATTTTGGTTGTATGTGCGAAAGAAGGGTCTTCTGTCATGATAGCGGAAATGCTTTCAGAAGAAGGTTTATCAGTTTCTTACCTTGAAGGTGGAATGAAAGCATGGAGTGAACACTT
Organism: Bacillus sp. MRMR6; assembly: GCF_001940785.1. GTDB lineage: Bacteria > Bacillota > Bacilli > Bacillales > Cytobacillaceae > Neobacillus. The sequence continues at coordinate 48,758 of NZ_MSLS01000028.1, forward strand.
AGAACCAGTTAAAGTTGGAGACTTCAAAGATGGCGGCGAAATTTATCAATTTGTACGTATTGGAAAAGGCTGTCTATCCTATATGGTTGTCTCAAAAGGCGAAGCGGCTATTATTGATGCAACTAGAATGACTGATACGTATCTTGATTTTGCAGCAAGTATTAACGCTACTATCAAACATGTTTTTGATACACATCTACATGCAGACCATATTTCTGGCGGACGTGTGATCGCTGAAAAAACCAATGCAACATACTGGTTACCACCAAAGGATGCTGCTGAGGTTACATTTGAATATTCTCGTTTAGAGGGAGGAAATGATGTAACAATCGGTGACACTACAATTAATATACATGCATTGTATTCTCCAGGACACACAATTGGTTCAACATCTTTTGTGGTGGATGAAAAGTTCTTACTATCTGGAGACATTCTATTTATTGATTCCATTGGCAGACCTGATTTAGCAGGTATGGCGGAAGATTGGGTTGCAGACTTAAGAGAAAGTCTTTATAAACGATACAGAGAGTTATCAGAAGAATTAGTGGTCCTTCCAGCACACTTTATGATTATTGAAGAACTAAACGAAGATGGAAGTGTATCAGAAAAACTAGGAACTTTATTTGCAAAAAATCACGGTTTAAATATTGATGATGAAAATGAGTTTAGAAAGCTAGTAACAGAAAATTTACCACCACAGCCAAATGCATATCAAGAAATTCGTGAAACAAATATGGGGAAAATGAATCCTGATTTAGAAAAGCAACGTGAGATGGAGATCGGGCCAAACCGCTGTGCTGTTAGATAATCATATAGGGACCTTTTTAGGTTCCTTTTTTTAGGGGGAATTAGTAATGGATTTTTCATTTATACTTACAATCTTTTTAATTGGATTCATCGGATCCTATATTTCTGGAATGTTGGGGATTGGCGGATCCATCATTAAATACCCCATGCTTCTTTATATTCCACCGTTATTTGGTTTAGCTGCCTTCAGTGCACATGAGGTTTCTGGTATCAGTGCTGTTCAGGTATTTTTTGCTACGATTGGTGGCGTTTGGGCTTACCGAAAAGGCGGTTATTTGAATAAAGCATTAATTCTTTATATGGGTGCTAGTATTTTAATCGGTAGCTTTGTTGGTGGATATGGATCGAAATTGATGTCAGAGGGTGGAATTAATTTAGTTTACGGGATTTTAGCATTGATTGCTGCAATTATGATGTTTATTCCTAAGAAAAATGTGGATGACATTCCTTTTGATCAAGTCAAGTTTAACAAATGGCTTGCCGCAGCATTAGCTTTAATTGTAGGTATCGGTGCCGGAATAGTTGGTGCAGCTGGGGCATTCTTGCTTGTGCCAATCATGCTAGTGGTGTTGAAAATACCGACAAGGATGACAATAGCTTCCTCATTGGCAATTACTTTTATCTCATCAATTGGGTCAACAGTGGGGAAAATAACAACAGGCCAAGTGGATTATTTTCCAGCAGCCATAATGGTTGTGGCGAGTTTAATCGCATCTCCACTAGGAGCAATTGCAGGTAAAAAGATAAACACAAAAATCCTTCAGATAATTTTAGCGATCATTATTTTTGCTACTACCATTAAGATTTGGATGGATATTTTATAATTGATATGAAAAATACAACCAATAATGGAGGAATGAAAATGGTTCAGGTTACACATGCAGCTATTGCAAAGATAATTGAAGAAGTTCAAGATATCATGAACGAGGGAAAAAAGCCAATGATCAGACTAGCAATGGGAATTGGCTGAGGCGGTCCACAGCTTCGACTGACTCTGGAGGAGTCAGCTTTAGGTACTGATGAAATCACAGAAATAGAAGACATTCAATTTTTAGTAAATGAACGAGACAAGGTTTATTTTGACAGCAGCAAGATTGACTATACTAAAACATTATTCGGTGGCGGAGAATTTACTGTTATTCGTGTATAACTTCCGTTTGAAATTGCATATTATATTATGGCAACCATTGTATACTTTAAAAAAATCACGACTATAAACGAACAGAAGTTTCCCGCATCAAAGAAATATATCGTTACACACAGTATGTATGATCGTAATCGCTTTGCTATTCGGAAGTTATTTCTTAATATATTAATGAAAAGAGCCCTTAAGATTTTAAGGGCCTGCAAATCAAAACAACTGATTGCAACTTCGTAAAACACATTGCATTCTGGTGTGATAAAAATAATCATATTCTAGTAAACACAGAGTGATAAAGATTTATAATCGCTTTCATATCTCTATTTTTCTGAGAGTATTTCGGATATTATTGGCTTTAATTATGTATAGCGAAGACTAGAAAGAAAATAGGAAACATCAATAAGGGACAATCCAAAGCATTTTGCCCTGCATCTTTGGAAAAAATACAGATAAGTTAAGTAAAACTTTTCAAAATCAGCAAAAAAAAGTGGGTGTTGTTTTGATAAAAACAGTAATTGTAGGATTAATAGCTTTTATCATTGTTAGCAGTATATTTTTATTGGTGGGGAATGTATTTGATATTAAATTATTGAAATTTAGTTTTTACGATGAAACCCCGACTGGATTTGAAGCAGGAGGTTCGGTTATTCCTTTTATTATCGGGTTACTTTGCAGTTATTTTATCGGTAATACCTTTCATAATAGACAACGTAATTATTAAGCTATGTAGAGATATTGGGCAAATCATTTGTCCAAAAATATATGTCGCAGCAAAAAATATAAAGGATTGTGGAACAAGTCATCTACATTTTTAACAGTGCAGATTCGTCTTGACTTGTGTTATTCAACAAACGGTGCAACAATCACTACCAAGAAAATCAAGCATTATCCAGACTCCTGGAGAAGCTCGGGATGATGGTATTAGACGGCTACGTCACACTGCCGAATGATATAGAAGAACTAAAGAAATATGTGTTAGAGTTGTAATTTATTTATTTGACATCTTTTTTTTAAGGTGGCTAATTCAAAAAGCTGTTTCCAATTGGGAACGGCTTTTTTGTTTGGATGCAAGCAGAAGGAGGCGATGCAGTTTTTTAGATTACAAGAGATAAATGACTTTTTGTAAAATTCCTAATTTTCTATGTCAGATGACCTTACATGATTATAGAAATCTATTTCTACCTGTTTTATACTTCACAATATAAACAAAGTAAAGATATTACGAATCAATCAATTTAATAAAATTGCTCTCTAGGGTTCCGTTTAAAAAATCCTTTTAAAGACTGGTCCGAGAGAGAGCGTACAGTTAGTTTTAGCTGTATACACGGAGGGAAAAAAGCCCGGGAGAATTTTTTAACAAAAAATTCCCATGCTTTTTTCCTTTTTCTATTTAACTTGAAAAGGATGCGATGATAATGGAAAAAACAGGACTTGTTCAATCACTAAAAGTGCCCCAAATTGTATTCATGGGTCTCGCTTGGATGACACCAATGATTTATTTTACTGTATACGGTGTTGCATTTGAGTCTGCAGATGGTCAAATGTCAGCTGCCTATATTGCCGCTTTTCTTGCTATCTTCTTTACAGCTTATAGTTACAGCAAAATGGTAAAAGCATACCCCGTCTCGGGCTCTGCCTATACCTATACGAAAAACTCAATTAACCGAAAAGCGGGTTTTTTGGTTGGTTGGGCACTTCTCATTGATTATGTTTTCTCTCCTATCATTGCAATTTTGACCTTCGGGATCTTTATGAATACGGAGTTTCCTTCCATCCCTATATTTGTTTGGATTATCATCATGAATGTTGTCCTTGCTGTCGTAAATATTCTCGGGATAAAATCGGCTGCACGCATTAGCGGGATCTCGGTTCTATTTCAAATCGGATTTATCCTACTATTTTGTATACTGGTGGCGAAAGATATCCTAACAGGGGGGACGGAGGCCAATAGTATCTTTTCTTTGGCCCCATTTTTAGGTGAAGCGTCATCCATGAGCGTGATCTTCTCAGGTGCTGCCCTCATTTGCTTCTGTTTTCTTGGTTTCGATGCCGTGACGACCATGGCGGAAGAAACAGTTGATGCTGGGAAGACGATTCCAAAAGCGATTTTCCTAATTATTTTAATCGCAGCGGTTCTGTATATCTCGATTTCTTATCTAACACAAGTCGCCTATCCGAGCTTTTCTTTTACCAATCCCAATAATGCTGCCTACAGTCTTGTTCAAATGATTGGCGGAAATTTATTAAGCTCCTTGTTCATTATGGTGTTAATGGTTGCGACTTTTACACAGGGCCTCTCATCCATGACGAGTGTAACCCGTTTTCTTTACGCGTTGGGGCGTGAATCTATTTTACCGAAAAAATTATTTACCTCCATCCATCCGAAGTACAAAACACCTGTGGCAAATATTATCTTTGTCGCTGTCATCTCATTGTCAGCTATTTTTATTAATCTTGATTCGGCTGTATTATTTGTCAGTTTCGGTGCTTTAACTGCTTTTATCTTTGTCAACTTATCTGTTATTGCCCATTTCTATATCAAACAGAAAAAACGGTCGGCAAAAGAAACGTTTTTATATCTGATCTTTCCTCTTGTGGGTGCCTGTTTTATCGGCTGGCTTTTGACATTGCTTGATCCGAATACACTCAAAATCGGCATTGCCTGGATCGTGATCGGCTTCGTTTATTTGTTTATCAAAACGAAGTGGTCCAACGCAAAAGCACAAAAATTTACGATCAGAACAGGAAAACAAATTCATCCRGAAAAAAGCATGTGAGCATATCTTACACGAATGTAGTTTTTCATTAAAGCATCCATATATACTAAGTACATCAAATCACAACAATTATATAAAGGTTTCCACAAACCGTTGGAAACAAAAAAGCTTTCTAGGGTTCCGTTTAAAGATTGTTCTTTAAAGACTGGTCCGAGAGGAAGCGTACAGCCTTGACGGTTGTATACACGGAAGGACAAAAGCCTGGGAGATGAAAATCTCTTAAGCTTTTGTCCTTTTTTATTTTTAAAAAGGGGGCTAATGATCATGATTAAAACTATTTCTTCTATTCTAACAAAAACAATTCCTGCAGGAGGCAAATGGTCAACTCGAATCAGACGGGGGAAAGAGATTACCTTTACATCACTAGAAGAAGGGGCAAATGTATCACTGCTTCTTTACAATGCCGACGATACCGCGGAAAGGTACAATATGCCTGATACATTAAAAGCCCAATATACCGCTTATTTAACAAAGGGAAATGTCCTTATGAGCGACAACGGCCGAGTTCTAGCCAGCATCACAGAAGATTCCCTTGGCTGGCATGATACGATCTCAGGCTACAGTACTCGTCAGCAGATCGATCAAAAATATGGAACAACGACGTACCAAGAAATGAGAAATGACTGGTATCGTAGCGGTGAAGAAAATCTCATGGTTGAACTTTTTCGAAATGGATTAAGCAAGAGTGATTTATCACCAGTAGTCAATCTATTTTCCAAAGTGTACTGCGATGAAGATGGCACCCTTCATTTTGCCAAGACTCACGCGAAAAAAGGGGATAAGGTTTCTCTTCGAACAGAAATGGATGTACTTCTTGTCCTATCGAATACCCCAAATCCACTCGATCCAAATGGCACTTATACCTCTGCGCCAATTGAAATAACCATTGCCGATGCTGAACCGCTGAAAGTAGATGATCCCTGTTTAAATCATCGTGGTGAAAACCGGAGAGCCTTTGAAAATACATGGGAGTACGTAACACTTACTAAAGGAGGTAATCAATAATGGCGGTTTTAAACTATGTAGAAAGCGAACGAAAAGTAGAAAATGCGATGTATACAAAAACATTATTAGCTGGACACGGCTGGCTTTATACATTAGAACCAGGACAGGTGCTTCGGATTGTTGATTTAGAAGGCAATCAAGCAGCAGACACCCTCTTTTATGATGCTGATGATTCTTCTGACCATTATAGCGCTGTGAACACGATTCAGCGTCAACAAAACCTATATTTATCAACTGGATCTGTACTTGTATCGGAAGCTGGCAAAGAATTAGTGAAGATTGTTGCCGATACATGCGGACGTCATGATACCATCGGAGGTTCCTGCTCCGCGCAAAGCAACACGGTCCGCTATTCACATGATACCTTGCCGATGCATAACTGCCGTGACACATTTATGCTTCAATTAGCTAAATTTGGAAAAGACTTCACCAAAAGAGATCTAGCCCCAAATGTGAATTTTTTCATGAATGTTCCGGTTACACAAGATGGTGGATTGAAATTTGATGACGGAGTTTCTTCACCAGGAAAATATGTGGAAATGCAAGCGGTTAGCCGTACAACGGTATTAATCAGCAACTGCCCGCAGTTAAACAATCCTTGTAATGCCTATAATCCAACACCGATTCAGTTACTAATCTGGGAATAACAGTTTAAGAGAGGAGTGGTTTTCATGTTTAAAAGAGTTTTAATTGCAAACCGCGGTGCCATTGCCGTACGAATAGAAAGAACCTTGCAAAAGATGGGAATAGAGTCGGTAGCGGTCTATACAAAAGCGGACCAAGATAGCCAGCACGTCAGCTTAGCAGATCAAGCTGTTTTAATCGGTGAAGGAGCGGCTAAAGATAGTTATTTAAGCGCCGAGTTGATTTTAAAGACAGCCAAGGAGACTGGTGCTGAGGCGATTCATCCTGGCTATGGCTTCCTTAGTGAAAATGCCGACTTTGCCCGTGCCTGCCGGGAACAGGGGATTGCTTTTATCGGTCCGACACCTGAACAAATCGATTTGTTTGGTTTAAAGCACTCGGCACGTGAAATAGCTGTAAAAGCAAATGTTCCGCTTTTACCCGGGACGTCACTCATTACCGATGTGACGACTGCTTTAATGGAAGCAGAACAAATTGGTTATCCGATTATGTTAAAAAGTACAGCAGGAGGCGGCGGGATCGGTATGCGCATCTGCACTAATGAAGTTTCCTTACGTGAAGCGTTTGATTCTGTTAGCCGCTTGGCAGAAACGAACTTTAACAATGGTGGGGTGTTTTTAGAAAAATACATACAAAGAGCTCGCCATGTGGAAGTGCAAATATTTGGTAATGAATTTGGGGAAGTGGCAGCACTTGGTGAACGAGACTGTTCGATTCAACGCCGAAATCAAAAAGTGGTGGAAGAAAGTCCAGCACCGCTTCTAGCATCTACTGTAAGGGAAGAGATGCTCGCAGCAGCAAAAAGATTGGCGTCTGAAGTGGGTTACCGCAGTGCTGGAACGGTTGAATTTTTATACGATCCAGAAACAGAAGACTATTACTTTCTAGAAGTGAACACCCGACTTCAAGTAGAACATGGTGTAACAGAAGAAGTGCTGGGGATTGATTTGGTAGAGTGGATGGTCCTTGAAGCAGCAGGAATGCTGCGTTCACTTGATTCCCTTTACTCGAAACCAAAAGGCCATAGTATTCAAGCCCGAATTTATGCAGAGGACTGCTTAAATGATTTCCGTCCAAGCGGCGGGCAGCTTGACCAAGTTCATTTTTCAAGTAGAGCAAGGAATGAAACCTGGGTGTGTGATGGGATTAAAATCACTTCTTTTTATGACCCAATGCTTGCCAAAATCATTGTTCACGCTGATACAAGAGAGGAAGCGATCGATCGATTAGCTGCAGCCCTCAAAGAAACTAGATTCTATGGGGTAACGACGAATCTTCAATATTTAGAAGCGCTTTTAAAAGAGGATGATTTACGTTCAGGGTCTGTTCATACGCAAATGCTGAAAGAGTTTCAACCAAGCGAAGCCGCGATTGAAGTGCTAGACGGGGGCATTCAGACAACGGTACAAGACTGGCCGGGCCGAATCGGGCACTGGGATGTTGGCGTACCTCCTTGCGGCCCAATGGATCCATTTGCATTCCGAATCGGAAACACGCTGCTGGGAAATGATGAACGTGCTGCAGGTCTTGAATTAACGCTCCGCGGCGGTTCCTATTGTTTTCGGGCAGACATGAGCATTTGCCTTACAGGTGCGGATATGGATGCTAGACTGGATGAAACACCTGTCCCAATGTATCAAGTGATTCATGTAAACCGCGGTCAAGTGCTATCATTCGGTGAAGCAGTACAAGGAATGCGGACCTATTTATTAGCAGCTGGAGGATTCGATATGCCGCTTTACCTCGGCAGTGCCTCTACTTTTACATTGGGTGGCTTTGGGGGACACGGTGGACGTGCGCTTCGCACGGGGGATGTGTTACGGGTAAACCAAACTGTCGCACGTGCTCAGTTAGAACTCCCAGCGAATCTGCTTCCTCCGTTAACAAAGGAATGGACGATCGGTGTGATTCCAGGGCCGCATTGCACAGAGGAATACTTAATGCCGGACTATCTTAAACAGTTAACGGAGACCAGCTGGGAAGTGCATTTTAATAGTTCAAGGACAGGTGTCCGCTTAATTGGTCCTAAGCCCAATTGGGCCCGTGAAGACGGAGGAGAAGCAGGGTTGCACCCCTCAAATATTCACGATAACGCGTACGCAATTGGAACATTAGACTTAACGGGCGATATGCCGATCTTACTCGGCCCCGATGGCCCAAGCCTTGGTGGTTTTGTTTGTCCGGTCACAACGGCTTCAGCAGAATTTTGGAAAATTGGCCAGCTTCACCCAGGCGATCGGATTACATTTCAGCTTTTAACATTGGAGCAAGCAAATGAGCTGCGTCAAACACAGGAAGAGTTTTTAGAAGCGATCGGAGGGAATCTTGGTAAGGATGTAACTCTTCCCGCGTTGCCAAAGGTGGCTGCGACATGTTTAGCATCTTATCCAATTCTTGTACAAAATTCAGAAGGCCGTTTTCCAATGACGATTCGTGCGGATGGAGATGAGAACATTCTCATTGAATTCGGTGAAATGGAATTAGACCTTTTACTCCGTTTTCAAGTGCATGCATTGATGGAAGCTATTCAATCACGTGAAGACATTCCGCTAGTGGATGTAACGCCGGGCATCCGTTCTTTACAAGTTCATATTGATGCTACTAAAATGTCAATTGTTTCGCTATGTGAAATCATTGAAGGGATGAACCGCGGGCTGCAGGAGCTTGAAGAAATGGAAGTACCCTCTCGGATTGTACGTCTTCCTCTTTCATGGGATGATCCGGCTACACAGCTGGCGATTGACCGTTACCAAAAAAATGTTCGCCCTGATGCCCCGTGGTGTCCAAGTAATTTAGAGTTTATCCGCCGTGTCAATGGACTTCGTTCGATTGATGACGTACAGAGAGTGGTGTTTGATGCAAACTACTTGGTTCTGGGTCTTGGAGACGTGTATCTTGGTGCACCTGTAGCAACACCAATCGATCCACGGCACCGCCTAGTAACGACAAAGTACAATCCGGCCCGGACATGGACACCGGAAAATGCGGTTGGAATTGGCGGAGCCTACATGTGCGTGTATGGAATGGAAGGTCCGGGAGGCTATCAATTTGTCGGCCGAACGGTTCAAATGTGGAACCGCCTTCGTCAAACGAAGAGTTTTGAAGAGGGAAAACCATGGCTTCTCCGTTTCTTCGACCAAATTCAATTTTATCCAGTTGGAGCTGAGGAACTTCTCGACATGCGTGAAAAATTTTTACGCGGCCAATTTGAAGTTGAGATTACGGAAACAACGTTTAAACTCAGCGAGTATGTGGCTTTCTTAGATTCAATCAAAGAAAGTGCAAATGCCTTCCGTAAAACACAGCAGACTGCTTTCCATGAAGAGCGTGAAAGATGGCACGAATTGGGACTTGATGAACACATTTCCGATCAAGAAGTAACGGTAGCGGCGGAGGAAGTATTAGCAGAAGGGACAGAAGCCGTTCGCTGCAATATGCCGGGCAGTGTGTGGAAGGTCCTTGTATCACTAGGCGATGAGGTCAAAAAGGGAGATACCCTGATCATTGAAGAAAGTATGAAAATGGAGTTTCCACAGCTGGCTCCTTGCGATGGATTTATTCATTCTGTTCACGTTTCCCCAGGGGAAGAGGTTCATGCCGGTCAATTAATGGTATCGATTACGAAAGAAAAGCGAGGTGTTTCACTTGAAAACGACGGGCCTGTCACAAACATTGTCTATTCCTGAGTTAAAGGAAAAATACCAATCAAAAGAATTAACACCAGAATCCGTTATTTTTGAAATCATTCATCAAGCAGAAGCTGACAAAGAGTATAATATCTGGATTACGCCGCCTTCGATGTCGTGGATTCAGCCGTATTTAGACCGGTTAAAGTTGATGGATCCAGAGCAAAAACCGCTCTGGGGTATCCCTTTTGCCATTAAAGACAATATCGATTTGGCCGGTGTGCCGACAACATCTGGATGTTCTGAATTTGCCTATACTCCTGCTGAACATGCGACTGTTGTCGAGCGTCTAATTGATGCTGGTGCGATTCCGATTGGCAAGGCAAATCTAGATCAGTTTGCCACAGGGCTTGTGGGAACCAGAAGTCCGTACGGGGAAACAAAAAATTCTCTTAACCCTGATTTAATCAGCGGTGGTTCTAGTTCGGGATCGGCGGTTTCCGTTGCCCGGGGTCTAGCGGCTTTTGCACTTGGGACAGATACAGCAGGATCAGGACGGGTGCCCGCTGCACTCAACCGACTGATCGGCTATAAACCAAGCCTGGGTGCTTGGCCGGTCAAAGGTCTCGTAAAGGCCTGCGCCAGCCTGGACTGTATAACGGTTTTTGCCAATAGTCTGTCAGATGCATTATTAGTCGATGATGTTGTACGCGGGTTTGATGGGAGAGATCCATGGTCGAAGTCAATCAAGCGCCGAACAAATGCACTACCGGAAAAGATTTGTCTCGTCCAAGAACCACTGTCTTTCTTCGGACCGTTTGCCGAGAAGTACAAACAGGCATGGGAATTGGCGGTTGACCGCATTGAAAAACTAGGTATTCCAATCGAGTACATCGATGGAAGTTACCTGTCAGAAGCAGCTGCCATACTCTATGACGGACCATGGGTTGCCGAACGCTGGGCAGAATTAGGTGAATTCATTACCGAAAATCAGGGAGTAGCTTTTCCTGTGACAGAAAAAGTGCTGCGTTCAGGAGCCAAAACTGAACATAGTGCGGCAGCCGTTTTTAATGCAACCCATAAGCTCCAGGAGTTTAAGCAAAAAGCCCAGCAGCAGTTAAAAAATGCGGTTTTGATTATGCCTACATCCGGTGGTACATGGAACCGTGAAGAAGTGCGTGAGAATCCGATAGAAACAAACAGCGCGATGGGTCTCTATACCAATCATTGTAATTTATTAGATCTTTGTGCTGTATCGGTACCGGCTGAAGATGCAGCAGAAAACTTGCCGTTCGGTATCACGGCATTTTCAAACAGTGAAAACGAGCAATTGATTAACGGCATTGCGGATCTGTTTTTACATGGCCGCCGCTCACCAAAGAAGAAGGAAACGACATTGGTCGCTGTATGCGGACTTCATATGCGGGGGTTCCCGCTTGAAAAGCAAATGATCGAACATGGAGCGGCGTTTATTCGTGAAGCGAAAACAGCACCTCAATACAAACTGATCAAACTTCCTTCGATTCCGCCAAAACCTGGATTAATCTGTCTGAATGAATCAGGTGTATCCATTGAAGTGGAGGTTTGGGAAATGCCGCTCACCGAGTTCGGACGCTTTGTATCTCTCATCCCGTCCCCACTAGGAATGGGAAAAGTACAACTCGAAGACGGTACTGAAATACCAGGATTTATCTGTGAAGCCAGTGCGGGCAAAAAAGGAGAAGATATATCACATACCGGAGGCTGGCGACATGCATGATCTGTTTTAAATAGATTCATAGACTTCCTCCTATAAAAAACAAGCTTTAGTCTTAATGAACATTAGTTCTGTTTAAGAGCCGTTTCCAATTGATAACCGTAAGCCCTTCGACGCAGGTGGACGCAGGGACGGTTCTCCTGTTGGACGCAGGGACGGTTCTCCTGTTTCTTTCGTTTAGCTAAACGAAGGAAGCGCAAGAACCTTCCCTATGTTTTTTTCTTTCTGGAGGTATAGCTATCCACTTTTTTCCTGTATAGTAGAGTAGAACAGGTTTGTTAGAGGAAACTGGAGGAATATGATGAAGAAATTAATTTTGACGACAGAGAGTGGTGCAGATTTACCACAAGGTTTAGCTGCCAAACATAATGTTCAAGTGGTCCCGATGCACGTAATTATGGACGGGGTGGATTATTTAGACGGTTCGTTACCAGTATTGGATATTTATGACTTTTATGATCGAACGAAGAAAATCCCTTCTACAACGTCCACCAACGCCCATGAATACCATGAATTTTTCACGAAGATAAAAAATGAGTATCCTGGATGTACCATTATACATATAGGATATACGTCAAAGGCATCTTCTTCCTTTCAAAACGCGGTCATAGCAACAGAGGAAATGAATGATATTTTTCTCATTGATGCTTTGAATGTTACAGGTGGCTTGACTGCTATTGTAATGTATGCGGTTAGTTTGTTAGAGAAGGATCCAACGATTGACACGATTCAATTAGTAGAGAAGATTCGAGCAAAAGTTCCTAAAGCAAGACTGGCCTTTGTACCAGGAAGCTTAGAATTTCTAAGGGCTGGCGGACGTGTTAGTAATCTAGCGTACCTTGGAGGGGCTCTGTTAAAAATAAAGCCTCGAATTGAATTGATTGACGGGAATCTTGTTTCAACAAAAAAATATCGTGGAAAAATCGACGTGGTTGCCGAGAAACTGATGGCAGACTATTTAGAGCAATACGACATTGATAAAGATCAGCTGTATCTCATATACTCAATCGGACTTGATGAAGCAATAAAAAATCGTATGGGTGAAATCGCAAAAGAAGCTGGTTTCCAAAACATAAAATGGATCCAAGCAGGAGCCATGATCTCCACCCACGCTGGACCTGGTGGATTCGGGATAGCAGGCTTAGAATAACATACAGGTAACATACAGGGACGGTTCTCTTGCATCCTTCGATAATCGAAGGATGCAAGAGAACCGTCCCTGTGCTTTTTTGTAAAAACCAAGACATCAATTGAGGTATTTTTTCATACCATATTTTGGAGGTGGAAAAATGGCAAGAGTAAATTACCGAAGTTCAGATGTGGACTTAATGGCAAGGATGATGAGAGCAGAAGCAGAAGGTGAAGGAAAATTAGGAATGTTAATGGTTGGGAATGTAATTGTTAATCGTGTTAAAGCGGATTGTTTAGACTTTAAAGATGTTAGGACCATCGAAAAAGTCATTTTTCAAGTACAAGGAGGTAATTATTCCTTTGAAGCAGTTCAAAAAGGGAATGTATTTTATCAAAGAGCGAGAACGGCTGAAAAAAGATTAGCCCAACAGAATTTGGATAATTGGAGAGAGCACCCATCAAAATACTCCCTTTGGTATTTTAATCCATATGCACCATGTCCTCCTACATGGTACGGTCAGCCTCACTCTGGTCAATATAAACAGCATTGTTATTATGAACCAAAAGCTGATACATGCGAAAGTGTTTATATAGGAAGTTAAGCTTACCATTTGCGTAAGCTTTTTTTTACATAAGAGGACGCAGGTGGACGAAGGGACGGTTCTTAAAGCGGACAATCGGAAGTTTTGCGCGTAAAAAGGCACAACTAGCGTTAATGAGCTAGTTGTGCCTTTGATGATTTTTAAKCAGAAGATCATAGCGCAAAATTTTTGATTGCCAGAGAAGAATGAAGTCGCGGCCCTCGCTAATGAACTAAAATATGGTAACCCCACCAAAAATAAATTTTTATTCGTTGAAGGATTTTTTCAATTTACGTCGTATTGGGGATTCAATCCGATACCTATTTTTCATACATTTTTATACAAGTGTTCGCAACTATTATACAGTATA
>NZ_MSLS01000029.1 GCF_001940785.1 Bacillus sp. MRMR6
TTCCCTCATGAGAGGAAAAGGATTATCCGGTATTAGCATCGGTTTCCCGATGTTATCCCAGTCTTACAGGCAGGTTGCCCACGTGTTACTCACCCGTCCGCCGCTAACCAAGAGGTGCAAGCACCTCAAGATTCGCTCGACTTGCATGTATTAGGCACGCCGCCAGCGTTCGTCCTGAGCCAGGATCAAACTCTCCATGAAAGTTGATATAGCTCATTTGTTACGTTGGCTTCACTTCAATTAAGAAGCAAAAATATTGTTTGTTGACTTTTTTGTTTGTTTAGTTTTCAAAGAACAAATTCACTTTATCGCTCAAAGACGACTTTTTAAATATATCATCTCACTAAAGTAATGTCAATAACTTTTTTATCAAGTTGTTTTTTTACGTTAGCAGCGACGTTTATTACTATACCAACTTTATAATTAAAAGTCAACAAACTTTATTAACTTTTTTATTCTGACGTTATCCTTTTTTTCTCCCCCTTTTATCTCTTCTTATATACCTTAAACAGTCATTTGGTGGAGCCACTCTGCAAAATAGAGTAAACAATATTTTGTAACGTTCCTCCATCGCTCTTTTTACAATATGATCAATTCTTTCATCCTTTAAATCAAATAATATTTCGTCCATTTCTCTTTTAATCAGGTATTCCATTTCTTTCACTTCTTTTTCATTAATTAGAAGTCCTATCATTGAATCACCTCTTTGTTGAAATATCCAGTTATTGTAGTCTTTTCCATTTTAGTGAATTTTATAATATATGTTTAATCATATTATCTAAATTTTGCGCATAGGTTGGAATTAGTAAGGTATTGGACGAGGTGGTATAGTGAATCTCTTTTTAGTGTTAAATGGAAAATCTGTTAAACAAGTTTTGTTAATCCTAATTGCGGCTTTCTTTACAGCCGGCTTTCTCTTTATGGGTAATATTTCCTTAACCCCGGTGTTTTCAACGAAGGATGGATCTAAAGCAGTATATCGTGGGGAAAAGGACCTTGCTCTCACCTTTAATATAGGCTGGGGAGATGAGAAGGCCGAACCAATCCTGGACGTCTTGAAAAAGGAAAATGTGAAATCTGCCACTTTCTTTTTAGCAGCTTCCTGGGCAGAAAGACATCCTGATCTGGTTAGCCGGATTTCGAAGGAAGGATACGAGGTTGGAATCCTTGGTTATGAGTACGTGGACTATACAGAGTTAGACGATGTAAAGATTGGTAAGGACATTTCGAAAGCACAAGAAGCCTTTAGGAAATTAAATATTAAGGAGATTAAGCTCTTGCGGGCTCCAACAGGTCATTTTGATGAACGAACCTTAAAAATTGCAGAACGGTATGGGTATACCGTTGTCCATTGGAGTGTTGACTCTAAGGATTGGACCAACCCCGGAATTGAACAGATTGCAGCAAATGTTAAAAAGGCAGGTAAAGGAGATATCGTCCTTTTACATGCATCTGATGGTGCTAAACAAACGGAAAAAGCTTTACCGCAAATCATTAAGGATATACGTGATAAGGGAATCAAACTGGTATCTGTCTCTGAGATGATTGCCAATGGTGAAGTAAAATCAAAAGAAATAAAGTGAAACTAATAAAAAGCCGTCCACTTAAATGGACGGCTTTTTGGTAAGTTTCGTTTTCTTATTTGAGCTTTTTGCTGATTTATGCGATGCTTCAGCGAGACGTTTTTGCTTTTCTTGCTCTGATTGGGAATTGAGCTTATGAAGGATCAATAATTGGTATGCATTACATGCAAGTAGTGCAATCATCATTAGCAATACCCAGCTTTTCTCGTTAACCCGTAGAACAGGTACCCATTCAATTACCGTAACAACAATCATAAAAAATAGTGCTGGAATAAAAGCATCCCGATTTGTTTGTTTATATTTAAACCAAGCAACAATCAAACTTACTAATAAAAGTGTTACTGCAAGGCCAACATAAGGAAGGATCGTTTCACCTGATTTTGCAAAGTTTTCATAACGTAAATATACTAGGTCAAAAAGGACGAATGCGATGAGCACTATTTGTACTGCATTCCAAAGCTTTACTGATTTAAAAATACCTAACCCGAATCTGTGAACCGTTAGATAAGCAAAAAAGCCCATCTGACTAATTACACTAAAAAGAAAGCCCATTACAATTAACCAAATGGTTGTAGATAATATATCTATGATTCGAAAATCAGTGAAGTAGTGCTGAAATTCGGACCAGCGGACAATAAAACCAAATAATGCTGTTGTAAGGCCACCTACTATTAAAGTGGACATGAACAGTTTTACCCATATACGACTAGTCACTCTTGTATCCCCCACAGTAGAAAAATATCAATACCCTACTGATTGTACCAATCAATATTTAAAAAATCCATATTAAACACTACTCAGACGAATATTCTTAACCTGTTTTCCTCATTCTAACGTTAAGGATTCTTATGTGAAAGGAGCTTTTAGATGAAAGTTAAAAATATCCTGCTCCTCTTACCCCTCATGGTGTTCTTAACTAGCTGCGCTGCCGCCGAAACAGGTAATGGCGGTCAAGCAGATTATGAACAGACAAAAAAAATGGTTGTCGATATTCTCAAAACAGATGAGGGTAAGAAAGCAATTCAAGAAGTTATGTCTGATGATGCAATGAAAGAAAAATTAATTATGGACCAAACAGTGGTTTCAGATACGATTCAACAAACTCTTACCTCTGAAAAAGCAACGGCTTTTTGGAAAAAAACTTTTAGTGATACTAAATTTGCACAAGGCGTAGCTAAAAGCATGAAATCTGAACACGAAGCATTATTAAAGTCTTTAATGAACGACCCAGAGTATAGAGCGATGATGATTGAAGTATTTAAAGAACCAGAAATTCAAAAAGAAATGGCTGATGCACTAAAAAGTAAAGAATACCGCGAGCACCTTCAAACAGTCATTTCTGAAACACTCGATAGTCCATTATTTAGAGCAAAAATGGAAGAACAACTCCTTAAAGCCGCTGAAGAACAAGCAGAAGCGAAAAAGGCTGCAGAAGAAGAAAAGAAAGAGTAATAAATCAGTTAAAAAAGTCAAAACGATAAAAAGCCCCTTCTTCGGAAGAGGCTTTTTATTACTAACTATTTTTTAGTAATTGTGTCATTTTCTCTGCAATTTCCAGATAGATTTTCCCGATCTGATGATCTTCCTGATAGACCGAAGGTGCAAAGTCTTCTTCATTCCAATCAGGCTGGTTTAATGGCAAACGTCCTAAAACTTTAGAATTCAGTTCTTCCGCTAATTTATCTCCGCCGCCTTTTCCAAATACGTATTCCTTCTCGCCGGTTACCTTACTCTCAAAATAGGCCATGTTCTCAATAATACCGAGGATTTCATGGTCGGTCCGAAGTGCCATCGCGCCAGCACGAGCAGCTACAAATGCCGCTGTAGGATGTGGTGTTGTTACAATAATCTCTTTACATGAAGGAAGCATCGTATGAACATCAAGGGCTACATCCCCTGTACCTGGTGGTAAATCTAATAGTAGATAATCAACGTCTCCCCATTCCACTTCATTGAAGAAGCTATTTAGCATCTTTCCTAACATAGGACCTCGCCAAATTATTGGTGAATTATCTTCTACAAAGAAGCCCATTGAAATTACTTTAACCCCAAAGCGCTCGACTGGGATTATTTTTTCTCCGCGGACAACTGGTCTTTTAGTTATGCCCATCATATCAGGCACACTAAATCCATAAATATCAGCATCCACTAGGCCTACTTTTTTACCTAGGCGTGCTAAAGCAACAGCTAGGTTAACAGATACGGTTGATTTCCCTACCCCTCCCTTACCACTGGCAATCGCAATAAAGGTTGTCTTATTTGAGGTCAATAAACTTTTATCTTCTGCTGCACTTTCATTTTGTCGATTGGCCGTTAAAACTTCTTCTGCAAGCTCGCTGAAACGAATACCAACCGTTTGCGCGCCAGCTTCCTTTAACAAATTGACTATTTGTGTCTGAAGCTGTAACTGCTCAGCAGTGCCAGTTCTAGCAATCTGTATTTTAACACTTACATGATTTTTCTCTTCTTTTATTTTTATTTCCTCGATAGCATTTAGTTCTGCTAGGGACTTATGTAAAAATGGTTCTTTGAGATTTCCAAGGACTTCACGTACCTTTAGTTCTGTTAACATGTAACAAACACCTCACCTAATGAATTCGTTTCCACTTTAAAGTATACCATAATCATGCTAAGAAGCAGTTAACTGAATCACACATGGTTTATGAATAAAAATAGAAGGTGTATCCACCTTCTCTAGTCCGATTCTTTTAACTCGTCCTCATTCGTAAAGAATCGGTTAATTCCTTGATATATAGATGCTGCTACCTGTTCCTGGTAAGCTTCCTGCTGCAGCCTTTGCCGCTCAGTTGGATTTGAAAGAAAACCCACCTCGACAAGCACCCCTGGCTTTTTTGCATTTTTTAAGATATAGACATTGTTAATCGGTTTCGCTTTGCGCGTTGTATTGCCTAAATTAACCCTTAGCTCTTCCTGGATAAACTTTGCAGCCTTAGCATTTTCTTTAAAATGGGAGGCATAGAAGGTTTGGGCACCACTCCACTTGGATGATGGAATCGCATTTAAATGAATACTAACAAATAAATCATTATCCTGTTCATTAATCATTTTCAGCCTTTTTTTCAAATCTTCCACTTTTCTCCGGCTGTATCCCCGAGTATCAGGATCTGCTAAGTCTCGATCAGAATCACGTGTCATAATAACAAGTGCTCCTTGTTCCTGCAGATAATCTCTGACTTTTAAAGAAATCTCTAAGGCAATGTCTTTCTCAAGTGCTGGTTCACTTCCTGCCCCGCCATCGGGTCCGCCATGACCAGGGTCAAGCAGAATTATTTTGCCTGCTAAAGGGAGACTCCATGATTTCCAAGTGTCTTCTTTTACAAAGTCATATTGTAAGATTAAGAATAAAATAAGTAATCCTACAGAAAAACCAATTATTTTTATTTTTTCCTTTGACAACCGTATCATTCCTTCCCGCTCGTCCCTGTTCAATTACACTATATGGGACAAGGGGAAGTTTTAGAACTTAGAAAATGTTTGAAGAAAGACACGAACTAGTGAAGGCGCAGCTTGTGACGTCTCTCGCCTTTATTAAAGCCTTCTTTCCACCATATATCAATATATCCTTCGCAAGAATAGTATAGGGATTCACTCATACTTCCCTCTTCTCCATTACCCCAATACAGAAGGAAATTGTATAAGGTGTCAATCAAATGTTTCTCTTCTTTATAACAACGTTTACGGGCATCATCTATATTTTCACCATAATAGCCAAACTTACTGAATTTAGCTCCTAATAAATATGCCTCCAAAGCAACGTCATAACAAGCCTCTTCAATCCCTGAATTCATCACAAAGCTAGAAGCTACCCTTGTTGATCCGAAATATTGTTTGACTCTTTCCTTTAAGGTTTTAAGTGATAGGTCTCTTAATACTGAACGCTCGTACTTTAGCTGTTTATCACGGCGTTTTTCTTTGAAGGTTGTAATAACATTCACTGTTTTTTTCACCTCTTAGGACTATTCTTCAACGCTTGGTGTTAAGAAATACAAGTCCCAAAAGGTTTTCAATTGCCAATTTTTATCCTACTGCCGACAGGCTTTTTTATCGGTTACTCCACACAATAGAAAAAGTACTTCCGCTGCTCGTACTTTCCTTCAAAAAAATATCAGCCCCAAGAACCTTAGCCAGCATTTTACTAAAAGGCAATCCTAGCCCGAGTCCTCTAACTTTAAGCTTCTTCTTTTCCCCCCGGAAAAACCGCTCAAAAACATAATTCTGTTCCTCTTCTGGAATTCCAATACCAGTATCTATAATATCTATAGAATCATCCGAAAGCACGACTTTAATGGAACCTCCGGGTTTTAATGCCTGATAAGCATTGTTTAGCAGGTTAATCATAATTTGCTGTAATCTTAACGGGTCTGTCTCCCTAAATATGATCTTTTCAGGTGTGATAACCCGATAGTCCACAGGCTGCGACTGAGTGATCATCCACTCCCGAACCATCTCCAGAACAAAATCATTCAAATTACATTTTTCTTTCCTAATTGAAAATGCACCGGCAGATAGAGAATTAAAATCTAATAAGTCCGCAATCATCGTTTGCAGTCGATGAACTTCCTTAAGGGTAATATTTAAAAATTCCTGACGTTCCGCACCTTCAACAACTCCGTCCCGGACCGCCTGCACAAGTCCACTAATGGATGTCACTGGAGTCTTCAAATCATGTGTAACCCCTGCAAGCAACTCAGCACGAAGCTTTTCAAGATTACTTAATCGGTTGGTCATTTCCTTAAAACTGCTGACCAATTCATATATTTCCTGTTCATTTGAAGCAGTGTTGAGATTATAATCGTATTTACCTTCCTTAATTTGTGAAGCTGCCATGGCAACGTCTTGGATTGGTTTAAGAATTTTTTTGGATAGAAGATAAATGACAACCCAACCGAGCAGTCCTAGACCTACAAGGAGAATAATCAATAATCGATATTCCTGATTAACATCAGTAAGCTCAGAGGAGCCTTGCACCAAAACAACCCATCCTACCTGTTGCTCATCATTTAAAATGGGGGATTTTATTGTGTATACTTCTTCACCTTCAAACTGCAATTTCTGTACAGTCTCTACACTTTCAAGAATTTCTATCGGTAATGTGACCCCTAAATCGCGGTTTTGATGTCCCCTTCCCCCAGGACCCATACGAGATGAATTAGAAAAAATTGGATTCCCTTCAAGGTTATATCCAGCTCTTTTGCATCCGCTTTTACTTGTGCAGTGTATACCTCTTTAGCAATTTCATTTATTTCTTTTCCTTCTACACTAATTCCAAGGTCTGCAGCCTGTTTCTTAACAGTAGCCGTATAGACTTCCTGAGAGAGTGTTGTTATATCTTTACCGTCTGTAGAAATGCCCAGCTCTTCTGCTTTCTTGTAGACTTGTGCTTGTCTAATTTCTTGCATCAAGGTCCCGGCATCTTTATTTTCAGTTGCAACACCAAGTTCCTTTGCTTTTTCCTGTAATTGAGCTAAGCGAATGTCCTGCATTAAGGTTTGTGCGTCTTTATTTTCTGTGCTGATTCCAAGCCCTTTTGCTTTTTCTTGTAGTTTTGCTAAACTAACCTCTCCTGCTAATATTGTAGTATCTTTACCTGTTGTATCTATCCTATAGATCTTCGCCTCTTGCTGAATAAGGGCTGCTTGTATTTCTACCGTTAATGTTTCTGCGTCCTTATCCGTTGTATCAATCCCAAGCTCTTTCGCTTTTGCTAGGAGTTCCTCTGGTTTCATTCCTTTATGTCCAAATCCAAACCCCTTGAAAAATGATTTAAAACTTTCTACCTTTGCTGTTACATTACTAGTTGTATCTGTTTCATTTGCGAAAGATGTTGTAGCATATCCGCCTAATAATAGAACACCTGTGACTGTTAATCCTAACACTGACTTTTTCATACTATTTTCCTCCTAAGACATCTTATTTTATTAGGCTCGTGTCTTTGCTGAACCTTGTACAATAACTATAACGCCGGTAAATGTCAGCTAAATGTCAAAGGAAACTAATTTTAAATAAGTTAAGCGGTTTTTAATATAAAATTTATCCCAATATGTCAGGATTGTGTTCGAGGCTATTTTTTCCCATCCATATAAACAAAAAAAACAGAGCTCTTGGTTGTAACAAGAGCTCTATCATTTATTCATTATTCATCTATCTCCACGTTGTGGTAGACTTGTTGGACGTCATCTAGGTCTTCTAATGCATCGACCATCTTTTCAAATTTAGCTTGTGCGTCTTCAGGAAGGGTAACGTCGTTTTGCGCTAGCATTGTTAGTTCTGCAACAGTAAAATCTTTAATTCCTGCAGTTTTGAATGCTTCTTGTACAGAATGAAATTGATCAGGCTCTGCATAGACAATGACGGATTCCTCTTCTTCAAGAATATCGCGGAAATCTACATCTGCTTCCATTAATATCTCAAGTACTTCATCAGCTGTTTTTCCCTCTATTCCGATAACAGCAGTAGCATCAAACATATACGCCACAGAACCGCTGACACCCATGTTTCCGCCATTTTTGCCAAATGCCGCACGGACATCGGATGCAGTACGGTTAACATTATTCGTTAAGGCATCAACTATTAGCATCGAACCATTTGGTCCAAAACCTTCATAACGAAGTTCCGAATAGTTTTCCTCAGAGCCGCCTTTTGCTTTCTCAATCGCACGATCAATAATGTGTTTTGGTACATTATAAGTTTTAGCCCGCTCTAACACAAACTTTAGAGCCTGGTTCGATTCTGGATCCGGCTCGCCTTGCTTTGCTGCCACAAAAATTTCGACTCCAAATTTTGCATAGATACGACTTGTATTTGCATCTTTAGAAGCTTTTTTTTCTTTAATATTGTTCCACTTACGACCCATTATGAACACTCTCTTTCTAATTTGAATCTACACTAAGAATATTAATATGAACTTAGCTCTACTTCAACATTTTTTTCAATACTGCTCATTTGCTTCTGAAGATAGAATCAATAATGTCTTTTTTCAGATACTATTATACCTTATTTTCCTAAAAAAAGACCCCCAACCAACTTTGGTTGAGAGTCTTTGATAATTGAAAGATTAACGTTTTGAGAACTGAGGTGCACGACGAGCGCCCTTAAGTCCGTATTTCTTACGTTCTTTCATACGTGGGTCACGAGTTAGCAACCCTGCGCGCTTTAATGTTGGACGGAATTCTGGATCAGCTTGTAGTAATGCGCGAGCAATACCGTGGCGGATTGCGCCAGCTTGACCAGTGTATCCACCACCGCTTACGTTAACAAGAACATCGTAGCTGCCAACAGTTTCAGTAGCTACTAATGGTTGGTTAACAACCATACGTAATGCTTCAAATGGGATATAATCTACGATGTCACGACCGTTAACTACAATCTTACCTGTACCTGGAACTAGACGCACACGTGCGACTGAGCTCTTACGACGACCAGTACCAATATATTGAACTTGTGCCAAGTTAATACCCTCCCTCTAATTAACCGCGAAGTTCGTAAACTTCAGGTTTTTGTGCTTGGTGCGGATGCTCGCTACCAGCATATACGTGTAATTTTTTGAAAATTGCGCGTCCTAGAGAATTCTTTGGAAGCATACCTTTAACAGCAAGCTCAATCATTTTCTCAGCATAGTTCGTGCGCATTTCAAGAGCAGTTCTTTGCTTTAAACCACCTGGGTGATTTGTATGACGGTAGTAGATCTTGTCAGTTAATTTCTTACCAGTTAATTCAACTTTAGAAGCGTTAAGAATGATTACATTATCACCAGTGTCAACATGTGGTGTAAAAGTTGGTTTGTTTTTACCACGTAAGATTGATGCAACTTCAGAAGCAAGACGACCAAGAGTTTTGCCTTCAGCATCAATTACGTACCATTTACGCTCGATATTGTTGGCATTTGCCATAAACGTTGTACGCATGAGTTTCCCTCCTAAATTTCAATCCATAAAAGATTATTTTTCGCACTTTCATTTGCAATCATCGTAAATTCTGTTCCGGGAATTTACCTTCATGCATCTTGCGCGCTCAGTTTTTCAGATCATATATTTCAATCACGATAAGACTTTCCGGGGCTTATTCGTGGGATTAAAATAACACACATATGCTATAATAAGGCTTCTTTCGCATAATGTCAAGAAAATGTTACACCAGGTTAGGTTGTTTTTAGAAAAGCGGAATCCCCTAGGCGCTGTAGCTGGACAATTAGTAAAATACCTTCCAGAGATACAATCCATGGGCAGGCGCTGTTTTTCCGGCAAAGCGCCTGTCTTTTTTCTCTAAGATGGTTTTAATCTCCTCAGGGTTCATGCTTCCGGAACCTACTTCTAGCAGCGTTCCTACTAAAATCCTAACCATATTATAGAGAAATCCATTTCCTACAAACCTTATGCTTAAAGTTTCCTTAGCCTGTGATATGTCTATTGACTCAATCGTCCGAACCTTATCCTCTACCTCTGTCCTTGCTGAGCAGAAGCTAGAGAAATCATGTGTTCCAAGTAAGTATTGACTGGCTATTTTCATTGCCTCATTATCTAAAGGATAAGGATATTGATAAGCAAAATTACGTTTAAAAGGGTCACGCTTATCAGATAAATGAAGAAAATACTGATATTCCTTTCCTCTGGCATCAAACCGGGCATGGAAGCTCTCATGTACCTTCTCGACTGTCAAAATCGCAATCTCATCAGGAAGTAAGGAGTTTAATGCCAATTCCCATTTTTCCACTGGAATTGAGAGTCCAGAATCAAAATGAATGACCTGACCCAAAGCATGCACACCTGCATCTGTTCGGCCAGAAGCAGAAATTTTCACAGGCTCCCCCTTATGCATTTTTGCCAATACCGACTCTATTACACTTTGAACCGTTCGTTTATTTGGCTGTACTTGGTACCCTGAAAAGGGCGAACCATCATAGGAAATGATACATTTATAGCGCTGCATAGTTTAGCTCCATTAAGAACGTAATAGGATTAATAGCACCGTCAAAATGACAAGTAGGACTAGCTGCAGAGAATCGGCTGTTTGCCAGATCAGCTGCCTGTATTTTGTTCTCCCTTCACCACCGCGATAGCCCCTAGCTTCCATCGCAATCGCAAGCTCCTCAGCTCGTTTAAATGAGCTGACAAACAAGGGGATTAGAAGCGGGATAATCGCTTTTATTCGCTCCTTAATTGGACCGCTTGCAAACTCAACACCTCTGGCAATTTGAGCCTTCATTATTTTATCGGTTTCCTGCATAAGTGTAGGAATAAACCGTAAGGAAATTGACATCATAAGCGCCATTTCATGAACAGGAAAGCGAACCTTTTTTAATGGATTCAAAAGCGTTTCTAGCCCATCTGTAATTTCAATTGGTGTTGTTGTCAGTGTTAGCAAAGACGTCATTAAGATCAGAAAGAAGAAACGCATAGAAATGAAGACCCCCTGCCTAAGACCCTCTTCATAAATCTTAATCGGACCCCACTCGTACAATAACTGGCCTTCTTTTGTAAAAAACAATTGAAGAATAAAAGTAAATAACACGATCCATAAAACTGGCTTTAAGCCAGAATATAAGAATCGAAAGGGAATTTTAGATAAACCCAGCATTAAGAAAGTATAAAGTGCAATAAGACCATATGTCATCCAGTTATTAGCGAGAAATATTATACATACGAATAGAAAAATAACCATCAATTTTGATCGTGGATCCAGCCTATGAATCAAGCTGTTAGACGGAACATATCTTCCAATTATCATTTTTTCCATCATTATCCTTCACCCCTGCTAAGTAATTCTGTTACTGCAGCAGATAAATCTTCAATGGATAGATAGATTTTCCCTAGTTTCAATTCTAGTTTTTCCTCTAGTTTGAGCTGGAAACGGACCACTTCTGGAACATCAAGTCCCATTTCAATCAGTTCAAACGAAGAAGAGAATATTTCTTCTGGCGTCCCTTGGTTTACTACTCTTCCTTGCTGCATAATGACAATCTGATCAGCGTACCTTGCTGCATCCTCCATACTATGTGTAACAAGGACCGTTGAAAGGTTTCTCTCATTATGAAGCATATAGAACATATCCATGATTTCTTTACGTCCTCGTGGATCTAATCCAGCTGTAGGCTCGTCTAATACAATGACATCGGGCTCCATTGCCAGGACACCAGCAATTGCCACGCGCCGCATTTGACCTCCGGATAAATCAAACGGCGATTTCCCGAGTACATCTTCCTCTAACCCGACTTGTTTCAAGGCCACACGTGCTCTTTGTTTCGCTTCCTTCTCTGAAACTCCAAAGTTCATTGGTCCAAATATAATATCCTTTTCAACCGTTTCCTCAAACAATTGATGTTCAGGAAATTGAAAGACGATGCCCACTCTTTGACGGATACTTTTTAGATTTTTATTCTTTTGCTTTGCTTTTACTTCATGTTCACCAATAACTACCTTGCCATCAGTCGGCTGAAGAAGGGCATTTAGATGCTGTAGAACCGTTGATTTCCCCGAACCTGTATGGCCAATAACCGCCAAATAGGTACCTGATGGGATATTAATGGATACATCTTGTATAGCCAGTCGTTCAAAGGGACTGTTGGCCTGATATCTATACTCTACATGCTGCAGTGAGATGTCCATAGCTCTTTCACCAACTCTTCTTCCGTTAAATAGTGTTCAGAAATGTCAAACCCTCTTCTTCTAAGGGATTTACTCAGTTTTACAGAGAAAGGGATATCCAGCCCTAAACGGACTAATTCATCGTCCAAGGAGAAAATCTCCTTTGGTGTTCCTTCTCGATAGACAGAACCCTGATTCATCACAATAATCCGGTCAGCCTTTGCAGCTTCTTCTAAGTCGTGAGTAATCGAAATGACGGTTAGTGAATTCTCACTTTTTAAATTGCGAACTGTTTCAAGTACCTCTTCTCTTCCTCTCGGATCGAGCATGGATGTTGCTTCATCTAAAATAATGATGGCAGGTCTTAAAGCTAAGATACCAGCAATTGCTACCCTCTGCTTTTGACCTCCTGAGAGATGGTGAGGCTCTTGATTAAGAAAATGATCCATTTTTACCTTTTTAAGAGAATCCTCTACCCTATGAACCATGTCATCTCTAGGTACCCCATTATTTTCTAAACCAAAAGCCACATCATCCTGTACAGTGGTGCCAACAAACTGATTATCAGGATTCTGAAAAACCATCCCTAATTGTCTTCTGATTTCCCAGATAGAATCGGCATTTAAATTTATCCCACAAACCGTTATTTCACCCATCTGAGGAAATTGCAGCCCATTTAAAAGCTTTGCCATTGTTGATTTTCCAGAACCATTGTGACCGACGATTGCTAGCCATTCACCTTCATATATATCAAAGCTGACATTTTGAAGGGCAAAGCGTTCCTCCGTATCATATTTAAATGAAACATTTTTAAGGGAAACGATTGAATCTTTCAACGGCAACCTTCTCCTCTCGCCTCGACTATTCTCGGACCTTTAAATACAAAAAAAGCCTGCACCTCAACCCTATGCAGAACGAATAAATCTGCCATAAAAAGGGATTCTAATAAATTAGAAATGGGAGGAGGTGCATGAGCTAGACGAGACGTATTTCAATCCACGTAACAATAGTTACGTCATGTTAAAAGGTACAAGAATTCTAATCAGTATAACATGACTATTTGAGATCAAGAATAACCTTTTGGATTATCTCCAATTATTGGAGTTACGCTCATCATAACACTCTTTTTGGCTTGGTGTGTACATTTATTGAATTGTTTACAGAAAAAGGGCAGAGAACAAGTTTGTTTGTAAACTGTCCAGCGCCCTTGTTGTCTGTAAAAAATATTAAACTAACTCGATGATAACCATTGGTGCACCATCGCCGCGGCGTGGTCCAAGTTTCATAATACGAGTATATCCACCTTGACGCTCTGAATAACGAGGAGCGATGTCAGCGAAAAGTTTTTGTAAAGCATCTGTACCTTTTTCAGCATCAGCAACTTCATTACGAACGTAAGAAGCAGCTTGACGGCGAGCATGTAAGTCACCGCGCTTACCTAAAGTAATCATTTTCTCAACAGTTCCACGAAGTTCTTTCGCACGAGTTTCTGTTGTTTCGATGCGCTCATTTATAATTAAATCTGTAGTTAAATCACGTAGCATAGCTTTACGCTGTGCACTTGTGCGTCCTAACTTTCTGTATGCCATGAAGGGTTCCCTCCTTTGTTGAAGTCATTAGCGGATGGGCTTTAGTATAAGTTAACAGTAAGTTAAAAGCTTTAACTAATTAGTCGTCTTTACGTAAGCCTAATCCTAGCTCTTCTAGTTTCGCTTTCACTTCTTCAAGTGATTTACGACCCAAGTTACGTACTTTCATCATATCTTCTTCAGTCTTATTAGCTAATTCCTGAACAGTGTTGATTCCTGCACGCTTTAAGCAGTTATATGAACGAACTGATAAATCTAGTTCTTCGATTGTCATTTCAAGGACTTTTTCTTTTTGATCCTCTTCTTTTTCAATCATGATTTCAGCATTCTGCGCTTCGTCAGTTAGACCAACAAAGATGTTTAAATGCTCAGTTAAAATTTTTGAACCAAGAGCAATAGCTTCTTTTGGTCCAGTGCTCCCATCTGTCCAAACATCAATCGTTAGCTTATCATAGTTTGTCATCTGACCAACACGAGTGTTTTCTATTTGGTACGAAACACGGGAAACTGGTGTAAAAATAGAATCGATTGGTATCACACCAATTGGCTGATCCTCACGCTTATTTTGTTCAGCAGGTGTATATCCACGTCCACGTCTTGCAGTTAAGCGCATGCGAAGATGGCCTGTTGCAGATAGTGTAGCAATATGAAGATCTGGATTTAAGATTTCAACATCACTGTCATGTGTAATATTTGCTGCCTTTACAGGACCTTCACCCTGTAAGTCAATTTCAAGTGTCTTCTCTTCGTCCGAGTAGATTTTTAAAGCTAATTTCTTAATGTTTAAAATGATGGATGTAACATCCTCTACGACGCCTTCAATTGTTGAGAACTCATGAAGTACCCCATCGACCTGAATCGATGTAACAGCGGCACCTGGGAGTGAAGATAATAGGATACGACGTAAGGAGTTACCCAAAGTAGTACCATATCCACGCTCAAGTGGTTCTACGACGAACTTTCCGTACTTGGCATCATCGTTGATCTCAACCGTTTCGATTTTTGGTTTTTCTATTTCGATCATCAAATAACCCTCCTTCAAAACGTCGAAACCTCGATTAGAACTCTAATCGAAATTCCCCCATGTATACGTTCCCGTTTTGTGCACAACAACTGGAATTGATCTTCTGTATGAACGGAAAAATTAGTATCATATCCCATTATAGACGCAGGATACAAATCCTATACAGAAAAATTAAACACGACGGCGTTTTGGTGGGCGGCAACCGTTATGAGGAACAGGTGTAACGTCTTTAATAGCTGTTACTTCAAGTCCTGCAGCCTGAAGAGCACGAATAGCAGCTTCACGTCCTGCACCAGGGCCTTTAACTGTAACTTCTAAAGTTTTCATACCGTGTTCGATGGAAGTTTTAGCTGCAGTTTCAGCTGCCATTTGAGCTGCGAATGGAGTAGATTTACGAGATCCTCTAAATCCTAGCGCACCTGCACTTGACCATGAAATCGCATTACCATGAACATCAGTGATAGTTACGATCGTATTATTGAATGTTGAACGGATATGAGCGATCCCTGCTTCAATATTCTTTTTAACACGACGTTTACGTGTATTAGTTTTACGAGCCATTTAAATAACCTCCTTTGCCGATTACTTCTTCTTGTTCGCAACAGTCTTACGTGGACCTTTGCGAGTACGAGCGTTGTTTTTCGTATTTTGTCCACGAACCGGTAAACCACGACGATGACGCAATCCGCGGTAGCAACCAATCTCCATTAAACGCTTAATGTTAAGAGAAATTTCACGGCGAAGGTCACCTTCAACTTTTAACTTGTCGATGATATCACGGATTTTGTTTAATTCGTCTTCTGTTAGATCACGCACACGAGTATCTTCAGAAACACCAGCCTCAGCTAGTACTTTTTGTGCAGTATTTTTTCCAATACCATAAATGTAAGTTAGAGAGATAACTACACGTTTTTCACGCGGAATATCTACACCAGCAATACGTGCCATAATGAGCGCACCTCCTTCAGATTAACCTTGTTTTTGTTTATGTTTAGGGTTTTCACAGATAACCATAACTTTTCCGCGTCTACGGATAACTTTGCACTTTTCGCAGATCGGTTTGACAGATGGTCTTACTTTCATTATCCTAACCTCCTTAGTAGTACGGAGTGCAAGCAGATTATTTAAAGCGGTAGGTAATTCTTCCGCGTGTTAAGTCATATGGAGAAAGCTCTACAGTAACTTTGTCACCCGGAAGGATTCGAATGAAGTGCATACGAATTTTACCAGACACATGAGCTAGCACAGTATGACCATTTTCTAATTCTACCTTAAACATCGCATTCGGCAAAGTTTCTATTACTTTACCTTCAATTTCAATTACATCGTCTTTGGCCATCAGTCTCGTCTCCCTTCTCAATTCAAATATCGTATTTGAAAATGTTTAAACTAATCTTCTCATTCGTACAACAATAGCAACCTTATAATATTAACATAAAGTTTGTATTCTGTCCGCAAGTAAATACTACAAGAAGAAGATCAATTCTTCATGTAAGTCTTGCCCAACTCTCAGTCCTACATACTCAGTACGTTAGAAAAGCCATTTTCATACACATACTATATTTCTTTTAAAGAGAGGTTCGAGAGTCGCTATCACGGTTTTACCAATGACCATTAATGTAAGTCCTTAAGCAGCATCTCAATATCAGCGAATACTTTTTTAATATCCTGCTGACCATCAATCGTGCGTAAATAACCTTTTGTTTCGAAGAAAGTAAGTAATGGTTGTTGTTGTTGGATATTAACGTCTAAACGGTTTTGTACTGTTTCAGCATTGTCATCCGCTCTCTGATAGAGTTCTCCGCCACATTTGTCGCAAACGCCCTCTTTAGCTGGAGGATTAAATACTAAATGATACGTAGATCCGCAATCTTTACAGATACGACGACCAGTCAAACGTTCCATTAAAATACTTTTATCGACACTTATATTAATTACATAGTCAATTCTTTTATCTAGTTGAGAAAGTAGATTTTCTAATGCGTCTGCTTGCGGTACCGTTCTAGGAAAGCCATCAAGTAAAAAGCCTTTTTGACAATCTTCTTTACTTAAACGTTCACGGACAATACCAATTGTTACTTCATCAGGAACAAGTTCGCCTTTATCCATGAAAGATTTAGCCTGCAATCCTAGTTCCGTTCCTTCTTTCATCGCTGCACGGAACATATCTCCAGTAGAGATATGAGGGATGCCGTATTGTTCGACGATTTGTTCAGCCTGAGTACCTTTACCTGCACCCGGAAGCCCCATTAATACTAAATTCACACGTGTTCCCCCCTCGTGCTATAAATTGGTTTTAGGGAACATTTGTCCCCAAAACCTTTTATTTAATAAACCCTTTATAGTGACGCTTAACAAGTTGAGCTTCAAGCTGTTTCATTGTGTCTAGTGCAACACCGACTACAATTAATAAACTTGTTCCTCCGATTTGAGCTGATTGCGGTAGATTCGCTATTTCAATAAAGAAGATAGGGAGTACGGCAATAAGCGCTAGGAAAAGAGCTCCAACAAAAGTTAAACGATATAATACGCGTGTTAAGTATTCCTGTGTGCTTTTTCCTGGTCTAATACCTGGAATATAGCCGCTTTGCTTTTGCAAATTTTCAGCTGCTTGTTCAGGATTAACTTGAATGAAAGCATAGAAATACGTAAAAGCAATAATTAACGCTGCATATAATAGCATCCCAATTGGTGCTGAGTAATCCAAATTCTTGGTAATCCATAGAGTAACATCATTTGTTGGAAAGAATGATGCAATTGTTCTTGGAGTCACAATAAAGGACACAGCAAAAATGACAGGGATAACACCCGCAGCATTTACTTTCAATGGCATGTGAGTGGACTGCTGTGCACCCGCGTTTCGGCCCTGTACAGAACGTTGTTTTGCATATTGAATCGGAATTTTACGAATAGCTTGTTGAATAAAAATAACACCAACTACAATTGCGACAGCCGCAAGTGCGATTAAAGCTACCGTTACAATACGTAAGAATAATTGATCACCAGCATTTTCAAACTGTTGTACATAAATCTGATTAATGGTACTTGGAATACTAGAAACAATACCAGCAAAGATAATAATGGAAATACCATTACCAATTCCTTTTTCAGTAATTTGTTCCCCCAGCCACATCAAGAATGCAGTACCAGCTGTTAAAACCACAGCGATTAATAAATACGTACCAATTCCAGGATTTACAATTAATTGTCCGCTCGCCATGCTGTTAAATCCATAAGACATTCCTAGAGCTTGGATAAAACCAAGCACAATCGTGAAGTATCGTGTGAATTGAGCCAGTTTACGGCGTCCGGCATCACCCTGTTTAGACCATTCCGTAAATTTCGGAACAACATCCATTTGCAATAACTGAATGATAATCGATGCTGTGATGTAAGGCATAATCCCCATGGCTAAGATAGAGAAGTTTTGTAACGCTCCACCACCAAAGGTATTTAATATACCAAACACACTAAGTTTATCTTGTGCAGCAAGTATCTCAGCATTTACATTAGGAACAGGAATAAAGGTACCTAAACGAAATACAATTAACATTAAAAGGGTGAAAATGATTTTACTTCGAATCTCACCCACGCGCATAAAATTGGAGATTGTCCGGAACATTAGATCACCTCAGTAGTTCCACCTACAGCTTCAATAGCTTCTTTGGCAGTAGAGGAGAATTTGTGAGCTTTTACTGTAAGTTTTTTCTCTACGTTCCCTTTAGCAAGAATTTTAATTCCTGCTCTTTCGTTCTTAACAACACCAGTTTCGATTAGAAGTTCTGGAGTAACTTCTGTACCCTCTTCAAACTGGTTAAGAACATCTAAGTTAACAATCGCGTATTCTTTACGATTGATATTAGTAAAACCACGTTTTGGTAAACGACGGAATAATGGTGTTTGACCACCCTCAAATCCTAGACGTACACCACCGCCGGAACGAGCATTTTGACCTTTATGACCTTTACCAGCAGTTTTACCTTGGCCGGAACCGATACCACGGCCTAGACGTTTGCGTTCTTTTCGAGAACCTTCAGCAGGCTTTAATTCATGAAGTTTCATATTGGCACCTCCTTATGAAAGAAAACAATCTATTATTGTTCTTTAACTGTTACAAGGTGAGCAACTTTGGTGATCATACCGCGGATAGCAGCGTTATCTTGATGCTCAACTGTTTGATTCATTTTACGTAATCCTAACGCTTTAACTGTAGCGCGTTGATCTTCAGGGCGACCAATAACGCTGCGGCTGAGGGTAACTAATAGTTTGTTTGCCATTTGATTTCCCTCCTTATCCTAACAGTTCTTCTACTGATTTTCCACGTAATTTAGCTACGTCTTCAGCACGTTTTAGTTGTTTTAGTCCATCAATTGTAGCACGAACCATGTTAATCGGAGTGTTAGTTCCTAAAGATTTAGATAGGATATCTTGTACCCCAGCTAATTCAAGAACCGCACGTACCGGACCACCAGCGATAACTCCTGTACCTTCAGAAGCAGGCTTTAGAAGAATTTCACCAGCACCGAAACGTCCAATTACTTGGTGAGGAACAGTTGTTCCAACCATTGGTACTTCGACTAAGTTCTTCTTTGCGTCCTCAATTGCTTTACGAATAGCATCAGGTACTTCTTGAGCTTTACCAGTACCGAAACCAACATGACCGTTTTTATCACCAACTACTACTAGAGCAGAGAAGCGAAAACGACGACCACCTTTAACAACTTTCGCTACACGGTTAACCGTTACTACACGTTCTTCTAGTTCAAGTTTGTTTGGATCAATACGACGTATCATTTATGTGTCCCTCCTTTGTCAATTAGAATTGTAGGCCGTTTTCGCGGGCTGCATCAGCCAACGCTTGAATACGTCCATGATAGAGGTATCCTCCACGGTCAAAAACAACAGAAGAGATACCTTTTTCTACCGCACGCTTAGCGACTAATTCTCCGACCTTCTTAGCAGCTTCAACATTGTTTGAAGATTCAAGGCTGAGTTCTTTATCTAAAGTAGAAGCACTTGCTAAAGTAACTCCATTCAAATCATCGATAACCTGCGCATAAATATGTTGGTTTGAACGGAACACATTTAGACGAGGACGAGCTGAAGTACCGCTAAGTTTCGCACGAACACGAGCATGTCTCTTCTTGCGAGTTGCGTTTTTATCAAGCTTCGTAATCATTTACGTCACTCCTTTCGTTTACCTATGCGGCATTACTTACCAGTTTTACCTTCTTTACGACGAACAAATTCGCCTTCGTAACGAATCCCTTTGCCTTTATATGGCTCAGGTGGACGTACTTTACGGATATTGGCAGCTAATTCGCCAAYACGTTCTTTGTCAGTACCTTTAATTGTAATCTTTGTATTTGCAGGTACTTCGATTTCTAGACCAGTTTCAGCTTCAATTTCAACTGGGTGTGAGTAACCTACGTTTAGAACAAGCTTGTTACCTTGCTTTTGAGCACGGTAACCAACCCCGATTAATTCTAATTTTCTTTCGAAGCCTTTAGAAACACCTTCAACCATATTCGCAATAACAGCGCGTGTTGTACCATGTAGAGCACGGTGTTCTTTCGCATCAGATGGACGAACGATTGTAACTAGGTTCTCTTCGATGTTAATAGTGATATCCGGATTAAAAGAGCGAGAAAGTTCGCCTTTAGGTCCTTTAACAGTAACAGTACCATTGTTTAATGTAACTGTTACTCCTGCTGGGATTTCAATAGGTTTTTTTCCTACGCGAGACATTAAGTGCACCTCCATTCATTCCAAAACTATATTACCAAACGTAAGCTAATACTTCTCCGCCTACTTGCTTTGCACGAGCTTCTTTATCTGTTACAACACCAGTTGATGTTGAAACAAGTGCGATACCAAGACCGTTTAGTACACGAGGTACCTCAGTAGATTTAGCATAAACTCGAAGTCCAGGTTTGCTTATGCGCTTAAGACCAGTTATAACACGTTCGTTATTTGCACCGTATTTTAAGAAGATACGGATGATACCTTGTTTGTTGTCCTCAATAAACTCGACATCACGAACGAAACCTTCGCGCTTTAAGATTTCAGCAATTTCTTTTTTGATATTAGAAGCAGGCACTTCTAACTTTTCGTGACGCACCATATTCGCATTACGAATGCGAGTAAGCATATCAGCAATTGGATCTGTCATGACCATTATTTTTACCTCCTTCCACAACTTCTAGTTTTACCAGCTAGCTTTTTTAACACCAGGAATTTGTCCTTTGTATGCTAATTCACGGAAACAAATACGGCAAAGCTTAAATTTACGGTATACAGAGTGTGGACGGCCGCAGCGTTCGCAGCGTGTGTACTCTTGTACTGCATATTTAGGCGTTCGCTTTTGTTTCGCAATCATTGACTTTTTAGCCACATTTTCGCCTCCCTTATTTAGCGATTACTTTTGGAATGGCATTCCAAATTGAGTTAACAGTTCACGTGCTTCTTCATCTGTGTTAGCAGTCGTTACGATAACGATGTCCATACCACGGACTTTGGTTACCTTATCGTAATCAATCTCAGGGAAGATTAATTGTTCTTTTACACCTAGAGTGTAGTTACCGCGACCATCGAATGCTTTTTTAGATATTCCACGGAAGTCACGTACACGAGGTAATGAAACGGATACTAATTTATCCAAGAATTCGTACATACGCTCACCGCGGAGTGTAACTTTTGCACCGATTGGCATACCTTCACGAAGACGGAAGCCAGCGATTGATTTTTTAGCTCGTGTAACAACAGGCTTTTGACCTGTGATTGTTGCAAGCTCTTCAACTGCATTGTCTAATGATTTAGCGTTTGCTACTGCATCACCAACACCCATGTTAATCACGATTTTATCTAATTTTGGTACTTGCATTACTGATTTATAGTTGAACTTGCTCATTAGAGCAGGTGTAACTTCTTTAACAAACTTTTCTTTTAGGCGGCTCACTTATTGTACCTCCCTTCTAAATTTTAAACTATTTATCTAAAACTTCACCGGATTTTGCTACGCGTACTTTCTTGCCATCAACCGTTGTGTAACCTACACGAGTCGGGTTACCAGTCTTCGGGTCGATAGGCAAAACGTTTGATACATGAATTGGAGCCTCAAAGCTTAAAATTCCGCCTTGTGGATTCACTTGAGAAGGTTTAGCGTGTTTTTTCACAACATTAACACCTTCTACTAGTACACGGCTTTCTTTAGGATAGGCTGCTAGGATTACGCCTGTTTTGCCCTTATCCTTACCGGAGATGACTCTTACTTTGTCACCTTTTTTTACATGCATTCGTAAGCACCTCCTTAAAGGCAATTGAATTTGAAATTATAGTACTTCTGGAGCCAAAGATACGATTTTCATAAAGTTGTTTTCGCGAAGTTCACGAGCAACTGGTCCGAAAATACGAGTTCCACGTGGGCTCTTATCATCCTTAATAATTACACATGCGTTTTCATCAAAACGAATGTATGATCCATCAGGGCGACGAGCACCGCTCTTAGTGCGTACGATAACAGCTTTAACAACGTCACCTTTTTTAACAACGCCACCAGGTGTTGCTTGTTTTACTGTACATACGATAACATCACCGATACCAGCGGTTTTGCGTCCTGAACCACCAAGAACTTTAATAGTAAGTACCTCACGTGCACCAGAGTTATCAGCAACTTTTAAACGTGATTCTTGTTGAATCATGTGTGTAACCTCCCTTCGGAATGATGCTTAATCCGAACAATTAAATAATAACGGCTTTTTCTGTAATTTCAACTAAACGGAAGCGTTTTGTAGCTGAAAGTGGGCGAGTTTCCATAATACGAACGATGTCGCCTGCTTTTGCTTCGTTTTGCTCATCATGAGCTTTGAACTTTTTAGAGTACTTAACGCGTTTACCGTAAAGAGGATGCTTTTTGTAAGTTTCGACTAAAACAGTTATAGTTTTATCCATTTTGTCAGAAACAACGCGTCCAGTGTAAACTTTGCGTTGATTGCGTTCACTCATTGTGTGAACCTCCTCTCAATTATCACTTGTTAACGCTGATTTCTCTTTCACGAATCACAGTTTTCATGCGAGCAATCGCTTTGCGTACTTCACGAATGCGAGCTGTATTTTCAAGTTGACCAGTCGCTAGTTGGAAGCGAAGGTTGAAAAGCTCTTCTTTTAATGATTTAACTTTTTGTTCAATTTCGGCAGTGGTTAAGTCTTTAATTTCATTAGCTCTCATTTGATTCACCACCAATTTCTTCACGTTTTACAAACTTACATTTTACCGGAAGTTTGTGTGATGCAAGACGTAGTGCTTCGCGTGCGATTTCTTCTGAAACGCCAGCAATTTCGAACATGATCTTGCCAGGTTTAACAACCGCTACCCATCCTTCAGGAGCACCTTTACCAGAACCCATTCGGACTTCTAGGGGCTTAGCAGTATATGGCTTGTGAGGGAAAATTTTAATCCAAACTTTACCGCCACGTTTCATGTAACGTGTCATTGCAATACGAGCAGACTCAATTTGTCTGTTAGTAATCCATGATGCTTCCATTGATTGTAAGCCGAATTCACCGAAAGTTACTTCAGTACCGCCTTTTGCGTTACCACGCATTTTTCCACGGTGTTGACGGCGATATTTTACGCGCTTTGGCAATAACATTTTATTTGCCTCCTTCCGCAGGTTTCTTCTTAGTAGGAAGGACTTCTCCCTTATAGATCCATACTTTTACGCCAAGCTTACCATAAGTAGTATCAGCTTCAGCATGAGCATAGTCGATATCAGCACGAAGAGTGTGTAGTGGAACAGTTCCTTCGCTATAGTGTTCAGAACGAGCAATATCCGCTCCGCCTAAACGACCTGATACCATTGTTTTAATCCCTTTCGCACCCGAACGCATAGCACGTTGAATTGCTTGCTTTTGAGCACGACGGAAAGATACACGATTTTCTAATTGACGAGCGATATTTTCAGCAGCAAGTTTCGCATCAAGATCTGCTCTCTTGATTTCAAGGATATTGATGTGAACACGCTTGCCAGTTAATTGATTTAAAGCTTTACGAAGTGCTTCAACTTCAGTACCGCCCTTACCGATAACCATACCTGGCTTAGCAGTATGAACTGTAACATTCACACGATTAGCAGCACGTTCGATTTCAACTTTAGATACAGAAGCATCCTTCAAACGCTTCGCGATGTATTCGCGAATTTTAAGGTCTTCGTGTAAAAGATCAGCGAAGTCTTTACCTGCGTACCACTTAGATTCCCAATCTTTGATGATACCGATACGCAAACCGACTGGATTTACTTTTTGACCCACAGATTATCCCTCCTTCTTTTCTGATAGAACGATTGTAATGTGGCTAGTGCGCTTGTTAATTGCACTTGCACGACCCATTGCACGAGGACGGAAACGTTTTAAGGTAGGTCCTTCGTCAACAAAAGCTTGATTAACAACCAAGCTATTAATGTCCATTTCATAGTTATGCTCGGCATTTGCCATAGCAGATTTTAAAACTTTCTCTACGACTGGAGAAGCAGCCTTAGGAGTGAGATTTAAAATCGCCACTGCTTCACCAACTTGCTTACCTCGGATTAAATCTACGACTAAACGAGCTTTACGAGGAGCAATACGAACTGTTCTAGCAACAGCTTTAGCTTGCATTTGGATGCCCTCCTCTCTTAACGTCTTGTTTTCTTATCATCATTGCCATGGCCTTTGTAAGCACGTGTTGGAGCGAATTCTCCAAGCTTGTGTCCTACCATGTCTTCAGTAACATATACAGGCACGTGTTTGCGACCATCATAAACAGCAATAGTATGGCCAATAAATTGTGGGAAGATCGTTGAACGACGTGACCAAGTTTTTACAACTTGCTTACCTTCAGTTTCATTTAACTTTTCGATCTTAACCATTAAATGATCATCAACAAATGGTCCTTTTTTTAAGCTGCGACCCATGGATGAACCTCCCTTCGTGATTGGTCTACGGTCCGTTCTTTGAACCGTAGTTCAACCCCGTTATTTTTTACGACGACGTACGATAAACTTATCTGATTTGTTCTTCTTTTTACGAGTCTTGAATCCAAGAGTTGGTTTACCCCAAGGAGACATTGGTGATTTACGTCCGATTGGTGAACGTCCTTCACCACCACCATGTGGGTGATCGTTAGGGTTCATTACTGATCCACGAACTGTTGGGCGCTTGCCTAACCAGCGTGAACGACCAGCTTTACCAATTTTGATTAGTTCGTGCTGCTCGTTACCTACTTGACCTACAGTCGCGCGGCATTCAGCAAGAATCATACGAACTTCTCCAGAGTTCAAACGTACAAGTACGTATTTGCCCTCTTTACCTAATACCTGTGCAGATGTTCCTGCAGAACGGACTAATTGTCCACCTTTGCCAGGTTTTAATTCGATGTTGTGTACAACAGTACCAACAGGAATGTTTACTAGTGGAAGTGTGTTACCTACTTTAATATCTGCCTCAGGGCCAGACATAACCTCCATACCTACTACTAGGTTTTTAGGAGCTAGGATGTAACGCTTTTCTCCATCTACATAATTGACTAATGCAATATTTGCAGAACGGTTTGGATCATACTCAATGGTGGCAACGCGTCCTGGAATGCCATCTTTGTTACGTTTAAAGTCAATAATACGATATTGACGCTTATGGCCGCCACCTTGATGACGAACAGTTAACTTACCTTGGTTATTACGGCCGCCTTTTCTCGTTAGCGGAGCTAAAAGAGATTTTTCTGGTGTACTAGTTGTGATTTCTGCGAAGTCAGAACTAGTCATCCCGCGACGACCATTAGAGGTAGGTTTGTACTTTTTAATCGCCATTTTGTTTCCCTCCTCTTCGTGTTAAGTTTTTATGCTTCAAAGAATTCGATTTCTTTGCTATCAGCAGTTAATTTTACAATTGCTTTACGACGTTTGTTAGTGTAACCACCGAATTTACCCATACGCTTGAACTTACCTTTGTAGTTCATGATATTTACTTTATCAACATCAACGCCAAAGATTTCTACTACAGCATCTTTAACTTGAGTTTTGTTAGCTCTAACATCAACTTCAAATGTATATTTCTTTTCAGCCATTAGGTCAGTAGAACGTTCAGTGATAACGGGGCGCTTAATGATATCGCGTGCATCCATTATGCAAGCACCTCCTCTACTTTTTCAACTGCAGCTTTCGTCATGATCAATTTGTCATGATTTACAACGTCTAGTACGTTGATTCCGTCAGCAGTAACAACTGTTATACCAGGAATGTTACGAGCAGATAATGCTACGTTTTCTTCAAGGTCAGCAGTAACGATTAATGCTTTCTTCTCAACTGAAAGACCACCAAGTATATTTTTGAAGTCCTTTGTCTTTGGAGCTTCTAAAATAAGGCTTTCTAGCACCAAAATGTTTTCTTCTAGAACCTTTGAAGAAAGAGCCGATTTAATTGCTAAACGACGAACCTTCTTAGGTAACTTATAGCTATAGCTACGTGGCGTTGGACCGAATACAGTACCACCTCCGCGCCATTGTGGAGAACGGATAGACCCTTGACGAGCACGACCAGTTCCTTTTTGACGCCATGGCTTACGTCCACCACCGCGTACTTCAGAACGAACTTTTACTTTATGAGTACCTTGACGTAATGAAGCTCTTTGCATAACAATCGCTTCAAATAACACGTTTTGGTTAGGTTCGATACCGAATACTGATTCATTAAGTTCGATTTCACCAACCTGTGAGCCGTTTTGGTTAAATAATGAAACTTTAGGCATTCCTATGTTCCTCCTTTCTTTTGAAGATATTACGCTTTAACCGCACCTTGAATTTTCAGTAATGCTTTCTTAGGTCCAGGAACGTTACCTTTAATCAATAATAAGTTGCGCTCTGCATCAACTTTTACGATTTCAAGATTTTGAACAGTAACTTGTTCTCCACCCATACGTCCTGGTAATAATTTACCTTTGAATACACGGTTTGGAGCAACAGGTCCCATTGAACCAGGGCGACGATGATAACGAGAACCGTGAGCCATTGGCCCGCGTGATTGTCCGTGGCGCTTAATTACACCTTGGAAACCTTTACCCTTTGAGATTCCTGTAACATCTACAATATCGCCTGCAGCGAAAATATCAACTTTGACTTCTTGACCAACTTCATATCCTGTTACGTCTGCTCTGCGAATTTCGCGAACGAAGCGCTTAGGAGTAGTATTTGCTTTAGCAACATGTCCTTTTTCTGGCTTGTTAGTTAACTTTTCACGTTTGTCTTCAAAACCAATTTGGATCGCCTCGTAGCCATCATTTTCAATTGATTTCTTTTGAAGAACAACGTTTGAAGCTGCCTCAACAACAGTAACTGGAATTAAGTTGCCGTTTTCAGCGAATACTTGAGTCATACCAATCTTTCTTCCTAAGATTCCTTTGGTCATTTAAGTCACACCTCCTAGTTATTTAAATATATATTTTGATTAAAGTTTAATTTCGATATCAACACCAGATGGTAAATCTAAACGCATCAACGCATCAACTGTTTGTGGAGTTGGGTTAACGATGTCGATTAGACGCTTATGAGTCCGTTGTTCAAACTGCTCACGTGAGTCCTTATACTTATGAACCGCACGTAGAATCGTGTAAACTGTCTTTTCAGTTGGTAACGGGATCGGACCAGATACAGATGCACCAGAACGTTTTGCTGTTTCAACAATTTTTTCTGCTGACTGATCAAGAATTCTGTGATCATAAGCTTTAAGACGGATACGAATCTTTTGTTTTGCCATTATTTTCCCTCCTTTATTCGCCCATTTTAAAAATAGACATTCTCAGTGAAAATTTCCCACACACTCGCCATGGCAAAGCGGCCGGGTGTGTCAGCAACCTTTCACATCATCGCAGTCAAAGACCAACATTGTCTATTATACATAAAAGTTTAGGCTAACGCAACACTTATTACGATTTTCTTTTCTTTTATGTTTTGAACACTTTTATTATTATAATAGGCATTCCGAGCAATATCAATAGTAAAAGTAATTCTCCAGAATTAACCTAATTATACGTGTAGATGTTAGAATTTTTAAACATGTCATATAACATATACAATAGAAGAAACACATCTTTACATAAAAAAACAAGCGGATCGTCACCCGCCTGTTTTTTATTTAAACTATAGACTATTCCATGATTCTAGCTACTGAACCAGCGCCTACTGTACGGCCACCTTCACGGATTGAGAATTTAGTACCTTCTTCAACCGCGATTGGAGCAATAAGTTCAACAGTCATTTCGATGTTGTCGCCAGGCATAACCATTTCAACGCCTTCTGGAAGGTTACAGATACCTGTAATATCAGAAGTACGGAAATAGAATTGTGGACGGTAGTTTGTGAAGAATGGAGTATGACGTCCACCTTCTTCTTTAGATAAAACGTAAACCTGTGCAGTAAACTTTGTGTGTGGGTTGATTGTTTTAGGCTTAGCTAAAACCTGTCCACGCTCGATATCTTCACGTGCTACACCACGAAGAAGGGCACCTATGTTGTCACCAGCTTCAGCATAATCAAGAAGCTTACGGAACATTTCTACACCTGTTACAGTAGTAGATTTTGGCTCTTCAGTGAAACCTACGATTTCAACTATGTCACCAACTTTAACTACACCACGCTCAACACGTCCTGTAGCAACAGTACCACGTCCAGTGATTGAGAATACATCCTCAACTGGCATCATGAATGGCTTTTCAGTGTCACGTTGTGGAGTTGGAATATACTCATCAACAGCAGTCATAAGTTCGTAGATCTTTTCTTCCCAAGCAGCATCGCCTTCTAATGCCTTAAGAGCAGAACCTTTGATAACTGGAGTGTCATCGCCAGGGAAATCATATTCAGAAAGAAGGTCACGAATTTCCATTTCTACTAACTCAAGAAGTTCTTCGTCATCTACCATGTCACACTTGTTCATGAATACAACAAGGTGAGGTACACCTACTTGACGAGATAAAAGGATGTGCTCACGTGTTTGTGGCATTGGGCCATCAGTTGCAGAAACAACTAGGATACCGCCGTCCATTTGCGCAGCACCAGTGATCATGTTTTTAACATAGTCAGCGTGTCCTGGG
This sequence comes from Bacillus sp. MRMR6, assembly GCF_001940785.1. Lineage (GTDB taxonomy): Bacteria > Bacillota > Bacilli > Bacillales > Cytobacillaceae > Neobacillus. The sequence continues at coordinate 28,913 of NZ_MSLS01000029.1, forward strand.
CAGTCAACGTGTGCGTAGTGACGAGCATCAGTTTCATACTCTACGTGTGCAGTTGAGATTGTGATTCCACGCTCTCTTTCTTCTGGAGCACCGTCAATTTGATCATATGCACGAGCTTCTGCTTTACCTGTTTTAGCAAGAACAGAAGTGATTGCAGCTGTTAAAGTTGTTTTACCGTGGTCAACGTGACCAATTGTACCAATGTTAACGTGTGGCTTAGAACGGTCGAATTTAGCTTTACCCATTAGGAAATCCTCCTTTGATTATAAAAAAATTAAGTATATTTCATGGAAACTGTTTAGGATTCTTCCCGTACACAGTTTCCATTATTACATAAGTAGTTATACTTTAAATAAAGGTGAAAATCAATTATTCACCTTTATTTTTTTTGATAATTTCTTCAGAAACTGATTTTGGAACTTCTTCGTAGTGATCAAAGTGCATAGAGAATACTCCACGTCCTTGAGTACTAGAACGAAGGGACGTTGCATAACCAAACATTTCTGAAAGTGGTACCATTGCACGAACTACTTGTGCATTACCGCGTGCTTCCATACCTTCAACACGGCCGCGACGAGCAGTGATTTGTCCCATGATATCCCCTAAATATTCTTCAGGGATCACAACTTCAACCCTCATCATAGGTTCAAGGATTACAGGCTTACACTTAGTCGCTGCATTTTTAAGCGCCATTGAAGCCGCAATCTTAAACGCCATTTCAGATGAATCGACATCATGATAAGAACCATCGAACAATCTAGCTTTAATATCTACTAATGGATATCCAGCAAGTACTCCACGATTAAGGGAATCTTCAAGACCAGCTTGAACCGCAGGGATGTATTCACGAGGAACAACACCACCAACAATTCCGTTAACGAATTCGAATCCTTTACCTTCTTCATTAGGTCCAAACTCAATCCAAACGTGTCCAAATTGTCCACGACCACCAGATTGACGAGCAAACTTTCCTTCAACCTGTGCAGATTCACGGAAAGTTTCACGGTAGGCAACCTGAGGTGCACCTACGTTTGCTTCTACCTTGAATTCACGACGCATACGGTCTACTAGGATATCAAGATGAAGCTCTCCCATACCTGCGATAATAACTTGTCCAGTTTCCTGGTCAGTATGCGCACGGAAGGTTGGATCTTCTTCTTGAAGTTTTTGTAGTGCAGTAGTCATTTTATCTTGGTCTGCTTTTGATTTTGGTTCAACAGAAAGTTGAATTACTGGTTCAGGGAAATTCATAGACTCAAGAATAACTAGATTCTTGTCATCACAAAGTGTGTCACCAGTGGTTGTATCTTTCAACCCTACAGCAGCTGCAATGTCGCCAGCAAAAACCTTAGAGATTTCTTGGCGGCTGTTTGCATGCATTTGCAGGATACGTCCAACACGTTCACGTTTTCCTTTAGTTGAGTTCTGGACATATGATCCAGATTCTAAAGTACCAGAGTAAACACGGAAGAACGTTAATTTACCTACATAAGGGTCTGTCATAACTTTAAATGCAAGAGCAGAAAACGGCTCTTCGTCACTAGAGTGACGTTCAACAAGATCTTCTTCATCATCAGGAGCGTGTCCCTTAATTGCAGGTACATCTAATGGTGATGGAAGGTAATCGATAACTGCATCTAGCATTAATTGAACACCTTTGTTTTTGAAAGCAGATCCACAAATAACAGGATAGAATTCTACATTAACAGTACCTTTACGAATAGCCGCTTTTAGCTCTTCTTTAGTGATTTCTTCACCACCAAGGTATTTTTCCATTAATTCTTCATCTAGTTCAGCTACTGCTTCAACAAGCTTTTCACGATATTCTTCAGCCTGAGCTATGAATTCTTCAGGAATTTCACGAACTTGGATATCTGTTCCAAGGTCATTTCCGTAGAATACTGCATTCATTTCTACAAGGTCAATGATTGCTTCAAACTGATCTTCAGCGCCGATCGGCAATTGAATTGGATGCGCATTCGCTTGCAGACGGTCATGGATTGTTCCTACAGAATATAGGAAATCAGCACCAATTTTGTCCATTTTATTTACAAACACTACACGTGGTACACCGTAAGTTGTTGCTTGACGCCAAACTGTTTCAGTTTGTGGTTCAACACCTGACTGTGCATCTAGAACAGCTACCGCGCCATCAAGTACACGCAATGAACGTTCAACTTCTACTGTGAAGTCTACGTGTCCAGGAGTATCAATGATGTTAACACGGTGGCCTTTCCATTGTGCCGTTGTTGCAGCGGAAGTAATGGTAATTCCGCGCTCTTGTTCTTGCTCCATCCAGTCCATCTGAGACGCACCTTCATGTGTTTCACCGATCTTATGAATACGACCAGTGTAATAAAGGACACGCTCAGTAGTAGTGGTTTTACCAGCATCGATGTGAGCCATGATACCGATATTGCGAGTATTCGCTAAGGAGAACTCTCTTGCCATTGGGTCTTTCTCCTTCCTAGTATGAAAGTTTTTATATTGAAGGTTAAATTACCAACGATAGTGAGCAAACGCTTTGTTTGCTTCTGCCATTTTGTGTGTATCTTCACGTTTTTTCACTGATGCACCAGTGTTGTTAGCTGCATCCATGATTTCGTTAGCTAAACGCTCTTCCATCGTTTTTTCACCGCGATTACGTGAATAGTTCACCAACCAGCGAAGACCAAGAGTTGTACGGCGATCAGGACGCACCTCAACTGGTACTTGGTAGTTAGCACCACCTACACGACGTGCTCTTACTTCAAGCACAGGCATGATGTTTTTCATAGCTGCTTCAAAAACTTCCATTGGCTCTTTGCCAGCACGCTCGCGAATAGTTTCAAACGCAGAGTATAGAATTTCTTGAGATTTACCTCTTTTACCGTCAACCATCATTTTGTTGATTAAACGAGTAACTAATTTAGAATTGTAAAGTGGATCTGGTAACACGTCTCTTTTTGCTACAGGACCTTTACGTGGCATATTATTTCCTCCTTTCAACGAAGCTTCTATTTTATTTTTCGATTATTTCTTAGCTGCTTTTGGTCTCTTAGTACCATATTTAGAACGACCTTGCATACGGTTGTTTACACCCGCAGTATCAAGCGCTCCACGTACGATATGATAACGTACACCCGGTAAGTCCTTTACACGTCCTCCACGGATAAGAACAACACTGTGCTCTTGAAGATTGTGACCAATACCAGGAATATATGCTGTCACCTCGATACCATTTGTCAAACGTACACGAGCATATTTACGTAACGCTGAGTTTGGTTTCTTTGGAGTCATTGTACCAACACGAGTACATACTCCGCGTTTTTGTGGTGAAGATACATTTGTTTGTGACTTTTTGAAGCTGTTGTAACCTTTATTAAGCGCAGGTGATTTTGACTTTTCCTCTTTAGATTGACGAGGCTTGCGCACTAATTGATTAATAGTTGGCATGTTACTTTTCCTCCCTTCATTTTTTGTAAGCCCACACATCCAGGTGGTTCATTTTGATGCAAAAACAAAGTTTTTGCAGACTCTCTATCTACAAAAACAGTTTTTAAAAAATAATAGCAACAGATGAAGCACCAACTTCTATACCACATGCTCTCCCAAGTTTTTTCATTGAGTCCACATATATAATAGGTACGCTAGATTCAAGAGCTTGCTTCACTACAACGGCTGTAATTTTTGGTTCAGCATCACTAGCGACAACTAACTCTTTCACTATTCCGTCTTTAAGCACTTTTACTGTTTGTTTCGTTCCTATAACAATCTTACTAGCCTGTAATACTTTTTCATAAGACACAGATCATATCCTCCAAAGTATCAAGTGAATAGGAGCACCTTTAGTATAATAACATCCTCGATTAAAGATGTCAACAAAACTTTGATTTTTAAATCAAAGTACCTCGACTATGTTTTTCCATAGAATGCGGCACTTGCCTGTAAGCAAGTACCGCTTGGCATAAACATTTAGTCAATTGCCATTGTTTCTTCAGAAGTTGTATCTCTTAAAACAGGCTCCGCTTTACGGTATCGTTGCATTCCTGTTCCAGCCGGTACAAGTTTACCGATGATAACATTCTCTTTCAAGCCGAGTAATTCGTCGCGCTTGCCTTTGATTGCCGCATCTGTAAGAACTCTTGTTGTTTCCTGGAAGGATGCCGCAGATAAGAACGAATCAGTTTCAAGTGAAGCTTTGGTAATACCAAGTAGAACTGGACGCCCTGTAGCTGGTAATTTCCCGCTTAAAAGTGCTTTCTCGTTTGCATCAGTAAACTGATGGATATCTAGTAATGTACCAGGGAGAACGTTTGTTTCACCTGCATCTATTACGCGAACCTTACGCAGCATTTGTCGTACCATTACCTCAACGTGCTTATCACCGATTTCAACCCCTTGCATACGGTAAACCTTTTGAACCTCACGAAGCAAGTATTCTTGAACAGCGTTCACATCTTTTACTTTAATTAACTCTTTAGGGTCAATTGAACCTTCAGTAAGTTCTTGACCAACTGCTATCGTTTGATTTATTGCTACTTTTACTCGAGCAGTATACGGAGCATTGTAGGTACGTGATTCAACCTCACCTTGAACAACAATTTCATGCTGTCGGTCTCGGCCTTCATTAATGCCCACAACAATACCATCTATTTCAGAAATTACCGCTTGACCCTTAGGGTTACGTGCTTCAAAAATTTCTTGGATACGCGGTAGACCTTGGGTAATATCGTCTCCTGCAACCCCACCTGTATGGAATGTACGCATCGTTAACTGTGTACCTGGCTCACCGATAGATTGTGCAGCAATAATACCAACTGCTTCACCAACTTCTACCTCTTGACCGGTAGCTAAGTTACGGCCGTAACATTTCTTACAAACACCATGTCGTGTGTTACAGGTAAATGCTGAACGGATTTTAACCTCTTCGACACCTGCTCCAACGATTGTTTCGGCAAGATTCTCTGTAATTAAGCCATTTACAGGTACAAGAACTTCACCAGTTTCTGGATGTTTAATTGCATTACGCGCATAGCGTCCAATTAAACGTTCCTCTAAAGACTCAATAACTTCTGTACCATCTTTCAGCGCCCCGATAAGTAAACCGCGGTCAGTTCCACAATCATCATCACGGACAATAACATCCTGAGCAACGTCAACTAAACGTCGAGTTAAGTAACCTGAGTCTGCCGTCTTCAATGCTGTATCCGCAAGACCTTTACGCGCACCGTGAGTAGAAATAAAGTACTCTAATACGGTTAGACCTTCACGGAAACTTGATTTGATTGGTAACTCAATGATACGACCTGCTGGGTTGGCCATTAAACCACGCATACCAGCTAGCTGCGTAAAGTTTGAGGCGTTACCACGGGCACCGGAGTCACTCATCATGAAGATCGGGTTTGTTTTATCTAAGGATTTCATCAATTTTCCTTGAATTACATCCTTAGCCTGGCTCCAAATCGCAATAACACGGTCATAGCGTTCGTCTTCGGTGATTAAACCACGACGGAACTGCTTAAGCACGTTATCAACTTTACTTTGAGCTTCTTTAAGGATTTCCTGCTTTTCACCTAATACTACGATATCGGATACACCGACCGTAATACCAGCTTTAGTAGAAAATTTAAATCCTAAGTCTTTCATACGGTCTAGCATTTTAGACGTTTCAGTAATCTTAAATCGCTTAAATACTTCAGCAATGATGTTTCCTAGGATTTTCTTCTTAAATGGATCGATTATCGGCATCTCTTTAATTCTAGCTACAACATCCTCGCCTTTTTCTACGAAGTACTTGCTAGGAGTTTCTACTTCTAGATTGTGTCTTGTAGGCTCATTGATGTATGGGAAAGACTTCGGAAGAATTTCGTTAAAAATAAGTTTACCAACTGTTGTCATTAGCAACATATTGTTTTGTTCTTCCGTTAATGTTTCATTTCCTAATGAACCTGCATGTACAGCAACTCGAGTGTGCAGATGAGCATAGCCGTTTTGGTAAGCAATTAATGCCTCATTTGTATCTTTAAAAATCATTCCCTCACCGACAGAGCCTTCTCTTTCAAGCGTTAAGTAATAGTTACCAAGTACCATATCCTGTGATGGTGTAACTACTGGCTTTCCGTCTTTAGGGTTCAAAATGTTTTGAGCTGCAAGCATTAATAGTCTTGCTTCTGCTTGCGCTTCTGATGATAGTGGTACGTGAACAGCCATTTGGTCTCCATCAAAGTCAGCGTTGTATGCAGTACATACAAGTGGATGCAGATGGATTGCTCTGCCCTCTACAAGAGTTGGCTCAAATGCCTGGATACCTAGTCTATGAAGTGTTGGTGCACGGTTTAATAGAACCGGATGCTCACGAATAACATCTTCAAGTACATCCCAAACTTCTGGCGATACTCTTTCGATCTTGCGTTTAGCAGATTTAATATTATGTGCTAATCCTTTTTCTACCAATTCCTTCATAACAAACGGTTTGAAAAGCTCTAGAGCCATTTCTTTCGGAAGACCACATTGGTACATTTTCAGGTTTGGTCCAACAACGATTACAGAACGGCCTGAATAGTCAACACGTTTGCCAAGTAAGTTTTGACGGAAACGTCCTTGCTTTCCTTTTAACATATGAGAAAGTGACTTTAATGGACGATTACCCGGCCCTGTTACCGGACGGCCGCGTCTGCCATTATCAATCAATGCATCAACAGCCTCTTGCAACATACGTTTTTCGTTCTGAACGATAATGCTCGGAGCACCTAGATCTAATAAACGTTTCAAACGATTATTACGGTTGATCACTCGGCGATATAAATCGTTCAAGTCAGAAGTAGCAAATCTTCCTCCATCTAATTGAACCATTGGACGAAGTTCAGGCGGGATGACAGGAAGAACATCAAGAATCATCCAAGAAGGCTCATTTCCGGAACCCCTGAAGGCTTCTAAAACTTCAAGGCGCTTAATTGCACGTGTACGTCTTTGACCTTGTGCAGTTTTTAATTCTTCCTTTAAGCCTTCAACCTCTTTGTTTAAGTCGATATCAGAAAGAAGCTTTTTGATAGCTTCTGCACCCATGCCAGCTTGGAATTTGTTTCCGTACTTTTCACGATAGGCACGATATTCTTTTTCAGATAGAAGTTGTTTTCTATCTAAAGCTGTATCACCAGACTCTGTCACTACATATGACGCAAAATAGATAATTTCTTCTAATGCCCGAGGAGACATGTCCAAAACTAAGCCCATTCTGCTTGGAATCCCTTTAAAAAACCAAATATGTGAGACAGGAGCAGCAAGCTCAATATGTCCCATACGTTCACGACGAACCTTTGCACGGGTTACTTCAACACCACAACGGTCACAAACAACCCCTTTATAACGGACACGTTTGTACTTTCCGCAATGACACTCCCAATCCTTTGTAGGACCAAAAATTCTTTCACAGAATAAACCGTCTTTTTCAGGCTTCAATGTTCGATAGTTAATGGTTTCTGGTTTCTTTACTTCTCCGAAAGACCAAGAACGAATCTTATCCGGTGAAGCAAGACCAATTTTCATATACTCAAAATTATTAACATCCAGCAAGGGGCCTACCTCCCTTTTTTGCTATGAAAAGAGCGGAACAAGCCATGCTTGTTCCTGACTCTTTTTCCTATTTGTTTTACTCTTTTGAACCGACTTTTTCAGATTCAAAATTTTGCTCCGGAACAATGTTTAAGGTGTCGACCTGCTGCAGGTCTTCATCATCTTCCGTATCACGCATTTCTATTTCTTTTTCATCGCCAGAGAGGATTTTCACATCCATACCTAGACTTTGAAGCTCTTTTATTAGAACTTTAAATGATTCAGGAACGCCTGGTTCCGGAACATTTTCACCTTTTACAATCGCTTCATATGTCTTCACACGACCAACAACGTCGTCGGACTTAACTGTCAGGATTTCTTGAAGTGTATATGCTGCACCGTATGCTTCAAGAGCCCAAACTTCCATCTCACCAAAACGCTGTCCGCCAAATTGAGCTTTACCTCCAAGCGGCTGCTGGGTTACGAGTGAGTATGGACCAGTAGAACGAGCATGGAGTTTATCATCAACCATGTGTGCCAATTTAATCATATACATGACACCAACAGATACACGGTTATCAAATGCTTCACCGGAACGGCCATCATAAAGAACAGTTTTAGCATCGCGTGCCATTCCAGCTTCTTCAATCGTACCCCAAACATCTTCTTCTCGTGCACCATCAAATACTGGTGAAGCAACATGGATACCCAGTGCTCTAGCAGCCATTCCAAGATGCAATTCCAGCACCTGTCCGATGTTCATACGAGAAGGAACCCCTAATGGGTTTAACATGATATCGACTGGCGTACCATCTGGTAAATATGGCATGTCTTCCTCCGGTAAAATACGAGAAATAACACCCTTGTTACCGTGACGGCCTGCCATCTTATCGCCCTCATGAATCTTACGTTTCTGAACAATATAAACGCGCACTAGTTGATTAACACCTGGTGGCAGTTCATCTCCATCTTCACGGTTAAAGACTTTGACATCGAGAACAATACCGCCGCCGCCATGTGGAACTCTTAGTGATGTATCCCGTACTTCCCTAGCTTTTTCACCGAAGATTGCATGTAGTAACCTTTCTTCAGCTGTTAGTTCCGTTACCCCCTTAGGTGTTACTTTACCAACTAGCAAGTCACCATCTTTCACTTCAGCGCCAGTGCGGATAATACCACGTTCATCCAAATTACGAAGCGCATCTTCTCCAACGTTTGGAATATCACGTGTAATTTCTTCTGGTCCAAGCTTTGTATCACGAGATTCTGACTCATATTCTTCGATATGAATAGAGGTATAAACATCATCTTTAACAAGACGCTCGCTCATAATAATCGCATCTTCATAGTTGTAACCATCCCAGTTAATGAAAGCAACTAATACGTTACGACCTAGAGCTAATTCACCTAATTCCATAGAAGGACCATCGGCAAGAATTTCACCAGTTGTTACATGGTCACCAACAGCAACGATTGGCCGCTGGTTATAACATGTACCTTGGTTAGAACGAACAAATTTTAACATTCTATATTTATCAAGATCACCTTTAACTACTTGGCCATCGACATCTTTAAGTCGTCGTACCCAAACCTCACGTGCTTCAACATGTTCAACAATACCATCGTGCTTACAGATTACTGCAGCACCAGAGTCTTTGCCGGATACATATTCCATACCCGTCCCAACCCTTGGAGCTTCCGGTTGTAATAGAGGTACTGCTTGACGCTGCATGTTCGCACCCATTAAGGCACGGTTAGAGTCATCATTCTCTAGGAACGGAATACATGCTGTCGCAGCTGATACAACCTGTTTTGGTGATACGTCCATGTAGTCTATGCGGTCGCGATTAACCACCGTGTTTTCACCACGGAAACGAGCAACTACGTCATCATCCAAGAAAGAACCGTCATCGCCAAGGCGGGAGTTCGCCTGTGCCACTACGTAGTTATCTTCTTCATCTGCTGTTAAGTAATCGATTCGGCTTGTGACTTTCCCAGTTTCAGGGTCAACCCGACGGTATGGTGTCTCAATAAAACCAAAACGGTTCACCTTAGCAAACGATGATAATGAGTTGATTAGACCAATATTCGGACCTTCAGGAGTTTCAATCGGACACATACGTCCGTAATGGGAATAGTGAACGTCACGCACTTCGAAACCAGCACGTTCCCGAGTTAAACCACCAGGTCCTAATGCTGATAGACGGCGCTTGTGAGTTAATTCAGCAAGCGGGTTGGTTTGATCCATAAACTGTGATAACTGCGAGCTTCCAAAGAACTCTTTAATTGAGGCTATAACAGGACGAATATTAATTAATTGCTGTGGTGTTATCGTTGCTGTATCTTGAATGGACATTCTTTCACGTACAACACGTTCCATTCTTGATAAACCAATACGGAATTGATTTTGCAGCAATTCACCTACAGAACGCAGACGTCTATTACCTAAATGATCGATATCATCTGTATCACCAACACCATGCAATAGGTTGAAGAAATAGCTGATAGATGAAATAATATCCGCTGGAGTAATATTCTTAATAGGTTCAGCCACATATGCATTCCCAAGTACATTAATTACTTTTTCCCCATCATCATTTGGAGCATAAATTTTGATTCCTTGAAGAGTAATCTCATCCTCTACTACTCCGCCAGAAGGGTTAAAGCCCTTAAAGTTAATATCCTTTTCCAATGCCGGTATGATGCGGTCAAGGTTTCTGCGATCAAGGAGCAATCCCTTTTCTGCAATAATTTCACCTGTTTCCGGATCTACAAGTGATTCAGCTAAACGCTGATTAAATAAACGATTTTTAATGTGAAGCTTTTTATTAATTTTGTATCGGCCTACGTTAGCTAAATCATAACGTTTAGGGTCGAAAAATCTTGATACCAACAAACTTTTCGCGTTATCTACTGTAGGCGGCTCACCTGGACGAAGACGTTCATAAATCTCTAGAAGCGCCTTTTCGACTCCTTCAGTGTTGTCCTTCTCCAGCGTATTGCGAATATACTCATTATCTCCAATCAATTCAATGATTTCTTGATCAGAGCCGAAGCCAAGTGCACGCAAAAGAACCGTAACGGGCAGTTTCCGAGTACGATCTATTCTCACATATACGACATCCTTGGCGTCTGTTTCATACTCCAGCCAAGCGCCGCGGTTCGGAATAACAGTCGCAGAAAATCCTCTTTTTCCGTTTTTATCAAGTTTTCCACTATAATATACGCTCGGAGAACGTACCAATTGGGAAACGATAACACGTTCTGCCCCGTTAATGACAAACGTACCTGTTTCCGTCATTAGAGGGAAGTCACCCATAAAAACATCTTGGTCTTTTACTTCGCCTGTTTCTTTGTTTACAAGACGCACTTTAACACGCAAAGGCGCAGAATATGTAACGTCCCGCTCTTTCGATTCTTCTACAGAATACTTTGGATCGCCAAGGCTGTAATCAATAAAATCTAGTGATAGGTTACCAGTAAAGTCTTCAATTGGTGAAATATCATGGAACATTTCACGCAAACCCTCATCAAGAAACCATTGATATGAAGAGGTTTGGATTTCAATTAGATTTGGTAATTCTAAAACTTCACTGATTCGCGCGTAACTTCTACGTTGGCGGTGTCGTCCATACTGAACTAGTTGACCTGTCAACTGATTCACCCCTCAAATCAAGCGTTATATTAAAAATGTATTAACGTCTTCAGTAAGGAAAATAGATCCTTCCATCAGACAAAAAGAAAAAGGGTTTTTTAACTCAAAACCACATTTTCACATTTTAACTATTATTTTGTCATCATTTCCGTCTCAGTCCTATTTTATACCAGAAATAAAAGTATTTTTAGGAATAATTCGGTAAATATTATGATGGCATTTTATAATGCTACCATAGTGACATTTACGAGTCAACTATTATGGCTAGGAAGAATAAATAAACTATACAAGTTTATTTCTCTTCTACGCATAAGGGCAACTACTCCTCAGTCTTCGCCTAACGGCTCGCCAATCGGAGAGTTTACTTTATAGCTTTTATAACAAAATACCCTTTTGACTTATCAATAGTTTCTACTGTGGTAAATAAATCTTTTAGTTTTTCAATTGCAGACGGTGCACCTTGTTTCTTTTGTATTACTACCCACATTTCTCCTTTAGGAACTAAATGTTCAAAACCTTGTTCAAGGATATCATGTACGATCTGTTTTCCTGCTCTGATTGGAGGATTTGTTAAAATAGCTGCAAACCCATGTTCCGATACATTTAACAGCCGGTCACTCTCATAAATCATCACGTTTGTAACCTGGTTTTTTTCAGCATTTTCTTTCGCTAGTTCAATTGCCCGGTTATTAATATCAACCATATGAACTGTACAATTAGGATACCCTTTTGCAACCGAAAGTCCGATTGGCCCATACCCACAGCCTACATCCAGTACATTACCCTCTACCTCCGGCAAATTAAAAGCTTCTATTAATAATCTAGAGCCGAAATCTACTTCTTTCTTTGAAAACACACCATTATCTGTTTTAAAGCGGAAGAGATTATTTCTTAGGGTAAATTCCCAGTACTTAGGGTCACTTTCTACCTTTTGGGTACGTGAATAATAGTGTTCAGACATTAGACTCACCTCCAATAGAAAAGTGTTAGGGGTTTACTGCACGCATTAAACCTTAAAATAAATAAAGTAAAAAACGAAATCCACATTTTATAGAAGATAAACGGGGAAAGAATAATGATTTAAGCCAAAAAAAGCTCGCTTATATAGCGAGCTTTTTTATTTGTCCAGCTTCAGCGCCTAAGGGCTTCCGCTTTTCATGGTTATTACTTAACTTCAACGTTTGCTCCAACTTCAGCAAGCTTAGCTTTAACTTCTTCAGCTTCTTCTTTAGAAACGCCTTCTTTAACAGCTTTTGGTGTGTTGTCAACAAGGTCTTTTGCTTCTTTAAGACCTAAACCAGTGATTTCACGTACTGCTTTGATAACTTTAATCTTTTGATCGCCAGCGCTAGCTAGGATTACATCAAATTCAGTTTGTTCTTCAACAGCTGCAACAGCTGCTCCGCCCATTGCTACTGGAGCAGCAGCAGTTACGCCAAACTCTTCTTCAATTGCTTTTACTAGATCGTTTAATTCTAAAACAGTCATAGATTTAACTGCTTCAATGATTTGTTCTTTAGTCATTTTAATTTTCCTCCTTAGTTTTCATTCCATTATATTTTGTTTACAAGTACGATTGTCTAGCTGCAGCGCCTAGGAGCTCGGGTCATAAGCCAATCCAATAAGAAGGCTAAAAGACAGCCTCTAGCCGGCTCGTCTTATGCCGGTCGCCCCTGGGCAAGGCGCTTCCGCTTTTCTATGCGCCTTGTTCTTCTTTTTGTTCTGCAACAGCTTTTGTAACAAGAGCAAGATTGCGGATTGGAGCTTGTAGTACGCTGAGTAGCATAGACAGCAAGCCTTCGCGTGAAGGTAGTTCAGCAAGCGCTTTAACCTCTTCAACTGTTGCAACATTGCCTTCGATCACACCAGCTTTAATTTCTAGTGCATCATGCTTTTTCGCAAAGTCGTTAAGAATTTTTGCAGGTGCTACTACATCTTCGTTACTGAACGCGATTGCGTTCGGACCAGTTAATGCAACATTTAATGCTGAAAGCTCAGCTGCATCAGCCGCACGACGAGTCATAGAGTTTTTGTAAACCTTAAATTCGATACCAGCTTCACGAAGTTGCTTACGAAGTTCAGTTAATTCTGCAACAGTTAGCCCACGGTAGTCAACTACGATTGTTGAAACACTAGCTTTTAATTTAGCCGTGATTTCATCAACGATTTGAACTTTTTGTTCGATTACACTGCTCATCTTTACACCTCCTGTAGATTTTCTACATTTATACCAGGTTAGGTTAGGCAAATAAAAGCCTCCATATCGAGCTAGACATGGAGGCTGAATATAACAACTGAATGGTTCAGCTATTTTTATCGCATTACCTCGGCAGGGAATTAAGCATATACGCACCTGCTGTCTTAAGTACAAATGTTTATTAAATTAAACAACAAAATACATTATATTAGATGTATTTTGGAATGTCAATTGGTAAAAATTACTTTGCTGAAACAGATGAAGCATCAACCTTCACACCAGGACCCATTGTTGAAGCAACAGTTACGTTCTTCATGTAGGTTCCTTTTGCAGCAGCAGGTTTCGCTTTTAACATTGTTTCAAAAACAGTGTTGAAGTTTTCAACAAGCTTTTGGTTTTCGAAAGATGATTTACCGATTGGCACATGGATGTTTCCAGCTTTATCAACACGGTATTCAACTTTACCAGCTTTGATTTCGTTTATCGCACGAGTCACATCAAAAGTTACTGTACCTGTTTTAGGGTTTGGCATTAAACCTTTAGGCCCCAATGTACGACCAAGTTTACCAACTTCACCCATCATGTCAGGAGTCGCTACGATTACATCAAAGTCAAACCAACCTTGTTGGATTTTGTTGATGTATTCTGCATCGCCAACAAAATCTGCACCAGCAGCTTCTGCTTCTTTCACTTTTTCACCCTTAGCGAATACTAATACGCGTTGAGTCTTACCAGTTCCATTAGGAAGTACTACTGCACCACGAATTTGTTGGTCAGCTTTCTTAGGATCCACTCCTAAACGGAATGCAACTTCTAGTGTCGCGTCAAATTTAGCATAGTTTGTTTGCTTTGCAAGTTCGATTGCTTCAGCAACTGGATAAGCTTTTGTGTTATCAACAAGCTTAGCAGCTTCTAAATACTTCTTACCTTTTTTAGCCATTTTTATTTCCTCCTAGATTGTGGTTTTAACGGAATAACCTCCCACGAATAAAGGTTGCGCTAGTAACGCAACCCCCTTCATTACAAGAAAACAGTTCACACGGATTAGTCTTCGATAACGATACCCATGCTGCGTGCAGTACCTTCAACCATGCGCATTGCTGCTTCAACGCTTGCTGCGTTTAGGTCAGGCATTTTCTGTTCCGCAATCTCGCGTACTGTATTACGCTTAACTGTTGCTACCTTATTACGGTTTGGTTCACCAGAACCAGATTGGATTCCAGCTGCTACTTTCAAAAGAACGGCAGCAGGAGGAGTTTTCGTAATAAATGTAAATGAACGGTCTTCAAAAACCGTGATTTCAACAGGAATGATTAATCCAGCTTGATCTGCTGTACGAGCGTTAAATTCTTTACAGAATCCCATGATATTAACACCGGCTTGACCTAGTGCAGGTCCAACTGGTGGTGCAGGATTCGCTTTCCCAGCAGGGATTTGTAATTTAACAACTTTAATTACTTTTTTAGCCACGAGACACACCTCCTTAAAGTCCGTGATGTGGTAATAGGGTCTTTGCCCTCCCACTCAGGTATCTGTCTTTATATAAAGATAAAGATCTTATCAAAAGTCTAGTCTCACAAGAGACATACTGACCTATGAAATATTACCACTATTTAAAGTGGATTTCAAGTTTTTTTACAATATCAGTTTATTTTTCTTTAAACTTCAATACTATCTTGTACTTTTCGCGAGGATTAAAGTTTTTCGATTTGTGTGAAATCTAGCTCAACTGGGGTGTCTCGACCAAACATGTTTACAAGGACCTTAAGCTTAGCTTTATCTTTATCCATTTCTTCGACTGTTCCAGTGAAGTTTGTAAATGGACCTTCATTCACTCGTACTGTTTCACCGATTTCATAGTTAACATCAATTCTCTTTTCTTCAACACCCATTCGTTTCAGAAGACCTACTACTTCTTCTGGAAGCAACGGTGTAGGCTTAGAGCCTGATCCTGCCGAACCGACAAAACCTGTTACACCTGGTGTATTTCGAACCACATACCAAGAATCATCGGTCATGACAATTTCAACCAATACATACCCTGGGAATACTTTACGTTTAACTACCTTCTTTTTGCCATTTTTAATTTCGGTTTCTTCTTCTTCCGGAACAACGACACGGAAAATCTTATCTGACATCCCCATCGATTCAACACGCTTTTCTAAATTGGCTTTTACCTTATTCTCATAGCCAGAATAAGTATGCACAACATACCAGTTTTTTTCCATTCAAGAGGACTAATGTCCGTCCCTCCCCATATATTATAATAAGTATCGATAAAATTAATATCCAGCTCCACGTATTTGGGCACTGAGCCAGTTTACTTTTTGACAAATTAAAAAACCCGTTAAACGGGCTTTACATAAAATTTCCTGTATTATTTACCATTATACCATGAATCAACGATCATTATTCAAGAATCAGACGAATCAAAGTGGAAATTCCTAAATCAATAACAGCAAAAAACGCTGTGAAGAAGACAACTGTTGATAAAACAATCGCTGTATAACGAGTTAGCTCTTTACGCTTTGGCCAGCTAACCTTTCTCATCTCACGAAAAACATCACTGAAGAATTTCTTTAAGCGTTGCATTTTAAGTAACCTCCAACTAATCGGTTTAACATTGCCATACCTTGAAACTACTTGGTTTCACGGTGGATTGTATGTGAAGCGCATGTTTTGCAGAATTTCTTTATTTCTAACCGTTCTATGTTCTTTTGACTTTGTTCAGTTGAATAATTTCTAGAACCACATTCGGAACATGCCAGGATTGTCTTTTTTGTCATCATTCGACACCATCCGTCTATTATATCCTTAAAAATGTAACATGACCATATAATTATGTCAACTGTTCCTGAGAGCGGATTCAAACAAAAGATATAAATGAAACCTTCTAACAGTGGGGTACTTCCTCCCCCACTGATGGTTAGTTGAATTTATCGGGCTTTTACGGGCAGTTTATCCCACACTTATTCTTCTCCGATTCCTCTAAGTCTTGAAATGGGGTTATTACTCCCAAGTAATGCGGGATAATTATGAATTATAGACTAAATTCCCGGATTTCTAAATATCGTTCCAACTTCCTTTTGACACGCTGCAAGGCATTATCAATGGATTTAACATGTCGGTTCAACTCTTCAGATATTTCCTGATATGATTGACCATCTAAATATAACGCTAATACTTTTCGCTCTAGATCACTTAAAAGTTCGGTCATCTTTACTTCAATATGATCAAACTCTTCCTGGTTAATGAATAATTCCTCTGGATCTAATACCTTTGCACCAGAAATCACATCCATTAACGTCCGATCCGATTCTTCATCATAGATGGGCTTGTCCAATGAAACATAGGAATTTAAAGGAATATGTTTTTGCCTTGTTGCTGTTTTTATTGCTGTAATAATCTGACGGGTAATACAAAGTTCCGCAAATGCCTTAAATGATGTCAACTTGTCCTCACGAAAATCACGAATGGCTTTATATAGGCCAATCATGCCTTCTTGGACAATATCTTCCTTATCCGCACCAATTAAGAAATACGATCTTGCTTTTGCACGAACAAAATTTCGATATTTGTGGATTAAATAGTCCAACGCTTCACTATTACCTTGATGTACCAAATCAACAATTTCCTCGTCTTCCATCGTGAAAAATTGGTCGTTGATTTTTGTCCCATAGTCCGTACTCACGTAGATCCCCTCCACCGAACAAGCATAGATAATACTAGTATACAGTAAAAAAATTTCCAGCGTCAACGCTTACTTCTGTCCTCTGCGCCACTTTTCGAAAATTTCTGCAATTTCTGCACTAATCGGGATTTTAGTAACGGGTTTTTTCTCTTGTATTTGCTTGACGTTCTTTTCAATCCCTTTTTGGGCCTGCTCTACTTCAACTAGAAGTTCTCTAGCTGAAATTCTTAATGCCCCTTGTCCAAAAATTGCCCATTGTTCTGTGAAATCAGAGGTTGCTACATGAATTTGGGTCCTACGATTATTCAAGCTAATCGCTAATTTTTCAATCCGCTCATCCGCTGTTTCATTTTCCTTTGTAAAAATCACATCAACCTGGTGATTTTTATACTTTTTTTCCGTCCCTTGAACATAATGAGCATCGAAAACTACAATAACACGATAACCCGAATAGGCTTGATATTCAGCCATTCTTTCCACCAGTCGGTCACGAGCGGCAGGTAAATCACTGTCCTTTAAAGCCCTTAACTCTTGCCAAGCTCCAATAATGTTGTATCCATCGACAAGCAGTATATCCATTTTTATCCCTCTAGAGGATGCCTTTTACGGTACACCTCATACATTAACAATGCTGCCGCTACAGATGCATTTAATGATGTAACATGACCAGCCATTGGCAGGTTTATTAAAAAATCACATTTATCTCTTACTAGCCGGCCCATACCCTTTCCTTCACTGCCGATGACAAGCCCAAGCGGCAAGGTACCCTCTATTTGACGAAAATCTTGTTTCCCTTTTGCATCCGTACCAACAATCCAAATACCACGCTCTTTTAATTCATCAATGGTTCGAGCCATATTTGTGACGCGGACAACTGGTATGTATTCGATTGCACCTGTAGAAGCTTTTGCTACTGTAGCCGTTAAGCCTACTGCTCGCCTTTTTGGAATAATAATCCCGTGAGCCCCTACAGCATCTGCTGTTCTCATAATCGACCCAAGATTATGTGGGTCTTCAATCTCATCTAATAGCAAAAAGAAAGGAGGTTCATTCTTTTTCTCAGCTGCCGCGAACAAATCATCCATTTCAGCGTATTGGTAGGCAGCAACATAAGCAAGGACTCCTTGGTGATTTTCATCCGATATTTGATCAATCTTTTTCTTTGGAACAAATTGAACAAGTACATTCGCTTCCTTCGCTAAATGGATGATTTGCTGCATTTGCCCCCGCTGCGATGATTCTGCAATGAGAATCTTATTTATGTCACGTTCAGATTTTAGTGCTTCCATAACTGGGTTTTTTCCAACGATGTATTCTGGGTTCATGCTTCTGTTCCTCCTTTCTTTTCTTCAACAAATGAAAATGACTTTAGAATCAGCTCTTCTAATCGTTCCTCTTTGTCTGTTAAATGCAAGTATCCCATTAGCGCCTCAAATGCAGTACTGTACCGATAGGTTTGGACATCTGTATTTTTAGGCACTGTCCCTGATTTGGCATTCCGCCCTCGCATGACAACAGCAAGCTCCTCTCCTGTCAGCAGCTGTTCGTCCATCATCTTAAAGAGAACCTGACATTGTGCCTTTGCTGAAACATATCTTGTTCCTTCACGATGCAGGTGATTTGGCTTTACCCTTCCACTTTGGAGAAGGTGCCGCCGTACATAGGTTTCATATACGGCGTCCCCCATATATGCAAGCGCAAGACTATTCAGTTGTTTAGCATCAATATTTTCTTGATAATCAAGCATGAATTAGCCTCTTTTCCATCTTGTTCCTTGTGGAGTGTCTTCTAAAATGATATTCATTTCCTTTAATTGATCTCTAATTTGGTCAGAAAGCTGAAAGTTCCGATCTTTCCTAGCTTGATTTCGCTTTTCAATTAATGCATCGATTTCCTCATCCAGCATTTCCTCAGTTTCAAGCTTTAAGCCTAACACCTGATAAAACTGTTCGAATTGGCTGGTAAACGTATTAATAACTTCTACAGATGTGTTTTTTTCTAGCAGATAATAATTTGCAAGTTTTGAAAGGTCGAATATAACTGAAATGGCTTTTGCCGTATTAAAATCATCATCCATGGCTTTAACAAACTCATCTTCTAAAGCAGCTATTTTCTCGAGCCACTCCTGATTATTATTGGTCAAATTTGAACTCGCTTCTCTGCGGTGCTTTAAATTTTGATAAGAGGTTGTTATTCTATCAAAAGCTGCCCTTGTGCTATCCAGCAGTTCTTCACTGTAGTTAATAGGGTTCCGATAATGAACCGACAACATGAAGAATCTTAACACCTGTGGGTTATGCTGCTTGATAATATCATGTACTAGAACAAAGTTACCCAGGGATTTTGACATCTTTTCATTATCAATATTAATGTAGCCATTGTGCATCCAGTAGTTTGCAAAAGGCTTTCCTGTTAAAGCTTCTGACTGAGCAATTTCATTTTCATGATGCGGGAAAGTTAAATCCTGTCCACCGGCATGAATATCAATCGTTTCACCTAGATATTTCTTTGCCATTGCCGAGCATTCAATATGCCAGCCCGGACGGCCAATTCCCCATGGACTATCCCAATAGATTTCCCCATCCTTAGCCGCTTTCCACAGTGCAAAATCAAGGTCATCCTGTTTCTTTTCTCCAACTTCTATTCTTGCTCCTACTCGCAATTCATCAATTGACTGATGAGAAAGCTTGCCGTATTCATTAAAGTGTCTAGTACGGAAGTACACATCTCCTTCTGATTCATAAGCATAGCCTTTCTCAATTAACTGGCTGATGAACTCAATAATAATATCCATGTTTTCCATAACTCGCGGGTGAACATCCGCCTTCTGGCATCCTAATGCAGATACATCCTCAAAGTAAGCATTAATAAAACGTTCTGCGATTGTCGGGACATCCTCACCGAGCTGATTGGCAGCCCGAATTAATTTATCATCTACATCTGTAAAGTTTGACACATATTGGACATCATAGCCGCGGTATTCTAAATATCGATGTACTGTATCAAATACAATGGCAGGACGCGCATTTCCTATATGAATATAATTATAAACAGTTGGACCGCAAACATACATTTTTACCTTACCTTCTTCTAACGGGACAAATTCTTCTTTCTTACGTGTTAGTGTATTATAAAGTTTAATTGCCATTTTTCACTGTGCTCCTTTCTTGCTTCAAGTCATGCAGCTCTTGCTTTAAAAGCGATAATTCATTTTGCATTTCTAAAATACGGTCAGCAACCGGATCTGGAAGATTGCAATGATCTAAATTGCGATTAATTTTCTGTCCATCTTGAATCACAACTCTCCCTGGAACGCCCACTACCGTTGAGTTAGCTGGAACTTCCTTCAAAACAACTGACCCAGCGCCAATTTTTGAATTCTCTCCAATGGTAATAGAACCTAGAACCTTGGCACCTGTGGCAATTAAGGCATTATCCTTAATAGTAGGATGCCGTTTTCCTTTTTCTTTTCCAGTTCCACCTAGTGTTACACCTTGAAACACCGTTACATTATCTCCTATTTCACAGGTTTCCCCTATGACGACTCCCATACCATGGTCTATAAAGAGCCTTCTGCCTATTTTTGCTCCAGGATGAATTTCGATTCCTGTGAAAAAACGGCTAATTTGAGATATGACCCTAGCAATGAAATAAAATTTTCGTTTAAAAAATGCATGGGCCAGGCGGTGAGACCAAATCGCATGTAAACCTGAGTAAGTGAGGATCACTTCAAGGTTGCTCCTAGCCGCAGGATCCTGCTCAAAAACAACCTCAATATCCTCTTTCATTCTTTTGAACATTCCATTTCCCCCTTAATAAATAACCCTAATATTATTTACATACAATAAAAAACGCCTCTGTCATAAAGACAGAGACGCTTGGGCGTGGTTCCACTCTGATTAGACCATTATCTTTCTTCTTGGCCTCACTCTAACCTGTTAACGGAAGGTTCCGCCCATATCTACTAAGAGCATTCTTTTCGAAATGGGGCTCTGAGGTGCATTTTCAAATAAGAGAGGCTTAAACCACTTTCAGCCGGTGATGGTTTTCTCTTTGAAGCTTCCTATTCTACTTTTCCTCTTCAACACTTTGCTTTTATAAAATTAGTACTTTTTCTTGTTTCTTTTACTATATTATATTTTTGCTTCAATGTTAACCAATAATTTTATTAATTCTCATTTGTACCTTAGACTTCCCTAAAAGCTCAATGGCCTGTGGAAGATCTGGGCCATGAGTTTGACCTGATACAGCTGCACGGATGGGCATAAAGAGATTTTTTCCTTTTTGTCCCGTTGACTTTTGAACAGCCTTCATTGCTGCTTTAATATCCTCCGCTTTAAAGCTTGGCATTTGATTAAGCTGGTCTAGGAAAGCCTTTAATACTTCAGGAACTTGTTCACCTGATAGTACTTCGTTTGCGTCCACTTCATATTCTGCTTCTTCTTTGAAGAACATATCAGAAAGCTCTACAATTTCAGCTCCGAAGCTCATTTTTTCTTGCAAAAGTGATACTAGACCTCGAGTCCAATGATGTTCTTCGTCAGTCATGTTTTCCGTTAGGCGGCCAGCTTTAATCAGATGCGGTAAGGAAAGCTCTAGGAGACGGTCAACATCAATTTTTTTCATATATTGATTGTTCATCCAAGTAAGCTTTTGTTTATCGAACAGGGCTGGAGATTTCGACAGGCGATTTGCATCAAAAATTTCGATAAATTCCTCTTTAGAGTAAATCTCTTCTTCCCCTGTTGGAGACCATCCCAATAAAGTGATAAAATTAAATAACGCTTCAGGTAGGTAACCTAATTCTTCGTACTGTTCAATAAACTGAATAATTGATTCATCACGTTTGCTTAACTTCTTTCTGCTTTCGTTCACGATTAATGTCATATGTCCGAAAATCGGCGGCGCCCAGTCTAGTGCTTCATACACCATCAATTGCTTAGGAGTATTAGAAATATGGTCATCACCACGAAGAACATGAGTAATTTTCATTAGATAATCATCCACTGTAACAGCAAAGTTATAAGTAGGTGTCCCATCCTTCTTAATGATGACCCAGTCACCCATTCCCTCGGATTCAAATGAAACCTCGCCTTTTACCATATCATTAAACGTGTAGGTTTTCCCTTCTGGCACAAGAATTCGAATACTAGGCTCACGGCCTTCACTCTCCAACTTAGCACGTTCTTCTGGGGTTAAATGACGGCACTTCCCTGAATAATGAGGAGTATCCCCTAGTTCAGATTGTGCTTCACGCTCTGCTTCAAGTTCCGCTTCTGTGCAATAACATTTATAAGCATGGCCATTTTCTAGTAATTGATTGTAGTAGGTTTGATACATATCATTTCTTTCTGATTGCCGATATGGACCATATTCACCGCCTACATCCACACTTTCATCCCAGTCAATTCCAAGCCATTTTAAATATTTTAACTGACTCTCTTCTCCGCCTGCAATATTTCGTTTTTTATCAGTATCCTCAATGCGGATAATAAATTTCCCACCCTTATTGCGGGCAAACAAATAATTAAATAACGCAGTACGGGCATTTCCAATATGTAAATGTCCTGTTGGACTTGGAGCATACCTTACACGAACTTCATTTGACATATAAATAACTGCCTCCAGTAAAAAAAACATGATTTATTTTATTCTGATTTATTCTATCACTGTGTTTTCCTGCTTAAAAGATTAAATGTTAACCTTTTTTAACAAAACAACAACTTGAGCGGCTATCCCTTCTCCGCGTCCAGTGAATCCGAGTCTTTCAGTTGTCGTTGCTTTAACGTTAATCTGTTCTGAAGATGCTTCTAGCAATCCTGCAATCCGCTCTCTCATTTGACCAATATAAGGAAGCATTTTTGGTTTTTGGGCAATGATTGTACAATCCGCATTAACAAGCTCAAACCCTTTTTCTTTCACAAGACCCCAAACATGCTCCATAAGCCTTGCCGAATCTGCATCTTTAAAATTGGGATCTGTATCTGGAAAATGCTTGCCGATGTCACCTTCACCAATAGCACCAAGACAAGCATCAGAAATCGTATGTAATAAAACGTCAGCATCAGAATGACCTAACAGACCTTTTTCATATGGGATTTTAATGCCTCCGATAATTAGAGGGCGTCCTTCTGTTAACTGATGTACATCAAAACCCTGTCCAATTCGAAACATATATATATACTCCTTTTAATAAATTCTTTTCTTTAGAATTGCTTCAGCAAAGAACACATCCTCGGGTGTAGTCAATTTTATATTATCGTAATCCCCTTCAACGATTGTAACAGGATAAGCTAATCTTTCTACTAGGCTTGAATCATCTGTACCAATATATTGATCTCTTTCCGCCTGAATATAGGCCTCTAACAGAATTGAAATACGAAAAGCCTGCGGGGTTTGAACAGCCCACAAGCTCGATCGCTCAACAGTGTCAACGACCACATTGTTTCGCACCATCTTCACCGTATCCTTTGTAGGAACACCTATAATCGCCGCACCCGTTTCTTTTGCCGTTCTTACTAAGCGATGAATATGGGACTTTAGGATAAACGGACGGGCCGCATCGTGGACGAGAACAATCCCTTCCGTTTTTACTGTTTTTAATGCCTGGTAGATGCTATCCTGGCGTTCCTTGCCTCCAGGAACTAGCCTTAACACCTTTTGCACCTGATATTGAACTAGTAATGCTTTACATTCTATTTCGTCATGAGGATTAATCGCTAGCACGATTCCTTCACATAACTCATCTTCTTCAAAAACTTTTAACGTATGAATTAATACAGGTATTCCATCGAGCTCTAACAAGAGCTTATTCTTACCTGCTCCCATTCTCTTCCCTTGGCCAGCAGCCGGGATAATGACCTGATAAGTCATAGTAAAACCCCATTCTTATCTATCTAGCGAAAGCGCCTTTGGTAAAAGGCGCTTTTTACTATTATTATAATGCTTTTTCCAATAATTTCGGTTTAGCAAAGATCATTCTGCCAGCAGATGTCTGCAGGACACTTGTGACTAGAACTTCTATTCTTTTACCAATATACTCTCTGCCTTCTTCAACTACAATCATCGTTCCATCATCAAGATATGCTACACCTTGGTGATATTCTTTACCATCTTTAATAACTTGTACCGTTAATTCTTCACCTGGTAAGACCACTGGTTTAACTGCATTGGCTAAATCATTAATATTTAACACAGAAACATTCTGGAGCTCACATACTTTATTTAGATTAAAGTCATTTGTAACTAGCATACCATTTGTCAGTTTCGCTAATTTCACCAGTTTACTGTCAACTTCCTGAATTTCTTCAAAGTCACCTTCATAAATTTCAACCTTCATCGCTAATTCCTTTTGAATTCGATTTAAAATATCCAAGCCCCGTCTTCCACGATTACGTTTAAGGACATCTGAGGAATCAGCAATATGCTGTAATTCTTCAAGGACAAAATGCGGAATGACAATTGTCCCCTCCAAAAAACCTGTTTGGCAGATATCCGCTACACGACCATCGATGATGACGCTTGTATCTAAAATCTTTAAGGACTGGCCGCTGGGATTGTCACTTTCATCTTCACCTGTTTTTTTCTTCCCTCGGCTGCCAAAGAGATTCAAAAGTTCATCACGCTTTTTAAAACCAACCTTAAAACCAAGATAACCAAACAATAATGTCAGCAAAATAGGAGCGACTGCATTTAGAATAGGAACTTGAACGGCATTGAGGGCAAACCCAATTAAGAAAGCAACCAATAATCCAAATATTAATCCAAAACTTCCAAAAATAACATCGGTTACAGGTATTGTCATTAATGAATCTTCGGCCCATCCAATAAAATCAAGTACGTAATCTACAGCCCAAAAAGTTATAAGATAAAAGATAATTGCACCTAATATAGCCGTTACATATGAGTTGCTGATTATCGGAATGTCGTCAAACTTAATTAATGTTAATAATTGCGGAATCAATAGTATTCCCAGCGTGCCTCCGGTAATAAGAAAACAGGCTTGCACAATTCGTTTTAACATTCCATCACCTCCTCTATTCATTATAAACATATTATCAGAAATGAAACCTTGATTATTGATTATTTTTCCAATTTTTTAGACCTTTTGCTAGACTAAAAACCTTTAGTATTTCTCCTCATAGGGTAGCACTGGAAAATTTTCGTGTCAAATGGACAGAAGTCCTAAAAAAACAACTTAAAGCTGTCGTTCGGTGTAAAGCCGTTCTTTGACTAGTTTAAAGCCCTCTTTAATTTTCTTAGCTCGGACCTCACCAATTCCTTCCACATCATCCAGCTCATCAACAGTAGCAGATGCTATTTTGGAAAGCTCTCCGAAAGCTGAGATTAAGTTTTCGATAATTACACCTGGTAGCCGTGGTATTTTATTTAGGATTCGGTAACCCCTAGGAGGTTTAGATTCATCTAGATGAACATATCCATGATAACCCATCATTTTTAGCAAAACACCATCTTCAATGGTGCCATTAATAGACAAAGTTTGCATTCGGTGTAAGACATCCCAGGCTTTAAGATCCCTCGCGAAAGCATAATCCTTGATAATAAGGACCGTCTCTTCTTCCAAATCCGTCAGAATTTCATTCATTTGTAAACGAATCAATCTCCCTTCTGTACCAAGCTCATTCAAATAAGCTAAAAGCTCATTCTTAATTTTTAAAACCATTTCAAACCGGTGAAGAATAAGGAGAAAATCACTATAGGTAACAGACTCCTCAAGCTCTAGAATACTTAAATTAGAGATTCTCTGCTCCAATACTGACTTATATTTTTCAAGCATTTGAATGGCTTGATTTGCTTTTGTTAAAATAACCGCAATATCTTTTAGGGCGTAACGGAAATTACCCTGATACAAAGTAATAACGTTCCTTCTCTGGGATATGGCAATCACAAGAGCCTTCGTTTGTTTTGCCACTCTTTCAGCGGTTCGATGGCGCATGCCTGTTTCTGACGCTGGTATATCAGAATGAGGAGCAAGCTGGGCATTCGCGATTAGAATTTTATTACCTGTGTCATTAAGGATAATGGCACCATCCATTTTGGCCAACTCATAGAGAAAGCTAGGTGAGAATGAACAGTTAATTTGAAATCCGCCATCTACTACAGCTTTCACCTTTTCATTATATCCAACTACAATGAGGCCGCCTGTATTCGCCCTTAAAACATTGTCTATGCCTTCGCGAATCGGTGTTCCAGGGGCAAGGAACTGCAATACATCACTAACATTCTGTTCCCCAAGCTTCTTATTCTCCATCCTGTTAACCTCCCAACGCTGCCTTCAGTGCTTCACTTACAGAAGAAACGCCAATCAGTTCAATTCCTTTTGGTCCCTTCCAGCCGCTTAAATTATTCGCAGGTAGGATAACCCTCTCAAAACCTAGCTTGGCGGCTTCTTGGACGCGTTGTTCTATTCTTGATACCCTTCTTACCTCACCGGTTAAACCCACTTCGCCAATAATACAATCAGTTGCCCTCGTTGGCTTATCTCGAAAACTCGAAGCAATACTCACAGCGATTGCTAAATCGATGGCTGGTTCGTCTAGTTTTACCCCACCAGCGACTTTTAAGTAAGCGTCTTGATTTTGAAGCAACATTCCTACTCGTTTCTCCAAGACGGCCATTAACAAAGGCACACGATTATGATCGATTCCTGTCGCCATTCTTCTCGGATTACCGAAACTTGTCGGTGAAATTAGTGCTTGTATTTCAACCAGGACAGGGCGTGTTCCTTCCATTGAAGCAACAACCGTCGAACCTGCTGCCCCTTGCGATCTTTCTTCTAGAAAAATTTCTGAAGGATTGGCCACCTCTTCAAGTCCAAATTCCTTCATCTCAAAAATACCCATCTCATTTGTAGACCCAAAGCGATTCTTTACTGCGCGTAATATTCGATAAGTATGATGTCGTTCACCTTCAAAGTATAAAACCGTGTCCACCATATGTTCAAGCAGCCTAGGGCCTGCAATAGACCCCTCTTTTGTAACGTGGCCTACGATAAAGATGGCAATTCCTTTCGTTTTTCCAATCCGCATTAATTCAGCAGTACATTCACGTACTTGAGAAACACTGCCAGGTGCTGACGTTATATCCGGATGGAAAACTGTTTGAATAGAGTCGATTATCACAAAGCTTGGATTACTGTTTTCAATCGTTTTGTTGATTTCTTCTAGATTAGTCTCGGCATAGACAAGGAGATTTTCGGAGGAGATTCCTAATCTTTCAGCACGAAGCTTTGTTTGTCTTAAACTCTCTTCACCAGAAATATACAGAACCTGATTTCCTTTGTTAGCTAGCTGTGATGAAACCTGCAGCAGGAGAGTGGATTTCCCAATGCCCGGATCTCCTCCAATCAATACTAATGAACCCTTGACAACCCCTCCGCCTAGTACACGGTTTAGCTCATTTAGTTTTGTAAGTATTCTTGGTTCACTCATCATTTCAATCGCTGTAATAGGAGTTGGTTTGGAGAGTACTGTCCCCCCTTGTGAATGAGCAAATGCCCCTCGTCTATTTCCTCCTGTCACCTCAACTTCTTCCGTCATTTTATTCCACTGGCCGCAGCCTGGGCATTTCCCCATCCACTTAGCTGATTCATAGCCGCATTCCTGACAAATAAACTTTGTTTTACGTTTTGCCATACCTGTCTTCCTTCCGTACCCATAATACAAAAAGGGATACACGATCAAACTTATTAACGTGTATCCCTGTTAGTTGTCCTTTAAGTATATATTGTACTTATTTCGCTAAAGTTGTCTGTTCAGCTGTCCTTACTAAGAAATCACCGTCTTCAACATCAATAATAACATGCTGGCCAGTAAGCACTGTACCTTTAAGCAATTCTTCAGATAGTCGATCTTCAATATGCTTCTGAATAGCCCTACGAAGTGGACGCGCTCCATATTCCGGATCATATCCCTCAACAGAAATCTTGCCCTTGGCGGCCTCTGTTAATTCTAGAGAAATATGCTGCTCTTTTAAACGTTTTACAAGCTGGTCAGATAGAAGCGTAACGATTTCTTCAAGATGCTTTTTCTCTAATGCATGGAAAACGATAATCTCATCGATTCGGTTTAGGAATTCTGGACGGAAGGCTTTCTTTAATTCCTCCATTACCTTGCCCTTCA
Source organism: Bacillus sp. MRMR6 (assembly GCF_001940785.1). Classification (GTDB taxonomy): domain Bacteria; phylum Bacillota; class Bacilli; order Bacillales; family Cytobacillaceae; genus Neobacillus. The sequence continues at coordinate 57,130 of NZ_MSLS01000029.1, forward strand.
TATCCTTATAATTCTGCTCACCATCTTGGATATTAAATCCAACATATTTATTCCGTTTCAATGCTTCTGCTCCAACATTGGATGTCATGATTAGAACCGTGTTACGAAAATCAACAGTCCTGCCTTTAGAATCTGTTAAACGGCCATCTTCAAGTACTTGAAGCAAAATATTAAATACATCAGGATGAGCTTTTTCAATCTCATCTAGCAAAATAACAGAATATGGCTTTCTTCTAACCTTTTCGGTTAACTGACCGCCCTCTTCATATCCTACATAACCAGGAGGCGAACCAACCAATCTTGAGGTTGAGTGCTTTTCCATGTACTCTGACATGTCAATACGAATCATGGCATCTTCATCACCGAACATGGCTTCTGCAAGTGCCCTAGCCAACTCTGTTTTCCCAACCCCGGTAGGGCCTAAGAAAACAAATGAACCAATCGGACGTTTCGGATCCTTTAGTCCCGCTCTAGCACGGCGAACAGCCTTTGAAACAGCTATAACAGCTTCCTCTTGACCAATTAAACGGGAATGTAAGATATTCTCCAAGTCTAATAACTTCGCTGTTTCTGTTTGAGCTAACTTCGAAACAGGAATTCCAGTCCAGCTTGATACAACACTGGCGATATCTTCAACTGTCACTTCACTATTTTCTTTTCCTTGCTTTTCTTTCCAGGTTTTCTTCGTATCTTCCAGCTGCTCTCGGAGACGTTGCTCTGTATCTCTTAATGAAGCTGCCTTTTCAAACTCTTGGCTTTGTACAGCCGCATCCTTTTCTTTACGTACTTCCTCAAGCTTAACTTCTAATTCTTTAAGGTTAGGAGGAGTAGTATAAGAGCGAAGTCGTACCTTTGAGCCTGCTTCATCAATTAAATCAATCGCCTTATCCGGCAAAAATCTATCAGAAATATAACGATCAGATAACTTAACAGCTGCTTCTATCGCTGCATCAGTAATCGAAACGCGGTGATGTGCTTCATAGCGATCACGCAAACCCTCTAAGATTCGTACTGATTCTTCCGCAGTCGGTTCATCTACACGAATTGGCTGGAAACGACGCTCTAGCGCAGCATCTTTTTCAATATATTTACGATATTCATCAAGCGTAGTGGCACCGATACACTGAAGTTCTCCCCTAGCAAGAGATGGTTTTAGGATGTTGGAAGCGTCAATTGCCCCCTCTGCTCCTCCAGCTCCGATTAGAGTATGAAGCTCATCGATAAAGAGAATAATATTACCTGCTTGACGGATTTCATCCATTACCTTCTTCAAACGGTCTTCAAATTCGCCACGGTACTTAGTACCAGCGACCACGGTTCCCATATCTAACGTCATCACGCGCTTATCACGTAGAATCTCAGGTACTTCATTTGTGACTATTTGTTGTGCAAGACCCTCAGCAATAGCTGTTTTACCAACACCAGGTTCGCCAATTAAAACTGGATTATTCTTTGTACGGCGGCTCAGTACTTCAATAACCCGCTGAATTTCTTTACTTCTCCCAATAACAGGGTCGAGACTTCCTTCTCGAGCTATCGCCGTTAAATCTCTTGCAAGACTATCAAGCGTAGGTGTGTTAGCATTTGCTGATGCCCCGCCCTGATGTCCTCCTGATTCATTACTTCCTAATAATTGAAGCACTTGCTGGCGGGCCTTGTTAAGGCTGACACCCAAGTTATTTAGGACTCTGGCAGCCACGCCTTCGCCTTCTCGAATTAATCCAAGCAGGATATGTTCAGTGCCGACATATGAATGACCAAGCTTACGTGCCTCATCCATTGAAAGTTCAATTACCTTTTTAGCTCTAGGTGTATAGTGAATAGTTTGGGTAGCATCTTGCCCTTTTCCAATAAGAGATTCAACTTCTTTTTGAATCTTTTCAGCACCTAAACCAAGTCCATAAAGTGCTTTGGCTGCGATTCCTTCGCCTTCTCGGACTAAGCCTAATAAAATATGCTCAGTTCCGATATTATTATGTCCTAATCTAATTGCCTCTTCTTGTGCTAACGCTAATACCTTTTGAGCTCTCTCAGTAAAACGACCGAACATCATAATCTCTTCCTCCTCACCTATTTTGCTTGCTCCATTTTTAATCGTTCTCGAATCAGTGCAGCCCTTCTAATATCTCTTTCTTCTGGTCTTAAATGACCCCCAGCATATTGCTGAAGAAAGCCAGGCTGAGTCAATATCATTAATTCATTTAAAATGCTTTTTGAAATATTTTCGATGTATCCCATATCAATTCCTAACCGGACATCAGATAAGCATCTAGCCGCTTCTTTCGTCTCAATAATTCGGCTATTTTCTAACACCCCATAGGATCGAAATACTCTATCTTCTAATTGTATGTTAGAAGTTTTGTGTAATGCTTCACGAGCTGACCTTTCTTGTGAAATTAACTGGCTGACAACACCTTCTAAATCATTACAGATATCCTCTTCTGACTTGCCGAGAGTAATTTGGTTAGAGATTTGAAAAATGTTGCCAAGCGCCTCGCTTCCTTCACCATAAATACCTCTTACCACTAGACCAAGCTGGTTAATGGCCGGGATGATTCGATTAAACTGCTGTGTTAAAACAAGTCCAGGCAGATGCATCATGACTGAGGAACGAAGCCCTGTCCCAACATTTGTTGGGCAGCTGGTTAAATAACCATGCTTTTCATTGAATGCATACTGTATATGTCCTTCCAGCCAGTCATCAATCTCATTAGCTGCAGCTAGGGCCTCTGTTAATTGCAAACCGGGAAATAAACATTGAATCCGGATGTGATCTTCTTCATTAATCATAATGCTTACTTCTTCATTTTCAGTTAGCAGAACAGCCCCATATGGCGATTCTTCCGCGAGATTAGGACTGATGAGATGTTTTTCAACAAGTACTCTCTTTTGTAAAGGCTGTACTTCGCCGATTTTCAATAATTCCATTGGTCCAAAATTTTTAAATCCCGAATACTCTAAAATCTCTTCCATTTTTAAGATAATTGCTTGTGCTTCTTCAGTTGAAAATAATGTTGGAAATTTATATTCTTCAAAGTTTCGAGCTAAACGGACTCTGGAACTAAGGACTATATCTGAATCAGGCCCCTCCTCGCTCATCCAAGAGCTCATCGCTTGATTGATAAAGCGTTCTAGAGACACGTTATTCACCTCCCATATGGCTGCCCGTTAGCTTCTTTTCAAGGACACGTATTTCGTCACGTATCTCGGCTGCCTTTTCAAATTCTTCTTGTGAGATTAAATTCTTTAATTCACTCTTTAGGTTTTCTATTTGTTTGCGAAGGTGAATGCCTCCCCCAATTCGTTTAGGTATCTTTCCATGATGGGACCAATTCCCGCTATGAAGTCTTCCTAGTACGGGTGGAAGCTGCTCGTTAAATGCCTCATAACAATGTGAGCACCCAAACCGCCCAACTTTTATGAACTGTGGAAATGTCATTAAACAATGGTTACATTGCAGGATTTCTTCTTGATGAAAGTTATTTTGATTTGGCTTTTGAAATGCAGGGTCAATATTTAACAGCCCTGCCAGTAGATTGTTAAAATTAAATCCAGAGCCTCCTGCAAACATAAACATATCGCCTTTTTCCTGTGCACAAACTTCACAAAGGTTCACTTCGGTTTTTTCACCGTTGATAATTTTTGTAAAATGAAGTGCTGCAGGCCTTTGATTGCATTCCTGGCAAATCATTAGTTTCACCTCTCAAGCTGTGATAGTTTATTTATATTTTAATGTGGTCAGCATGGCTTTCACCATTCTTGCTCTTAATTCGTCTCGGAATGGAAGATCAATATATAAAACAGAGCGGTCAATAACACTTAGCATGATTTTAGCTTCACGTTTTGTAATAATTTCCTCATGTACAAGTCTAAATATCACGTCTTCTGCGCTTGATTGACTTATTCGATTATCAATGAGTGATATAAGGTGATTAATTAAATGGGCTGAATCTAGAGATTGAACTTTCATAATCCTGATATACCCTCCACCGCCTCGTTTACTCTCGACGACGTATCCTCTCTCAATTGTAAATCTAGTATTGATCACATAATTAATTTGCGAGGGTACACATTGGAACTTATCAGCAATTTCACTACGTTTTATCTCTACATGCTCTAGCTCACTCATTTCTAAAACCTGTTTTAGATATTTTTCGATTATATCGGAGATGTTTCTCATCTTCCCACCCCCTCTGACTTTGACTATATTTGACTTTAATTATACTGAAAATTTTACTTAGTTGCAAACATATTGCTACTAATGATTTTCTCCAAATCTCGCGGTTACAAAACCTGCTAATCTAATTATAGTTGGGGATTTAAAAATCTATGAAGTGTTTTATTGAGGAGGATGCTTATCAAAGTATAAGATATATTCTTAACTGAACTGCTGTAACCAGGTAAATTAACTTTGATTTTGACTTATTTTTTAAAAAAGTACAACCTAACTTAGGTTGGGCAATGAGGGCACTAGGAACTTATCTACGTTAATCAACAAAAAAAGACAACCCCGTAAAGGATTGTCTTTTCTTTTTGCCTGGCAACGTCCTACTCTCACAGGGGCGCCTGCCCCAACTACCATCGGCGCTGAGAAGCTTAACTTCCGTGTTCGGTATGGGAACGGGTGTGGCCTTCTCGCCTTAATTACCAGACTATTTTAGTTTGAGGTTTCATTCCCTCAAAACTAGATAATGTAGAAGAAGTTTTGTAAAACCAAGTTCACCTTACTCATATTGCTATGTTTTGTCCAGCTTCGGCTCCTAACTCTTCTTTCGTTTCGGTCCGTCTCTACAAATCCAAAGTGAAGGATTTGTAGTGCCGGCCCTCCAACGC
>NZ_MSLS01000030.1 GCF_001940785.1 Bacillus sp. MRMR6
TGAGTACAATTTGAAGCGGATTCGAAGAATTATGAATAAGTACGCCATTATCTGCCCCATTCGGAAGGCAAATCCATATAGACGTATGATGAAAGCAACACAGGAACATCGAGTTGTGCCGAACCTATTGAAGCGTCAATTTAAGCAAGAAGTCCCTGGCAAAGTCCTCCTAACAGATATTACCTATTTATTTTACGGAAAGGGCCAGAAGGCCTACCTATCAACAATTAAAGATAGCTCCACTAATGAAATCGTGGCCTATCATGTGTCAGATCGTATCACGATGGATCTAGCTACAAACTGCCTAGGTCTTTTTTAAAAATGTCCTTTACAACGGGTACACTTTATATTAGCCTTGGATTTTTTCTAATGAATATTTCTTTTCTTAAATCTTCCGCCCCGGACTTCAGCGATATCAGCTATTGCTAAAAATGCAGAACTATCGATATGATCTACAATGGTCGTCAGCTTCGATTCTTCAAGTCTTGTAATGATACAGAAAATGACTTTCTTTTCATCCCCGGTGTAGGCTCCTTCACCTTTTAAGTAGGTAACACCTCGACCCAAACGGGCGTTGATGGTTTCACCGATTTCTTCTGCTGCATCACTTATAATCCAAACCGATTTGGACTCTTCAAGTCCTTCTACCACTGTATCAATTGCCTTTGCAGCAATAACATACGCTAGCACCGAGTACATAGCACGGTCCCAGGTGAATACAAACCCTGCAGCGCCCAGTATAAATATATTGATAAACATAATAATTTGACCTACAGAAAATGGAACCTTCTTCGTAATCACGAGGGACAGAATTTCTGTTCCATCTAATGCCCCACCATTCCTAATCACAATACCAACTCCAATACCAAGAATCATCCCGCCAAATATAGTAGCCAAAAGGATATCATCTGTAAAAGCTGGTGCATGATGGAGTAGTGTAGTAAATATAGATAAAATAATAATTCCATAAATAGTTGAGATCGCAAAGGTTTTTCCCATTTGTTTATATCCCATGTATACAAACGGCAGGTTTAGGATGAAGAGAAAGATTCCTAAACGGATACCAGTTAGGTGTGAAAGCATAATCGAAATCCCCGTAACACCGCCATCGACAACCTGGTTGGGAACTAAAAAGACCTCAAGACCTACAGCCATGAGTATAGCCCCAATAGTTATTGCGATTGCACGCATGATGATTTTACTCAGTGGCAGCTTTTGGTGTTGAACCTGTGTTTGAAGCATTTCCATCTCCGTCATTTTATCACGCCTTTTTCTATATGTTAGATTAGATACTAATGTTTTTAGGGTTTTTATCTGCCTGAACTATTGTTGCCATAATTGGTTCAATACATAATTACAGGTTGGAACTTTTGGTTATCGCACTTTAATCACAGTTAATATCTGACTATCATTATATCATTAATGTGAAAATTAATGAACTAGAGTTCAACTTCAACCTTTATTACCTTCCTATATTTTTATCAGCATCAAAAAAACGCACAATCATGTGCGTTTGGTTAAAAGACCTATGGTTCAGAGGTTTTCCTCATTACACAAATCAACCAACTTCTCGCTTTCGTTTCTGCTTGTTTTTATAACGATATAAAAGGACAAAGGCTAGGAGGACTAGAGTTATGATGATAAGTATTAGATCATTCATCTTACCTGACATGAATCCCGCTGGAATAAGGGATAGAAGAAAAAAGAAAATAAAGTTTCCTGTAATCGTACCTATAATAAAATCTTTAAATTTAATTGAACTTACTCCACCGAGTATATTAATTAAACTTGTAGGGACAAATGGAAAAATTCTTGCTTGAAAAACAAATATTAATCCGTTATCCTCCATTTTTGCAAGCAATCTAGTGTCGGTTTTCTTAACAACCCAATTTTGAAAATAATAGCGACTTCCAACGAACATGATGGCAGCAGCTATTATGCTGGTAACCCAACTCCAAATAAAACCATTAACAAAGCCAAATAAGGTATAATTGAGCGTGATGACAAGTATGAGTGGAATAAGGGTGAATGAGTTTTGAATGATCATGATAACGAGTGAAAATGTGAGCTGACTTACGACATTCCCCTTAAAGGAAGCTATGATGCTATCTATATCTCCACTTCTAAGCATTGGGAACAAGTTAGTATTAAAAACAGTAAAAAGGATAACTCCTACTATAGCCATTAGCGATGCAGACTTTTTCCAGATCCTAATCACCTACTCCCACTCTACATAACAAAACTATATACAAAAAAAGGTAATTACTATTATATTATCATATCATGGAAAAATTCCACTGTGTTAAAATAAACGAGACTTATATAGTAATAGATATATAGCTAAATTCAAGCAAAAGCACTTAGTCCAAGAAAACTAAGTGCTTTTGCTCTTCTGGTCATTACTCTAATCTTGAAAATTCTTCTACTAGTTCATTGAACTTTTTCAAGGCATTTTCAATCGGTATTGGCGTCGTTAAATCGACACCTGTCTTCTTTAAAAGCTCGAGCGGATAATCGGAGCTTCCGCTCTTTAAAAAGTCTAAGTAAGATGCTAACGTCTTTTGGTCGCCTTCTAGAATCCTGGTGGCCAAATGAATCGCTGAAGCAAAACCAGTGGCATATTTATAAACATAAAATGGCCGATAAAAGTGAGGGATTCTGGACCACCCAAACTTTACCTCGTCATCAAAAACTACTTCCGGCCCATAATACTCCCTGAACAAGCTTTCATATGTTTGATTAAATACTTCTACATTCAATGGTACTCCTTTTTCGGCTAACTCATGTGTTTTCTTTTCAAATTCAGCAAACATCACTTGTGTAAAAAAGGTCCCTTTGAATTGGTCAATAAAATGGTTTAATAAATGCTTCCGAACTTCTGGCTTCTTTTCATTTTCCAAGAGGTAATTGATTAATAATACCTCATTAACAGTTGAAGCAACCTCTGCGACAAAGATACTATAGCGGGCTGAGATTTGTGGCTGGTGCTGTGAACTGAGTTTACTATGAACGCCATGACCGCATTCATGTGCCAGGGTAAATAAACTATCTAAATCGTCTCGATGATTCAATAAAATAAAGGGGTGTACTCCGTAAATTCCAAGATTATAAGCACCTGACCGTTTCCCTGGTGTTTCCCGTACATCAATATATCTAGACTCCTTAAATTCCTTTAAGATCGTAATATATTCTACACCTAGCGGCGCCAAACCTTTAAGCATCATCTCATAGGCTTCTTCATATGGAATGTCCTGCTTAACACCCTTAACCAATGGCACATTCATATCGTATTGACGCAGTTCGTCTAATTGGAGTTTTTCCTTGCGGATTTTAGAGTACAAGTGAAGCGGTTTGATGTTCTCTTTTGTTGCTTCTATTAGGTTTTCATACACTTCCTTCGGTACCCGGTCACCAAATAAAGCTTTTTCAAGCGCCGATGGATATTTACGTACCTTTGATAAGGTTACATTATTTTTAATTGCCGCCGATAGTGTTGAGGCAATGCTGTTCTTTAATTGAACATAAGGCTGATAATATGCCTTATAAGCTTCACGCCTTTTCTCACGGTCTTCTTCTTCCATTAATTTTGAGTACATCCCTCTTGTTAGTTCAACCTTTTCACCATTTTCTTTCGTTACTTCTCCAAATTTTATATCTGCATTATTCATCATCCCAAAGGTTGTTCCTGGAGCGGATAACGCTTCTCCTAGTTGCGAAAGCAATTCCTCCTGTTCCTTATTGAGGACATGTGCTTTATATCTAAACGACTCGAATAAGTCTTCTTCAAAATATTTTAAACCGGCATCTTCGGCTATGTATTCCTTTAAGGTAGTTTCACTTAAGCTTAATAAAAATGGCATAAAAAAGGATGTCGACGCACTTACCTTTACACTAACCCCTTTAACACGGTCTAATAAAGCTTGTGAACTAGTATCTCGTGTATCTTCATCTACCTTTAACATCGCATATGCATAAACATGATTTAGCTTATAGGATAAATTTTCCTGAAGGGCTAGAAAAGCATGTAAGCTATGCCCATTGTGAATGGTACCATCATATTCCTTAAGCTGAGCTCCTAGCTTTTCAATCTGTTCAAGGTCCTCTTCCCACTTATTGAGTTCAGAATATAAATCACTAATATTCCATTTTTCACTCTCCGGCACTTCTAGCCTAGACGTATAAGTCGTCATCAACCTCACTCCTCTTTCTACAAAATAGCAGTCTTTACAACATTACTAAAGTAAATATTCACTAAACACACCAACTATGCCATAACTAAGCAATCTTAATAAGTATAACAACGAATTATCCAAATTAACACAAAATAGCAAAAACTCGCACCTCCCCACTGTCCACCCCAGACGTACAAAAGGCACTGAATTGTCCACGAGCGGTGACAGGCACCATTTCCTAATTATTTCCCAAACCAAAAAGGGTGTCGCAAGTCATTTTGCGGCACCCTTTGGTTATGCTGGTTTTATTTGCGGTTTAGCAGCAGTTGCTTTCGTTACCTGTTAAGACTAGACCATTGTTTTGTTGGTCGAAGTCGAGTGTTAGGTCTTGTGTGTAGGCTTCGATATTTGGGTCAAAGGCTACTTGGATTTGATTGATGGTTACTATGTTATCTTCTGCTTCCGGCTCATCCAGAGCCAGTCCTATTTGTGGCTGTCCTCAGCCAAAGCCCGCGAAATAAACGCGGATTCCACTTACATTTTTGTCTTCTAGCACTTGAACTAATAAGTCGCGTGCTGCATCTGTAATTTTCATGCTTTCCCCTACTTCTCTAATAATTGTTTAATTTGTTTGATACCCTGTTGTTCCATTTCTACCCAAGGAATAACAGCCATTTGTTCAGAAAGTTCATTCCTGACCTTTTCAATCCAGTTTCTTTCAGCCCTTGCTCTGCCACTTAATATTGGGTCTATTGTATTTGCAGCATAAAGACTTTGATTGATTACCCACCAATGAGGCACAATTCCTGCACGCTTCAAGTCTTTTTGAAGTCTTTCTGCTTCTAATACTGGAGTAGCTTCTGGCAGAGTTGTGATGACAATTTCTGTCTCGTTTTGGTTGCGAAGCCTAGGTAGTAATTCTTTCACATTCTCCGAAATTTCGCCAGTAGAACGTTCTAATTCTTTATGATAAGAATGTGCTGCATCCAATAACAACAAAGTATGACCAGTTGGAGCAGTATCGATGACAACAATTTCTTTCTTTGACCTGCCAACGACTTCAGCAAAGGCTTGGAAAATGGCTATTTCTTCTGTACATGGGGATTCCAAGTCCTCTTTGATATAAGCAATAGCATCCTCATCAAGGTCACTAGATACCTTACTCAAAACATCATTTCTGTATTTATCCACTTCTACTCTCGGGTCAATTCGGCTAATAGTCAGGTTAGAATAATTCTGGTCATCTCTGAAATAAGTCGTTAAATGCGCAGCTGGATCGGTTGTAGTTAAATGAACCTGGTGCCCTTTTTCACTCAAAGCAACTGCAATTGCAGAAGCAATGGTTGTTTTACCCACCCCGCCCTTTCCCATTGTAAATACAACTTTGATATTCCTCTGTTGTAAGTCATCAATTAAATCATGAAAAGGTGGAAGCGAGACAGGTGCACTGTATGAATCTGTTTGTAAAGCAGCCTCCTGCTCATTAAATAAATTACTTAAGGATTCAATTCCGGTTAATGAAAAAGGCATAAGTGCAATTTCAAATATTGGTAAATCCACTAATCCAGCAGGCATCCGTGAAAGAGCATGTTTTTGCTTACGATAAAAAGCCTCTGAAATACGATCACCCTGTGTAAATCTTTGAAGAACACCGTTGACTAACAATATTTGCTGTACCATGCCAATTTGGAATAGTTCTTGGGCTGCTCGTTCTGCTTCTAATAAAGAATTTATATCAGGTCTTGCCACTAAGATCAATGTGGTTTTTTCTTTATCGGATAAAGTGTCGACGGTTGTTGCGTATAGTTCCTTTTTTTCACTTAAACCAGATAACGGTCCTAAACAGCTGGCACCATGAGAACTTTCATTTAAAAAGTCAGTCCATGCGGTAGGCAGCTGCAAAAGCCGCAATGTATGACCGGTTGGGGCTGTATCAAAAATAATATGGTCATATTTATCTTTTACTAAGGGATTAGCTAGCAGATTGGTAAATTCATCAAACGCCGCAATCTCTACCGTACATGCTCCAGAAAGTTGTTCTTCCATCGACATAATGACATTTTCGGGAAGCTTTCCTTTAAATGGCCCGACAATTTTATCGCGATACGCTCTTGCTGCTTCTTCGGGGTCTAAATTACAAGCGAATAATCCCTCAACATTGGGAATGGATTGAATTTCATTTGTTAAGTCTGTTTCAAATACATCCTGCAGGTTGGAAGCAGGATCCGTTGAAACAATAAGTACCTGTTTTCCTTGATTGGCTAGATAGATGGCCAAGGCACTTGCAGAGGAGGTTTTTCCAACTCCACCCTTACCTGTAAAAAACATGAAGGGGGTTAACTGAAGTTCATCAGGTCTAAATAATGGATACACCTTAAACACCTCTATTTTATAATAATTGGTTAGAAGGCTTTTTTGCTTCTAACTCCTTTGTTTCGATTTCGAACCATGATGCTAATTCCGGATTAGAGGGGTAAGAACCCTCTTTTACTACATTTCCATCAATAAGAACCAACGGCAATACCTCTGTACCTCGTTCATTCAAAAGCTGATTGACTTTTACATTTTCAATAAAGGCTTGTGGCTCAGTCCCTAAATTGTAGCGAGTAACCGATAATCCTTTGCTATTAAGTAGAAATAAAGCAGATGCTACTCTTGCTAATTCTGGGTCAATCGTTGGACCGCAAACTCCGGTAGGACAACACATAGCAGGATCATAAATCTCTAATTTCATACTTTCAACTCCATTTCAATACGAACTAACATCCACATCTTTGTGTAGGATTGCTCTTGTCTATTTGTTCAATTTTCTCTGTTATATCTGCTGTAAAGCTCAAAACACTTTCAATTAATGGAAAAGATTCGCTATCTTTATTTAAAGAATAATAAATCCATTGTCCCCTTCTTGTTTCTTTCACTAAACCTGCATCTTTTAGTTTTCGTAAGTGCTGACTAATCGACGGTTGACTCACGTCAAATACTTCAAGCAGTTCACACACGCATAATTCCCGTTTCATCAAAAGGGCCGCAATAGTAAGCCTTGTTTTATCACCTAGCAATTTAAGTACCTGTGCAATCTGAGTTATATCTGATGTAACTTTTTGCATTATTCCACCTCCAATGAAATTTAACGAGAAACCTATATAATAAATATATAACTATTCACTTATATAATTCAAGTGATATAAGTTAGTTGTTAAATATTATTAACAAATTTGATAAAAATAGTGATATATTTTTTCGCTAAAAACTATAGCCGAGCTAAATACCCCGGCTCTCAATTCCCAAATTATTCTCCAGTATCCGCAAAACCTTTGATACGTCCACCTATTTCATCACGAACTCGTTGGAAGAAAGCCCATCTCTCTTCTACTGTACCTTCTGCCTTTGCAGGATCATCAAATCCCCAGTGTACTCGTTTGATATGTGGAGGAGTTACAGGGCAATGATCAGCTGCATGTCCACATAAGGTAACAACTAAATCGGCATTATTTAAAATATTCGGATCAATCACATCAGAAGTTTGGTTTGAAATATCAATTCCTGCCTCTTTCATTGCTTTTACCGCATTTGGATTAAGTCCGTGGGCTTCTAAGCCGGCGCTTCTTACCTCCCACTCGTCACCTAAATGTTGTTTTGCCCATCCTTCTGCCATTTGGCTGCGGCATGAATTCCCTGTACATAGAAAGTAAATTGATTTTTTAGACATGTTAACTCTCCTTTTTGTTTATATTATTAACAACCAAATATACAATCCAACTAATGTGATAAACAATGTCGGAATGGTTAAGATAATACCTGTTTTAAAGTACGTTCCCCAAGAGATCTTAACACCTTTTAAGGATAGAACATGAAGCCAAAGTAAGGTTGCCAATGAACCAATTGGTGTGATTTTTGGTCCCAAATCTGAGCCAATTACATTTGCGTAAATGAGGGCTTCTCTAATAACACCGCTAGTATCTGTATCTGCAATTGCTAGTGCATCAATCATGACGGTTGGCATATTGTTCATAACGGAGGAGAGGATTGCAGCAATGAAACCCATTCCAATTGTTGCAGCAAACAGTCCTTGGTCGGCTGTTAACTGGATGAGATCACTTAATACATTGGTTAATCCCACATTTCTCAACCCATAAACAACTACGTACATTCCAATTGAAAAGAACACGATTGCCCATGGTGCACCCTTTATAACAGTTGCAGTGTCTACAGCCGTACTTCTTCTAGCCATAATTAGAAAGAAGATCGCAACTATTCCAGCTATGATAGAGACAGGTACTCCAATGAATTCACTGGAGAAGTAACCAATTAGTAATATCACCAGCACACCCCAAGATAGACGGAACATCTTTTCATCTCGTATGGCTTCAGCTGGCTTCTTCAGATGGGCTAGCTCATATTTCTTAGGAATGCTCTTACGGAAATATAAAAATAATACCAAAATACTTGCACCTAAAGAAAAGAAGTTAGGAACAATCATTCGTGATGCAAATTCAACGAACCCTATGCCAAAGAAATCAGCTGAAACGATATTGACTAAATTGCTAACCACTAATGGCAGTGATGTGGTATCTGCGATAAATCCACTCGCGATAATAAATGGAAATACCATTCTCTCTTCAAATTTAAGATTTCGAACCATTGCCAAAACAATGGGTGTCAAAATTAGGGCAGCACCATCGTTTGCAAAAAAGGCCGCAACTAATGCTCCTAGTATGGAAACATACACAAACATTAACACTCCATTACCTTTTGCAGCACGAGCCATATGAAGGGCTGACCACTCAAAGAAACCAATTTCATCCAGAATCAGAGAGATGATAATAATGGCAATAAACGCTAAGGTTGCATTCCAAACAATAGATGTCACATCTACTACATCATGGAAGTCAACAACCCCTACGAGGAGAGCGAGAATGGCACCGCCACAGGCTGACCAGCCAATCGATAACCCCTTTGGCTGCCAAATTACTAAAATCAAGGTTCCCAAAAAAATTGCCGTTGCTAGTATTGTTGATAACAAAGCAGTACCTCCAGTCACGTCCAATAATAAAGAACGTATGATTCATTTATATTAATATATAACTATTCACTAATATAATAAAATACTTATTGAATGAATTCAAGAGGCTATTTTGTAAAATTAGCGTAAAGAAAAAGTGCATTACATCTAAGTAGCTAGGATAAAAATATAAAATAGGGGCCAATCGCAATAAATAATGCACAGACCATCACTACAATAGCCCCACTTTTACTGTTTTCTTTCCAAAGAGTGATGGAAAATGCACCTCCGTACAAAAACAGCATTACAACTAACACCCAAAGAACAAAATTCATATTAATCCCTCAATATTTCTAAGGATGGTACCTTTGATTGTTTACCAAATTCACCAAAGGTAACCTCTACAGCAACCTTCACTTCAGCTTCTGGGTATGTCTTCATCCAATCATACTCCGTATATTCTTGGACGGTTTTAAATTTTTTTCTAGCATAGATAGACCACATGAAAGCCTCGCCTTTAAACTCTTCTTTCATCTTTTCAACAAAGGTTTGGATCGTATCCGTCAAATGTTCTTCGAGATGCTTTTTTAATATTTTCTTTTTTTCCTCATCATCACCGTAGCTTGTCATACTCGGATCAGATAATATCTCTATAACCAAGGGTATATTAACTGAAATTTTTGGTGGTCCATTTCTTATGTCTACGCTAACCTCAGTATCTTCGTTCTTAATGAGACGTGCTGCTAGCCTAAATCTATCACTAAATGGATCTGGATAAGTGGTTAAAATATCCTTTATTCTAGTAGTGTCGTCCAACAACTCAGATATTCGCGTTTCCTGCCCGGTGATTTTGCCAATCATTCTACCTTCCTTAAAAACAGCCGACCCAATAAACTGAGTTTGATTTGCCGTTCCTTTTGCATCAATTTCCCCAGCCAAATATTCATCCTCACTATTAACGGATTTGTTCTTTTCAGTCTCTGTCGTTGCATAAATTGCCAGAAATAATTCCGCATCATTCTCTGTTACTCTAAAAAACCTATGTAAGTCCGAATCTGGGATAACCCCAGTCGCAATGCCTCTATCTATCATAAATTGAAAATATTTATGGGGTCTTGATTCTAGTTTAGGTTTATTGTTTGTAAAGAAAACACTAGCATCTTCTTTTGAAACAATTAAATAGGAATCTCTTCTAATTTCACGATCTTTTGTTGCATCATAAATGTACCTAATAAAATCCTTATCACTCGCCAATTCCTCAGAAATAACAAAAACCCTTAATAAATCATAGGTTAATTCTCTAGCGATAACAGTATTGGCCGTATTACGGGCCGAAATAAAGTCATTTGCCCTAATAGTTAATATCTCTTGGGCTGGTTCCTGAGTCCCTCCGCCTCCTTGTTGGCTCCCTACTTCAGGGTTGGCAATTAAAAAGGTGATAGTGAGATGGTTTGAATCAGCATTCTTATCTAGTCCCAAACCAATCACATATGCTCTTTCCTCTAGTTCCTTTTTATCCCAGCATCCAGACAACAATAGCAGTACTATCAGAAAAGGGCTATATTTTAACACTGCCTTTATTGGTTTCACTTCTTACATCACCTCTTATTTTAGCAATGATCCACATTAAGATAGGCAAGGCGATAAACACAGGGGAGAATATTTGGTACAAAGGATCCCGTAGTTTATATATGGTAAAAGAAGGTGTTTCAGGTATCATTCCAATAATTAAATACACACTAGCAAAGATTGGGATTGCATATATATACTTTTTAACCTTAAAAATATAACCGAATAGTAATGCGTTAAGGTATAAGTAAACAGAAAATCGTATTAGACTTGCTACAACCCAAAAGGGAAAAAATAATGTATCAATATTTGATAAGAACGTGCCAATTCCTATATATCTTGTTAATTCATGAAACGGAAAACTCAGTATACTCACAGACATGTAATCAAACATGAATATAAACAATAAAAAGGAAATGGTAATCTCAACGGTTAAAATTGCTAAAGCAATCCATGTGCCTTTTGTAAAAACTTTATTAGATGCCAAAAAAGGGAAAATGAGGCCCATATAGGCAATATCACCATAAAGTGAGGTTTTAAAGACACTTTCTATCATAATTTCTTTGATACCTGGCCCCCAGAATGGAAAAATTGCATAGAAATTAGCCTCTTTGATCGACAAAAATAAGGCAAATGCTAAAACAATTTTTATGTATGCAAGTACAAGCCATGACAAGGACCCTAAATGTTGTATCCCTTTCATAGCCGTATAAGCACATGCAACCATCATGAGAATAAAAATAGCTATTGTAGGTGTTTTTACAAAATAGAGAGTTGAAATAATATCAACATAACTCCTGGTATCAACTGCAATCACTACCGATCCATATAACCAAAAAAGGAAGGAGATAGAGATTCCAAGGATTTTACCAAAAAGATGAACGATCACATCATGAATGTGCTGATCCTTATAAAGTTTCATCACTTTAATCAAAAAGTAAATAGGTATGGCAGCGATTATACCTCCGATTAAAGGCCCCATCCAACTTGCACTTAACAGACTGTCAAAATATAAGGCAGGAGTACTATCCGCTAACTTGACGCCAATGATTATTAAGAGCATCGCAACATATTCTCTTATACCAACAGCAGTACTTGAAGGTGTCCTCATATTTCTCTACTCTCCCTTTTTCTGAATATCCTTCGGCTTTAAAAAACCCGGCCTAAATCTTTCATTTTTCAGGAGCTTTCTAAAAATAGTATCCTGAGAGGATGTATACCTTGGAGTCATAGGGGCTAAGTATGGAACTCCAAAGCTCTTGATGGAAAGCATATAGGATAGCCCAATGATAAAGAGAAGGCTCATTCCATAGATTCCAAATACGGATGCCGCAATGATAAATAAAAATCTACAAATTCGGATTGCAAAGTTAAAGCTTATATCACTAATGGAAAAAGAAGATAGTCCCCCAAGCGCTACAATAATGATTACGATAGGACTAATGATATTAGCCTCTACAGCTGCCTGGCCTAATATTAGTGCCCCAACAATCCCAATTGTTGGCCCCATTGGATTTGGAACCCGCAAACCAGCTTCACGTATTAACTCAAATGCAATTTCCATCATTAGTATTTCAAAAACAATCGGAAAAGGTACTCTTTCCCTTGTTGCGGAAATCGCTAGCTGTAGGTCTGGAGGAATCATTTGTGCATGATAGTTAGTAATTGCTATATAAATAGCCGAGGTAAACAATGTTATAAACACAGCAAACATTCTCAGAATCCTAGTAAAGTTGCCAAACAAAAATTTCAGGTAATGCTCCTCTGGTGTATGAAAAAACGACCAAAAAGTTGCCGGTAATACCAAGCATGCTGGAGAATTTTTCATGACCAAGACAATGTAGCCATCTTGGATAAAAGATACAGCTCTGTCAGGTCTTTCCGTATACAGTGTTGTCGGAAATATTGACTTTTCCCGCTCTTCTATAAGCTGCTCTAAGATTCCTAAATTTTGAACAGAGTCAATATCTACTTTGTTTAAACTTTGCTTCACAATTTCTAAAAGTTCATCATTGACAATATCATCCAAATATAAGATATGAACTTCATCTTCCGTTCTTTTTCCAACATTAATCTTTTCGTTAATCAAACTCTCCGTAGTAAAGTATTTTCTAACTAATGCGATATTATCTACTACATTTTCATTAAAAGCTTCCTTAGGTCCTTTTAAGATAACTTCATATTCTGCTTTATCAATACTCCGAGCCTTTACTTCTACTGTATCCATCGAGAATGCAGTTTTACTCTCGTCGATAAATAATACCGTACTCCCTTTATTAATTTCTTGGAGCACTTCTTTGAAGCTATAGATCCTTTTAATACTTTGACTTATGATAATGTCTTCAATTTTTTTACTAATACTCGTATTTGTTAATAACGGTTTAATAATTGCTTTTTCTATCAATCCGGTGTTCACTATAGGAGAAAGGAAGACAATACTTGCCCTCAGCTCGACTCCGCCTATGTATAACTCTCTGGTTTTTAAATCTTGATTACTAGGTAATTTGTAAATCTTTCTAATGGCGTCCATATTTTTATCGAGACTATAATAAACATTGCCTTGTTTTAATTGAATAAGCTCATCAGAGTTACGCTCTTTGTTAACATCATGATTATTTGTTTTTTTCAATAGTTTTTTGAAAAGCTGTAAAAACAAATTAAACAACCCCACTGGCATTTTTCTATCATTTTAGTCATAAATGAAATGGTTAAACCGTTTTATATGAAAGAAGTCATTTTAAAACAGTAATAATAAAAAAGGACTGTCCTGAGATTAACTCGGACAGTCCTTACATTTTATTCGTTAGCTTCAACATCTTTTGAGATATTATATTTGTACTGAGAACGATCTACGGGTATGAAACCTTCCGGGGTGTAGAATCGTAATAAATCACCATTTACAACTCTATCTGAGAGAGCTAATTTATTCTCAACGATTTCTTGATATTTCATTGCTTGTTCCAGACGGTCTTCTTCTATAATCAATCCAGTAGAAGAATCAAAGAATTTGCCCTCACTATGGATGAACTCCGGACTTACATATTCTCCGTTACGGAACGGGATAATTTCATCATGTTGTTCAGATAATAAATCCGTACCAAAATGAACAAAATCATTTGATTCAATTCCTAGTAGGTGAAGCAAGGTTGGAAGAAGATCAATTTGGCCGCCATATTCATGATTCACTCCACCTTCCATTCCAGGTACACGAATAAATAGCGGAACACGCTGCAGGCCAGCAGTTTCAAAACTGCCAATTTCCTTTTCCAGGACTTGTGCCATTGCCTTATTATGATTTTTAGAAATACCATAATGATCACCGTACATAATAATGACGGAATTATCGTATAAACCAGATTCCTTTAGATAATTAAAGAATTGCTCTAATGCCTCATCTGCATATCTTGCCGTCTGGAAATAATTATCTACTGACTTGTCACCTGTAGTATGCGGTGCAATCGTTGCTTCTTCTTGATTCATTGAGTATGGGTAATGATGAGTTACCGTAATGAACTTAGAATAGAACGGCTGTGGCAGTGTTTCTAATAAAGCAGCAGACTGCTCATAAAATGGTTTATCCATAAGACCATATTCCGCTAAATCTTCAGGATTCATTACATATGAATTTTCATCAAAGAAATAATTAAAGCCAAAAGATTTATAAATTTCATTTCGATTCCAGAAGCTGCCTGAATTACCATGGAATACAGCTGATGTGTACCCTGCCTGACCAAGGATGGCTGGAGCAGCATGATACGTATTCATCCCTTTTGTTGTAAAAGCAGAACCCTGTGGTAACCCATAGAATGAATTTTCAAGAATAAACTCAGCATCTGCCGTTTTTCCTTGTGCCGTTTGATGGAAAAAGTTATCAAAATAAAGTGTACTCTCTTCTTTTGTTAAAGAATTTAGAAACGGAGTCACTTCTTCTCCATGCAGCTTGTAGTCAATCAGAAAGCTCTGGATTGATTCAAGGTGAACATAAATAACATTCATTCCTTTGCCGGCACCAAAGTAGGCAGGATTAGGCTCCGCATAATTAGATTTTGTATAGTTAATAATTTCGGTCATATCATCACTATTCGCCATAACCCTTTGTGCGGATGCTTTCGTACTCTTAACAGCATCATAAATCGTGTAATTGTACATACCTAAATATTTCACAATATAATTTCGGTCAAATCCTCTCGTTAATAACTGAGGGCGATCCGTTTCGGCTAACGAAAGATTTCCGAATGAGATTGCAAGTGATAGTGAAAATAATGCCGCCACTTTTCGGCGATCCATATCTTTTAATTCGATTTTAACAAAACGAGTAGCAAGAAGTGTTATTAAGAACAGGATGTCAATGAAGAATAAGAAATCAAACGGTCTTAATAATGACACAACACTGCCACTTACGTCTCCAAAATTCTGTGTTTGCGTTAATGTTGGTAAGGTAATAAAATCATTAAAAAATCGGTAATATAAAATATTTGCGTACAGGAGGAATGATAATAGAAAATCAATAACTAGCAGCACAATATATTTTAATCGGCCTTTAAAAAGTAATGCTAGTCCTAAAAATAACAAAGACGATCCTAAAGGATTTATAAAAAGGAGAAATTGTTGCAGGGTATTTTCAATACCTAAGTCAAATTGAGTTAATTGTGCAGTATATGTTTTTAACCAAAGTAACAATACTGCCAAAAGGAAAAATCCAATAAACTTATTAATAGTTTTATCTTTATGAAATACGTTATTCATTTTTATATTGCACCTACCTTCAAGCAATTATTATTGCACATTTTAGTTTATATTTAAATATGATTTTAGAACCAATTAAACTATCAATTATTTTATGGTATAAATATTAACAATCTGTGAACAAACTAAGAAATAATCAAAGTAAAGCATCACAAGTATATTATTATAACTCGATTATTAATAAAGTCAAGGATTCCTTGACTTTATTTCCAAAAAAAGGAGAATCGATTCGACATTAGTTCTTTAAAAAGTTGGTAATACTATTTCTGTGCTTCAGGAAAGGTGGCACTGAATGTGAATAATATTTCCTACTCACTAAGGAGGTTTACGATGGGTATTTTAAGCGGAAACCCTAAAGAAGAGCCTTTACATTATGGAGAAGTCTTTGATATTTGGGCATCAGATTTAGCCGGCAATGCTATGATAGCTGGTTATCAGGTTTTGGTAAACCATGCGGGTGACGAAGATCTGCAGAAGTTGTTAGTCGAAGCGATTGAACTTGGTCAGCAGCAAAAGAAACAAATCGAAGAACTGTTAAAAGAAAATGGGATTGGATTACCTCCAGCTAGTCCAGAACCGCCAGAAGCGTGTCTTGAGGACATTCCTGTTGGAGCAAGGATACAGGACCCTGCCATTGCTGCTACACTTTCTGCTGATTGTGCGGCAGGGCTAGTTATTTGCAGTCAAATAATGGGGAAATCCATCAGAGAAGATGTTGCTATGCTATATGGGCAATTCCATATACAAAAAGCAGCACTAGCGGCCAAAGTTCTCCGCTTAAACAAAGAAAAAGGATGGCTGATTCCTCCCCCGCTTCACTTGAATAAACACGGAGACTGCTAAAAGTGTTACTTGATTTGCAAAAGTAAGGGCCCAAAGGAAGTTTATACTCCTTAGGGCCCTTCGTTTTATTTCAAATCCTTAAGCAGACTTAAATCTACCATCCCTTTAATGTCACTGTTTGGAATATATCCAGCTTCTTCGCTAATTTCAGCCATTTCTTGGATAACTTGTTCGTTTACTTCTGTTGTGACTAACAAACGGGAAAATGCCGCTGCTACCTCGTCTGCATTCAACTCTTTACCAGTAAGGTCTTTAAGGTGTTTAATAACAATTTCTTTACTTTCTTCAGGGTTATTTTGAATAAATTCAACTGCTTTCTTATGTGCACTTAAGTAGGCTTTAGCAAGATCTGTCTTTTTTAAGAAATCTTGTCTAGCGGCTACTACTGTATTTGTGGATTCCTTACCCCAGGCAAACTGATCCCAGTCTAATAAGAGTTTACCGTTAGCTTGGGTTTCTAATACGTATCCCCATGGCTCTTGTGTAGCAGCCGCATCAACTGAGTTTTGAATGAATAGTGAGGCTGTATCTGCTGGAGCTGCAGCGTATAAGTCAACCGTACCACCATTTGTTTTTGCTTTTAAATTAACTTCTTTTAACGCTTTTCTTAACATTACATCCTGTGTGCTCCCAATTACCGGAATTGCCACCTTTTTCCCATCTAGATCAGCTAATTCTTTTACACCGCTATTTTCATTTGCAACAAGAACAGCCCCGCCATTAACCGCTCCAGAAATAAGATGGTATTCCTTGTTTTTTACAAAGAAGTTAAGCAATGGACCAGGTCCCACAGTCCCTACATCAATCGCCTTTGTAGCCATAGCTTCCATAAATAGTCCGCCATTGTTAACCGTTTTCGTTTCAATTTTCACATTTTCACCAAAAGCTTCTTCAAAATAGCCATTCTCAAGAGCTACGATGGTGGCAATATGTGTAAGGTTTGGGAAATAACCAATTTTAACTGTTTGCGTATCTGTTCCACCAGTTTCTGCTTTATTATTAGCTTGGCCGCAACCGCTTAATAAGCCTAAAAATAACACCAATACTGATAAGTACAACATAGATTTTTTTAACATCTTTTTATCTCCTTTAAATAAAATTATCTTCCTCGTAAACCCCATTTTACTTCAACACTTCGTTCCAATCTTGAAAAGACAACATTATCAACGATTGTACCAATAATAGCAATGATAATCATGACTGAAATAACGAGATCCATTTGTCCAAGTGAACGTCCCATTTCAAGAAGCTGTCCGAGACCTCCACCCCCGCCAAGCAGTTCCCCTGCCATTAGGGCACGCCATGAGAATGCCCATGCAATTCTGAGACCAGAAATAATCTGAGGTACAGACGCTGGCAAGATAACAGTTCGAAGGAAATGGAACCCGCTTGAACCATAGGTTTTTGCAACTCGTTGATATAGCTGAGGGACATTCTTGAATCCGCTTGTTGCATTAACGGTCATGGTCCAGGTAGCGCCAATAGTAACGATAAACAAAATGGAAAAATCATTTAGTCCGAACCAGATAATCGCTAACGGAAACCAAACAATACTTGGGATCGATTGGAGGGCGGTAACGATAAATCCGAGTGTATCCTCAACAAGTTTATAACGCCAAATAAAATAACCTAATATTAAACCAACAATGATCGCAATGGTAAAACCAAGGAGGATACGACCCATACTTTTAGTGATCGCAGCAGTAATTTGCCCACTGATCAACCCATTTATTAATGTTTCAAATACTTGGGTCAAACTTGGGAACATAAAATCTGGGAGGCTGGAAAATCTAGATGTGACTTCCCATATCACCGCTATCATCGCGATGAAGATGATTCGTCTTAAAGCTGTAGTCATCACCCATTTCCTCCTTCAATACTTTTTCAATTTCTTCTTGTAAAATCGACAATATCTTTTGTTCCGTCGATAAAGTCACACTATCAGGCATTACCCCGTCCCTCATCGTTGGTACGGAAATAATTTCTTTAATCTTGCCTGGACGAGTTGCAAAAACAACTACCTGTTCTGATAGTAGCACTGCCTCCCTAATATTGTGGGTAATAAAAAAAATGGTAACTTTCGTTTTTCGCCAAATTTCGAGCAATTCCTTATGCAAGACCATTCGTGTTTGTTCATCCAATGCGGAGAAGGGTTCATCCATTAACAAAATATCTGGTTCCATTACTAATGCCCTTGCAATCGAAACACGTTGTTTCATACCTCCAGAAAGTTCATGAGGATATGCATCAACATATCGGCTAAGGTGTACCATCTTCAATACTTCAAGTGCTTTCTTTTTAGCTTGCACTTTAGGCATTTTTTTCAGAAGTAGACCGTACGTTACATTTTCCATAACGGTTAACCAAGGAAATAATCCTGCTTCTTGAAAAACAACAACCCTTTCAGGACCTGGTTTTTTCACTAAATTTCCGGCAACACGGATCTCGCCTTGATCCGCTTTATCGAGGCCGGCGATCAAATATAGCAAAGTGGATTTACCACAGCCTGATGGACCGACAATGGATACAAAACTTCCTTTTTTAACATTTAAATTTATATTATCTAGAACTTTAATTGGTTCTTTCTTGTCATTCGTAAAGCTTTTTTCAATACCGTCGATTGTTAAATACATCTTGTCACCTCGTTTAATTCCAAGTAAACTAATGGGTTTTATTTTTATATCATGCTTTACGACAATGGTTCTTGTCAACACAATTATACATCAATAGTTAAATATTTTTTCTACAATAGTAAGGTTGATAGGAATAGATTGTTTTGAAAATGGGGTTCACTTTGATAAAATATATTAAATAGGGTTCTCAGTACCAATTGGAATTATTTATATAGAAGTAATACTTACGGAGGTTTTGTCATGAGGGTTGTAAATAATATCACAGAATTAATTGGAGATACACCTATTGTTCGTTTGAACAGAGTGGTTCCTGAACATGCAGCGGAAGTCTATGTGAAACTTGAGATGTTTAATCCTTCTAAAAGTGTAAAAGACCGTGCTGCTTATAATATGATCAAGACAGCTGAGGAAGAGGGCTTAATTAAGCCTGGAGATACAATTATCGAGCCCACTAGTGGGAACACTGGTATTGGTCTGGCAATGACTGCAGCTGCCAAAGGCTACAAAGCAATCCTAATCATGCCCGATAATATGACCAAAGAACGGATCAATATACTAAAAGCTTATGGGGCAGAAGTGGTGTTAACACCGAGCGAAAAGAAAATGCCGGGTGCTATTGAAAAGGCACTTGAACTACAGAAGAAGATTCCTGGCAGCTTTATTCCACAGCAATTTGAAAATCTTTCAAACCCTGATATTCACCGCACTACAACCGCAATTGAGATTTTCGATCAAATGGAAGGTCGTCTCGATGCTTTTGTAGCTACTGCTGGAACGGGTGGGACGATTACTGGAACTGGAGAGAAATTAAAGGAACTGCTGCCAGAACTTTATGTTGCCGTTGTTGAGCCTAAGGGTTCTCCTGTTTTATCAGGAGGTCAGCCCGGTCCACATAAATTGGTGGGTACTAGCCCTGGATTCGTACCTTCGATTTTAAATACAAATGTATATGATGAAATTTTTCAAGTTGCAGATGAGATTGCTGTAGATATGTTTAAACGCTTGGCTTCTGAGGAAGGAATATTTGTTGGCCCATCTGCAGCCGCTGCCGTTATTGCTTCTATTGAAGTAGCTAAGCGATTAGGTACTGGGAAAAGAGTTGTTTGTATCGCACCAGATACTGGTGAACGTTATCTAAGTATGGAATTATAAAAAAGTTGGATGAGGTTGCTCCTCATCCGACTTTTTTATTAAATGATGGTTAAAGGTCTTTTCCATTTGATGCAATGACCTGTGTGTACCAGTGGAAACTTTTCTTCTTCGTACGCTTCATTGTACCTTTGCCATCATTGTCTTTTTCCACATAAATATACCCATAACGTTTTTTCATTTCACCTGTTGAAGCACTGACAATATCAATTGGGCCCCAGCTCGTGTATCCTAAGATTTCTACACCGTCTGCAACTGCCTCTCCCATTTCGGCGATATGCTTTCTCAGGTAATCAATTCGATAATCATCGTTTATTTCCCCTTCTGGAGAAACTTCGTCTACTGCTCCCAGCCCGTTTTCTACTACGAATAACGGTTTTTGGTACCGATCGTATAGTTGGTTTGCCGTTAATCGAAAACCTCTTGGATCAATGGTCCAGCCCCATTCTGATTTCTCAGCGTATGGATTTGACACAGAGCCAAATACATTTCCACTAGTTATATTTTTTAATACCTCAGGGTCTGTACTGGTGGCACGACTTGAATAATAGCTGAAACCGATATAATCAACAGTATGTTCCTTCAGAAGCGCTTCGTCTCCATCTTCCATTTCAATTGTTAAATTGTGATCCCTAAAAAAGCGCTTCGCATATCCTGGATACTCTCCACGTGACTGCACATCGATAAAGAAGAAGGATTCGCGATCTTTGTCCATTGCGCTCCAAACATCATCGGGGTTACAAGTATATGGATAAGTAGTGCCAGCTGCCAGCATACAGCCAATCATCGCGTCTGGAATGATTTCGTGGCAGGCCTTTACAGCTAGGGCACTCGCAATAAGCTGATGGTGAGCTGCTTGATATTGAAGTTGTTCTTTGTTTTCGCCTTCTTTAAAGTAAAGGCCAGCCCCGATAAATGGTAAATGAAGGAGCATATTAATTTCATTAAATGTCATCCAATATTTCACCTTGTTTTTGTAACGCTCAAACAAGGTGGTAGCATAGGTTTCAAATAAGTCAACTAACTTTCGGCTTCGCCAGCTTCCGTACGTTTCGACTAAATATATCGGTACATCAAAGTGAGCGATCGTCACCACGGGTTGAATGCCGTACTTTAAACATTCATCAAACACATCATCATAAAACTGTAAACCAGCTTCATTTGGCTTTTCCTCATTACCTTTTGGAAAGATTCTTGACCATGAAATCGAAAGCCTTAATGCTTTAAAACCCATTTCAGCAAAAAGTGCAATATCCTCTTTATAACGATGATAAAAGTCAATCGCTTCATGGGAAGGATAAAATTCACCTTCGATTGGTTGAAAGGAAGAAATATTCCCCATCATGAAGTCCCGGCGCAATTTTCCAGTTGGAAGTAAATCGACAACTGTCAGCCCTTTTCCACCTTCTAAGTAAGCCCCTTCTGCCTGATTCGCAGCGATGGCACCTCCCCATAAAAATCCATCGGGAAATGTAATGTTATTCATCCTCAACAACTCCTAATTATGTATTAATTGAAGTAAAGCATTTCTTTCTCTTTCTCTTAAGCTAAACATAATTTACATTATAGGGAAAAAGCTAAGTGACAATCAAGGAATGGTGTCTGAACGGTTTTGAAATGAACGTTGGACCAGAGTAGTTTAAGTAAATTGAAAGGGATCCAAAGATTAACTTTGGATCCCTTCTCTTCTCTCTTATTTCATTAAGGCTTCAACAAGTTTATTTAAAACTTGCGTTTGTGTTTCAGTAAAATCTTTTCCGATCTTTGCTTTAACCTCATTAATATAAGCAGTCAGCTGGCCATTCGCTGCCTTCACATTCCCTCTTTCATCAGATGCTTTTGCTGAATCAAGTTTAGAAGTGAGTGAATTTAAAAGCTTGCTGTCTCCCCCATTCTCAGTCAAAAACAACCCGGTGAGTTTGCCAAGACGATCAAAATCAACAGCGACGTGAATTGTTAATGTTTGACTCGCTTTATTACCAGCATGATCTTCTGCTTCAACCTCAAATGAATGGGTTCCTAAACCTAGCTCATATGCAGGTATAGAAATTTCCTCACATGTAGAGGAGCTAACGCCTGATAGGCTGTCAGCTACCTGGCAAGTAATACTAATATATGCATCTACTCCAAATACCTTTTCTGTGTCCACTGAGAAAGTGATTTCTGGAGCTGTCTGGTCGATATTAATACTTACGGTTTTCTTTGATTCAATATTACCTGCGTGATCTTCACTCCAATAATCTAACACATGCTTTCCATCCTCTTTCAATTCAACACTATTTCCCTGTTGCTGGTCTGAACCATTTACAGAGTAATAGGTCGCCTTAACACCCGAGTGATAGTCATCAGCAGTGAAGTTTACCGTAACTGGACCATTGTACCAGCCATCTTTTTCATCCCCAACCACCACATGCTCTGTTTCAGGAGCAGTCACATCTGCTCTTTCTACTATATCAATGCTTGGTACAGGAGGTTTAGCCATTCCAGCACCAAGGAAGAAACTTGGATGCGGCGGCTGATTATAGCCAACATTTTGCCAAGCAATGGCTAATCGGTATTGAGAGTCATGCATCAAGGTATAAATTCTATGTTCTGTTTCCGCTGTCGTCATATATACTCTAAGTGCACTGCTGTCTTCTGTTCTCCAGATTACCTCTTCTCTCCAGTCGCCGAACAAATCAGCCTGAAGAACCGGAGTGCCTTTTGTCCCATTATTTGACAGTGTTCCATCTGCAGTTAGTAAATTTACTAGTTTACTATTTTGATAATCCCACTTGTCAATCGTTCCTACGCCTGTTCCAGTTGCGTCACTCCATTTGTGGTCTACTAACTCACGAAGTAAGTCGCCATCCCACCAAACGGCAAAGTTGCTGGATGGAATATTATCGGAGATTTTTTCTCCCTTTGCAGAATGAATGCCACCAACTTGACTGTTCCAAGCACCTGAAATGGCCCATGACTCTGCCCCTTCATATCTTGGATCAACATCTGCAGATACTCCGCGTCCTGTATCTTGCCCGGTTTTTACACCCCATAGGATTTCTCCTGTTTCGGCATCGCGCATATCATAGCCATACGGACCATCTTTAACCTCTTGAACAGCAAAGACTTCAAGCCCAGGTCTCGTTGGATCAAGATCGCTTACGTGAAGGGCATCTCCATGACCTAAGCCCGTAGTATACAGGCCTTTTCCATCATCATCAATCACCGCTTGACCGTATACAATTTCATCCTTACCATCTTTATCCACATCGGCAATACTTAAAGAATGGTAGCCTTGACCCGCGTAATCACGATGTCCTTCATCGTTAGAATCAAAAACCCATTGCTTTGTCAATTTGCCGTCTTTAAAATTGTAGGCAGCTAGTACTGTTCTAGTATAGTAACCACGTGCCATCACAATGCTTGGTGTCTCTCCATCCAAATAAGCCACACCTGCTAGGAAACGGTCAACACGGTTACCGTAAGTATCTCCCCATGCACCAACATCTCCTCTTGGAGGCTCGTATTCAGTCGTTGCCAATGCTTTACCAGTTTCACCCTCAAATACAGTTAAGTACTCTGCACCTTGTAGGACATAACCTGAACTGTAGCGGTGATCGGCATCTGCTCTGCCTATGACCGTTCCCTTGCCATCGATTGTTCCGTCAGCTGTTTTAAATACAACCTCTGATTTTCCATCACCATCAAAATCATATACTAGGAATTGAGTGTAGTGAGCTCCCGCACGAATATTTTTTCCTAAATCAATCCGCCACTTTAATGTGCCGTCCATTTCGTATGCGTCAATATACACATTACCGGTATAACCTGATTGAGAATTATCCTTTGAATTAGTAGGATCCCATTTAAGCACTAATTCATATTTTCCGTCTCCATCTAAGTCACCAACACTAGCATCATTGGCACGATAAGAATACGGATCACCAAGCGGTGTTACTCCATCTGCCGGTTTTTGAAGTGGTATGTCAAGATAATTTTGATTTAAGACAGTTGCGGTTTCTTGTGTTTTCCGCTCATTTCCATCAATTACCGCACGAACCTCATAAACAGACTCTGCTTTGCCTTCATTATCCACATAGTTTGTGCTGGAGGTAATTGGGCTGGTATTAATTTTCTCTCCATCTCGATACAAGTTAAAGCTAATGCTGTCTGGGTCTGTACCAAGCATTCTCCAGCTTATAAAAACACCCTCATCAGTTTTCATTGCAACTGGTGCACGATCAATGTCTTCCATTTGACGCTTTAATACCGTTACAGCCGGCGTCTCTAAAATCTCTGAAAGTTCTGATAGTCCACCTGCGTTAACGGCTGCTATTTTATAAAAATAAGGAATCGTTGTTAAGACCGTCTCGTCTTTGTAAGATGTAGTTTTCGACTTCCCAATGTACTCATAAGTGCCATTTTCTTTCTTAGAACGATACACGTTATAAGTTATGGCTCCATCTACCTGATTCCAGCTGAATGTTAGATCATTCTTATTGACTTCCCCAACCTTTAGGTTAGTTGGTACAGCAGGAACTGGGAGCGATTTGTCAATCATTATTACCTTTAGCGGCATTGATGGTACTGTTTCTACATTTGCATTGTCAACAGTAGTGACTACATATTCGTACTCCATCCCAACATCACTAGTCTCATCCTTGTATGATGGAGTAGTTGAGCTGCCGACTAGTGAATAGTCACCGGCACCGGCAACTTTGCGATAAACATTGTACTTAGCTGCTTCTTCAACCGCTTTCCATGAAATAGATGTATATGGCTGTTCAGCATCTAAAGAAAGCTCATCAACTTTAAGATTTGATGGTGCAATCAGTATTGGAGTAATTTCTAATCCATTTACAATCCCTGTTGAACCGCTGAAAAAGAAGTTCATCTGACCATCTTTAACAGAAACTTCTGGAATAACCCTGGTTGTATAGTTCCTGCTAGGTGCATTGATACTACCGTAATCTTGACCTTCAAAAGTCATATTCGTTCTCGCACTTCCTGAGAAGTCACCTACATAAACTTTCAAGGCGTAAAGTCCATTCGGTACATCAACATTAAATCTCCAGCCGATATTAAAATACCCTAGCCAATCGCGAAGAAGGTCTCCACCATCGCCGCGGTCACGGCCAATCATTCCTGTTGCATCGACAATTCCGTAGCCTCTTTCTGGAGTGTAGAGAGTTGATAGGTTAACACCTGTATAGCCTTCTGCAATAGGATTACCAGCCAAACCAAAATCAAATTTTAATGTTGCCTTTTTTGTCGTGAATTGTTTTACATCAGATAATTCTGAGTCACCCTTACCATTTACAGCAGATACAGCAACATCATAAGTTTTTCCTTCTTCCATTCCTGTAACATTAAGTCTAGGAAGAGTGGAAGTACCTACTAGTTTAAAGTCACTATCTGTTGATAGTTTACGGTAAACCCTATAAATATCAGCACCTTCTATTTCGTCCCAAGTTAATAGAGCCCCAGCATTACTTATACTGCTTACTACCACATTGCTTGGTTTTCCTGGGACGTTTGCTGGCGGCTCGATGCCAGTTACATAACTAGATAGTTGAATATTTAGACTTTTGATTTCATCTGATATCATACGTGCAAGCTGTATCGCTCCATATTCCTGGAAGTGAGTATTATCCTGTGAACCATTTGGAAATGCAGTATAAATGCCTGGATCCGTATGTAAAAATACAGATAATGTTCCTTCTGGTCCAACCGAATCGTAGTAAGCAACACTTCTTGCACTTAAATCAACAACCGCCACTTCTAATTCTGCCGCTACTTCCTTCATTCCTTGAACATACTCTGGAAAACTGACGTTAAATTTACCTGTTGTTGGATTAAAGTCACGTCTTCCAACCGGAGTCACGAGAATCGGAGTTGCACCACGCTGACGTGCACCGTTAATATATGTTTTTAAGTAATTTTTATAATCTGGCACGGACGCATAACGTTCAGGAATACTAACCGTTGCATCATTATGACCAAATTGGACGAGGAAATAGTCATTTGGTTTAACCTCTCTTAAAATAGCGTCCAAACGTCCCTCGTTGATAAATGATTTCGTACTTCTTCCGCCGATGGCATGGTTTTTAAACTCGACATCGGAGCTGAAAAAACGAGGAATCATCTGCCCCCATCCTGCTTCCGGGCGCCAATACTCATCATAGGTTTGCACAGTTGAGTCACCTGCAATATATACAGTAGGAAGCTCGCCTGCAATTCTTTCAGGTAGTTTTTCAATCATTAGACCATTTAACTTTGGATTGGATCCTGTTAATTCAAGATTTAATTGACCATCTACTAAGGCAAGTGCAAAGTTCCTCTCAATATACGAACCTGCTAGTACAGCTGTATCCTGTACTTTTTGTATATTTTCTGCCTTAATACCTACATTTGTTGCCTCCGTCTCATCCCCTGAGAAGATAGTGATAGAGTAATCACCATTCGGAAGGTCCACATTAAAGGTTGTCTCTTTTGTTGAGATAAAGTCTGATTTCAAGCGGTCTGAAGTTGCACGATCTTTAGAGGTTACCTTGGAGGAGTCAGCAAAACCGTATCCTGCTTCTGCCGAATAAACTGTGTCTGATGAAACTTTAGTAAAGCCCGCTTCAACAGCACTGGCTGCTGTACCGAAATCAAATTTTTTCGTGATAGATTGTTCATCTGCCAGTACTTGCAAAGGTACCGCAGGAACTGAGGTTAATAGCAGTATAAAACTAAGAATAACTGCAAAAAACTTTCTCCTATTTCTACTTTTCTTATCCAATATTTTTCTCCCCTTTTTCCTCAATTTCACTAGCTCATCTTCCAATAATAAAAAACCACCTCCATGATTTGGTAGATTTGACAGCGTTTACAATTGTAAATATTAGCCCGATTGTTCTATTTTTGATAGTAAGAAAACAGTCTATATCGTTTAAAAAACAGATATTTTAAATATTCAGTATATTTTACCCATCCATTCATGGGTAATTACGACTATATTAGGTTATGTACTGTATGTGTAACACTTTAAAAAAATGAAAACTGTTCCAAAAAATTTGGAACAGCCCTTTTTTACAATTAAAATTGTTTCAGTTTGAACGTTGCCGTACCTTCTTGCTGATTATATCTAGCATTTTTTATTTCCGTTATTTCACCTTGATCGGTAAGATAGTAGATTGTTATATTGCTATTACTTTCTCCCGATTTAAGATTATAGGGTACTTCTACTTCTATTACGTTGCCATTACTGTGTGTCACGTCCGTTAATTGTTTTCCGTCCAACATTAGACTAAAATCATAAACAGGATTACCATCACTTGTATCGTTAGGTACAGTTGACATGGTAAACACAAGTTTTTTAGATTCTTTGCTGATTTTTTTGCTTAATTCATTAACATCTATCGTAACAGAACCTAAATTTGTGCTAAAAGTTATCCGCTTAACTGACGTACCTTCAGCAGCCTTAATACTTTGCGAAGGTACAGCTACATCGAATTTATTTAATTCACTTCCTCCATTTACTTTCACAACAATATGGTTACCTTCCATCGATTGAGCAGCTAGACTCATTTCTTCTGCTGAAATGTTTACTACTGCCTTTTCCCCTTCTTGGTGTGCTAGAACATGAATAATCCCTTTATCAACCAAACGAGGTCCTGTAAGGATTTTTGGAACTGGCGGCTCAGCCATTCCATGACCTAAATAGAAACTAGTATGAGGCGGCTGATTATAAGCAACATTCTGCCAGGCAATACCTAAACGATAAATTGGGTCGTGCATAAGGGTATGGATTCGGTGTTCGGTTACAACAGTAGTGGTGTAAATTCTTAAGGCACTGCTATCCTCTAATCTCCAGATTGCTTCTTCTCTCCAATCGCCGAAGAGGTCAGCCTGCAGGACAGGGGTTCCTTTTGTTCCGTTGTTAGAGAACGTGCCATCAGCAGTGAGCAAATTAATGATCTTTTCATTCTCGTAATCCCACTTACTAATCGTTCCAACTCCGTTTGTCCCATCAAAGTTATGATCTAACAGTTCACGAAGCAAATCTCCGTCCCACCATATGGCGAAATTGGCTGGCGGAATATTATTAGATATTGGTTCACCTTTAGCTGAGAATAAATAACCATTTGTATCGTTCCATTCTCCGCCAATAGCCCATGCTTGTTCACCTGGGTATCTAGGGTCGATATTAGCAGATAATCCCCTGCCCGTATCTCTTCCCGTCTTTTTACCCCAAATGACTTCACCTGTAGCCGCATCTCTCATAGCTAAACCATATGGAGAGGAACCATTTTCAAAGACACTGAACACTTCTAATCCTGGTCTCTCTGGATCCAAGTCACCTAAATGCATCGCATCACCATGGCCAAAGCCTGAGTTATAAAGAGGACTGCCATCATGGTCAAGGGTCATTGCACCATAAACAATTTCATCTTTACCATCACCATCTACATCACCTACACTTAGGTTATGGTTTCCTTGTCCTCTATAGCTACTATTTCCAGGGTCACTTGTATCAAACTTCCAGAGTTTTGTTAGTTCTCCATCTCTCCAGTTATAGGCTGCAATTGCTGATTTCGCATAATAACCTCGAGCCATAATTAAACTTGGACGTTCCCCGTCAAGGTAGGCCACACCTGCTAGGAATCTTTCAGAACGATTACCAGTTCCGTCTCCCCAATCAGAAGTACTTCCTCGTTTTGGCTCATATTCAGTCGATACAAGTTCTTTACCTGTCATACCATCAAATATCGTCAGGAATTCAGGGCCTCTATAGATTCGTCCTGCAGTATCCCTGTGATCTGCATTTGGGTCACCAATCACCTTTCCTGCTGCATCAACGGAACCATCAGAGGTACGCATAGCCACTTCGGCTTTGCCATCTCCATCCAAGTCGTAGACCATAAATTGAGTATAATGTGCTCCTGCACGTATGTTCTTTCCAAGGTCAATTCTCCATAGGAGTTCACCATTCATCTTGTAAGCATCAACGTAGACATTTCCTGTATATCCGGTCCTTGAATTATCTTTAGAATTCTCAGGATCCCACTTTAAGATGAGCTCATACTCACCATCCCCATCTAAGTCAGCAGCACTTGCATCGTTAGCATTGTAGGAATAGCGGTCACCTTTTGGTGTAACACCATTAGCCGGTTTTTGCAGTGGCAGGTCAAAATACTGATTACTTTTGACTTTTGTTGACTCTGAACCAGCAAGAGTTTTGCCATCTGCCACAACACGGATTTTATAGATGGATTTTACTGTACCATCAGAATCTAAGAAATTTGTGCTGTTCTTAATCGGTTCACTATTAATCTTCTTTCCGTCACGATATAAATTAAATGCGATATCCTTTGGATCTGTACCTAATAGCCTCCATCCAATATAAATACCATTATCGGCCTTGACTGCAATGAGACCTCTATTTAATTTTTCCATTTGGCGATAATAATAAGTAGCGATTGGAACCTCTAGGACATCGGAAAATTCCGATAAGCCGCCCTCATTGACAGCTTTTACTTTGTAATAATAAGGCACATCGGTTAAAACATCGTTATCTATGAAACTAGTGGCCTTAGATTCGCCTGTTTGTACAAAGGTTCCATCTTTTTTATCAGAGCGATAAATGTAATAAAGCTTTGCACTGTCAGGTGATTCCCATGCCAGTTCGATTGAATGTCTCGTAGCATCTACATTTTTAAGCCGCTTAGGTGAACTTGGTACAGCAATATTTTCAACGTACATTTTGACAATCAGTTCCGAACTAAACTCAGATTCTGTGTTTCCAATTCCTTCGATAAGAGCGGTCACTACGTATGAATATGTCATTCCAGGTAATGCGTTTTCATCTGTAAAATCGGTCGAAACAGAATTGCCTACTTTTTGATAATCCTTTTCTCCAGAAAGCTTTCTATAAACGTTATAGCCAATTGCTTCTTCCACTTTATTCCATCTTAAGGAAACTGAGCTTTCAGGGAATAGGTTTTGTTCAGTTAAAGTGAGCCCATCAGGTGCACCAATAGTACGATTAGTATGAATGGTAAGGACTGTTTCCCCTGAAATATTTGTCCCATCCTCTGTTGTGGCGATAACCTTAACTTGGCCCCAATGCTTAGCTGATAACAAACCATAGGGGCTAATTTCAGCGAGTTCTGTCGGGTTTCCATTTAGGTCAAATACACTCCAAGTAACGGATCGATCTTTGGCAAATGCAGGAATTACATTGGCTGTCATTTGAAGTTTTTCACCTTCATTGACAATGGATTTTCCATTTACCCCGCCGACTAAAACAGCACTAGCCTGTACCGTTTCATTATTTAATTGAACTGGAGTGATTTCTATCCCATTTATCCGCCTGTCATTACCACCGACCGTGAATGTCATTTTCCTATCTGTTACTTCCGCTTTCCCTGTCAACTCAGCAAAATTACCACTGCTGCTGTTCATTGTTCCTAAATCAACATCTTGAACAGATATAGTCGTTTGGTTTGAAGCAATTGCGTCTCCTGCTAAAACTTTCACATCGTAAGACCCATTTGGAAGGTCAACTTCGAAGGTATAATCTTGGCTTCCTTGAAGAAGAACAAAATCTCTCAATAAATTATCTGAATGGCTTCTATCCCTTGATACGACAGTTTGATCCAGCCCATATCCTATTTCTGGTGAATAATGAGTGGCTTCAGTTACCCTTGCAAAACCAGTTTGAAGAGAACTAGAGCTTGTACCAAAATCAAATTTTAAATTCGGTTTATTCGTTGGCTTTAGGTTAATAATTTTTTCCCCTTTAACCTCGGAACCATCCATTGAACTGGCTACAATCTTCACCTTACCAGGGAAGTTTGCCGTAAGCACCCCATTACTATCAATAGACGCAAGACCAGTTTCGGTTCCATCGGTTTCATAGACATTCCAAGTGAGCCAAGGATAAGAAGCATTTTCTGGAGACAGGGTCGTCTGCATTTGCAGTGATTCTCCAACTAAAACTTCTTCTGTACCACCAGTTCCATTTACCGTAATTTGTTCAATTTTAATTGTTTCACCATTCTGCTCTAGCTGTGTAATCTCAATCACATTTATTCGGGTGTCATTCCCAGTAATGGTAAAAAGCATTTTTCCGTCTATTACCTTTATCGTACCGGTTAGTTCCTCAAACTCACCGCTTCCTGTATTGGTAGCACCTAATTCAACCGCCTCAACACTTACGGAGGTTTTATTTGATGCAATTGCATCTCCCGCACCAACTTTTACCTGATATGTGCCGTTTGGAACGTCAGCACGAAAGGTATAATTTTTGGCAGAACTTGTATCAAGAACAAAATCTCTTAAGAGGGCATCAGAATAGGATCGGTCGCGTGAAGCAATTTTCTTATTCAGACCAAATCCACTATCAGATGTATATATGGTGGACTCAGATACGCGTGTATATCCATCAGCAACAAGGCTCGATCCAGTACCAAAATCATACTTCCATGCCAGCTGTTCAGCAAAAACACGGTTTGTTCCAGTACCAATAAACGGTAATACTGAATAACACATGACAAAAAATGTTAGTAAAATTGATAAAATTTTATTGTTTCTCTTTCTCAAAAATCGCACCCTCCCCAATAGTACTTCAGTAATTTTCTGTTTCCCTACCCTCCCCCATTAGCCACATGGCTTAATACGGTATAGGTACTCATAAAATTCTGGTATGTATTATTCATAGGGTATTTATGAAACCGCTACCATTCAAACATAATAGCAGTATCAAGACATTGCTAACATATAAAAAACAGTACTCTTTGTTTAAAGTTCAGATATTTCAGTTTTTTATTTTTTTTCTGTTTTACTTTAAAAAGACTTGCTGACCTGCTCCTACCTTAACATGGTGACCGTTTACATCAAGCCAAACTGTGGTAGCTGTTGGATTATAAACAAAACGACTATCAGCTGCGAATTTTAGTGCTTGGAAGGCTTTCATATAATCTACAATTTCCAAATTTGTTGCGTACCAAATGTCATCTCGTCTTCCAATGTATTGACAAAAGTTTTCGATGACATTCCAATTTTGATCATTATCAAACTCATAGCTATGCCCCCACACATACATCATATACAAATATTGTTTTTTGTGAAGTTGGACAAACTCTTCTGCTAGATTTTGTAAATTCCGATTGTGATGACAGGTTGGATTCCATTCTAATAAATCATCTGGAATTGAGAAATTACCTGTACTATGAACGGTTCTCGCGTATTCAATCCCCAGGTAAGGAAGGATCTCTTTTATTAATTGATTATACGAACCATTCGGATAGGATAACCCTCTTACTGTATACCCTACTATGTTTTCTAGGCCTTTCCGATCTTCCATTATTTCCTCGATAATTTGCTCTTTAGGAGATCGTGCAATCGTTGGATGTGTAACCGTATGTGCTGAAACCTCATATCCTTCATAAAGCTCTGCCACTTCTTCCTGTGGAATCCGATCACCTTCTCCAAGCAGACCAGAATTAATATGAAAAGTACCTTTAATACCATATTGATTAAAAATCTCTACTAATTTTCGGTCAGCTGCCCGGCCATCGTCATAACTCATTGTTAACACCTTGTGCTTACCTTCTGGAAAAGCCAATACTACTTTTGGCATTACTACCACTCCCTGTCATTTCATTTTCTTATCTCTAACGATAAAAGAAGAACTAGTTTTCTTCAATGATACTATTTTATTTACTGAGATAGTAGAATTTTGCCAGTTTTGACTTTTTTGCCTTGTAAAGCTATCTGACAGAATGCACAATTTGTCGAGAAAAACCTTCTGTT
Organism: Bacillus sp. MRMR6; assembly: GCF_001940785.1. GTDB lineage: Bacteria > Bacillota > Bacilli > Bacillales > Cytobacillaceae > Neobacillus. Next base: position 32,898 of record NZ_MSLS01000030.1, read on the forward strand.
TTCGAAATATTTCGGCAAGAATAGCTGGAATATTCTGTTATGTTAGTTTAGTAGTGATTAATACATAGAAAGGAAGATTATATGAAGAAACATGTTGCAGGTTGGCTAGCATTCTTAATGATGCTATCCATATTCACACAAACCGCCTTTCCGGCTCTAGCAAATGAAGCAGCAGAGTACGATGTGGTGAACCTTGAGGTTAGTCGAACGCTATTTTCACTTACAGAAGCTAGAACCGTTGAGGTACAAGCAGATTTGGGAGAGAATGTTGATTTAGGTCAACTAGAGTTCCTTTTTAACGGGAAGAGCATCTCTGAATTTAAAAAATGGTCTGGAGGTACAACCTATAACGGAGCTCCATTGATCACAGTTGTAAAACAACCATACGTTGAGGATGGGAAAGTTAAGGCGATTTTAGAGTTTGGACTTTTGTATAACACTATTAATCTATCCTCCAGAACAATCAGAACACAATATCAAAATTTTATCGGAAATTATGAATTAGCAATGGTCAGCCCTTCAAATGGGACAAAGGCTGAAGCGACTGTAAAACTCAATGTATATGATGAGTTTTTATTTTATGATGAAATCAAGCCAGCAATTGACCAAGTATTTAAACAAGCGGATGCTGATCCAGACAATAATCGATACCTGGAGTATCAAAGCCTTGGCAAGTCTGTAGAAGGTCGTGATTTACACTTTGTTATTTTAGCGAGGGATAAGTCAGCTATTGATAAATACTTAAATGAAACATTACCTGCAGCGTTAGATGATCCTGATAGTGTTATTAAATCAATCCAAAACGGTGCAATCGGCGATTACCAAGTTCCAATTTGGTTAAACAATATCCATCCAGACGAGGTGGAAGGTGTGGATGCATCAGTTGACTTGTTGAAGAAATTTGCCCTTGAAGATGAAATAACATTTAATACTTCAGAAAAAGGAAGCAAAGCTGTAGAACAAGTTACTTTGAATGTTGATGAAGTTCTTGATAATGTGATTTTCCTTTACATGTTTACAAACAACCCTGATGGAAGAGTTGCAAATACTAGAGCGAATGCTAATGGGTTTGACTTAAATCGTGATAACCACTATCAAACACAAGTTGAAACACAAGCTGTTACTCAAGTAATTGCAAAATGGACACCACTATCTTTCATTGATATGCATGGTTATGTAAATGGCTTTTTAATTGAGCCAACAACACCTCCGCATAATCCAAATTATGAGTATGACTTGCTTTACAACAATATGATTGCTGAAGCAAATGCAATGGGACAAGCTGGTATCGGCAACTCTAATCTAGATTCATACTTCATTCCAGCAGAAGATTGGGGCGATGGCTGGGATGATATGACGCCTGCTTATACGGCTACCTTTGCTATGCTTCATGGATCAATGGGACATACAGTTGAGGTACCTGCTTTAGGTCAAGACTCTTACCGAGCCATGGTAGGCACAGGGTTAGGTGCTACCTCATTTGTTATCGAGAATAAAGATGAATTGTATGAAAATCAGCTTGAGATTTTCAAACGTGGAGTAAACGGAGAGGATAACCGAGCTGTTGATGCATATTATATCAATGCTGCAGGGGAACCAATTGGGCGTATACGAGGAGAAAATGAAAACTTCTTCCCTCATTACTATGTCATCCCGACAAATGACAAGGAACAAAAGAACACTCTTGAAGCACATAAAATGGTAGACTATTTACTTCGTAATGGTGTAAAAGTTGAACAAACCACTAAAAATACGAATGTAAATGGAACGATGTATCCAAAAGGAACGTTTGTCATTCCTATGAACCAAGCGAAACGCGGTCTTGCAAACGCTATGCTTTATAAAGGTGACAATGTTTCTGACTGGGGAGCTATGTATGATCCGGTGGTTGTAAACTTCCCAGCATTAAGGGGCTTTGATGTAAAAGAAATCCGTGTGCCGGGTGCATTTGACAAAGTTACTGCTGAAGTTGAAACGGTAACCATTCCAACTGGCAAAATTGTCGGAAAAACACCTAAACAAGTTTTAGCAAATTCGAATAACGACACTATTAAACTAGTAAATGAGCTTCTTAAAAAAGGAGCAGTTGTCGAAAAAGCAACTGAAACAAAAGCTGGGGTCAATAGAGGAGACTTTATTGTCAGTACTAAGGACCTACAGCTATTTGGCCAAAACTATTATTTCGAAGCAACGTCACTAGGTACCTCCAATAATGTAAAAACCGAACAATTAAGTCTACCTAAGGTTGCAGTAACTGGTTCATCGCAATTAGCATTTTCACTGAAGGAGCTAGGATTTGATATAACCAATACAGCTAATGCCGATGTTATTGTCAGTGACAACAGCAGCTTTAGTCCATCTAGCATATCTGGTAAATCATTTATTGGGATTGGAGTTTCTACTTTAAATGCAGTTAAAAACAGCGGAGCACTTCCTGGGTATGATTTTGCCTACACGAAAAATGGTCATGAAGGACTTTTCAAAGCAGTGATTAACGATCATATGCTAACTTCTGGGTACCAAACAGATGAACTTCTTTATACAACTCAAGGTGCATGGATTACTTCCGTACCTAAAGATGCAGTGGTGTTGGCAACTTTCAATAATAATGAGGATTTCTATGTTTCAGGCTGGTGGCCTAGTAACGAGCGTGCAAAAGGCCAAACACTTGCCTTTACACAAAGCTTTGAGGACAGCACGATTACCCTGTTTGCGAACGACCTTGCCTTCAGAGCACATACTCAATACAGCTATCGTCTGTTAGCAAATAGCATCTTTGCTTCTGTTGGTACCGAGGTTCAAAAGAAAGGCAAAGGAAAACTCAAAGGTAAAGAAGTAAAAGTTCAGGATAACAAAATTGAAAAATCCTTACTCGAAATTGGCAGAGACCGAGATTAAAAATAGGATTTGATAAGGAGGTTCTCGGTTCTTGTGACGAGAACCTCTTGTTTTTACATAAAAAAAGCACCTCTAAAAGAGGCACTTTGATTACAAGCTATTTTGACACAGGAGCAAGAGAAACTTCCGGTGAAGTAACTTTGTCATAAAAATTAACGAAGTTATCACGATCTGCACTATCACGGTAAGCCATAGCGACACGTGGATGTTCATTTAGGACACCTGAAATCATGTAAGGAATGATATATCCCCACTCCCACTTTTGACGCATGTCGAGCATGTGCTTTTCAATAACTCCAAGTACAGGTTTTAGCTCATAGCTAGATTTTTGAATATAGCTGACCAAAAGCTCTGTATTACAGTTACCTGCAGCTCGTCCCATTCCATAAACAGAGGAATCTAAGAAAGTAACACCATTTCGAATGGCTGTTATGGTATTGGCAAATGCCAGCTGCATATTATTATGCGTATGAATCCCGAGCTGTTTATTGGGAATCATAGCTTGGAACTTTTTAATCAGATGTTCAATGTCTGTAGGGTCTAAGCTGCCAAAGGAATCAACAATATAGACAACGTCTACAGGACTTTCCTTTACCATTTCAAATGCTTTAATAAGCTGTTGTTCAGGTACGCTTGATAAAGCCATAATGTTTAGAGAAGTCTCATACCCCAGGTCATGGAACATCCTGACAAGTTCTAGTCCCTTATCAACTTCGCGAATATAACAAGCGACACGAATCATATCCAAGACACTTTGCTCACGTGGTAAAATATCATTCGGATCCACACGACCGATATCTACTAAGGCAGACAACTTCGTGAACTTTTTTACTGGAATAATTTCTTTAAGGAAGTTATCGTCAAGAAATCTCCATGGATTAGGCTCAGTGGCATTCAATAGCTTAGGGGAGTTCTTATAGCCAATCTCCATATATTCAACACCTGCAGCACTAAGACTATCGTACAAGTCTTGAACGAACTCAACGCTAAAGTCCCAATTGTTTATTAAACCTCCATCACGAATGGTGCAGTCGAGAATTTTACTACTTTGTCCCATGATTGTTAATTCCCCCTATTTTTTATAAAGAATTTAGCACTTTTATGTAATAAACTTTCCTATTGTGTTTGTTTATATCATGTTTTATTCGAATGTGTCAATTTTTTTCGATAATTCAATATACTAAAATATATACCTGCAGTTTTATGCATTTCTAGACAAAAAATCTGATATAAATTCCAAGGGCAATAAGCGATAGAGAAATGATGACCGCATAAATTAAAGTTAAATTGATTGTGTTTCTTTTCGTTGCCTCTCTATAGTTACCGTCTCCCTTTCCTGTAATTAATAATGTAGAAATAATAGATACTATTATAATAATAACTACTAAAGCATACATAATCTCCATATTTTCACCTCAGAGACATCTGAATATTATGTAATTATACCAAAAACAGGAAAGAATTTGAAGTTAAAAGACTTGCCTATTTCTTCTTAAAAATATCCTGCATTTATAAGAAAGGCTATGTTTAACTAGGCTGTTGATTTACGCTACAGGCGCTATGCTTTCCGCGGGCTCACCCGTGAGCCTATTACAGCTTCGCACCTGTGGGGTCTCACTCAGCTCGTACATCCGCAGGACAAGGAAGGCTACGGTAGCGAAACATCGCACGAAGAAAATGTGATTTTCATTTTCGAGGAGTCAAGCGCCTCTAAAATCAACAGTATCCATTAACACAGCCATATGAAAAAGGAAGCTCCTGGGAGTTTCCTTTTTCATTCAAGCACCAAAAAGTATTGAATTAGATTTGGAGGAATTGGGGTTATAGCATGGATGCGATATCCAATACTAAGTAACTGTGATAACGTTTCTGCACAATTTTGTTTTGGAGGTTCAATCGGTGCGTGGAAACTTTGATATAAGTATTGAAACTGATTATCAACTGTACAGTGAAGTAAGACAACATGTCTCCCAGTCCATGCTTGGCCAATCATCGGTTTTGGTTCATTTACAAGCCTATTTCTCAAGTTGATACACCCTCACAATTTGATACTTTAGAATATGTAGGAAGGCTCGTCGATTGTTCTGACAAAATGACTTTTAACATTAATCAGCTCTTTGTAGGGATCGAAATAATAAAAGTCGTTCCCTTCCCCTTTTCGCTCACTACTTTGATTTTTCCATTGATTTTATTAACTGTGCTATAGACCATAAGCATGCCAAGACCAGTTCCTTCATTTTTTGTAGAATAGTATGGTTTTCCCAGTTGTAAAACTTCCTCCTTTGTCATTCCAATTCCTGTATCTTTAATTTTTATTTGAATGGCTTTCTTCTGTTCTGAAACATCTATAAATAGTGTTCCGCCCTTTTCTTTCATTGCTTCAATAGCATTTTTATATAAATTTATTAAGCATTGTTGTATTTGATTTTTATCATACCTTATATTTAATGTGTTATGAAAATGAAATTGAACGTCAACTTGATGCATGTTTGCATAGGGTGTAATCATATTCTTTACATACTCTGTTTCAGCTTTAAGGTTGGAATAAATCATATTTTCGGATTGTGGCTTAGCATAAGCTAAGAAATCACTAACAATCTTTTCAGCCCGTTTTAACTCTAATAGTGAATACTCAATATACTTTTTATCCTCCTGGGAAAGAGCCTTTGATTCATTTAACAGTTGGAGAAACCCGCTTGTAACTGTTAGCGGATTCCTGATTTCATGAGAAACACTAGCTGACAAATCACTCATTATATTAAATCGCTCTGACTGTAATAACGACTCGCGTGTCTTGCTATTAGTAATGATTTGCTCTATTAATATGGTTATAATAGCCATTACCACAGCGTGAGTAGTCAGAGCATTAATTGCTAAAATCCAAAATTCAGTATTCAATACAGGAAAAAAAGTAGCTAGAACGGATAAATAGAGAATCATCGTTATAATAGAAGCGGTTACTGCACTCCAGATCCGAATCCTAGAACTTTGTTTTATAAACTTCTTGCTTACTAACAAAACTAATATGAAAACAACGGTAGAAAAAATAAAAGAGTGAAAGGTACCTTCCCCTCCAATCATGTAACGATAAATATTTAACACAATATATAACGGGAATGTGTACCTAAATCCTCCATAAAGGGCAACAACAAGGAAGGGAATATACCGTAAATCAAAAATAAACCCGATTTGCAGTTTTATCGGAAATGCCATACACAGAACCATTGAAAGAGAAGATAAGAGGACAAGTATGTAGCGGTTATAAGTATGGAATTTGTTTTCAAAAAAGATCAGGAAAATTAGAACAGGTAAAAGTAAGAAAAGAAAATTCAATAGTAATGATTCTAGCAAATTAAAAATCCCCTTGTTATACAGTAATCGTTCGAACATTATTTTACACTATCGATGTTGTATTTACCAAGAAAGGGGGACTTTCCGTGGGGGATAAGTCCCTTTGTCGGCTCTAGTTGTTTTTCTATACTATTAATTATCTACTAAACGAAGAACTGAGGCTTTTTAATGAGTGCATTCTTGCCGTAATAAGGAATAAATCCTCGTAGTTATTTTTCACGTATTCCTCAATGATTTCATACCCTTCTCGAAATTGATTGACCAAGTAATAGGTGTATTTACCGTCCCAATCAAACTGATTTATTCTGAGCAGTTCATCAGCTATAATTTGGAACTTAAAATCCTCTGTAATCAGCTTAATCTTATACAATTTATCTGTATTTATTCGAAAGCTATTTTTATTTTCATAGTTTTTTTGGACAAATTGGATGAAACCTTTTATACCTTCAGCCAGCATAATCGCTTTTTGCATCTCAAAGTTCATGTTTTCATCTCCTCAATAAATGGTCTAAAACATCATTAAGAAGATAATATGTTAAATGAAGTTATTCTAAAACCATGTCAACTGAGCTTAAACTTATATTTTTAATAAAAAGGAAAAATGAGAGGGCTCATTTAATTTGATTGATGCCCTCTCGAAAGCTTGGTATATTTCTTATTTATTTTTGTTATTATCTTTCTGAACTCCCGTAAATCCATCTAGCCCTTGTCTCTGCAATTCTTCTGCTACCATTCTAGCAAGTTCGGTGGCTCCTGCACGGTTCGGATGCAATGTATCTCCCTGTAAATAAAGGTTGAGGGTAGCTTCGGCTCCAATGGATGTAAAATATGCTGAACTCAGCACATTAAGATCAACTAACGGTACATTTTCCTCTTGAGCTAATGCAACAGTTGAATGCCTATACCATCTATTTTCCGAATTGTGTAATCCCTCAGAATTGAAGTCTGATCCGCGGCCCTGAGGCGTGGATAATATAACTGTTGCTCCTGAAGCTTTTACTTGTTGGATCATATCCCTCATATACTCTTTAAATTGCTCTTCAGTGGTTGTATTTTTTGGATTGGTATCATTAATTCCGAGCTGTAAGATAAAGTAGTCGCCTGGTTTAATATATTTTAAAATCGCTTCTAACTGTCCATCATCCTTAAAGCCTCTTGCTATTTGGCCGCCCGATGCCATATTTCTCACCTGAAAAATTTCCTCGTCAACAAATTTAGAAAATAATTGACCCCAGCCAGCCTGTATGCTGCTATCCAATGGATAATAATTTGCTACCGTCGAGTCTCCACCAATATAAATCGTCCTACTGGTCTCAGGATGGCGTGACAATTTATTGATTTCTAGAGCGCTTAACGTAAAGTTAGCACCAACTCTTCCTTCTGTGATAAGAAGATTTAATTGGCCATCCGTAATCGGAATTTGAAACGTATCTGTTGCATTATTTCCTGTCATATTGATAACCTGGAAAACACCTTCTGCCGCAACACTTGATCTGAACGTATTCCCTAAGGTGACCTTAATCTCGTAGAGACCATTAGGCAGGTCTACATCAAACGTATTAGAGCTTTTTGTACCAAACTCTAGAAATTGAACAGCATCACTTGCAGCTCCTGTTCCAGATGCAGGGACATTGATCATATTGTCGGGTGTATTAAATCCATATCTCTTTTTTTCGTCGTATTGATCAGTGGCACTTACACCAATAAAGCCCTTTTCCACCTTTCCACTCCCGAAATCAAATTTGTAATTACTAGGAGCAGCCTCTGCTGGTGATGGGACAAAACTGCCTATGATGGCAACCATCAACACCAAGATCGTAATCATTTTAACTACCGTATTTTTCTTCACTTTTACAGCCTCCCTATACGTATTGTAATACAATAAAATACTAGTAAAAACCCCTTTCCCCTCCTTTACTTGCTGTTCAGCCGATATTAATATGTAGGATTTTCACCTAACATAAATAGAAAGCGGTTACTTACTTCCTATCTTGATACATTATACTTTCAGAAAATTTTTCCAACATTAAGACATTTTTGAATAGTTTGGATGCTTTTGATTTTGTATTTTTTTGCATAAACAGTAACTTATTGGGTTTGGGTCTTTCTAACCTAGAAATTTCAATCTCTAGGATATTAGTTTGACTCCAGTTTTTGCGAAAGGTCCATTTATATAACGTTACAAAATCCATAGCTATTCATGCAAAATAGGCAAAAAAAAAGAAAGCATCATTTAATGCTTCCCTTCAAAAATATTGTTATATGGATAATGATCAAACAGTAACATTTTCTTCCTTTGAATCAATGACTTTATTTGGTGACTCTTTTATCGGTGCCGTTTCCTTGATCCCAAAGGTTAACAGGAAGAAAACAACGGCTGCTCCACTTGCCAGCCACAATGGTGTATATAAACTATACTTATCAGCTAGAATTCCTGCTACTACCGGTCCTAGAGTTCCCCCAATAATTTCCCCAGTAAGGATAATTACCGCTATTGATGTTGCAGCAAACATTCTCGGTACAGACTCGGATGGAATGATCGCAAGATAAAGCGGCTGACCGCCAAAACCTATTGCCAGCAAAAAGATAGAACCTGCTAACAATGCAAAATTTGTATGGAACATGGCAATCGCTAGCGGTAAAAAGATGGCTATAAAAGTTACTGGTGTGATCACGGCTTTTCGTCCTACCTTATCAGATAAATATGGGATCACTAACTGCCAGAAGAACATAGAGAGCCCAAATATGCCTAAAATAATTCCATACTGTGCTTCACTGTAGCCTGAAACGCCTGATAAAAAGAGAGGCATGAAACTAGTAAATACTAAAAGATACATCATATAAAAAACCGAGATTAACATACTGACCCATACATTACGAGTTTTAAAAACACTCTTATATTCTGAAAAGGTAGGTTTTTCCTGTTTCTCACCACTGTTACTAGCTGACTTCAGGATAGGCTCCTTCATATAAAACATTAAAATTATCGCAAGAATGACACCAGGAATCGCTAAGGCAAAAAAAGAATAGCGCCAATTGGTTGCAACAGCGATGCTAACGACTAAAACCGGTGCAATGGCATTTCCGAGCAACGGTGCAGAGCTTTGAATAAAGCCCATATTAAATCCCCGGCGTTTAGGTGTAGACTCAGCCATCATCGTGGATTGAACTAATGGGATAACAGGACCTTCCGATGCTCCCATCAAAAGTCTCACGAGGATTAGTGAGCCGAGTCCGCCAACTAGACCGGAAGTAAAGGTAGCTGCTGAGAAAATAAGGATAAAAATAATGAGTGTATTTTTCTTTTTGCCGATAAAATCTGATAAACTAGCGAATAGTAAGGTTGATAACCCCCAGGCAATCGATGTAGCCCCCACAATCATTCCCATTTGTGTGTTATTAAGACCTAACTCACCAGCAACAAAAGGAAATAAGTAGATAATACTGAGGCGATCCATAAAGACCAGCCCAAAAACCAAAAATAAGACAATTAAAATACCATTTTCGTAGCGAAAAAATGATTGTTTCGGTTGACTCACACCAAATACACCCCTTTAAAAATTTGAACCGCCTTTCTCTAGCCTGCACCATTTTTTTAACACTCTACTAATGTAAGCGGTTTCTTATAACTATTATAAGGAGGCATTCAGTTAAAAACGTTCACATTTTTGCCAAAATTAATATTGATTTTTATACTTTTCAGATAAAAGATCTTGCAGGTAAGAAAGAGCATCTTTTTCGTTATATTGATAGCTTTCAATACCTTTCTTCTCGTGCAGACGAGTAGTATAAGTCTGCTTTTGATGTTTTTTGCGATACTGATAAGGAGTTGTATGAAAAGTGTCTTTAAACATTTTGTGGAATGTATTTAGGTTCGAAAAACCAGACTCAATTGCAATCTGAATAACAGCCCAATCGGTCTCCATCAAATACCTGACTGCATGCTCCAGCCGCACTGCGTTCAAATACTTAATGAAAGGCTGTCCCATATGCTGCTGAAAATATCTAGATAAGTAAGGGACACTCAGTTGTTCATTTTCGGCTACCTCATTCAGCGTAATTGGATGCATATAATTTTGTTGAATATAATTGGTTATTCGAGTCAGTCGCTCAATATCTTTACCACTATTTCGGAGTATCATTTTTTGACTTTCAACTCTAAATGTGGAAATGAGTTGATAGACGATATCGAGCAGTAATGAATGAATTTTAATATCAAACCCTGCCTCTTTTTTTCGTTGCATTAATATTAACTGAACTATTAATGAGCGGATCACATTGAACTTTTTTTGTTCTTCATTCAAAAAAGAATGACAATGAAAGACTTCGTTTTCAATGTTCGAGTAATATCTCTTTATAAATGAAATCGGAATTTGGAGCATTAATATGACATTATCTTCGCTAGATTCAACACCGTGAACTTCATTGCTATTAATTAACAGTAAATCATTCGTTTTTAAGGTGTGCTCTTCTTTCCCGACAAAAACTTGAATCTGGCCTCTTAATACAAATAAAAACTCAATACGATCATGCCAGTGCATGGTTACATATTTTACACTTGTCATTAACATGAACATTGGAACATCTTCTTTTATCACAACACTTTCATATGGATATTTCATAGACACCTCCGAGTTACCTTTTTTAATAAATGTTGGCTGTGTTAATGTACAGTGTTGATTTTTACGAAATCCGCTCCCTTTCCGCGGGCGTTCCGGGGAGCCTCCTCGGCGCTAAAGCGCCTGAGGGGTCTCCCCAGACCCGTAATCCCGCAGGACATTGAATAAGCTTCCTCGAATCTGCCCACGCACGAAGAAAATGCGATAGCATTTTCGAGGAGTCTCGCAGATTTCGCAAAAATCGTTCAATATCAACATTCATCTTTAACACAGACTAAATGTTAAAAAAGGAAGGGATTCCTTCCTTCCTTTGGTTTACTTAGTGATGGATTGATAGTTTATAGAGGGAAGTTGTAACGGTAAGCCAACATAGTTCTCTGCTAAGTTTGCTGCTGCATTTCTTGATGAAGTGACATTTTCGAGTTCTGTCAGCTGAATTCCATATTCAAATGGACTGTGTTTTTCATTACGATGCAGCATAGTAGTCATCCACCAGGAAAACCTTTGTGCTTTCCATACCCTTTTCAAGCAAATGGCTGAATAGTTTTCTAGTGTAGCTTGTTGTCCTGAATCGTAAAACTCTCGAATACCATGACTTAAAACTTGAATGTCAGCAACTGCTAAGTTCAATCCCTTCGCTCCTGTTGGTGGCACGATATGTGCAGCATCCCCAGCTAGAAAGAGCCGGCCATATTGCATCGTTTCACAAACAAAGCTCCTCATTGATACAATATTCTTTTGAATAATGGGGCCTTCCTTCAGAACCCATCCGTCCATATCTACTCTAGCATGAAGTTCTGCCCAGATTCGTTCATCAGACCAATTTGCTATATCATCATGCGGGTCAACTTGAAGATAGTGTCTTTGGATACTTGGGGTTCGTGTACTTAGCAAGGCGAACCCCCTCTTATGATGGGCATAAATCAATTCCGGGTTAACCTGCGGTGTCTCGGCAAGAATACCAAGCCAGCCAAAAGGATAAATTTGTTGTTTTTCGATTCTTTTGTTTTTTGGGATTGCCTGGCGGCTAGGTCCGTGGAAACCGTCACAGCCTGCAATAAAGTCACAGTCGATCAACTGAACTTCACCCAATTCATTTTTAAACTTAATTTTTGGATGTGTCGTTTCGATTTCTAATAATTCAACATCAGAAACGTTGAAGAAAATGGAAGCATTCGCTTGCAGACGTGCGGCTACCAAATCTTTTATGACTTCATGCTGAGGATAAACCATAATTCGTTTTCCTCCGGTCAATTCCGGAAAATCAATACGGTGTCTGCTTCCATTGAATTGCAGTTCAACACCTTCGTGTACATGTCCTTCTCGCATCATTCTTTCCCCGACACCAGTTGCATTTAAAATATCAACAGTCCCTTGCTCTAATACTCCTGCCCGAATCGTCCCCTCAATCTCCTGCCGAGAACGGGATTCTAGAATGATAGAGTCGATCCCTTGCAAATGTAATAGATGTGACAGCATAAGACCTGCAGGACCGGCACCAATAATTCCTACTTGAGTGCGCACCTTAGATACCAACTCCTTACTAGATTTTACTTAACATACTCACTTTTCACATCAGCTTTTAAGTGAGTTACCCTGCTTTTTTCAAACGTAATTAGGGCATTCCAGCTCCCTGAAGACTGGCCCTCTGCAAGATAAGTTGGTTCACTGCCTTCTTCAATCATTGTAAATAGCATAGCGAGATGACGGCCGCCTGATTCGACTCTTGCCATTCTTGCATATTCAGGCAGCATGGCATATGCTGCTTTATAGTCTTTTGTCATAACATATTCTATAAATTGTTTATCCAAGGCATGCTCCGATACGGTTGGCTTATTATGTCTGCCTCGTACTAGATTATGGGATAGGGCACCACTCGAGATAAAGACTACTTTTTTATCACTTTCTCGCAATACCTTACTAATTTCTTGTCCCCATTTATACGTTTCTTCTAAACTAGCCGCCAATGTAACCGATAAGTTAATAACTGGGATATCCTCATTCGGTACAAGATAGCGTAAAGGTACCACCGTGCCATAATCCCAAATATAATAGGGATCATTTACTCCTTGCACTTGGAGATTTGCTTCTTCCCCAGCTTTAACCAGTTGATTTGCCAGTTCTTCGTCCCCAGGATAATGATAAAGAACATCCTTAATTAAATCAGGTGCTTCAAACGCGGTAAGTATCCCCTTATGTTCTGCCGTACAATCTACATAATGGAAGAAAGTAGACGGCCAATGACAGGATACTAAGACGATCACATCTGGTTTTATCTCTTTTATTTGTTTTGCTATTTTTTTCATTTCAGCTGCCATGTCCTGCTGGAATTCAGGTACTTGATCCTCATGGCATAGGCTTGGGACATGAGGAACTAACATAGATAATTCAATTGTCATATGATCCTCCTTGTTTTTTATTAGTAACCGCTTACAAGATAACCTTATCGGATTCGGGACATCGAAACTTAACTATGTGACCGACTTTTAATCGGTCACATTGATCTAACGGACATTACCTTTTCGAAACAGGAACCCCTGCAATCCCCCAATGAGTTTTCGGAATCTCTGTTACAATAACTCTAATACTCTCTTTAGGAGCACCCAGGGTTTCTGAAACAGTGTTAGTAATATTATAGATTACTTCTTCTACTTTTTCCTTTGGTCTTCCTTCTAAAATTTGCACATTTATTATTGGCATCTTAAAATGCTCCTTTTTAAAAGTGTTAATCGGTTACGGTAAAAGTTACTTCCCCTAGCCCGTCAAACTTACCGCTAACAATATCACCATATTTCAACTGAACGGCACTTGTAATCCCGCCAGTTAAGATTACATCGCCTTTACGTACCTTTTCTCCTTTTCTAGCAAGCATATTGGCAAGCATGGCGATAGAATGTGCAGGGTGGCCAAGGACGGCAGCTCCAGCACCTAATTCTTTTATTTCTCCATTAATCGAAAGCGTCGCCCCAACTAAATCCAGTTCAAATTGATCCGGTTTTTTAAGCGTTGTTCCAAATACTACTCTTGCGGTGCTCGCATTATCAGCAATTACATCCGGTAATGTAAACTGGAAGTTCTCATAACGACTATCTATAATTTCTAATGCAGGTAAAACATACTCCGTTTTTGCTAACACTTGTGCACCGGTTACACCAGGACCTTCTATATCTTCTCCGATCACAAAAGCAACTTCCGCTTCCACTTTGGGATGAATTAATTCATGTAATGGAACCTTACCGCCATTTTCAATGATCATATAATCAAACACATAGCCATAAATCGGTTCTTCGATTCCCATTTGTTTCATTTTTGCCTGACTCGTTAATCCCATTTTTGGTCCAACAATTCTTCTTCCTTCATTTAATTTCAGGTTAACAATTTCCTGTTGAACTAGGTAGGCTTCTTCAACCGATAAATCAGGCTTTAAGTCTACCGTTACCTTTGCAACCTCGCGTTTCTCTACTTCTGCTGCGACTAAATAATTGGCGATTTCCTTATATCGACTCAATTCCCTCTACCTCCTTAGGCACGAACACTTTGCTTTTTTTTAGAAAGTTCAGCAGCAACATCAAAAATCATATCCTCTTGTCCGCCAACAATCTTTTGTCTGCCAAGCTCGATTAAAATATCTCTTGAATCAATTCCGAATTGAGTGGCAGCTCTCCTAGCATGCAATAAAAAGCTAGAGTAAACTCCTGCATAACCTAGGACAAGACCATCTCTGGTAATTTCTTGTGGCTTTTCTAAAATAGGAGCCACTAGTTCTTCCGCGATATCCATCATCTTAAATACATCAATTCCCGTTTTAATTCCTAGCTTTTCTAAAACAGCGACTAATACCTCTGTTTGTGTATTTCCAGCACCGGCTCCTAGACAGCGAATACTCCCGTCGATTCTCGTTGCCCCTTCTTCAATCGCAGCTAAGCTGTTCGCCATCGCTAACGAAAGATTATTATGAGCGTGGAAACCGACATTCACACCAATGCTATTCTTTAATGCATGAATTCTCTCTTTTACTTGATGCGGTAACAGTGCCCCGGCAGAATCGACCACATACACAGTATCTGCCCCGTAGCTTTCCATCAGCTTTGCTTGCTCTACCAATTTGGACGTTGGCGCCATATGGGACATCATTAAAAATCCAACTGTTTCAAGACCAAGCTCTTTTGCCATCGCAATATGCTGGGGTGCTACATCTGCTTCCGTTACATGTGTAGCAATACGAGCCATTTTAGCCCCTAGATTGGCAGCCTGCTTTAAATCATGAACCGTCCCGATTCCAGGTAACAGCAAAACAGCGATTTTAGCATTTTTGACAACAGATGCAGCTGCTTCGATCAGTTTCATTTCATCTGTTAACGATAATCCATATTGTAAAGAAGAACCGCCTAGTCCATCCCCATGGGAAACTTCAATAACTGGAACATTTGCTTCGTCTAATGCCTTGGCAACATTCGTTACTTGTTCAACCGTAAACTGATGTCCAATTGCATGACTGCCATCACGCAAGGCAACTTCAGTTATATAAATTTCTCTTTCATTACTCACTACACTCAACTCCTTACCTCAACGGAGATTTTATGTTTCGCCCATTCTTCCGCTACTTTCACCGATGCAGCTGTCATGATATCCAAGTTTCCGGAATACTTAGGCAAATAATCGCCAGCACCTTCCACTTCAATAAACACCGTTACCCGATTGCCATCGAAAATTGGTTCTTGTCTTAACCGGTAGCCTGGAACATACGTTTGAACCTGCTTCTCCATTTCTTTAATAGAAGCCGTAATTTCTTCTGCCTTAACCTCTTCTCCTTCGACAAGGACATGAATGGTATCTCGCATCATAATTGGCGGCTCTGCTGGATTTAAGACGATAATCGCTTTTCCTTTTTTGGCACCGCCAATTTTTTCAATTCCACGTGCAGTCGTTTGTGTGAACTCATCAATATTTGCTCTTGTCCCTGGTCCTGCACTTTTGCTAGAAATGGTTGCCACTATTTCCGCATATTCGACAGGCTGAACCCGATGAATCGCATGAACGATGGGGATCGTTGCCTGGCCACCACAGGTTATTAAATTAATATTTTCCGCATTTACATGTTCCTCAATATTTACCGGCGGGACGACTAAAGGCCCGACTGCTGCAGGTGTTAAATCAAGCACCTGTTTTCCGGCTTCTTTTAATAGTTTTGCGTGTCTAATATGTGCTTTTGCACTTGTGGCATCAAAAACTATATCTGCAAGCTCTGGTCTCTCTAAAAAACCTTGTATTCCGGTATCAATTGTCTCATAACCTAGCTCTCTGGCTTTCTGTAAACCTTCTGAAGCTGGATCTATTCCAATTACAGTTGTTAATTCTAGAACTTCCGATCTGCCTAGTTTTAACATGAGATCTGTACCGATGTTTCCCGAACCCAATATCGCTACCTTTACTTTCGTCAAAAGTTTTCCCCTCACTTCCTTAATATAATTAAAATCGTACACTTACTTGACCGATATGTGCGAATCTTGCGGTAAAAGTATCCCCTTTGTTGGCTGCTTCTGCTGCTGACAATGCTCCTGAGAGAATGACTTCTCCTGCCTTCAGAGAAATATCAAATTCCGCTAGCTTATTGGCTAACCAGGCAACGCAATTGGCCGGATTTCCTAGTGCTGCTGCCCCTACACCCGTGTTGACTAGCTCACCATTTTTCGTTAACACCATACCTACTAATTCAAGGTCGATATCTTCAATTTTTGCAGGCTTGCCGCCAAGAACGTAAAATCCTGATGAGGCATTGTCTGCTACCGTATCTGCCAAAGTAATCTTCCAATCTTTCACTCTGCTATCAACGATTTCAAGTGCAGGTACAATATAGTCTGTTGCTTGAAGGACATCAATTGCAGTTACATTTGGTCCTCGTAATTCCTTTTTTAAAATAAAGGCAATTTCTGCTTCTACTTTTGGTTGAAGGACGTGCTCAATCGAGATATGACCTCCGTTTTCGACCACCATTCCATCCAGCAAATGTCCATAATCAGGCTCATTCACACCAAGTAATCTCTGCATGGCTAGTGAAGTTAAACCAATCTTTTTCCCTACAATCGTTTGACCTTCAGCTACTTTTCGCTGAATATTTTCAAGCTGAATAGAATAAGCTTCTTTTATCGTTAGTTCTGGCTCAACAGATGAGAGAGGAGAAATGCCTATACGAGTGGTTTCTGCATCAGCCAATTGTTCTGCAAACTGTTTTATTTTATTGGTCATCGGTATACTCCTTTATAGTTTAATGGTGATATTAGATAATTCAGAGTAGAAATCAATGCTATGCATTCCACCCGTTCTGCCAATTCCGCTATTTTTCATTCCACCGAACGGTGTACGAAGATCACGTAAGAACCAAGTATTTACCCAGATAATGCCGGCTTCAATTTGGTGTGCAACTCGGTGAGCACGTCTTAGGTCATTGGTCCAAATCGTTGCGCTTAATCCGTAGTGGGTATCATTCGCTTGCATAATTACTTCTTCTTCCATATCAAATGGCATAACCGTTACAACCGGTCCAAATATTTCTTCCCGGACACAACGAGAATTACGATCCACTCCAGTAATAATGGTAGGTTCTAAATAGTAACCCTTATCCATTCCCTCAGGGCGTTTTCCACCTGTCAGAATGACTGCGCCTTCATTTTTTGCGATGTCTATATAGCTGTTTACACGGTCGTAATGTTCCTTGCTGATTAAGGCCCCAACCTTTGTATCCTCATTTTCTGGTTTTCCAACCTTTAAGGTTTTTACCTTCTCTGTAAATTTATTTAAGAACTCCTCATATGCCGGACGCTCCACATAGATCCGTGAGCCGCAAAGACACACTTCACCTTGATTAATAAAACTAGATTTGATGGATGTTTCCACCACTTCATCAAGATCTGAATCAGCAAAGATTATATTCGGATTTTTACCGCCCAATTCAAAAGACAGCTTTTTTAACGAACTTGATGCCGCTTTCATAATCGCAGAGCCTGTTCCCGGTTCACCGATAAAGGAAATCGCATCAATATCAGGATGTTCTGATATTGCTCCTCCAGCAGAATTTGGTCCGAAACCATGAATTAGATTTACCACACCATCCGGTACTCCGGCTTCCTTACAAATTTCCATTAATACGGTTGCTGTCATCGGTGTCCATTCCGCAGGTTTGATGACTGCTGTATTTCCCATTGCTAAGCAAGGAGCTAGTTTCCAGGTAAGTAATAGTAATGGTAGATTCCACGGTTTAATAATGCCGACAACACCAACTGGGCGGCGATAGGAGTAATGGATAGCCTGATCATCTTGCTGGTTTGCATCAGTATTAACTGAAATCATATAATCAGCAAAAAAGTGGAAGTTATAAGCAGCCCGTGGGATATCAATACTATTAGCTAACCAAAACGGTTTCCCGGTATCTAACGATTCCAAACGGGCTAATTCTTCTTGTCTTTCAAGGATTAAATCACCAATTCGGCGAATTACTTTTGAACGCTCTGTTGTCGTCATCTTTTTCCATTTACCATTTAAGGCTCTGCGTGCTGCTCGAACCGCATAGTCGACTTCTTCCTTACCACCCTCCGCTACTGTCCCCAAAACCTCTTCAGTTGCTGGGTTAATATTCTCGAATGTTTTTTTGTTTTGTGACTCCACAAATTGGCCATTAATGAAATGCAAACAATTGATTGCCTTTACTCTAGTTTCCACAGTCATCATCTTGTTCCTCCTAAATGTTCGTTAATTAGAAGATATCCCCTTTTGATTGCGTATACAACATCCTTGTTTCACATAGTGAAACAATTAAAAATAATTTTAATTTTATAAAAATTTCTTTCTATTTCTTTTTTCATCTGTTATATTGACCACTATAGAGCAACATCGTTTTCAATAATGAAACTACAGGGCAAAGGAGGAATGATAATTTGGAAACAAAAAACCAGGAAGAGCATTATCTTTCATCCTTAAAAAATGCACTGCGAATTTTAAATAGTTTTTCAATGGATGAACCTGAAAAGAAAATTAGTGAAATTTCTTCATCGCTTGGACTAAATAAAAGTACTGTCAGCAGAACGATGGCAACGCTTGCAAGTGAAGGTTTTGTTTATAAAGATCCTGAAACGAAGAAATACCGCTTAGGTCTTTCCATTCTTACTCTCAGCGGCGTCGTCAATAGTTCAATGGATATCCACCGAGAATCACAGCCAATCTTAAACAGGCTGGTTGAGACTCTTGGTGAAACCGCTCACATTTCTGTACTGGATCATTTAGACGTGATTTACCTTCATAAAGTAGATTGCAACCATCCTGTGCGATTTCTAACGCATGTTGGGAGAAGAAATCCAGCCTATTGCACAAGTTCAGGCAAAGTATTACTTGCTTTCTCCAATGATGATGTCGTTGATAGAGTGATTGAAAAAGGTCTAAACAAATACTGCAAAAATACCATTACAGACCCAAAAATTCTGCGTGCACACTTACGTGAAGTGAAGGAAAATGGTTACGCTTCTAGTGTTGAGGAGATTTTAGATGGAGTAACCTCAATCGCTGCACCGATTTTTGATTATCGAGGGAATGTGATCTCAGCCTTATCTGTTGTCGGACCAAAACAAAGATTACAATCTCATAAGATTCAAGCCATTGCTAAAAAAGTAATCAGTGCTGCTTTAGAGGTTTCTACTAGATTGGGCTACAGAAAACGATAGAGTTATTTTTTAAGAGGAGCGATGTTAGATGCATGATTTTCATACACATTTTATCCCGCCAGATGTTTTAACCTGGCTAAAGGATCACCAGAACCTCGTAAACGCCAAATGGATCAATAAAGAAGGTGGGAAAGATCCGTTTTTAGTTATTAATGAAAAATGGGGATTTGAGCTAAAGAAAGCCTTTGTTGACGGTGATTTTTATCTTACTGAACAAGAAAAGGCTGGTGTGGCCCATTCAGTTATCTCACCCATCCCTCAACTTTTCCTATATGATTTTCGTGAAGAAATAACTACCGATTTGTCTACTGTTTACAATCGTGCGTTAGCAGAATGGACCAAGAAAACACCTCAGAAACTATCCGCATTAGGGACTGTCCCTCTTACCAACCCAGAAAAAGCTGCACAAGTTCTATCTGAAGCCATGAATCTAGGATTAAAAGGAGTCATCATTGGTCCAGGAATATCCGGTCACATGTTATCTGATGAATTCTTCACACCATTTTTCGAAGAAGCCAATCGCTTAAAGGCCATTGTGTTTATTCACCCGTTATTGTGTGAAGACCCACGGTTAAAGCGAAGAATGATGCCTAATTTAATTGGCGTCCCTTGGGAAACAACTGTTTGTGCAACGGATATACTATTGAGTGGAATGATTGATCAATATCCAGAGGTCAAAATATTATTTGCACATGGCGGAGGCTTCCTCCCATATCAAATTGGAAGACTCGATAAAGGGTATGAACAATGGGGGCTTGTTTCTTCAAAACTAAAAGGTAAACCATCAGAATACCTTAAACGATTTTGGTATGATAATGTCTTGTGGAACGCTGAAAGTATTCAGTTTCTCACAAAAACGGTAGGAGAAGACAGAGTTGTTCCAGGCTCAGATTATCCTTTTGACCTTTCGGTATGGCCGCCAGAAGATTCTAATTTAAAAGGTTCAGCCTCATTACTAGGTTAAATTCAAAACAAGAAAAGCAGCTGTCCATTATTATGGGATAGCTGCTTATTTATAAAAAGTGTTTTTTCTACTTTACTACATAGGCCAAAATAAATAAGCCCAAACAGGGCTCTTCCAAAGGTTAAAAGTGAGCTTTTTGTGATAGCAGTCTTAGTTTCTGGTTCCTAGTTAATTTTCTCCAGATTTTTACCTTAAATACCATAATATTGCCCTCCTAAAGAGCTGCGCGATTGGAGCACCACTAAAAAATCCTATTTGGAAGACCACGATGTTACAAACTTTTCTCCCTTTCGCTAGTTCCTTTTATATTTTTTAAAAAGATTAAGTTTTTTTCATTGTATCAAACATAGAAATTATAGAAAATAGTAACAAAACGACACAATCAATCCCCAATCTACATAATTCAT
Source organism: Bacillus sp. MRMR6 (assembly GCF_001940785.1). Taxonomy (GTDB): domain Bacteria; phylum Bacillota; class Bacilli; order Bacillales; family Cytobacillaceae; genus Neobacillus. The sequence goes on from NZ_MSLS01000030.1 coordinate 53,848, forward strand.
TGAAAAATTCAAACAAAAATGAAAGCGTATACATAATAAGACCAGAATACACTCATTTAATGTCGAAATATCAATTAAAAATTTTGAAAAAATATGTCATAATTGTGAACGACCTAGTGACATTATTAGTGACTTTATGCATGATTATAAAAAATATCCACTAGTATTTAAAAACCACTAATCATTATATTAAAGGACAAACATAAAATTGAGTAAAAACCTCTTTTTTCGAAAGGATTCTACTCATGATTTTGTACAAGTCTAAAGTAACTGCTTCGATGTATGCTTTGATCTCAATTAGTTTCTGGGGTGTTTCCTTTGTATCGGCCAAGGCTGTCCTAGGAAAGCTTGATCCTTATTCGCTGCTCGTTTTTCGTTTTGGGATCGGGGTTCTTTTTTTGCTGCTTTTAATCCTGCTGCAGCGTCACCGGCTATTTATCTCTTTGAGATTTTTCCCCCATTTGCTCATTCTTGGTACACTTGGAGTATTTGTTCATCAGGTATTACAGGCTACTGCTCTGTTGACGATTAATGCATCTTCTGCCGGCTGGCTTATATCGTTATCTCCAGTCTTTACGGTTATCTTATCGATTCTTTTCCTGCATGAAAAGATGAGCTTAACAAGGGCTATCGGAATGTCGCTGGCGATTATCGGGGTGTTGTTAGTCACTTCAACAAGAAGTGGACAATCATTACACTTTGCCTTGAACCTAGGCTTCCTGTTAATGGTATTGAGCACATTAAATTGGGCTGTTTATTCAGTGCTTTTAAAGAGCCTAAAAATCCCTTACTCCCCTATTGTTGTAACGTTTTATATGAGTTTAATCGGATTAATCCTCACCATCCCTTTTATTATTCGAAACAGAGGATGGGAAAGACTTTCACTTTTGAACGAGACAGAGTGGGCCCACTTGATATTTCTCGGTGTCTTTGTTTCAGGCATTGCTTACTGGTACTGGGGGAAGGCATTAGAAGTTTTAGAGGCTTCAAAGGTTTCTATGTTTCTATACCTGGAACCGATCGCAACATTAATTGCTGCCGTTTTGCTTTTACATGAAAAAGTTTTATTCATAAGTGTTGCCGGAGGAATCATAATTATAATGGGAGTGGTCATTGTTAACGGTCAGCTTGTACCTATGTTGTTCAGCAACGATAGAAATAAACGACAATAGGAGTGAAGCAGTATGACTTTGACGCGTAAGATAAGCAAAGTTTTAGATATTTTAAAAAATCCCTCTAAAGCTGAATTGAAGGATGCTCTATTACAACTAAATCTAACCGTCGATGAACTTGCCGACTTGCCAGAACCAACTGACGGAAAGCCCTACAATCGAAAGCTGCTGTATAAAAATAATGATGTTGAGATGCTCGTAATGAATTGGTCAGACTTAGAGTGTGCTCCACATGATCACGGCAGTTCCCACGGCTGGATACAAGTTCTCTCCGGGACCTCAATCAATTCGGTTTATGAAGTAAGCGAGGATGGGTTGCCAACTCAATTGTTTCACCAATATCAACATCAGGGGAAAACCTTTTATGCCCCCAAAAAGGCCGTTCATAAAATGAAGGCTCTCAATAACACTGATATGGTTACACTCCATCTATATTCCCCTCCCATTTCAGGCATGATGGTTTATGACTTAGAAAAATGTGCTGCCTGCATTGTTTCAAATGATTGTGGTGCATGGTGGCCGGATGAGCAGTATCAAAAGGTAAAAGAGATACAGTTAAAGAGGAATGACCATAATCATTAATACACATTGGCGGATGTGTGTTTTTTTTGGTTTGAAACTTTATTTTTTCGCCATAATGGTAACATGCAGGATCAATTCTCAAGGTTCTCATATATAAATATAATTATTTAAGAGGTGATTGTATGTCAGTACAACGGACGTTTATTATGGTCAAGCCAGATGGAGTAAAACGAGGATTAGTTGGCGAGATTGTCAGACGCTTTGAGCAAAAAGGATTTACTTTGTTACATGCACAGTTGATGACCATTGACCGCACTAAAGCAGAATATCATTACATCGAACATAAAGAAAAGCCATTTTTCGGTGAATTAGTGGATTTCATTACATCGGCCCCATCTTTTGCAATGGTCTGGGAAGGTGAAAATATCATTGAGGTTTCTCGTCTGATGATTGGAAAGACAAGTCCTTCGGAAGCATTGCCTGGGACGATCCGTGGTGATTTTGCTTTTTCAAAAGAAGAAAATGTCATCCATGGGTCGGACTCTCTTTTGAGTGCTGAACGAGAAATTGAAAACTTCTTTGGTCTATTAAAAAGACGAAACCTAAACGATGAGTTTCCATTTGAGGATCGCAAATCTGTTTAATCCTTTTCGTAGCATAGAAGTGTTAAAAGCAAAACCTAAGGGCACCGTTCTCAATGAACGGTGCCCTTAGCATTATTGTGTGGTGTTTGGAAATATAGGCTATGCATTAAAGTTTATAATTTTAGCATTCACTTTATTCCTATAGTCAGTTATGAGTGATTCATCAATCCCTCGTTTACTTAATTCTTCTTTTAATAATAAGGTAATAAATGCATCCCTTTAGATTGTATTCTATCGCTTTCTGATATGCTTCTAGTAATGATTTCGTGCTAAGCTTATTCAATTTGTTTTACTCCACTTCCTATGATTTTGCTTCCCCGGACAAAATAAGAAGCTGACTAATTAATGGCTACTAGTCAGCTTTTCTTCTAAGACAAGATGGGAAAATCTTCTATTCTATTATTTTTATAAGATCTTTGAATAAATTTAGGTTGTAAGTGGCTTTGCCACTTGAAATTGCATCGCCAATCGCACAGCTATCCATCCCCCCTGCTTTAGCAGCCTCTAACCCTGCTACCGCATCTTCCACTATAAGACAACGTTGGGGTTGTTCATTTAAATATTCAGCAGCTTTTAGAAAAACTTCTGGATCTGGTTTTGAATTTTTTATATTATTACCGTCAGAGATGGCATCAAAAAAGGTCCCCAGCCCTATTTGATGTAAAATGTATTTAGCATTTTTACTGGATGAACCAATGGCCAATTTAAAGCCTCTGCTTCTCAAATCTACTAGAGTATTTTTTACTTCTAGGCTTAAATCACTTTCAGACATATTCTCTAATAATTTTTTGTAAATATTGTTTTTTTCATCTGCATACTTGGCTTTTTCTTCTTCTGACATCTTACCATCATATCTTTCTAGTATGATATTAAGACTTTCCATCCTGCTTATTCCACGTAACTGGTTGTTAATCATTTCATCAAAATAAATGTTTAATTTGTTCGCGATCGCTTTCCATGCTTGATAATGATTTTGATCTGTATGACAAATGACTCCGTCTAAATCAAAAATAATGGCTTTATATTTCATTTATCTTTCCTCCAAATGTAAATTGGGTGAATACGCGATTCACCCAGTTAACTAATTAATTAATATTTGGTATCTTCCCTGCCACAAAATGCATCAACCGGGCTCACGCCTTTAAAATCGGAACGACCCATTAATTTATCAATCAAACTCTCAAGAACAAATTCATTGTTTGTGTAACCATTGACATAAGCCTGTACCATAGGGACATCCAATAAATGATATGGGTTTGCTAGACTAATGAAAACAGTTGGTATTTCGGATGTAAACCAGGGTGTGTCATCACCCATACCTGCAAGGCCTTTCCAATTTATCCTTATAACGGTGTTGTTACTTGACGTTTCAAAATTGGCTACATAAATGGCTAAATCATACTTACTTGTAAAATCGGAGACTCTTGCTCCAATTTCCTGCATGACTTCTAGTGTTCGAAGGTCGCGTTTCCCTGCCATGAATGCTTCCGCGTCTATATTGAAATCCCTATTTCGCAGATGTACATCAAAACCTTCCTCCTCAAGCATTGACTTGAATTTTGTACGTAATGGAGAATTTAGGTCATCATTTGCATCAAGTACATTCAAATAAACCTTTTTATACTTATTTTTGATAAAAGGCAATATAATGTTATTGTTTTTTACAAGTGTAATCCCCTTATCAGCACATTCTTTTGCCCATTCAACGTGCCTTTCATTTTTTAAAATGGACAATGCTTCTTCAGCTGGAACTAGAGTATTTAAAACCTGCTTCTCATGGAGTTTTAATGCAGCTTTAGTTGCTAGGATTCTAGTAACAGCTTCATCTAACCGTTCATCGGTAATGATTCCTTTATGATATCCCTTGAACATGAATTCAATATCTTCTTCCATGTTTTTTGTAAATAGGAACATATCACATCCTATAGCAATGGATGTCGGAACCGCCTCTTCACGTTTCATTCCGGTTGTATACCCAAGCATCTGCGTGGCATCCGTAATTACGAGTCCGTTAAAACCTAGCTTATTTCTAAGAAGTCCAGTTACAAGCTCCTTGGATAGTGTTGCTGGTATTGGTTTGTCATTTAATTCAGGGTTTATTTTTTTTGCATAGGCAGGCAGCGCGATATGTCCTACCATAACGGTTTGGGCACCGTAGTCAATTAATTCTTGATACACTTGACCAAACGTATTGTCCCATTCTTCCACGGATAAGGTGTTAACACTTGTTAGCAAATGTTGATCCCTTTCATCGACACCATCACCTGGAAAGTGCTTGATACTGACTGCAATTCCTTCCTCTTTGGCTGCATCCATATAACCCTTCGCCATCTTTATGACGCGTTCAGGACTATCTCCAAATGTCCTTAGGTTTGTAATCGGGTTTCTAAAGTTCATGTCGATATCCACCACTGGAGCAAAAGACCAATTACAGCCTACTGCAGCTCCTTCACTGCATGAAATCTTGCCTAATGCATAGCCTAACTCAACATCGTCAGTAGCCGCGACCTGAAGTGGTTTCGCAAAATTTGTCCCTTCTAAAACAATCCCTGTTCCACCGGCCTCAAGATTTGCTGCAACCAATAAAGGAATTTTTGATGAGTTTTGTAAGGTTCGATGTGCTTCTTGAACTGTTTTTCCATCTGATGGACGATACATAATTCCACCAATGCCTACACTCTGTGTTAGCATTTGTAGAACGTTTTTATCAGTAGAAAATCCCGGCAGACAAAACAATTGACCGATTTTTTCCTTTACCGTCATTCTTTTTAATGTATTTTCAACCCAATCAATACTATTAACATCTAGATTAAATGGATTTGCTCTTAGATTAACCAGTGACTTTTCTTTAAAATTTACCAAAATGAGAGCCTCCTCTGATCATACTCCACCTATTTTTCATTAAATCGTTAAGTCTTACTTCCTTCACTAACTGTTTATGAAACTATATCAATAATAAGGTTTTTTAATATTATTTTATGGTATTTTTGTACCTTTTTTTGTGATTATGTACTAGAGAACAAAAAATCGTATCCCCAAAGACCAATGGGGAAGTCAAATAACTTTTTTACAAAAGAATACCCGACAGGCTAATTCTGTCGGGTAAAAATATATTATATTTTAAATCATTTGTTCCATTGCATTTTGTTCAATTGTTAAGCTTAGATCTGTGATCTCAAAAAATTTCTTAATAGCTAAAGCACATGCACCCATTACACACGCATTTGATCCAAGTTCAGATATCATTAACTGTTTAAAATCACTAACTGAGGATTTTAGATTTGCTTTAATTTTATCCTCTGCTTCTGGAAACAGTTTTAATAGTGCACTATTTAACACCACTGTGTCGGGATTTAGCAAGTTAATGATATTATTTAAACCGATGCTGATAACATGAATATACTCTTCCATCTGCGTCAAAACGATTGAGTCTCTAGCAATAATGAGGTTTTTTATATCTTTATATGTCATTTTAGAAAGGTTTAGCTTTTCAGCTAATTGTTTAAAGAAGCTGACTTCAGATGCATAAAGCTCCCAGCAACCTGAATTACCACAATTACATAGTTTTCCATTGGGATTGATGATCATATGACCAATTTCACCTGCGTAACCCTGATAGCCTTTTACCAGCTCGCCATTAATCAAAATACCAAGACCTATCCCAGAATACATATTAATACTGATTAAGTTCTCACTTCCATGACAATTCAATACTTTTTCAGCAAATGCACATAAATTCGCATTATTTTCTACATAAACTACTAAACCTAATTTTTTCTCAATATCCCGCCTTAGGTCCTTGTTATACCATTTAAACTGTGGAACAAAACCAATGATTTCGTCCTTCTTAACCGTTCCATGAATTCCAATGACCACACCGACAATCCCCAATCGACTATGGGAGTAACCTTCCTGATACTCTTTAATTTGCTTTATTAAAAATTGAAGGACCTCTTCATAATTCGAACTTTCTAACTCCATTTGTTCAGACTGAACCGGCTGCCCCATCATATCAGTTATAGTAAATGTAATTTTTCCATAGTCAAGATCAATCCCTAGTGCACAACCAGCATCGGGATTAAGAGAAAGCATAATCGGCTTTCTTCCAACATTGTGATACTCCTGATTGGTTTCGACAATCAACTCATCCGCTATCAATTCTGCTACTTGTGTAGAAATAGTTGCCTTTGTTAATTTGGTTATAGTTGATAAATCAGATCTTGAGATCATCCCATGTTCGATAATTTTGCTTATAATTAAGCTTCTATTAATCTTCTTCAAATAAGTGGAAACACCAATTTCCATAGACTCACCCTTGCTTACTTTGTAATCTTTACCAACTCACGGTTAACCTGTTTATTACCTTTGTATTTAATAACTGATATGGTAGTCAAGGTGGGTTAGTGTTTTCTTGGTTCATCCGTTTACATTTTAAGCTTAACTCCTAACAAAATATCTGTATGGTAGTATAGTATATTTTTTTGTATTTTAAGGTACACATTAGGAAATTTTAGATTAGAGGCTTTTCAAAACTTTCCTAATAAAAAGGAATCACTATTTGTGATTCCTCAGGCTGTCGAGAAACTTTCGACAGCCTCTTATTTTTATGCAAATATTTTAACGATTCACCGCGTTAATTTGTTATAATTTTATTATAAAAGGCTTTGAAATATGTCTGTTGAATTGCGCTCCAGGCACTTCGCTTTCCGCGGGCGGTCGGTGAGCCTCCTCGTCACTTGCGCTCCTGCGGGGTCTCACCCTGACCTTCTAGTCCCGCAGGAGTCTACGTGCCTTCCACGCAATTCAACAGAGTTTAAATCTATAGTGTACAGCTCTCTACATAATTAAAAATTAAATAATAAGTGGTGAAATATATGTTTAAACCAAAAGTATCAACCCAAAATGAATTTGAATTTGTAACTATTGATGACTTGGTTCCTGACAATCACCTTCTCCGTTTAATTGATAAACATATTGATTTTTCTTTTCTTCTTGAAAAGGTACGCCCCTATTATAGTGATGATAATGGACGC
>NZ_MSLS01000004.1 GCF_001940785.1 Bacillus sp. MRMR6
CCCTATCCGTCGTGGGCGCAGGAAATTTGAGAGGAGCTGTCCTTAGTACGAGAGGACCGGGATGGACGCACCGCTGGTGTACCAGTTGTCTTGCCAAAGGCATCGCTGGGTAGCTATGTGCGGACGGGATAAGTGCTGAAAGCATCTAAGCATGAAGCCCCCCTCAAGATGAGATTTCCCATAGCGCAAGCTAGTAAGAACCCTGAAAGATGATCAGGTTGATAGGTCAGAGGTGGAAGCGCGGTGACGTGTGGAGCTGACTGATACTAATCGTTCGAGGACTTAACCAAAACATAGCAATATGAGTAAGGTGAACTCGGTTTTACAAAACTTCTTCTACATTATCTAGTTTTGAGGGAATGAAACCTCAAACTTAATAGTCTGGTAATTAAGGCGAGAAGGTCACACCCGTTCCCATACCGAACACGGAAGTTAAGCTTCTCAGCGCCGATGGTAGTTGGGGCAGGCGCCCCTGTGAGAGTAGGACGTTGCCAGGCAAATAAAAAAAGACAATCCTTAATTGGGTTGTCTTTTTTTATAGTAATGTATTGATAAGAGTAAATTGGATATAAGTCAACTCTATACTATTCAATTTCGTAAAACAGGTCAATTAAAGGGATGACAAGTGATCACTTATCGGAAATCGAGGACAAAAGAGGTCACGTATAGCTAGGATAAGTGACCTGTTATCGACAAAACAGGTCACTAATCACGTATCTACCCAAAAAATAATTAAGCAAACTTAATGTTTAAGTTAGTTTAATTATTTAGATTGTTTTATAATGTTGGTGAGGTGATACAATTGGATAAAGATTTAGCTAGTATTAGTAAAAAGATTCTAGACTGCTCCAATGCTTTGAGCGGGATTTTCCTAGAGGATTATAACAAATTGGTTGCCGGTGAGTTTGGAGACTTATCGACCAAACAGCAGGTGATTCTTGAATTACTACGTGTACAAACTCGTACGGTTAATGAGATTGCACAATTTTTGTCTATTACTGCAAGTGCAGCGAGTCAGCTGATTTCTAAGCTAGAGAAACTAGGATATATAAAAAGAGAAATTAATCCACACAATAGGCGGGAGATCATCGTTCATCTTGGTGAAAAGGGCCTTTATTATAACCAGATGATTGAGAAGAACCAATTATATATAATCGAAAAATACTATGCAAAACTGCCGCAGGATGACCTAGAAAAACTTTTAGATATACATGAAAAACTCTATAACATTGCAGTGAAAGCCCAACAGGATTAATTTTTTTAACTAATACTTAAGTAGTATTAAATATTTATTAAAATTAATAGTTTAGGGGAGAAGAGGATGAATACAACAGTAAAACTTAGTGACGGCAGGGATATTGGGTTTATAGAATATGGCGATAAAAATGGACTTCCGGTTATGTTTTTTCACGGTACACCTGGGTCTAGGTTACTCTTTCTAGAGGATGATGAGATTTCTAAAACTTTAGGGATACGTTTGATATCATTAGATCGCCCGGGGTTTGGTTTATCAACACCAAAACTAGGCAGATCCCTGTTAGATTGGACAGATGATGTCAAGGAAATTGCTGATCACCTATCTATCAACAAATTTTCAATAATTGGAGTGTCAGGAGGCGGCCCCTTTGCTGCAGCCTGTGCTTATAAATTGCCTCTAAGACTTCACTCAGTTGCATTAGTAGCGAGTGGGACACCGTTTCATAACGGAAAAACTCCAAAGGAAATGATGACAGCAAATAAAATAGCCTTCTTCCTGGCTAGAAAAGCACCCTGGTTAATAAAAGCAAGCTATCGTGCGACTAAAAGGCTTCTTGAAGAAAATCCAGAGAAATTCATGGAACAAAATAGGAAGGGCAATAAACATTTGACTGCCTGGGATCGTCAGTTCCTGCAGACTGATGACCAGTTAAAAGGATTAATGATGCACATGGGGGAAGCCTTTAGGGTATCAATTGACGAGTGTGTCAATGAACCGGCCTTACTCACAAAACCATGGGGCTTTTCAGTTAAAGATATTGTCGTACCTATTGATGTTTGGCATGGAGAAGCAGACCGTTTGGCACCTATTAGCCGAATGATGAAATTGGCTCAGCAGATTCCAAACTGCCACACGCACTATATACCAGAAGCCGGACATTTTCTAACGGACGATGATGATATTTGGAGAAATATTCTTCAAACTCTATTAAAAAAATAAACAAATGAAAAGGATCTACAGTGGTAGATCCTTTTTATTTAATTTGGGATTGGACATGAAAATTAGAACAAAGTAAGTTACACTAAGTTAACCGTGAGAAAATGGGTAAAGTAAACATAGGAGGGATTTTCTTGTTACAAAATAGTCTTGTCATGGTTTCTGTTATTCTTATCATTAATATTGTATATGTATCATTCTTCACGATAAGAATGATATTAACCTTAAAGGGTCAACGTTATTTAGCTGCGGCCTTAAGTATGATTGAAGTGGTTATTTATGTGTTAGGTCTCGGCCTAGTGTTAAACAACCTAAATGAAATCCAGAATCTGATTGCCTATGCGGTTGGTTATGGAATCGGGGTAGTTGTCGGAATGAAAATTGAGGAAAAATTAGCTCTCGGATATATAACGGTTAATGTGATTACAAAGGAATATGACAAAAACTTGCCTAAACTTCTACGTGACAAAGGATATGGTGTAACGAATTGGGCAGCTAATGGTCTTGAGGGAGACCGAATGGCCATGCAAATTCTCACACCGAGGAAATTTGAGCTTAAATTATACGACACAATTAAGGAACTAGACCCTAAGGCTTTTATTATTTCATATGAACCAAAATCCATTCACGGGGGATTCTGGGTGAAATCTGTGAAAAGAGGGAAGTTATTTTCATGAGCAAAAAGAAATTACAATTTGAGGTACTAGAAAATGAAACCATAGATGATTGTTTAGAACGTATTAAAAAACAGGGCTATACTCCGATTAGACGTACAGAAAAACCTATCTTCCAAGAGGTGATAAAGGGGAACGAAACCTCTTATGAACCGGTAGGAAGGCAGATTGTTTTTGAAGCGAAGGTTATTGAGTAAACCGAACATTCATTTTTAAATAAATAAAATTGTTCGTTTTTATTGACCATTTGTAGGTTAAATTGTTAATATAAAGGTGTCAAAAAAATAATAATGTAACACCCTCGTATAATGTTGGGAATATGGCCCATAAGTTTCTACCCAATTACCGTAAATGATTGGACTATGAGGGGAAGTGGATATGCCGGAAATGTTAACTCGTTTCAGGCTATATAACTGTGCCGATATTAGCCCGGACAGACTGCTTTCTCTCATTTTATAAAATTGGGGAAGTATCTGTTTAGGGCTTTTTATATTGGATAAGTAAGAAAAGCGTAAGCGCATAGCTGCTTTCGCTAGACAAAAGGGGCGGGAACATGAATCCGAATGTAGCGGTAATAATGGGCAGTAAATCAGACTGGGAAACAATGCGTCATGCTTGTGAAATCCTCGAACGGTTAGAGGTGCCTTATGAGAAACAGGTAGTTTCTGCTCACCGAACACCAGATTTAATGTTTGAATTTGCGGAGAATGCTAGATTAAGAGGTATGAAGGTGATTATTGCCGGTGCAGGTGGTGCAGCTCACTTGCCTGGAATGGTTGCAGCCAAAACGACTTTGCCGGTTATTGGTGTTCCTGTTCAGTCTAAGGCATTAAATGGTCTCGACTCACTGTTATCGATTGTCCAGATGCCAGGAGGAATCCCAGTGGCGACGGTTGCCATTGGCAGAGCAGGTGCTACAAATGCTGGTTTACTTGCGGCACAGATTTTAGCAACAACAGATCTAGATTTAGCTGAACGACTAGACCAATACCGACAGGAGTCGCGAGCAACCTCGATAGAAAGCAGTGATGAACTTGTCTTATAAAGTAATTCTACCGGGACAGACGATTGGAATTATTGGCGGAGGACAGTTGGGGAGAATGATGGCACTCGCAGCTAAGGCGATGGGATACAGTATCGCCGTTTTAGACCCGGTCGACGATTCGCCATGTGGGCAAGTGGCTGACATTAAGATTATTGGAGATTATGGTGATATACAAGCCATCAAGAAGCTTGCAGAAGTAAGTGATGTTATTACCTATGAATTTGAGAATATTGATGCACCAGCATTGGAATGGCTTTGTCAGCATGCCTTTGTACCACAAGGGAAGTCATTGCTAGAAATTAGCCAGGATCGGGTAAACGAAAAAACAGCAATTGAAGCGGCTGGGGTAAAGGTAGCTCCATTTGCTGTAATTGAAACGTATAAAGACCTTTTGGCTGGTGTTGACAGCCTAGGACTCCCTGCTGTGCTAAAAACAGCACGCGGCGGGTACGATGGTAAGGGCCAAGCGGTAATTAGAAATATGCAAGACATTGAAAGTGCCGTTATACTTCTTGAACATGGCCGATGTGTGCTGGAAAAGTGGATTCCTTTTAAAAAGGAAATCTCGGTCATTATAACAAGAAACGGACTCGGGGATACAGCAGTGTTTCCAGTTGCAGAAAACATCCATCGTGACAATATACTCCATCAAACCATTGTTCCTGCAAGAATTAGTGCAGAGGCAGAGGAGCTAGCAATTAAAGCGGCAGTAAGGCTAGCTAATGAATTTCAGTTAATCGGAACGTTAGCCGTCGAAATGTTTTTAACGGAAGATGACATGATTTATATAAATGAACTTGCTCCGAGGCCGCATAATACTGGACATTGTACCATTGAGGCATGTGTAACCTCACAATTCGAACAGCATATCCGGGCAGTTTGCAGCTTGCCTCTCGGAAGTACAGAGCTGTTAAAACCGGCACTAATGGTTAATATATTGGGAGAGCATGTCAAAACTGTGTTAGATTATCTGCCAAGGACGGCTGAATGGAAAGTACATTTTTACGGAAAAGATGAAGCGAAGGTTAAAAGAAAAATGGGACATATTACGATACTTTGCGATTCTATTGAAGAAGCTATAATAGACGTAAATGAAATTTGGGAAGAAAAACATTTGGAGGCAAAAAGATGATTGATCGCTATACAAGACCTGAGATGGGTGCTATCTGGACTGAGGAAAACCGTTTTAAAGCTTGGCTTGAGGTTGAAATTCTTGCTTGTGAAGCCTGGTCAGAGCTAGGTGATATTCCTAAGGAGGACGTTCAAAAACTTCGTGAAAATGCGAGTTTTAACATTGAACGGATTCAAGAAATTGAAGAAGAAACGCGCCATGACGTGGTAGCTTTTACAAGAGCGGTATCCGAAACATTAGGTGAAGAGCGCAAGTGGGTGCATTATGGTTTAACTTCAACGGACGTTGTAGATACCGCACTCTCATATGTGTTAAAGCAAGCGAATGAAATTATCAGGAAAGACCTAGTCAATTTCATTGAGATTTTAAAAAACAAGGCCATTGAGCACAAGTATACCGTCATGATGGGCCGGACTCACGGAGTTCATGCTGAGCCGACAACGTTTGGTTTAAAGCTTGCGCTTTGGTACGAAGAAATGAAGCGTAATCTTGAGCGTTTTGAGCAGGCAGCAGAGGGCATTGAGTTTGGTAAGATTTCTGGGGCGGTTGGGACATATGCCAACATTGACCCGTTTGTAGAGCAATATGTATGTGAGAAATTAGGACTAGAGCGTGCACCGATTTCAACTCAAACCCTGCAGCGTGACCGCCATGCACATTATCTTTCTACTATTGCATTGATTGCCACTTCAATTGAGAAGTTTGCCGTCGAAGTTCGCGGTTTGCAAAAGAGTGAAACGCGTGAGGTCGAGGAGTTTTTTGCAAAAGGGCAAAAAGGTTCATCAGCGATGCCGCATAAACGGAATCCAATTGGCTCGGAAAATATGACGGGTATTGCCCGCGTCATCCGTGGTTATATGCTGACAGCCTATGAAAATGTACCATTGTGGCACGAACGTGATATTTCCCATTCATCTGCGGAGCGGATTATCTTACCAGATGCCACGATTGGCTTGAATTACATGCTTAATCGCTTTGGAAACATTATTAAGAATTTAACGGTTTATCCAGAGAATATGAAGCGTAATATGGACCGGACGTTAGGTCTCATTTATTCTCAGCGTGTGCTGCTTGCTTTAATTGATAAGGGTCTGTCACGCGAAGAAGCCTATGATACTGTTCAGCCGAAAGCAATGGAAGCATGGGAGAAACAAGTTCCTTTCCGCGGCTTGGTTGAAGGAGAAGCAAAGATTACAGCATTATTGTCTCAAGAAGAAATCGCCGGCTGCTTTGATTACAGCTACCACCTGCAGCATGTAGACACCATATTTGATCGATTAGGTTTAAACCAATAAATAAGGGGGGCGGATATCGCCCTTCTATAATAACAGATTCCCGATATTGCGAATTAGGAGGCACTCCCGATGAAAGAACTTCTATACGAAGGCAAGGCGAAGCGGATTTATAAAACCGATAACGAACAGGTTGTCTTGATTGAATACAAAGATTCAGCAACTGCTTATAACGGACAAAAGAAAGCTGATATTACAGGGAAGGGCCGCTTAAATAACGAGATTACAAGCTTGCTATTTTTAAAGCTGCAAGAGCATGGAATAGCTTCCCATTTCATTGAGCGCATCTCCGAAACCGAGCAGCTTGTAAAAAAGGCAGCGATTATTCCAATAGAAGTGGTTGTTCGCAACAAAGCGGCGGGGAGTATGTCTAAAAGATTAGGAATCGAAGAAGGAAGATCATTAGCAAAGCCAATCGTTGAGTTTTATTTAAAAAATGATGAGCTAGGCGATCCGTTGATCACCACAGACCATATTTACGAACTACAACTTGCAAAAGAGGAAGAAGTAGCACTTTTAAAAGAAAAGTCTCTGCAAATCAATACCGTTTTATCAAGCTTTTTTAATGAACTGGGAATTACCCTTATTGATTTCAAGCTCGAATTTGGCAAGGACCACGAAGGTCATATCATTCTTGCTGATGAGATTTCACCTGATACGTGCAGGTTATGGGATCAGAAGACAAATGAAAAGCTCGATAAAGATGTATTTCGTCGTGACTTAGGAAGTTTAACAGAAGCCTATGAAACTATTTTAGCCAGGGTAGGAGGAACACAGCATGTATAAAGTTAAGGTATTTGTTACGTTAAGAGAAAGCGTATTGGATCCACAGGGGAAAGCCGTGACCCATTCACTACAGTCTTTAAACTATCAAGAAGTTGCCGACGTTCGAATCGGTAAATATATGGAACTAACGATTGAAAAATCCGAGCGTGATATCAACGATGTAATCAATGAAATTTGTACAAAGCTGTTAGCGAATCCAGTTATTGAAGATTATCGTTACGAAGTAGAGGAGTGTGTTCCTCAGTGAAGTTTGCGGTAATCGTCTTCCCAGGATCGAACTGTGACGTAGATATGTACCATGCGATCAAGGATGAACTAGGTGAACAGGTGGAGTATGTATGGCACGACTCCGAAAGCTTAGATGAATTTGATGCTATTCTCTTACCAGGTGGTTTTTCATACGGAGATTACTTAAGAACCGGAGCAATTGCTCGTTTCAGCAAGGTCATGAAAGAGGTTGTCAAAGCTGCTGAGGCAGGTAAGCCTGTACTTGGTGTCTGTAATGGATTTCAGATTTTATTAGAAGCAGGTTTACTGCCTGGAGCGATGAGACGAAATGAGAGTCTTTCCTTTATTTGCAAGCCGGTAGAACTAAAGGTAGTAAACAACGAAACCATGTTTACCACTAGTTTTAAACAAAATGAAACAATCACGATTCCGGTTGCTCATGGTGAAGGAAACTATTATTGTGATGAGCAAACGCTGGCAAACTTAAAGAAAAATAATCAAATCGTCTTTACGTACGAGCAAAATCCAAATGGAAGTCTGGCAGACATCGCTGGAATTATGAATGAACGAGGAAACGTACTTGGCATGATGCCTCACCCTGAAAGAGCGGTAGACGATTTATTAGGCGGGGCAGATGGACTGAAATTGTTTCAATCGATTGTAAAAGCTTGGAGGGAAGCATATGTTGTTAACGCTTGAACCAAATCCAGAACAAATTAAATCAGAGAAGTACTATCAGCAAATGGGTTTGTCCGATGATGAATTTACATTGATTGAAAAGATACTTGGCCGAACACCGAACTATACCGAAACAGGTCTGTTTTCTGTCATGTGGTCAGAGCATTGCAGCTATAAAAATTCTAAACCTGTATTAAGCAAGTTCCCAACCAAAGGGGAAAAAGTTCTTCAAGGTCCTGGTGAAGGGGCTGGAATCGTCGACATTGGTGACGGTCAGGCGGTTGTTTTTAAAATTGAAAGTCATAACCATCCATCTGCGATTGAGCCTTATCAAGGTGCTGCCACCGGGGTTGGCGGAATTATCCGTGATATTTTTTCCATGGGTGCCCGTCCGATTGCACTGCTCAATTCACTTCGCTTTGGTGAACTTGATTCTGCCCGCGTGCGCTACCTGTTTAAAGAGGTAGTAGCAGGTATTGCCGGGTATGGAAACTGTATTGGGATTCCGACTGTGGGCGGAGAGGTCCAATTTGAAGATTGCTATGAAGGCAACCCTTTAGTAAATGCGATGTGTGTGGGTTTGATTGATCACAAGGATATTAAAAAAGGCCAGGCACATGGGCTTGGAAATACCGTTATGTACGTGGGAGCAAAAACAGGGCGCGACGGTATTCACGGTGCTACGTTTGCTTCTGAAGAGTTAACGGAACAATCCGATGAAAAACGCCCAGCTGTTCAGGTTGGCGATCCGTTCATGGAAAAACTTCTCCTTGAAGCTTGTCTGGAGTTGATCCATTGTGATGCTCTTGTCGGCATTCAAGATATGGGTGCTGCCGGGTTAACCAGTTCATCAGCCGAAATGGCAAGTAAAGCCGGAATGGGAATGGAAATGAATTTGGACCTTGTTCCACAACGTGAAACGGGTATGACAGCATATGAAATGATGCTTTCTGAGTCACAAGAGCGGATGCTGATTGTCGTTGAAAAAGGAAGAGAACAAGAGATTGTTGATCTTTTTGAAAAATACGACTTAGAAGCAGTAGCGATTGGCAAAGTAACGGACGATAAACAATACCGTTTATATCATAAAGGTGAAGTGGTTGCAGACATTCCGGTTGATGCTTTAGCGGAGGATGCACCGGTCTACCACAAGCTATCGAAAGAGCCTGCCTATTTCGCGGAATTCCAAGCGATGGAAAGTGAAATTCCACAGGTAGGGAACCCGGAAGAAACATTGTTACAACTTTTAAGCCAGCCAACGATTGCCAGCAAAGAATGGGTGTATGAGCAATACGACTATATGGTTCGTACAAACACGGTTGTATCTCCTGGCTCTGATGCTTCTGTTGTCAGAATTCGCGGGACTCGTAAGGCTTTAGCGATGACAACTGACTGTAATTCGCGCTACGTCTTTCTAGATCCTGAAACAGGTGGAAAAATTGCGGTTGCTGAGGCGGCACGTAATATTATCTGTTCTGGTGCAGAGCCATTGGCGGTGACGGATAATTTAAATTTTGGAAACCCTGAAAAGCCAGAAGTGTTCTGGCAAATTGAGAAATCGGCAGATGGGATCAGTGAAGCGTGCCGTGTTCTTGAGACACCGGTCATCGGCGGAAATGTTTCTTTGTATAACGAGACGAGCGGAACAGCCATTTACCCGACACCTGTTATTGGAATGGTTGGTTTAGTTACAGACCTTGACCATATTACGACCCAGTACTTTAAGAACAATGGCGACCTGATT
This sequence comes from Bacillus sp. MRMR6, assembly GCF_001940785.1. Classification (GTDB taxonomy): domain Bacteria; phylum Bacillota; class Bacilli; order Bacillales; family Cytobacillaceae; genus Neobacillus. The sequence goes on from NZ_MSLS01000004.1 coordinate 9,774, forward strand.
TATTTAGTAGGGGAAACTAGGCCCGAGTTTGGCGGAAGCGAGCTGCAAAAGCTTGTGAATGGCCGAATCTATGGAAAAGCGCCGGAGTTAAAGATTGAAGTTGAAAAAGAAAGACAAAATCAAGTTCTCACAGCCATCCGTGCTGGAGTCATTCAGTCTGCTCATGATTTGTCAGAAGGCGGGTTAGGTGTAGCGTTGGCTGAATCCTTGTTCACAACCGGTAACCTTGGTGCCCAAGTCCAAATCAGCGGTGACGCTACTACAGCTTTATTTAGCGAAACACAATCTCGTTTTCTTTTATCTGTAAAAAAAGAGGATCAAAGCAAGTTTGAAAGTTTAGTAGCTGCGACTCTTATTGGAGAAGTAAATCAGACAGGAACACTTTCAGTTTCCAATGGGGAAAGCCTTGTGATTGATACAACTGTTAACCAATTAAAGGATGCCTGGAAAGGAGCAATCCCATGCTTGCTGAACTCAAGGGATTAAATGAAGAGTGCGGGATTTTTGGTGTTTGGGGCCATCCCGATTCTGCACAATTAACCTATTACGGACTTCATAGTCTCCAGCACCGCGGACAGGAAGGGACCGGTATCGTTGTTTCTGACGGTCAAAAGCTGAAAGGCATAAAAGGAGAAGGCTTGGTTTCCGAGATTTTTACAGCAGATGTTATCGCTGAGCTGGAAGGAACCTCTGCAATAGGTCATGTCCGCTATGCCACAGCAGGAGGCGGCGGTTATGAAAACGTTCAGCCTCTGCTTTTCCATTCACAAAGCGGCAGTTTAGCTCTTGCTCATAATGGCAATCTAGTAAATGTTAATTCCCTTAAGCATCAGCTTGAGGCACAGGGAAGTATTTTTCAAACAAGCTCAGATACGGAAGTTTTGGCTCACTTAATGAAGAGAAGCGGGTATGCTGAGCATAAAGACCGTGCAAAAAATGCACTGTCAATGCTAAAGGGTGCTTACGCGTATTTAATTTTAACCGAAACAGAATTGATGGTAGCCCTTGATCCTCATGGATTAAGACCGTTGTCTCTCGGCTGTCTTGGTGATGCCTATGTCGTAGCTTCTGAGACTTGTGCATTTGATGTCGTCGGTGCTGAATACATTCGCGACATTATGCCAGGTGAACTTCTGATTATAAATGAAAATGGACTTACCTCAGAAAGATTCGCGATGAGTTCAACAAAAGCGATTTGTACAATGGAATATGTTTATTTTTCAAGACCTGACAGTGATATTCAAGGGATTAATGTTCATACCGCCCGTAAAAATATGGGCAAAAGAATGGCAATTGAAGCGCCAATTGAAGCGGACGTTGTCACAGGAGTGCCGGATTCCAGTATTTCTGCCGCAATCGGCTATGCGGAAGCATCGGGAATTCCATATGAAATGGGGCTAATTAAGAATCGTTATGTGGGGAGAACCTTTATTCAGCCTTCACAATCTTTAAGAGAGCAAGGGGTAAAATTAAAGCTTTCTGCCGTTCGGGGAGTAGTGGAAGGTAAGCGTGTGGTTATGGTTGATGACTCGATTGTCCGCGGAACCACGAGCAGAAGAATTGTGACCTTACTGAAGGAAGCAGGGGCAACGGAGGTTCATGTTGTGATTACTTCACCACCAATTAAAAATCCTTGTTTTTATGGCATTGATACGTCAACAAAGGAAGAATTGATTGCCTCTGATAAGTCAGTGGAGGAAATCAGACAGTTGATTGGTGCAGATTCGCTGACCTTTATCAGTGTCGATGGAATGGTGAAGGCAATTGGGCAGCAAGAGGGTGCAGGAACGAACGGATATTGTCTCGGCTGCTTTACTGGTAATTATCCAACTGAAATTTATCCAGATACACTTCAATATTACTATCAAAAGGGGTGAGCATCTTGGCAAATGCCTATAGAGAAGCAGGCGTAGATATCGAAGCAGGTTATGAAGCAGTGATTAGAATGAAAAAGCATGTTCAAAAAACGGCTAGGGCTGGGGTGCTTGGCAGTTTGGGCGGCTTCGGCGGTATGTTTGATTTATCCGCATTAAACTTGAAAGAGCCTGTCCTCGTTTCGGGAACAGATGGTGTCGGCACGAAGCTGATGATCGCATTTTGGATGGACCAGCATGACACGATTGGCATCGATGCGGTTGCGATGTGTGTCAATGATATCGTTGTCCAAGGGGCAGAGCCGTTGTTTTTCCTTGATTATATTGCTTGTGGCAAAGCGGTTCCGGAGAAGATCGAGGCGATTGTTAAAGGTATTGCCGAGGGATGTGAACAGGCAGGCTGTGCCCTCATTGGCGGAGAAACAGCAGAAATGCCTGGATTATACCGTGAGAACGAATATGACCTTGCTGGGTTTACAGTTGGTGCCTGTGAAAAATCGAAATTAATAACAGGTGACACGATTAAGCCCGGAGACGTTTTAATTGGATTAACCTCAAGCGGTATTCATAGCAATGGCTATTCTCTCGTTAGGAAAGTATTTGAAAATTGGTCGTTAACAGAGGTTGTCGATGAACTTGGATGTACATTAGGGGAAGAATTGATCAAGCCAACAAAAATCTATGTGAAACCGATATTGTCAGCATTGGAAAAATTCCCCATTAAAGGAATGGCCCATATTACTGGCGGCGGATTTATTGAAAATATTCCGAGAATGCTGCCGAACCAGTTTGGAGCAGAGCTCTATGAAAAGAATTGGCCTGTACTGCCTGTGTTCAATTTAATTTCAACTGTTGGACAAATTGACCGGTCTGAGATGTATAATATCTTTAATATGGGAATTGGCATGGTGTTAGCAGTTGATGCTAAGGACGCTGCGGCAGTTGTAGAGCACTTTAGAGAATGTGGCGAAGAAGCTTATGAAATCGGTGTGGTAAATGAACAAACGGGGATTAACATAAAAGGCTATGGTGACCGTTAATGAAAAAAATCGCGGTATTTGCCTCAGGCAATGGCAGTAATTTTCAAGCCATTATTGATGTTGTCGCCCAAGGAGAATTAGACGCTGACATCCGGTTTCTCGTTTGCGATAAGCCTTTAGCCTATGCTGTTCAGCGGGCTGATGCAGCAAGAATTCCGAGTTTTACTTTTAATCCAAAGGAATTTCCTACTAAGGAAGAGTATGAAAAAGAGATCTTGCTGCAATTAAGAATGTCCGGGGTTGAATTCATCGTTCTGGCTGGTTATATGAGGCTGATTGGGCCGACATTATTAAGAGAATACCAAGGTCGAATCGTGAATATCCACCCTTCCCTGCTTCCGAACTTTCCAGGCAAGGATGCCATTGGTCAGGCGATAGAGGCAAGCGCAAAATGGAGCGGTGTAACTGTCCATTATGTGGATGAAGGGATGGATACTGGTCCGATTATTGCTCAAGAACGGGTACGGTTGGATGAAAAAGAGACACGAGAGACACTTCAGCAGAAAATTCAAGCCATTGAGCACAAGCTATATCCATCAGTCCTGCAGATGCTGTTAACAACGACAAGAGGGGGAGCAACAAATGACGAAAAAGCGAGCACTTATTAGTGTATCTGATAAAACGGGAATAACGGATTTCGCAAGAGAACTAGTAAACCTTGGTTTTGAGTTAATCTCGACAGGTGGTACAAAAAAGGCGATTCAGGAGCAGGGAATCCCTGTCCTCAGCGTTAGTGATGTAACAGGTTTTCCTGAGATATTAGAGGGGCGTGTAAAAACGCTTAATCCATTTATTCATGGTGGATTACTTGCAAAACATGATGACCCCATGCATATTGACCAGCTTAATGAACATGGTATTGAACCGATTCAACTTGTATGCGTTAACCTTTATCCATTTCAGCAAACGGTTGAGAAGCCGGATGTAACGGTGGAGGACGCGATTGAAAATATTGATATTGGCGGACCAACTATGCTTCGTGCTTCTGCAAAAAATCATCAATATTTAACAGTTGTTGTCGATCCAAAAGACTACTCAACTGTTCTAGATGAACTGAAAGCAGAAGGTGTTACTCAACTTGCAACGAGGGTAAAGCTGGCTGCAAAAGTATTCCGTCACACGGCTGCTTATGATGCATTAATTTCACAATATATGACCGATTTAGCAGAAGAAGAAACGCCAGAAAATGTAACGGTTACATACGAATTAAAACAGACACTTCGTTACGGGGAAAACCCGCACCAAAAAGCTACTTTTTATAAAAAGCCTCTAGGCTCGAAATTCTCAATTGCCAATGCAGAGCAGCTTCATGGTAAAGAACTTTCCTATAACAATATCAATGACGCAGATGCTGCCCTGCAAATAGTCAAGGAGTTCACTGAACCAGCTGCTGTGGCGGTGAAACATATGAATCCATGCGGTGTTGGAACAGGAAAAACTGCATTTGAAGCATTTGAAAAGGCATTTGCCGCCGACCCTGTATCGATCTTTGGCGGGATTATTGCGTTCAATGAGGAAGTAGACGGAGCAACTGCGGGTAAGCTGCATGAAATATTCTTAGAAATTATCATTGCGCCTTCTTTTTCAGAAGAAGCATTAACCATCCTAATGGGGAAGAAAAATCTTCGTTTATTAACGATTCCTTTCGAAACAACAAATAAAGCAGAAATGAAGTTGACTACGGTTGAAGGGGGCTTATTAGCTCAAGAACAGGATCGCTATACGCTGGCTAATGCCGATATCACGATCCCGACTAAAAGACAGCCAACCGAACAAGAGTGGGAAGCATTAGAGTTAGGCTGGAAAGTTGTAAAGCATGTTAAGTCGAATGCGATTGTATTAGCAACTGAAGACATGACCGTGGGTATCGGTGCGGGTCAAATGAATCGGGTCGGAGCGGCAGAAATCGCCCTTAAACAAGCGGGTGAAAAAGCAGAAGGTGCTGCACTTGCCTCTGATGCTTTTTTCCCAATGGATGATACCGTTGAAGCAGCAGCAAAAGCAGGAGTTACAGCCATCATACAACCTGGCGGATCGATCCGTGATGAGGATTCGATTAAAAAGGCAGATGAATATGGAATTACCATGGTATTTACAGGAGTAAGACATTTCAAACATTAAAATGAGCGGGGGGCAATCATGGTGAATATACTTGTAATTGGACGCGGTGGCAGGGAGCACGCAATCTGCCGTAAGGTACGTGAAAGCTCGCTAGTTGACAAGGTGTTTGTGGCTCCAGGAAATCCAGGGATGGAAGACTGTGCAGAACGGATTCTAATTGCTGAAGATAACCATCCGCAGCTCCTCCAATTTGCAAAAGAACAGGGTGTTGGTTTAACGATTATTGGTCCTGAGGTGCCGCTTCTTGAAGGCTTAGCTGACAAATTAGAAGCAGAAGGTTTGAAGGTATTTGGCCCTAAGCAGGCTGCGGCAGAAATCGAAGGCAGTAAAAGTTTTGCCAAAGAACTCATGAGTAAATACGATATTCCAACGGGGGATTATGCTGTCTTTACTAACTACGAGACGGCAAAGCAATATGTCGAGCAGAAAGGTGCTCCCATTGTCATCAAAGCAGATGGATTAGCGGCAGGCAAGGGAGTTACCGTGGCATTAACAGTAGACGAAGCGTTGAAAAGTTTAGAAGAAATGCTGGTAGGCCACAAATTTGGCGAGGCTTCTGCTCAGGTGGTGATTGAGGAATTTTTAGCTGGTGAAGAATTTTCGTTGATGGCCTTGGTAAACGGTGAGATTGTTATTCCGCTTGAAATTGCTCAAGACCATAAGCGGGCTTTTGATGGTGACCAGGGTCCTAATACAGGTGGGATGGGCGCTTATTCTCCAGTACCGCACATCAAAAAGGAAACCATTGATATTGCTGTTAAAACGGTCCTTCAGCCAGCTGCAAACGCAATGATTCAAGAAGGCAGAAGCTTTTGCGGAATCTTGTATGCAGGATTAATCGATACGGCCGACGGTCCAAAGGTAATCGAATTTAATGCCCGCTTTGGTGACCCGGAAACACAAGTGGTTCTGCCAAGGTTAAAATCAGATTTAGTCGAAGTGATTTTAGAGTTATTAGAAGGTAAAAAGCCTGAACTTACTTGGGATGATCAAGCCATGCTAGGGGTTGTGGTTGCTGCGAAAGGGTATCCTGAAGCCTATGAAAAAGGGGCTGTGCTTAAAGGGCTGGGCGATGTTTCAGATGAAGTAAATGTTTTCCATGCAGGCACAGAAAAAGACCTATCAGGAGAGTTTACTGCCGCCGGCGGCAGGGTGCTCCTTATAGGTGCAAAGTCGGAAAACCTGCTGTCTGCTCAGGAAAAGGTTTACCAAGAGTTGAATAAGCTGAATTGCGATGGGGTCTTCTACCGAAAAGATATCGGTTCAAGGGCTATCGAGCGCGTCTTTTGTTAGTTCGGCGGATATAGACATATAAAAGGGCTACGATGCCTCCGATTAGGCTGATTAAGACAAATGACATATCTAAAACGTATTCCCAAAACATAAACATCTTCCTTTCAAGGGCTGACCAAATACTGGTCGGCCCTTTCATTTTTCTAATACTATTGGCTGTGATTTTTGCGAAATGTACTCGCTTTCCGCGGGCTCACCTGCGAGCCTCCTCGGTCGTTGCGACCTGCGGGGTCTCACATGGCTCATGCTCCCGCAGGACATTGAATAACATCCTTGATTTTGCCCACGCACGAAGAAAATGCGATAGCATTTTAGGGTCTGCATTTATAACACCGGCAACCCTTTATGAAGGATTATATGGTAATGGTTGGTCTAGGTCGGTGTCGATTCTTTCAGAAAATTCGTCTGATGATGAATGGTTGTGTTCGGTTGATTGATTGTCTTTTTGAAACATCTCCATAGATTGTTCGACGATGTTTTTTCCTTTTTGGAGGATATCGGCTCCTTGTCCTTCCTGAAATAGTGCGGTAACTGGGCAAAAGCGGACAATACCTTCAGCAACCTTCATGGCCCCGCAGATGGCCAAGAATAGGTAGGAGTCCCTCCATGGGCGCTTCACCATTTTAGCCGTACACCAAGATAAAATGGTAAGGCCGATGGTTATTCTAATTAATGCATTGACGATTCCGATATTTTGCGAAATTTTCAATTTGTTCACTCCTTCACAATTTTTTTACAGGATTTATTAATTCTTTAGTGCGTTAAAAGATAAAATATGATAGTATAGAAATAATTAATCTTGTAAGGGTTTACATTGTTGATAAATCAACTTTTAATACTACTTTTTAATAGATAGATAGTTTTGCGAAAGGGAGGGATATTGTATGCTGGAACAACGTTACCGATGGAAAAATAAACATTTACGCATGCATGTATCCGTTTTAGATGGAAAAACAGCACCAACCTTATTATTGAAAAATGCCCTATATTTAAATCAGACATTCCGTCAATGGATGAGAGCGAATATTTGGATATATGAAGATCGGATTGTTTATGTCGGCGAAAACTTGCCTGCTCGTATAGAAAACTGTGAAGTCATTGATTGTACAAATGAGATACTCGTACCAGGATATATCGAACCGCATGCCCATCCTTTTCAATTATATAATCCCCATACATTGGCCGCCTATGCATCCCAATTTGGAACAACCACGCTAATAAATGACAATATGTCTTTTATTATGAACTTAAGCAAGAAGGATGCATTTTCGCTATTAAAGGATTTGCGTTCCATTCCAACTACTATGTATTGGTGGTGCCGTTTTGATTCGCAAACGGAGATTTTAGATGAGGTTGACGTCTTTTCACACAGCAATATAAAAGCATGGCTTGAGCATGATGCCGTACTTCAAGGCGGAGAATTAACAGGTTGGCCAAAACTATTAGATGGCGATGACATGATGCTTCATTGGATTCAAGAAGCAAAAAGGATGCGAAAAAAGATTGAAGGCCATTTTCCTGGTGCGTCTGAAAAAACGTTAGCCAAAATGATGCTCTTAGGTGCCGATAGTGATCACGAAGCAATGACAGGCGAAGAAGTCTATGACCGTTTGATGCAGGGCTATATGGTTTCCTTGCGTCATTCATCCATACGACCAGACTTACCTAATCTGCTTGATGATATGAATAGATTAGGAATTACTGCATATGACCGTTTAATGTTCAATACAGATGGTTCTTCTTCTAATTTCTATGAGCAGGGTATTAACGACAATATGATCAGAATTGCGATTGAAAAAGGCGTACCAGTTATTGATGCCTATAATATGGCCACTGTTAATATCGCTCGCTATTATAATATTGACCATTTACATGGCAATATAGCGACCGGACGTGTGGCAAATATTAACTTTCTCTCTAGTGTGGAAAATCCAACACCTCATTCTGTCCTTGCAAAAGGAAAATGGGTGAAGCGTGATGGCAAGGCAGAAGGTATCTATAACAGAATGGAATGGAATGAGTATGGTTTAAAACCAATGGAGATTGATTGGACGTTAAGCTTAGACGACTTGCAATATTCTATGCCATTTGGGATAAAAATGGAGAATTCAGTTATTACAAAACCGTATTCGATATCAATTGATGCATCAAATGATCAACTCGGCTACGACCATGATGAATGTTACTTCACGTTGATCGACCGTGAAGGTAAATGGCGGGTAAATACCTTATTAAAAGGTTTTGCCACGAAGCTTTCTGCACTTGCAAGTTCTTTTTCAAATACTGGTGATATCATCCTTATAGGTAAAAATAAGGTGGATATGGTTGCTGCCTTTGAGCGTATGAAGGAGCTCGGCGGTGGAATTGTGATGGTTGAGGATGGAGAGGTAGTTTGTGAAATTCCATTAAAATTAGCTGGAATTATGTCAGATTTACCAGTTGAAGAATTAATGAAGGAAGAAAAACTGCTGCTTGAAAAATTAGGGGAATGCGGTTATTCCTTCTCGGATCCTGTGTATAGCCTTTTGTTCTTTTCATCAACACACTTGCCTTATATACGTATTACACAGCAGGGGATATACGATGTAATGAACAAAACAGTACTCTTTCCATCGATAATGCGTTAAAATGTAACAGTGATAAAGTACAACTTTGAGAAAATTTTACATCTGTGTTAGAGAGATATAGATTGGAGTGTCAATAAAGATGAGAAAATGGGCTGTTGCCATAACGGCTGCTCTTTTACTCTTATCTGGATGCAGTGATAAGAAGGAAACAGCTGTAGAGCCAGAAAAGGAAGTAAAGGAAGTTGAACCTGTAGAAGAAGTAGTTGCGGAGGATCCAACACCTTATCAATTTCCGCTGACAGGAGTCGCATCTGAAGAGGAAACGGATGGAAGAGCAGTTGCGGTTATGATTAACAATCATCCAAAAGCAAGACCACAATCCGGTTTACACAAGGCTGATTTTGTATATGAGATTCTTGCAGAAGGTGATGTAACTCGTTTTCTTGCTGTTTTTCAAAGTGAAGAACCTGATAATATCGGACCGGTTCGAAGTGCAAGGGATTATTACATCGACCTAGCGAAGGGACTTAATGCTCTTTATATTGCACATGGCTATAGTCCTGAAGCGAGGCAAATGCTTGAAAGTGGGTATATCGATAACTTAAATGGAATTGTATATGACGGAACATTATTTCAAAGGTCCAGTTCCCGAGTTGCACCGCATAATTCCTACATCACGTATGAAAATATCCTAAATGGTGTGGACCAAAGGAATTATTCCATGGAAGATTCGCCGCCGAAATTTACTTTTATGGCAGAGGAAGACAAAAATGCGATTATTGGGAACGAAGCTACATCTGTGATGATTACCTATTCAGGCAGCTCCATTTCTGATTCCTTTTTTGAGTATGATGCGTCTTCAGGGAAGTATAAGCGATTCTTTAGCGGCGGTCTGCAAACGGTCGATTTAGAATCGAATGAACCAGTGCTGGTAGATAACGTATTTATCATTGAAACCAGTCACCGTGTGATTGATTCTTCCGCAGGTCTAAAAGAGATTGACTTTCAATCTGGTGGAAAAGGCTATTTAATCCAGATGGGTAAGGTAATCGAAGTGGAATGGAAGAATGAGAACGGAACACTAGTACCAATGAAAGACGGATCACCTGCACCTTTAGTGCCAGGAAAAACATGGGTAAATGTAATGCCGTCAAACCCAGGGATTTCGAGCAGTATTTCTTTCAATGGCAATTAATATCTAACCAATTAAAAGGGGTAAAAAATATGCAGATAAACAAATTACGGGGGAAAGAGCTGGATCAACTTTTTAAGTCTGTGCTATCGTTAAAAGATCTTGAAGAGTGTTATCGATTTTTTGATGATTTATGTACGATTAATGAGATTCAATCATTAGCTCAACGCCTAGAAGTAGCAAGAATGCTTCGTGATGGTAACACCTATCATAAAATCGAGACCGAAACAGGTGCAAGCACGGCAACCATCTCACGCGTAAAGCGCTGCTTAAACTACGGAAACGATGCCTATGAGCTTGTTCTAGAGCGGGTAAAAGTAGAAGAGAAATAGAATGCAACGAAAACCGAAGAGCGAGTCTTCGGTTTTTTATTTTGCGGTTGGGTTTGATAGCGGGCTTGGTTCTTGGGCAGAGAACTGGCACAAAGTTTTGCCCCAAAAAGAGCCCCCGCCGAATTTGGGTAAGAACTAGCCCATGCTCTGCCCCAAAAATCCCCAAACCTAATTAAGTGAGACCCGACCCCAGCTGGCCTCATTCAAGTTAATTTTCTTGTAAAACTTGGTACTGATTTCATTTACTGTTTTCTTTTTGTATTGATACCGTAGTGCTATAATGGTTAATGGAATAATGATTGGATTGGGAGGATTTTGGGATGTATGATTTTCGCGAGTGGCGCCACGTGTTTAAACTCGACCCAAACAAACAGATATCAGACGAAAATTTAGAGAAAATTTGTGAATCAGGGACAGATGCTATAATAGTAGGCGGCACAGATGGTGTGACTCTTGAAAATGTCCTCGATTTAATGGCAAGAATCCGCCGCTATACCGTTCCTTGTGTGCTTGAGGTTTCTAGTCTTGACACCGTAACCCCCGGCTTTGACCTATACTTTATCCCAACAATCTTAAATAGCAGTGATGCCGAGTGGATTACCGGTCTGCATCACCAGGCGGTAAAAGAATTTGGTGAAATCATGGATTGGGAAGAAATCGTTATGGAAGGCTACTGCATATTGAATGAAGATTGCAAAGCAGCGAAACTAACCTCTGCCAAAACCGATCTAACCATTAATGATATAAGTTCGTATGCAATGATGGCGGAAAAAATGTTTCACCTTCCTATTTTTTACCTAGAGTATAGCGGTATATATGGAGATGTTAATGTAGTGGCTGACGCAAAGAAGACACTTAACAAAACCACCTTGTTTTATGGCGGGGGAATAACAAATATTGAGCAAGCGGTAGAGATGACTGCCCATGCTGATGTAATCGTAATCGGAAATGCTATCTATGATGATTTTGAATTAGCCTTAGCAACAGTGAAAGCAGTAAGGTAAGAGTTGCTTATACGGAAGAAGAGAGTTAAAATAAGAACAAATGTTTGCGTGGTGGTGGAAGAATGCAATATTTAACGGACAAGCTATTGAATGGTTTAAATCCAGAACAGCAAAATGCAGTAAAAGCAACAGACGGTCCACTTCTGCTCATGGCAGGTGCCGGCAGTGGTAAAACTCGAGTGCTTACACATAGAATTGCTTATTTAATTGTTGAAAAACGAGTCAATCCTTATAACATTTTAGCGATTACCTTTACGAATAAAGCATCTCGTGAGATGAGAGAGAGAATTAGTAAAATGATGGGCGGCGTGGCAGACGAAATTTGGATCTCCACCTTTCACTCCATGTGCGTAAGAATTTTAAGAAGAGATATCGACCGCATGGGGTACAACCGTAACTTTACGATTTTAGATACCGGTGATCAGCAGTCTGTCGTAAAAAGGATCCTAAAGGAAAAAAATATCGACCCGAAGAAATATGACCCGCGAGCGATATTAGGTTCGATTAGTTCGGCAAAGAATGAATTAATTGATCCAGAGGAATATGCAAAAACAGCAGGCGGCTATTTTGAACAGGTTGTTAGTGACGTGTACGAGAAATATCAAAAGCGTCTTCGCAAAAATCAAGCACTTGATTTTGATGACTTAATTATGCTGACCATTCAGTTGTTTAAACGAGTTCCTGAGGTGTTGGAATACTATCAGCGTAAATTTCAATATATTCACGTCGATGAGTACCAGGATACAAACAAAGCTCAATACTTATTAGTTAAACTGCTGGCAAATCGCTTCCAGAATCTTTGTGTTGTCGGGGATTCGGATCAGTCGATTTATCGCTGGAGAGGTGCCGATATTGCCAACATCCTTTCTTTTGAAAAAGACTACCCAAATGCGACGGTTATTTTGCTTGAGCAAAACTACCGCTCAACGAAAAGGATTTTGCTTGCTGCTAATAAAGTAATAGAAAACAATATGACCAGAAAAGCAAAAAACCTTTGGACTGAAAATCCAGAGGGCAATAAACTCGTCTATTATCGTGCGGACAGTGAGCAGGGGGAGGCCCAGTTCGTAGCGGGAAAAATTAAAGAAATAACTTTTAATAATGCTTGTAAACATTCGGACATTGCCATCCTTTATCGTACAAATGCACAGTCGCGTGTGATGGAGGAAGTACTTCTCAAATCAAATATCGAATACAGCATTGTCGGCGGAACAAAGTTCTATGACAGAAAAGAAATCAAGGATACGCTTGCCTACCTGCGTTTAATTTCGAATCCCTATGATGATTTCAGCTTGCAGCGAATTATCAACGTGCCAAAACGAGGCATTGGCTCAAGCTCGGTTGATAAAATGGCTGATTTTGCTGCGATGCATGATATCTCTATTTTCCAAGCACTAGACTCTGTTGAGTTAATGGGGTTAAGCCCAAAGATCACGAAGTCCGCGAGAGAATTTAGAGACTTAATTAGAAACTATACACAAATGCAGGAGTTCTTATCGGTAACAGAGCTTGTCGAAGCGATACTTGATAAGTCAGGCTATACAGAAATGCTTAAGGCTGAAAAGTCGCTTGAAGCACAAAGCCGCCTCGAGAACTTAGATGAATTACTTTCTGTAACCAAAAGCTTTGAGGAGTCAAGTGAAGATAGAAGTCTCGTTGCCTTTTTAACGGATTTAGCTCTTGTAGCAGATATTGATTCGCTTGATGAGGACGGCGAAGAAAAGGCTGATGCCATTACCCTGATGACATTGCACTCGGCAAAGGGATTAGAATTTCCTGTTGTCTTCTTAATTGGTATGGAAGAAGGGGTTTTCCCGCACAGCCGCTCGCTCATGGAAGAAGCAGAAATGGAAGAGGAGCGCCGTTTGGCTTATGTTGGAATAACAAGAGCAGAGCAAAAGCTTTTCTTGACCAATGCTCAGATGAGAACATTATTTGGCCGAACCAATATGAATCCAGCATCAAGATTCATTAAAGAAATTCCAGAAGATCTCTTAGAAGGAGTCGAACCAGAACAAAAAAGCACTCCATTCGGCTCAAGAGGCAGTTCTTTTGGCCGAGCTAGCAGTATGGCAAGCGGAGGCTCAGGCAGCAGTACGTTTGGAACTCCAGTTGCCAGAAAACCAGTTATGCGTCCTATTGCTTCGACGACTGGCGGGGACGAACTTGGCTGGAAGGTCGGCGATAAAGCCGAGCATGGTAAATGGGGAATCGGTACCGTTGTGAGTGTTAAGGGTGAAGGCGAAGGAACCGAGCTCGACATTGCGTTTCCAAGCCCAACCGGCATCAAACGATTACTTGCGAAATTTGCACCGATAAAAAAAGCATAATTTTGATAAAAGTATAAGCGCCTTGCTTATGACCCGAGCCCCTAGGCGCTGAAGCTACACATTGAAAATGCCCCTTTAATGGGGCTATTCTAGTATTACATTCATTTCATATGAAAGGGCTGGTTAGATGGACCTTCAAATGGCTGAACAAAAAGTCAATGAAATCAAAACCCTCTTAAATCAATACGGGTATGAATATTACGTGTTAGATAAACCAACTGTTCCAGATGCAGAGTATGACCGTCTAATGGAGGAACTAATAGAACTTGAGGAAAAGTTTCCAAATTTAAAAACCCCAGATTCTCCATCAGAAAGAGTCGGAGGCAAAATCCTTGATCTTTTTGAAAAAGTAGAGCACCGGACGCCGATGTTGAGCCTAGGAAATGCCTTCAACGAACAGGATTTACGAGATTTTGACCGAAGAATACGCCAAGCGGTTGGCGATGAATTCTCCTATGTTTGTGAACTGAAAATTGACGGACTCGCTGTTTCACTGCGCTATGTAGATGGTTTGTTTGTTCAAGGAGCAACACGTGGGGACGGTTCTATTGGCGAAGAAATTACCGCTAATTTAAAAACGATTAAATCCATTCCACTTAGGTTAAGGGAAAACATGTCTTTGGAGGTTCGCGGCGAGGCTTTTATGCCGAAAAGGTCTTTTGAGGCTTTAAACAAAGCCAAGGAGGAACGTGGCGAAGATCTATTTGCCAATCCTAGAAATGCCGCTGCCGGTTCCTTAAGACAGCTTGATCCAAAGATTGCGGCATCCAGAAATCTCGATGTCTTTTTATATGGAATCGGCAATGCCGAGGAAACTGTGGCTGATTCTCATAGTAAAGGCCTTGATCTGCTGGACCGACTTGGGTTTAAAACAAATAAAGAACGACGTAAGTGTAAATCCATTGATGAGGTTATTGAATATGTAAATAGCTGGGTCGATCGGCGACCGGATCTGCCTTATGAAATAGATGGTATTGTGATTAAAGTAGATTCTTATAGTCATCAAAGTGAGTTGGGAACAACAGCAAAAAGTCCGCGCTGGGCGGTAGCCTATAAGTTTCCCGCAGAAGAAGTTGTCACGACTCTGATAGATATTGAATTAAGTGTTGGTCGAACCGGGGTTGTTACGCCTACTGCTATCTTAAAGCCTATAAAAGTTGCCGGAACTACCGTGCAGCGAGCGTCTTTACATAATGAAGACTTAATTCGTGAGAAGGATATTAAAATAGGTGATCAGGTGGTCGTCAAGAAAGCCGGAGATATCATCCCAGAAGTGGTGAATGTACTGGCTGAGCAGCGGACGGGTAGCGAAATGGACTTCGTTATGCCGACACATTGTCCGGAGTGTGAAAGCGAGCTAGTTCGCCTAGAAGGTGAAGTGGCCTTACGATGCATTAATCCAAAATGTCCCGCACAAATTCGTGAGGGTCTGATCCATTTTGTCTCACGTGATGCGATGAATATTGATGGATTAGGTGAAAAGGTGATAAGTCAGCTTTTTGCCGAAAAATTAATTAGGGATGTTGCAGATATCTATAAACTGACGCATGAGCAGCTGATTAGTTTAGAAAGAATGGGCGAAAAGTCAGTTACTAATCTGTTAAAAGCGATTGAGGCATCCAAGACTAACTCTCTTGAAAAATTGTTATTTGGACTGGGAATTCGTCATGTTGGGGCAAAAGCGGCTAAAACATTGGCTATTCAGTTTGGATCAATGGACCATTTGGCAAGAGCATCGAAGGATGATTTGATTGCTATTAATGAAATTGGCGATAAAATGGCTGATTCAATTGTCACGTATTTTGAAATGGAAGAGGCATCCGAGCTGATTGTAGAATTAAAAGCTGTCGGAGTGAATATGGAATACAAGGGAGCCAGACCTGTTTCTGTTGAGGATTCAGACAGCTTTTTTGCTGGAAAAACCGTGGTCCTTACAGGGAAATTAGAGCAGTTATCCAGAGGCGAAGCAAAGGAAAAGATTGAAGCACTTGGAGGGAATATAGCCGGTAGTGTGAGTAAAAAAACTCATCTCGTGGTTGCTGGAGAAGATGCCGGTTCAAAACTTACCAAGGCACAGGATCTGGGGATTGATATCTGGGACGAGGAGAGGCTATTGGCTGAACTAAATAAATAAGAGGTGTTAACGACGTGAGAAAACTCTCATTGCTCGCTCTAGTTCTTGTCTTGTTGCTCAGTGCATGCGCACCGAACTTTCAAAAGCAGGACAATGTGGTGAAAACAGAAGAAAAGGACGAAGAGAAAGCGATTATACCGAAATATAATATATCAGATAATTACTATCGGACCATTTTACCGTTTGTACCTGGGGAAGCACGCGGCTTGATTGTCAGCAATGTTAATACAAGGTATGACATTAATGAATTTGAAACAGGCTTAATGAGAATTGCCCAGCAAAGCTTTGATCCTAAGACCTATCTTTTTCGTGAAGGACAAGAGATCAAACGTAATACCGTAAGGCTCTGGCTGAATCGAAAATACACCGAGCAGCAATTAGCTGAAAAAGGGGTAAAAGCAGAAAACAATATCGGATTAAACCCATTGCTGCAAGAGTCAGATGACCTTAAAGATAGTAACAATAAAAGCCCTATTTATTTGGCGCATATTCTCGAGCACAATTATTTAATCAAGGGTGAGAATGATGACACGGTTCGTTTAGGCGGTGTAGTCATTGGACTTGCATTAAATTCGGTTTATTATTACCAAACAGTCAAAGACGGTCCAGTATATGAAACAAAGATTGATTTTTCGACGATGGAAAGTGAAGGGAAAAAGATTGCCCAAGAAGTTCTTAACCGTCTGCGAGCAACGAAAAACCTAAAGGATGTCCCCATTACGATTGCCTTGTTTGAACAGCAAAGCAAATCTTCCGTTGTTCCTGGTACCTTTTTCACGTATACGACAGTGGACAAAGGTAGTTCAACCATTGATGGCTGGGAGCCAGTCGATGAAAAGTACTTTTTATTTCCTTCTACCCAGGCGCAAGAGTCACACCGGGATGATGTTACGGCATTCCTTAATTTTAAACAGGATGTTGAGAAATACTTTCCGAACTTTAATGGGGTAATTGGCCGTGCATTCTATGTAGGTGATCAATTTCAGGAACTGAATATATCGATTCCAATTCAGTTTTATGGAAAATCAGAGGCAATTGGGTTCGTTCAATATGTGACAGGACTAGTACTCGAACATTTTCCAAAGTACATTTCTGTTTCTGTAAGTGTTACATCCGTTGGTGGCCCTGAGGCATTAATCGTCAGAAAAGCAAATGAAACAGAACCGTTTGTTCATATTTATTAAGAGAGTCCGGCAGAAATGCTGGGCTTTTGTGATGCCTCTTATCATTGATAGTGTGAAATGAATCATGTTAGAATGAACAGTGTGTGAAAACGTTTTAATACATAGGAGGGTTATGTGATGGTGCAACCGTATAAGCATGAGCCATTTACTGATTTTACAATTGACGAAAACCGCCAGGCCTATTTAAATGCGTTAAAAACAGTCGAAGGTTACCTTGGGCAGGATTACGCTCTTGTTATTGGCGGCGAAAAAGTGACAACTGAGGATAAAATTGTTTCCTATAATCCATCTAATAAAGAAGAAGTGATTGGCCGCGTTTCAAAAGCGAGTCAAGAGCTTGCTGAACAAGCGATGCAAGCGGCAGTTGCTGCATATAAGACTTGGAAAAAAACAAAAGCAGAGGTACGTGCCGATGTCTTGTTTAAGGCGGCAGCGATTATCCGACGCCGTAAGCATGAATTCTCAGCTCTTTTAACAAAGGAAGCAGGCAAGCCGTGGAGAGAAGCAGATGCAGATACGGCAGAAGCAATCGATTTCCTTGAATATTATGCTCGTCAAATGCTAGCGATCAAAGATGGTGTTCCAGTTAATAGCCGTCCGAATGAATTCAATCGTTATAACTATATTCCGCTGGGAGTAGGGATCATCATTTCACCATGGAACTTCCCATTAGCGATTATGGCAGGAACAACTGTTGCAGCAATTGTGGCAGGTAATACGGTTCTTTTAAAACCAGCTTCTACTACCCCGATTGTTGCGGCTAAATTTGTAGAGGTAATGGAAGAAGCAGGCCTACCTGCAGGTGTATTAAACTTTGTTCCAGGTAGTGGGGCAGAGGTTGGCGACTATTTAGTGGACCATAAAGATACTCGTTTCATCAGCTTCACGGGTTCACGTGATGTCGGACTCCGTATTTTTGAGCGCTCTTCAAAATTGAGCCCAGGCCAAATCTGGATGAAGCGTTTAATTGCTGAAATGGGCGGTAAGGATACCATCGTGGTTGATTCAGAGGCAGACCTTGAGCTTGCTGCGCAGTCTATCGTAGCGGGTGCATTCGGTTTCTCTGGTCAAAAATGTTCAGCATGCTCACGCGCAATAGTTGTTGAGGATGTATATGACACAGTATTGAATCGTGTGGTTGAATTAACGAATGAATTATTATTAGGAGACCCAACAGAGCAAGGTACGTTTATGGGTCCAGTTAACGATAACAATGCCTTCAAAAAGATCATGGAATACGTTGAAATTGGCAAGCGGGAAGGCAGATTAATGACTGGCGGCGAGGGAGACAACTCAAAAGGATATTTTATTCAGCCAACTGTTTTTGCTGACCTTGATCCAAAAGCACGAATCATGCAGGAAGAAATTTTCGGTCCGGTGGTTGGTTTCACAAAGGCAAAGGATTTTACAGAAGCAATTGAAATTGCCAACAATACTGAGTACGGCTTAACAGGAGCAGTCATTACGACAAACCGTGCTCACCAAGAGCAGGCTCGTGAAGACTTCCATGTGGGGAACCTTTACTTCAACCGTTCTTGTACAGGAGCAATCGTTGGCTACCAGCCATTCGGCGGCTTTAACATGTCAGGTACCGACTCCAAAGCAGGCGGCCCAGATTACCTATTACTTCATATGCAAGCAAAAACGACATCTGAGATGTACTAATAATAGATTTAAAGAAGAAAGGCCCAATTCATTTGAATTGGGCTTTGTTTGGGTGCACTTCATCTAGAGTAAGTCAAATCATTTTCTTTATAAGTATTTTTCTTTTTTTTGAAATAATAAATATCAAATACCATTTGTATTCCTATCATATTTGGACGAGTGCCTCGGCTTCATTATTTCACCTATGTACGTTTACCTTATTCATACTATTAAAGTACTTTAATAAGAAGGTGGAATGGTTTTAGTGAATCGACATATACCTCTCTATGAAGGTCAATTTGATACGAATGATATATTTATCATAAGTGCAATTATTATCTTATATTTGCTTATTTGCTTATCACCGAAGATTTTTTCAAAAAAGAGTACCTCTTTTTTATTAGTTTTTTATAGTATTACAATTGCAAGCATCTTTGACAATTCCATTGGTGCTCACATCTTTGACTACTACGATATTATGGATGGTAAAAAATATACCATCATGGATCTAGTTGTCTATTTAGTATATGGGCCTTTTGGATATTTTTTTATTTACATCTATGAACGGTATAAAATAAGGGGTCATTGGGTTCTCATTTACCTGTTAGCTTGGACGTTTGTAAGTCTGTTATTTGAGTTTCTTAACGTAAGATTGGGTGTGTTTACATATAAAAATGGGTATAAGTGGTACTTTTCTATTCCCATTTATATGTATGTGCAATTGCTTTTGTTTTACTTATATAAACTAATAATTAAAGAAAACAAGGTGATCTAATAGGTAGGTTCGAAAAATTTTGAGTCGCGGAAGACCTAAGGGCTAACTCGAAACAGGTGACTATATCCATGTTGACGGGGAAGCTGGAGAAAAATTGAAAAAGGTGGGATGACCAATCCCACCTTTTTCGGTTGCTAATTATTATATTGTATCAACCTTCTTTTATTTAAACGCATAATTATATAAGCCAAAGTATAAAGGTCCAAGTAAGACGATTAAAGTGATTCCGATAATCGCTAGTTTAACGGATTGAGGTGTCTGATCATCATCTTTGACATCTTCATGGAAATTTTTGAAGCTAAAATAAACATCCCATAATATAGCGATTACAAAGACAAATTTCCATACAAGAGGAATAAGGAATTGATTATTTGTAACATAACCAAACAAACCGATCCAAGTGATGACGGAAAATATAAAATCTACTATACCAATAGTTGTTTCATACTTGGTGAGTAGTATTCCAACCACAGCTATTGCTAGAAATCCTAAGTAACAATACCAAAAAATATCAATCATATTTATTTGCTCTTTCCCTATAATTTTATGAATAAAACAATTTAATAATAGTTATCCAAGAACTCATTTATTACACGATTAATATGTACTAAATGATGTTCTGATGGAAAATGTCCCATATCTATTGTTTCAATTTTTTTAAGATTGGGGATAATCTCCTTTGCTTTAAGACTCACCTTTTCGGCAGGGAAGAAGACATCGTTCCTTCCTGTGATCACCATGGTTGGCGAACTATAGTGGATCAACTCTTCTTTTGTTGTTAACTTTGGCATGTCCTGCTCAAGTTTTACGTGTTTGAAAATATGACTAATAACCTCTTTATCCAGTTCCTTCATACTTCGTTCAGACATAATATCAGCAATTTTATTCATATGACTCTTTTTATCGGTTATTTTATAAAGCATTAAGGGAACTAAGATTTTCTTAATCATCTCCCATTTTGATCCGAGCTGAATCCCCGCCGGGCAAACTAAAATAGCACAAGCAATTTTTTCAGGCATATGGGCAGCCAGTCTTAGCGTAATCCCCCCACCGTAAGAGGGGCCAAGAAAGGCAGACCTTGGAATTTGAAAGTGAGCCATTAATTCAGAAATCCACTGTGCAAAACTAGCATCTTTGGCAGAAATTCTATTTTCGTCACTAAAGCCAGGATGCCCGATCGTGTCCGGAGCATAGACTCTGTACTCTTTTAACAAGGGAGTGAACCATGATAATGTCATAGGATTAATGCAGTTTCCGCCCTGGAAGATGAATAATGGTTTCCCATCCTTAGGCCCGGCTACTAACACATGAGTGTTTCCAAAGGAGGTTTGAACATAACTTCTTTCGAAATCCACTCCTATTTGCTCTAAGTAATGTTCATAATCATTAGCAAGTGCTTGCTTTCCTGTACTATCTTTATAGATTAAATGTTTCTCCATTACACACCTCATTTTCTATTTCTTAATAGGTAATATTTTTGTCAGTTGCAACTGCTTTAGCAATTTTCTTACCTTTCATCCCAAAAAAGAACCTTAGTATTCCGATACGGCAAATAATAAGATGGTAAAGAAGCATAATGATGACAAAGGATCCGCCTACTAGGAAGCTAACCTTAAGCGGCAGCGGCCAAGAAAGATCATAGATTTGATAGCCTAGCAGGACGATTACAGGCTGATGCAAAATATAGAACGGCATAGAGGCTTCGCTTCCATATTTTAAAAAGCGGTTAGACTTCTTCAAATATTTATCCGCAAAATAGAAGATACATAGTAACCAGCTCCAACAATTTATCACTTGAACAGCAAAGAAGATGGTATCTGCTATGGAACCCGATTGCGGAAACTTATCCATAAACATATAAATGAATACAACTGAGGTAATAACAGCAATGGTTAAATGAATTTTATAAGTCCGCTTCACTGCCTCTTTAAAGCCCTCATTAGAGAAAAAATAAAACCCATAAATAAAGGTTACTAGATAAAATAGCAGATCCCAGCCGCCTAGATTAACTGTTTCAACTACTCCTGTGCCAAATAATAGGAGGGGAAGAACGACAAAATGCACCATGCTAAACTTGGCATTCCCCGAAAACTTTTTAAATAAAGGCAAGGTTAGAAAAGAAAAAATTAATAATAGAAATAAGTACCACAAATGCAAGCCAAAGAATGCAAAGTTCCCCGTTCCGCCAATTTCTAAATACACACCGTTAAGAAAGTGGGGAAGAAAGTCGATCAATGAACCGGTAAATTGATTGTGAGTCATCCTCTCAATATAGACTTGGTGAACCGTTAGAAAGACTACACCAAATAAAAGCGGTACTCCTAAACGCAAGAGGCGTTCATGGAGATAATCTTTAGCTGTTCGCTTCTTTAATGCATAGAACACACTAATTCCAGAGACGGCAAAAAAGATTGGCATCAACCATGAGCCAACAAATAGTGAAAATGCTAGAATACTTCCTGAATCTAGTTGATTATTTTTTACATGCCAAGGAAATGGATTAAAGAACATTGCACAATGATAGAGAAAAACAGCTAATGTAGCTAACACACGAATCCAATCTAGGTTATACTGCCTTTTAATCGTTCCAGCCATAACTCACCCCACAAAAAAGATAAAAGTCTCTACTGTAATATAATTCCAAGCAAATACAATTATCCAACGATTTACCGATTATGACAATAATGTGAAAATGTTCACAACCATACTGTGAAATGTGACGTACCTCACAATTTTTTAGGTCCTCCGAGATTACAATATAACTATAAGGAAAACCATAATAAACGTAAAAACCGATGATATATATAACATATAAGGAGCGATCCACATGAAGAAACTAGTGATGATTGGGAATGGGATGGCCGGCGTTAGAACGATTGAAGAAATTCTTAAGCTTTCAACAGAGTTTGAGATTACGATTTTTGGACAAGAGCCATATCCAAACTATAATCGGATTAAGTTATCTAATATTCTTCAGGGAGATACAAGCTTTGAAGAGATTATTATCAATCCATTAGATTGGTATAAAGAAAATAATATTCAACTATTTACTAGTGAGACGATTACGACGATTAACACAGAAGCGAAAAAAGTTATTTCTGACCAAGGCCGTG
Organism: Bacillus sp. MRMR6; assembly: GCF_001940785.1. GTDB lineage: Bacteria > Bacillota > Bacilli > Bacillales > Cytobacillaceae > Neobacillus. Next base: position 32,377 of record NZ_MSLS01000004.1, read on the forward strand.
AAGTGGAATATGATGAACTAATTATCGCTACAGGATCAAAATCTTTCATTCTGCCGATTCCAGGAGCGGACAAAATCGGAGTAACTGGTTTTCGTGACATAAAAGATTGTGAAATGATGATCAAGTCAGCGGAGCAATATAAGAAGGCAGTAGTCATTGGCGGCGGACTTCTTGGACTTGAAGCTGCAAGAGGGCTGCTGAACCTAGGGATGAAGGTCGATGTCGTTCACCTGATGCCGCACTTAATGGAACGTCAGTTAGACCCAATTGCTTCCTCGATGTTAAAAGCCGAGCTTGAAACACAAGGCATGAACTTCCTAATGGAAAAAGAAACGGTTGAAGTCCTTGGCGACGAGCGGGTTAAAGGACTTCGTTTTAAAGATGGCACAGAAGTTGAAGCAGACCTTGTCGTCATGGCCATCGGAATCAAATCTAATATTGAAGTGGCAAGAAATAGCGGTATTTATGTAAACCGTGGCATCGTTGTGACTGACTATATGCAAACAAGTGCTTCGCATGTTTATGCGGTTGGAGAATGTGCCGAGCACCGTGAAATTGTTTATGGACTAGTTGCACCTTTATACGAACAAGGGAAGGTACTAGCTGAATATATTTGCGGAGTAAAATCCGAACCATATGAAGGCTCGGTGACAGGCACCCAATTGAAGGTTGCCGGCGTAGACCTTTTCTCTGCAGGTGAAATTTTTGAAGATGGCACGACAAAATCTGTTATGGTCTACAACGATTATGAAGGTAAGTATAAGCGAGTATTAGTACGAAATAATCGAATTGTCGGGATTGTGCTTTATGGAGACACAAAGGACAGTACTAGACTGTTCAGGATGCTGACGAAAAAAGAAGATATCTCAGGAGTTTCTATTTTTGAATCTCACTGTGGCGGAGCCGGAGCTACCGACGATGTTGCCTCAATGCCAAACGATGAACTTGTTTGCGGCTGTAATGGCGTAACAAAGGGTGCGGTTGTTGAGGCGATTAAGACACAAGGTTTGACGACATTAGATCAAGTAAGCCACTGTACAAACGCTGGCCGCTCTTGCGGACGTTGTAAGCCATTGGTCAATGATATTCTAGCCTATACGTTAGGTGACCAATTTGATGCATCCGCTGCTCAAAAAACGAGTATTTGTGGTTGTACAACCATTAGCCGTGAAGAATTAGTGGAAGAAATTAAAGCAAAAGGCCTCACAAGTGTGAAGGAAGTAATGAATGTCCTTGAATGGCACAATGAGGAAGGATGTTCAAAATGCCGTCCGGCCATCAATTACTACCTTGGTATGGTTCATATGGATGAGTATAAAGATGACCGTGATTCTCGTTTGGTCAATGAGAAAATGCATGCGAATATCCAGAAGGATGGAACCTACTCTGTGGTTCCAAGAATGTATGGCGGGGTAACAACTGCAGCAGATCTGAAAAAAATTGCTGAGGTTGCAGAAAAATATGAGGTCCCACTTGTGAAATTAACAGGCGGGCAGCGAATTGGTTTGTTTGGTGTTAAAAAAGAAGACCTGCCAAGCATGTGGGAAGAACTAGATATGCCTTCCGGTTATGCTTATGGAAAAACTCTTCGTACAGTTAAAACCTGTGTCGGTGCACAGTTCTGCCGCTACGGGACACAGGATTCGATGTCACTTGGTATCGAACTAGAGAAAAAATTTGAGCGTCTTGATACTCCGCATAAAGTAAAAATGGGTGTATCAGCGTGTCCAAGAAACTGTTCTGAAGCAGGAATTAAGGATATTGGCTTTGTCGGAATCGATGGCGGCTGGGAAATTTATGTCGCTGGTAACGGCGGTGTGGATCTTCGTGCAGGAGATTTGTTAGCTACCGTGAAAACAGAAGCAGCGGTAATGGAATTAACCGGAGCATATCTGCAATACTATTGCGAAACAGCCAATTATTTAGAGCGTACATCAAAGTGGGTAGAGCGTGTTGGCTTAGAACATGTGAAGGAAATTCTTGCAGACGAGGAAACAAGAAAAGCGTTAAATGAGCGGATGAATCAAACCTTACAGAAATATATTGAGCCTTGGAATGAAGCCATTCAAAGCGACGAAATAAAAGATAAATACTATATAAAACACATGATTAAGGCTGGGGAGTGATTAAAATGAACCTGACTAAAACCCGCGTTCTAGCAGCCAGCTATTTTAAGCTACCTGTTCAGGCAAGTTATTCAGTTACAATCAATGAGAAGGAAATGGTATTATTTAAATTAACAAACGGCGAGGTCTATGCAGTTGAAAACCGCAGCCCCCACCCTAAAGGCGGGGTGCTAGCAGGTGGACTCGTCAGCGGACAGTACGTATACTGCCCTTTATATGATTGGAAGATTTCATTGGCAGATGGAAAAGTGCAGGCTCCAGATGTGGGAGAAGTAAGGACTTTTGAGGTAATCGTTGAAGATGATGAGGTATATATCGTAGTATAACAAGAAAAGTGCAACTCGAGGGAAGGAAGGCTGCAGGATGAAAACAGGAAAAGTATTTCTAGTAGGAGCGGGGCCAGGAGATATTGGGTTAATTACAGTAAAAGGGTTGGAGGCAATTAAGCAGGCCGAAGTCATTTTATATGACCGGCTTGCCAATCCAAAGCTGCTAGAATTTGCCAAAGCAGATTGCGAGCTGATTTACTGTGGCAAATTACCTGACCGTCATATTTTACGTCAAGAAAACATCAATGAGCTTTTAGTCCAAAAGGGCTTAGAAGGAAAAGTGGTCACCCGTTTAAAAGGCGGCGACCCTGGTGTTTTCGGCCGTGTTGGTGAAGAGGCAGCAGCCCTTGCCCAGCACCAAATTCCATTTGAAATTGTTCCTGGCATTTCATCGGGGATTGCAGCCCCCCTTTATGCAGGCATTCCTGTTACCCATCGAGAGCATGCGGAATCCTTTGCGGTCGTAACCGCCCATGATAAATCAAACGAAGGAAAGCCAATGCTGGATTGGGAAGGCTTAGTCCGCGGTATTGATACAATTGCTTTTTATATGGGGGTAGGGAATCTACCTTATATCTGTGAAAAACTGATGGCTCATGGAAAGCCTTCTGTTACTCCCGTGATATTAATTCAATGGGGTACCTTTGGCCGCCAGAAAACATTACAAGGTACCTTAGAGGATATTTCTGTTAAGGTTCAAGAAGCAAAGTTTCATAATCCAGCTATTATCCTCGTCGGAGAGGTCATTTCACTACGTGAAAAAATCAGCTGGTTTGAAAAGAAGCCGTTGTACGGCAGGCAGGTATTACTGGCACGCACAGGTGAAAGTGTAAGTGAGGTCGCAAAGACGTTAATGGATAACGGTGCGGATGTCATCGAATTTCCAAAATGGAAAAAGACAATCCTTCCTTTTGATGTAGCGAAAGTGTCTGAATACGAGGAAATTCTATTCTCGTCTCCTGAAAGTGTTGGTGAGTTTTTTACAGCGGTAATCGTGCAAGGGATTGATATTCGTAAAATTAACGCAGATTTTTACGGACGCTCGATGAAAACCGTTAACAGGTTAAAAGAGCGTGGATTTCTTGCTAAACTGGAAGAGGAAAGACAGCCTTCAAGAAGGTTGCTAGTGGTTGGCGATGAAAGTATACTGAACCAAAAGCGAGCGGATGCTACTGAGATACTCATAATGAGCAGAAAAGAGCTGGACGAGCAGTTCCTGCCAATTTTTCAAAGAATGTTAGAAGAAGCAGAGGTCAACACAGTTGTTTTCCCTAGCAGTGCTTCAGTTGAAGCCTTGGTTTCTGGATTGAATGCGTGCGGGATCGATGCGGCAAAATTATTAAAAGACTTGCAGGTCATCTGTATGGGCAAGCAGTCGTTAAGTGCTGTTGAAGGTGCAGGACTGCGGGCATCTGGGGTACCTAAAGCGGCTACAAAAGAAGCATTAGTAGATTACTTAATAGAGTTTAGAATTTAAGGCAAGCGGGGTGTGAACATGAAAACGAGCTATCCGATTATGGTTCAGCTGAAAGGGAAAAGCGTCGTCGTGGTCGGCGGAGGGAAGGTAGCGGAGCGAAAGGTGTCTAGCTTGCTGGATACTGGAGCTAGCATTATCGTGATTAGTCCTGAGGCAACAGAGCGATTAAAGAAGCTTGCTAGTGAAAAGAAAGTTGAGTGGCAGCAAAAGCAGTATTTGAGCGGCAACCTTACAGATGCCTTTATGATCTTTGCTGCTACAGACGACCGTGTGCTGAATCAAATGATCGGAAACGAAGCGGGGGACCATCAGCTCGTAACGATGGCTGATGACCCGGAAGGTTCAGATTTTCATGTTCCAGCACAGCTGCATCGCGGGCGGCTAACCATCGCCATATCTACAGACGGTGCAAGTCCAAAGCTCGCAAGCCAAATTCGCGAACAGCTTGAACAGCAATTCGATTCTTCATACGAGGATTATTTGGAATTTCTCTACCAAACTCGCCAAAAGATTTTGAGAGAAGTAGAAGATCCCTTGTTGAAAAATAAACTTCTAACAGTGATCGTTAGTTCTGAGTTCTTAAACAGTCAGGATCGCGAAGGCAAATTTACTGAACTATACGAAAAGTTGAGAGCGGGTACCTAAACAGAGGTACTCGTTTTTTTGTGTTCGGTGGGGGAAGGTGAAAATGGCAGATAGATAAGCCAAAAAGGCAGATAGAATGTGGAATTTGGCAGATAGCGAGTGAGATGCCCTCTTTGAAGGCTTGGAAAGCATAGAATGATCTCTAAAAAAGGTAACTTAGTGACCTGAGCCAGGCACAAGACCTGGTTTTTTGAGCTCTGTTGGGTGGGAGGATGGAAATGGCAGATAGAATGTGTATTTTGGAAGATAGAGCTACTGAAATGGCAGATAGAAGGTGGCTTTTGGAAGATAGCCCTATCAAAAAGGCAGATAGCAAGTGAAATCACCCTCTTTGAAGGCAGGAAAGGTAAAGAGTGACTACTAAAATGTAAAAAAGTAGTAACTTAGTGACCTGAGCCAGGCACAAGACCTGGTTTTTTGAGCTCTGTTGGGTGGGAGGATGGAAATGGAAGATAGCCCTACCAAATCGGCAGATAGAAGATGGCTTTTGGCAGATAGCCCAGCCAAAATGGCAGAAAGCAAGTGAGGCCGCCATCATTAAATTAAAGTCGGAGAAAATCAAGCTATCGTACGTATAAAAAAATGACAGAGTGGCGAGAAAGGAGGTAAAAAGAGAACTGAGGGTGGAGCATGAACGAGAAAATAGAAAATAGTTACCATATACTAGACCAATTACGCCTGCCACATGGACTTTACTTAGCGTCCTCATCAAGCGATTACAAATATGTATGGTTACGAGACTCCTTTTACATGTCACTTCCATACTTAAACCAAGATAATCATCTCTTTGAAAAAACCTACCATCGCATCTTAGATCTTTTTAAAGAATACGAATGGAAACTGGATATCCATACAAGCCAACGCCCGCGGGAGCAATGGGAATATCTTCACTCCAGATACTCTGCAGAGGATGTGAAAGAAATACCAACACCTTGGGGACATGCCCAGCATGATGCGATTGGCGCCATCCTCTGGGGGATCGGAATGGGAGAAAAAAGAGGGAAAAGAATCATCCGTGACCATAAAGACCACGAGATTGTTCAAAAACTTGTAGGGTACTTAGGCTGCGTTCAATACTGGGAAGATGCTGATAATGGGATGTGGGAAGAGTGGCGTGAGCTGCATTCAAGTTCTATCGGGGCATGTGCAGCTGGGCTTGAAGCCGTCAGAAATTTAGTGTTTGTGCCTGGAGAATGGATTGAAAACGGACAAAAGACTTTGACTGAACTTTTTCCACGTGAAAGTCATGACAGACCGTATGATTTAGCTCAACTCAGTTTAATCTACCCATACCAAATCCTGCAGGGGGAGGATGCCAGAATGGTTGTGGAGCAGGTAGAAGCGCAGCTATTGCGGGAACGTGGTGTTATCAGATACAAGGGTGATTCCTACTATTCAACCTTAGAGCAGGAAGGCCGGCATCATGACCTTGCATATTACCATGGTACCGAGGCCGAGTGGACGTTTGGTTTACCATGGCTGGCCCTTTGTTATTTAGAATTAGGAGACAATAAAAAGGCGAAGTATTATCTAACAAGAACGGAAAAGGTCATGCTTGAAGATGGCAGCTTGCCTGAGTTATATTTTGCACGGTCACATGAGTACAACACTAACACTCCCTTGGGATGGGGGAGTGCAATGTATATATTAGCACGAGAACAGTATGAACGATTGAACTAAGGAAAGGGACAGCTAAGCCTTTGGTTTAGCTGTCCCCTTTTAAGGCTTGTAAATATTGGGCATGAGTAGGAATTGCCCTTGCCTCCATGCAGTACTCGATTAACTGACGTAACCGGACAATTTGCTGAAACATTTGTTCATTTACCTCTGTCAAATAAGTGGTCTTATTTGAAGCAGGAGAGGAGGATATATTTATTCTCTCAGCTTGTGTAATTTGACTGACTTCTTCTAGTAACAACGTTAACTGGTCTTGTAAGCTTTTGTCGGCCTTCTCGAGCTCTTCAATCTTTTTTTCAATTTCAGATAATGGTATTGTCATGATTTTCTCCTTCTCTTTTTTATCATCTTTATGAGTTGTTTCAAAAGAATATGAGTTTAGTATTCGCAAGCTTGCCACCCGGCACCCATTCTTCATCTTTACATACATATAACATATAGGTAAATGGGGGGCTGTTTGGTATGAATAAATTTTGGCCAAAGCAATGGGAAAAAGCACTGCCTAATTTTCTAGGAGAAGATTTTTTTTCAAGCTTTGAACAGCTGGAAAAAATGGAACCGGAGACTATATCCCAATCAAAGATACCGGCTAATACCAAAAATAATATTTCCGGTATCCATGTTAATATTTATGAATCAGGACATGAGTTACTCTGTATTTTTAAGCTTCCTGGCCTAAAGCTAAAGGAAGTAGATCTAGATGTGTACGACCAGACGATTGAGGTTAAGGGCTCTGTTTTTGTGGAAGACAATGGCTTTCGGCCGGTTAGTAAAGAGATATACGAGGGACAAGTGGAAAGAAAAGTGAAATTACCTTACCCAGTCCGCAGTGATAAAATTGATGCGTCCTACCATCACGGGTACTTATTTATCCTATTACATCGTCTTATCAGAGCAGACGTACAGAAACCAAAAATATATATTGATGATTTAGAAAGAGGTTAATCAGTTTCAAATTGAAACTGATTTTTTTATTCCTGATTTGGAATAGGAGAAGCACTAGGAAAATATACATAAGTGTTAGATTTATAGGCTATTGGTAACAACAAGTTAGAACATTATGAGAAGTGGAGGTGCTGTAGTGGGTTTTTTTGATAACCATGGATTAAGCTTTCGGCAAAAACGAGCCATGAACAGTGTGCCGGATTCAGATTTATTAGGGCTTGAAAAAGCAGCTAAGGAAGCAAAAATACCAGAAATTGAAAAAAACAAGGAACTAAAACGGTCGGTAGAATATGGGCTGGAGGCTGCCCCCTCAATTGGAGACCGAACTATTTCAACCTTTACACGAGAATCACGGCCAGCGTACGCTAACATACCTACTTTTTTACGGACACCATTCTTAGAGGATGTACGCCGGGTTGGTGAATATGATGTGGCGTTCATTGGTGTTCCATTTGATATTGGAACAACCTATCGTGCAGGAACAAGGTTTGGACCTGAAGCGATTAGAAGGATTTCAAAGCTTTATACGAGCTATAGCTATGAAAAGGGTGTTGATTTAAAAGAGTCGTTAAAGATGTGTGATGTGGGTGATGTTTTTACGATCGCCAATATTGAAAAAAGCTTTGACCAGATCTTTAAAGCAGTATCCCATGTATTTACGCAAGGGACACTTCCTGTCATGCTTGGCGGGGATCATGCAATCGGATATCCATGCTTACGGGCGATTGCTGAACATGTTGATGGCAAGGTAGGAATTATTCACATGGATCGCCACCTTGATCTTCAGGAGAAAGACATGGATGAAAGGATGCATACAACTCCTTGGTTTCATGCTACGAATATCCCAAATGCTCCTGCATCAAACCTTGTCCAGGTAGGGGTTGGCGGTTGGCAGGTCCCTAGAGAGGCTGTAAAGAATGTTAGGAAATTTAATACGACCGTTATGACAATTGGTGATATGGAAAGATTAGGTGTCGAAAAGGTGGCTGAAATTGCCTTAGAAAGAGCCTGGAAGGGTGCGAAGGCTGTCTATTTGAGTGTGGATATTGATAGCTTTGACAGCGGTTTTGTGCCTGGAACAGGATGGCCGGAGCCAGGGGGATTCTTGCCGCGTGAAGGGTTGAAGTTCCTGGATTTGGTAGCAAGAGAAGGGATTTGTGGAATGGAGGTAGTAGAAGTATCACCTCCATATGATGTCAGCGACCAAACATCACTTTTAGCAACAAGAATTATTGCAGATGTACTGGCGGCAATGGTCGATGCTGGAAAGCTTGGCAAGAAATTTGCATAAGGGGTGATGAAGATGCATATCCCTGATGGGTTTCTTAGTCTTCCTGTCTGGGTGTCAACAGCTGCGATTGGAACCGCAGCTGTTGCCCTTGCAGTTAAGAAGACAAAGTTATCAGAGGAGAGTAATAATATTCCCTTAGTGGGAATTGTAACGGCCTTTATCTTTGCAGCACAAATGATTAACTTCCCTGTTGCTGGAGCGACATCAGGCCATTTAGCAGGTGGTGTATTGGCAGCGATTCTTTTTGGTCCTTGGCTGGCCACACTTGTTATGTCTGCTGTAATCATCATTCAATCGCTATTCTTTCAAGACGGTGGGATTACCGCGATTGGCGCCAATCTCTTAAATGTAGGGGTAATTGCTCCTTGGCTTGGTTATCTAGTCTATAAACTATTTGCAAAGTCAAAATCCAGAATAGTAAAATCCAGCGGGATTTTTATAGCAGCTTGGCTTTCATTAATGGCCGCTGCGGTAGCAGTATCAGTAGAGTTGTCACTTTCAGGGATCATTTCCTTTGGAGTCGTTCTAAAGGCGATGCTGACTTGGCATTCCATTATTGGTATCGGGGAAGGCATCATTACTGTTGTCATCGTGAACTATTTAATGCAGCGGGAGGATCAGCCATTTCAACTGTCAGTACAAAAGGAGTTATCATGATGAATAAAAGGATCTTATATTTTGTGCTTTTCACCTTAATTCTGGCCGTTTTTGTCTCACCCTTGGCATCCTCTAGGCCTGATGGCTTAGAAAGAGTTGCTCATGATTTAAGCTTCATAGAAAATGAAAAAAATCCATTTTATGAGGTTTTCCCAGATTACAGTTTATCCTTCATTCCAATTGAGTATCTAAGTACAGCCTTCTCGGGGCTTTTTGGACTATTAATTATAGCCGCACTTACATTAGCTAGTTTGTGGTTGGTGAGAAAGTTTAATCGAACATAATAAATAGGATGAGGTCTTGCTAAGTATTGCTGCTGCAGACCTCATCCAGCTTTGAGGGTGAGAGGGATGGCTGGAGGTTTTTTTGATATTTCTGAGGCAGGGGCTAAAAGAAAGATTATTAACTCTACACGCTTGAGAGTATTATTCTTATTTATCCTCCTGGGTATATCTGCTTCACTAAGAAGTTTTATCTGGATTGGTGTATTATCCAGTGTGGCAATGGGCCTGTGTTTGTGGGCAGGAATTAGATGGAAATATGTATTTCTTCGAATGCTGTTTTTAATTCCATTTGGGTTGGGAGCCATTATTCTACTTCCTTTTACAGTTGACGGAACGGAAAAAACATGGCTTTTAGGATTGACTGTTTCGGAAGAAGGTTTATCTACCGCTATTTTATTAGTTTGTAAGTTATTTGTCTGTCATTTTATTCTTTGTCTCTTGTTGTCCACAACCTCGCCAGCAGAACTGTTTAAGACCATGAGTCAGCTGGGGGTGCCCTTTATATTGGTTGAAATTATGAAATTCACGATGAGGTATTTAGCTGTTCTTTTTGAAGAGGTTGAGAGAATGATGGAGGCTCAGCAAGCGAGAGGTCTTACTTTTAAAATCTTTGCTTCCTGGAGGTCTTATAAACGGTCAGGGGAGTTATTAGGGGTATTACTCATTCGCTCTTATCACAGAAGCAAGAGAATTCATGAAGCAATGGTCTCGCGTGGCTATAATCTAAACCAGAAGGGGCAGTGATCCATTCAATGTTTGCCGTCGAAATGAATAACCTTACCTATCGTTATCAAAATGGCCTTGAGGCACTGAAGAACATTAATATTCAAATTCCAGCAGGAGCAAAGGTAGCATTATTAGGACCAAATGGAGCAGGGAAATCGACCTTGCTACACCAGCTTAATGGGTTAAAACTACCTCATGAAGGATCGATTAAAATCATGGGGAAAGAATTAACTAAGAAAACAGCAACCTCCATCCGCAGTATAGTAGGACTAGTCTTTCAAGATCCAGATGATCAAGTTTTCTCTGCTACAGTATGGGAGGATGTAGAATTTGGCCCGCGGAATTTAGGCATGTCTGAAAAGGAGATACAAGAGGTCTGTTTTGCGGCATTAGGCAATGTTGGCATGCTCGATCATAAGGACAGGGCTCCGTATCATTTGAGTTATGGCCAGAAAAAAAGGGTAGCGATTGCTGGTGTGCTGGCCATGAAACCAGAGGTTGTTATCTTAGATGAACCGATGTCCTATTTGGATCCCTCTGGCCAGGATGATGTTGCAGGAGTGTTGCAAGGGCTAAACTTCATGGGAAAAACAATCATTTTGTCTACACATGATGTTAACTTCGCTGCATCGTGGGCAGATATGGTCATCATTTTAAAAGAGGGTGAGCTGCTGGCAACGGGCGGGATCGATTTATTGGTGGATGAAGAGATTATTAGGAGGGCTAAGCTGCATTTGCCAATTGTCGCTAGAATCTTTAGGATGATTCCAGATCTAGTGCCTGAAAAACTTCCAAAAAATGAGCATGAAGCAGCCCGCCTGTTATACAATATATTAACAAATCAGGAAAAAGGGTTATATAATTAAGAGTTATTTTGTTCACCCTCACCAGCTTCATCTGGCTCACCAGCGGGGTCTTCCATTTCCTCAGTATCCATGTCATTTAAGTGGACAGGTCCATTTTCTGTAAGGAGCTTTTTAAGCTCTTCAGCTTCACTGAGTGCTGTTAATCCTACTAGCAGCGTTCCAGAGAGCTCTTGGACACTCAAATCCTGAATTTTATAATTTATATTTTCGATGGTTATCGGTTTAATATTTTTTATTTCTTCCTTTAATTTTTTGTTCTCCTCTTCGATTTTGTTTAATTTTTCAAAGATTTGTTCAATAAGAGTGGAGGAGGAGTTTTGAGTTTCTTTTTCCTGTTCATCATTAAGATTTTTTTCAACATCCTCAATGTTCACGTACGGGGCTGGCATGTTTTTCTCAGGTGGGGCGACGTACTGATTATTAGGTGGATAATACGACCAATAAGGGTTGTTAGAGGACTGTGAATGAGACCTTTCTTGATTATAGGGATATGTGGGATATTGCCAATGGTAATACATTGCTTCACTCCTCCAATCAATTTAAGTTTAACATTTATTTAGCCGGTATCTGGCAGTCTTTTGTCAGATTGGCGGAAAGCTTTTTATAACTTTCGGGATTTTTGGGACTGCCTTCAGGACTTTTTCTACATCCAAATCGTTCTCCTCATAGTCTGGTTTAGAGCTTTGCTTGGATGAAGCTCTATTGCCAGCAAACAAAATTTTTCCCACGTTAAGAGAGCCTAACGTACTAATGGAGTTTATTTTAATATTCCTTATGTTAATTTGCATTTCCACAAAGATTCATTCCCTTATATTTGTCCTTGCACTTGATCGTAAACATCATTATCTTCTACATGGTTCTGATTATTAAACTGTAATGGGCTAAGGTTTGCATCTCCAGCATGCCAATAACCAGTATTCAATTTCACATTTCCCTGATGACCTTTGTGCAAGACGTTACCAAAGTTTAATGATCCGTTAGTGGAAATACTATTAACTCTAATGCCAAAGATATTATTAACATGTGTAACCATGATCTACCTCCCATTGGGTGAATGCTGATATGGTAGTATATACAAAAAGTTTACTGATGTGAGTAATAGCGATGAGTAGGTGCATTCTTACTTAAACTTGAACTTGTGCTTGATCACTCACATCAGGATCAATTGCATAGTTGGCATTATTGAATTGCAAGGGGCTAAATACTGCATCACCGGGTTGGAAGTAGCCAGTATTCATTTTTGCGTTTGCTTGATGCCCTTTATGGAAGGCGTTACCATAATTGATTGAAGCGTTAGATGATGAATTGTTTATACGGATGCCAAAAATATTATTAATATGCGTAGGTAACAAAAGAACCACCTCATTTTTGTAGATAACGTATTATATTCAGCAGGTGTTATCATGTGATGGAATTTATGTAGGAATGCAAGTACTTTCTGGTGAAAAATGGAGCAAAAGACTTATTAGTGAATAATCATATACAGAAAAGTGAATTTTTGAGGAGGAATAAACGTTGAATTATTATAATTATCCCGGCGCAGATGTGAAAGGCTGGGCACAATCGGCTATGAAAAATTTAAAGGGACAGCAAACTGAGAATGTAGGAAATGTTTGTGCATATGTTCCTGACACTCCCGTCATATACAATAAGCTCCAGATCGCACATTGGCCATCGCAGGATTATAAGGTTCCCCATCCTAAGGGCTTTGCCCATACTATGCATACTACCCAATCGCTTGCAACACACCACCCATCGCGGATGTACCAACCAGATTATTTTACCTACATCCCGCATTCACCCCATGCTACTCACTTTTAAAAAAAACTTCACAAAAAAACGATGCTTGTCTATTTATACAGCATCGTTTTTTTGTTCATTCTATTATACATATTGGTTCCCATTCTCCTCATTTTCCTCGTTTCCATTCTCAGGACACCCAAAAGTAAACTCATCTCCTATGACAATTTCACCTGTGTTAATTTTGGAATTAGCTTGATAGCCTTTATGAATCGCGGGTCCGAAATTAATAGAAACCCCTTTAGAGATGTTATTAATCTTTATTCGTCCAATATTTGTTATGTGTCCATATTCTCTCATAAAAACCCCCTCCTTACTTATCGGTTATTACAGTATATGAAGGTAGGGACAAGCACGTGAGAACAGCTTATTTAATAAAACAAGAAATAATTAACTATTTTTTAAAAACTTTCCGAAAAGTAGTTCCATTTTTAAAAAACGTGTTATATAATACAAAACAGGAACAGATACTGTATTATAACAAAGAGGTGAGAGAGTTCATGTCGACGCAAACGACAGGTATTGAAGTAGTCGGGGCTGTCAACGCCCAGTATGAAGAGATATTAACACCAGGAGCGTTGAAATTTATTGAAGAGTTGGAGCGACAGTTTGGAGCAAGGAGAAATAAGCTGTTACAGTACAGGCGAATACGCCAGGAGGAAATCAAGAGTGGAAAGCTTCCAGATTTCCTGCCTGAAACAAAGCATATTCGAAATGGTGATTGGACGATTGCTCCATTGCCAGAAGACCTTCAGGACCGTCGTGTAGAAATCACAGGGCCGACAGAACGGAAAATGGTCATTAATGCACTAAATTCAGGTGCAAAAGTTTTTATGGCCGATTGCGAGGATGCGACATCTCCCACCTGGGAGAATATCGTGGAGGGGCAAATTAACCTTAGAGATGCAGTAAATCGGACGATTTTCTTTGAGAACCCAAATGGTAAGAAGTATGTGCTTAAGGAAAAAGTAGCGGTATTGCTGCTCAGACCACGGGGGCTTCACTTAGAGGAGAAACACGTGCTGTTAGAAGGCAAGCCTATTTCAGGAAGCTTTTTCGATTTCGGACTTTATTTCTTTCATAATGTTAAAAACTTACTAGCTAGAAATACAGGTCCATATTTTTATCTTCCGAAGCTCGAGAGTCATTTAGAAGCAAGATTATGGAATGATGTGTTTGTTTTTGCCCAAAAGCAGCTAGACATTCCCCAAGGGACGATTAAAGCAACCGTTTTAATTGAAACGATTATGGCAGCGTTTGAAATGAATGAAATTCTTTATGAGTTAAAAGAACATTCCGCTGGTTTGAATTGCGGAAGATGGGATTATATTTTCAGTTATCTTAAAAAACTAAGGCATCAGGATAATGTGATTCTGCCAGATCGGTCGCAGTTAACGATGACGGTTCCATTTATGCGTTCCTATTCGCTCTTAACCATCCAAACCTGCCACCGCCGCAAGGCACCGGCTATGGGAGGAATGGCGGCACAAATTCCAATCAAAGGTGACCCGCAGGCAAACGAAGAAGCTTTTACAAAGGTTCGAGCTGACAAAGAGCGGGAAGCACGTGATGGTCACGATGGAACATGGGTAGCCCATCCGGGTCTCGTCCCTGTCGCACTAGAAGTGTTTGATCGTGAAATGCCTGTTGCGAACCAGATTCATACGACCAAGCAGCAGAAGATTATGATCACTGCGCAAGATTTACTTGAAGTTCCGGGAGGTACCATTACAGAAGAAGGTGTCCGCGTTAATATTAACGTCGGCATTCAATATATCGCTTCATGGATCTCAGGCAGGGGAGCGGCACCGATTCATAATCTGATGGAGGATGCGGCAACTGCTGAAATTTCACGAGCACAGCTATGGCAGTGGATCCGTCACCCGAAAGGGATGTTAACAGATGGGAGAAAGGTTACCGTCGAGATGTATGAGCAATTCAAGCTCGAGGAAATGGAAAAAATAAAGCAGGAAATCGGTGAAGAAGCTTTTAATAATGGCAGAATTATTGAAGCAGTTAAGTTATTTGACCGTTTAATCTTGGATGAAGAATTTGCAGAATTTTTAACACTACCTGGGTATGAGCTTTTATAAAGCGGATTTTTCAAAAATCAACTTGATATAAAAATAATAGATTCATAACTTTAAGGAGGAACTAAAAAAATGACAAATTCAAGAATAGCAGGGTTACAAGAAAGCTGGGAATTAGATACGCGTTGGAATGGGATTACAAGACCATATTCTGCAGAGGATGTGATCAAGCTCCGGGGTTCTATTGATATCGAACATACTCTAGCTCGCAGGGGTGCAGAAAAGCTTTGGAAGCTTATGCATGAAGAAGATTATATAAATGCTCTCGGTGCATTAACAGGTAATCAAGCTGTTCAGCAGGTAAAGGCAGGGCTGCAGGCAATTTACTTAAGTGGCTGGCAGGTTGCGGCCGATGCAAACCTTTCCGGTCATATGTATCCTGACCAAAGCTTGTACCCAGCAAACAGTGTTCCAAGTGTGGTAAAAAGAATCAATCAGGCCCTTCAACGTGCAGACCAAATCACTCACTCAGAAGGTGACAATTCTATTGATTGGTTTGCTCCGATTATAGCTGATGCAGAAGCAGGCTTTGGCGGTCAGTTAAACTGTTTTGAATTAATGAAAGGCATGATTGAGGCAGGTGCTGCGGGGGTTCACTTTGAAGATCAGCTTTCTTCTGAGAAAAAGTGTGGCCATCTTGGCGGAAAGGTATTATTGCCCACACAAACTGCGGTACGCAACCTGATTTCTGCCCGACTGGCAGCGGATGTTATGGGGGTACCAACGATTCTAGTTGCACGTACGGATGCCAATGCGGCTGACTTGATTACAAGTGATATTGATATGAACGATGCTCCGTTTATCACCGGCGAACGGACTACAGAAGGATTTTACCGCGTGAAAGCAGGACTTGATCAAGCGATTGCCCGCGGTTTAGCTTACGCACCATATGCGGATTTAATCTGGTGTGAAACGTCTGAGCCAAATATTGAGGAAGCAAGACGTTTTGCTGAAGCGATTCACGAACAGTTCCCAGGCAAAATGCTAGCCTACAACTGCTCACCTTCCTTTAACTGGAAGAAGAAGCTCGACCAGGAAACTATTGCTAAATTCCAAATCGAGCTAGGCAAAATGGGCTACAAGTTCCAATTCGTTACACTTGCTGGCTTCCACGCCTTAAACCACAGCATGTTCGAGCTTGCCCGCGGCTACAAAGAGCGCGGCATGGCGGCTTACTCAGAATTACAGCAGGCTGAGTTTGACAGTGAACAATACGGTTACACAGCAACACGTCATCAGCGTGAAGTAGGAACGGGTTACTTTGATCAGGTTTCAATGGTAATCACAGGCGGGACTTCATCGACAACAGCACTCAAAGGCTCTACAGAAGAAGAACAATTTACAAAAAAATAATATTAATTTTTGATTAAAGTCCAATGCTCTTTTTAGGGAGTTGGACTTTATTTTTGTAGTAGCCAATACTTAGTGCTCACCTAAAAAAGTCTCCTTTTTTTGGAATGTAACATTACTTAGGGTATTATCATAATAAATAATAGCCCTTATATTGGAGTGATCTGTGATTGAAAAAGCCTAATGTGGATGAACTGCTTCAACAAGGTATCCATGGCCCTTTGGAAACAAAGCCAGAGGAGCGGAGAAAGTTTTTAGGGACCATAAGAGAGAGAATAATCGTTGCTCTTAAGAAAGCACAAGTAGTAGAGAAAAAGATTTACCCGCAAGTCGAACAAGAAATGAAGTCAAACCCAGATGCCCATCTCTTTTTAAATGGGAATATCGCTTACCCGTTATTATCCAAGTATGTAAAGCTGGCAACGAAGTACAAAATTGAACATACAATTGTCACGAATAAGGAACATGATAGCGATATTGGGCTCGTTCTCGCAATGGAACATGCGATTGATAAAGAAGAAATTTATGTGACCAAGAAAGAGGTATTCCCCGTCCAAGAAATGAAGCAGAACAAGGGTTTTTTTGCTAAGATTTTTAAAAAGTAAGGAGTAGCAATTTAGTACTTGTTACAGTGGACATTGTCCCGCAACTTCTGCGGGAGAGACAATCAAGCACGTGTTTCGGTGGACTTTGTCCCGCAACCGAGATATAACCCTTTCTCGACAAAGAGGAGTAGCTCCAATGGAACTACTCCTTTTTGTCAGCAGCGACTTCAACGATAGCTCGAAGTTCAACCTCGACATTGCCCTTGATCGCACGGCTGATCATGCAGGAGGCTTCTGCTTTTTCTGCGAGTTTATGAGCTAAAGAAATCTCCTTGTCAGAAGCACTCGAAGTTAAAACAATCAACGGCCGATGAATAATCTTTTTATAGGTGATAACACCCTTTGTAACATCGACAATTCCGTCTGACTCCATCGTTAAGCTTTCTTTTACAAGTCCGCTTCGTTCCATCATGGCCGCTAGTGTGATGATATAGCAGGTGGCGGCTGCGCCAAGGAGCATTTCGTCTGGATTTGTACCAATTCCTGGTCCGTCCATCTCTGACGGAATCGAAACCTTAGTTCTTAAATTTCCTGCCTCAATTTCTCCCACATCATTTCGTAATCCAGGCCAATTTGCCTTTAAATGAAATTGGTGTTCTGTCATAATAGAAAATCCTCCCTGCTATTTACAAAATAGTCCGCAAACAATTCAAAAAGTGTGATACCCTTTACTATAGAACAAAAATTTGGAGTAGAAAATAAATGAAATTTTTTAAAACATTAGCCCTAACCATCATACTAGTAGTTTACCTAGCGATTCTAACAAAACTAATCTTATTCAAATATATCCCGTTAACGGAAATCATTCATCATTTTAACTTTACATATACCGAGTACTTCTGGCGGTCCAATAACTTTGTCCCGTTTAAAACGATTTACTTCTATTTATTTCTTGCTGAAATTAATTTAAATAGCAGGATTGAAAACTTAGTGGGAAATGTTGTTGGCTTCATTCCATTTGGCTTTATTCTACCATTGTTATCAAAGAGGTTCATGAGTTTCAAGTCTATATTAGCAGTGACATTTACTTTGAGTTTGTCTTACGAGATGCTGCAGCTTATCTTTGAGCTTGGGAGCTTTGATGTTGATGATCTTATTTTAAATACCTTTGGCGGTATAATAGGCTACATACTAGTGAGGATTTTTCTGTTTATCATTCGCCCGAGGAAAAAACACACTGGGAAAAGTAAAAGAGTAGGTTAAGAAACTCGCCTTTCTTAGGCGGGTTTCTTCTTGATTGTAATTAAAAGAAGATTTTGTTGCCAATACTGTTGAGTGAATCATTGCGGTAAAGCGGAAAAGTTTGTTATTATCAATATTAAAATAACACCAGCAAAAAGGGATTGGAGGAAGTAAAGGATGACACGTATTTCAAATGACCAAGTGAAGCATGTTGCGAACCTTGCACGTTTAGCGATTACAGATGCAGAGGTTGATAAATTTACAAAACAGCTGGATGCGATTATTACGTTTGCAGAACAGTTAAATGAAGTGGATACAGATCATGTAGAGCCCACTAACCATGTACTGGACATGAAGAATGTCCTGCGTGAGGATATACCGCAAAAAGGCCTGCCGCGTGAAGAAGTATTAAAAAATGCACCAGACCATCAGGATGGCCAAATTAAAGTACCAGCGATAATGGGGGATTAGGAGGTAAGACCGGTGAGTTTATTTGATTCTAAAGTTTCTGAGCTTCATGAGCTTTTACATAAAAAAGAACTAAAAGTATCCGACCTTGTCGATGAGTCGTTTAAGCGAATTTCTGAAGTTGAGGATAAGGTTCAGGCATTCTTAACATTGGATGAAGAGCGGGCACGACAAACAGCACGGGTGCTTGACGATAAGTTATTCCAAGACGGTGCAAAAGGGTTGTTGTTTGGGCTGCCGATTGGCATTAAGGACAATCTCGTAACAAAAGGCTTAAGAACAACCTGTGCCAGCAAGATTTTAGAAAACTTCGACCCTATCTATGATGCAACCGTTGTTCAAAAGCTGCAGCAAGCTGAAACAGTGACAATCGGTAAGCTTAATATGGACGAGTTTGCGATGGGATCTTCCAATGAAAACTCCAGCTTTCAAAAAACAAGGAATCCATGGAATCTTGAAACGGTACCTGGCGGTTCATCAGGCGGTTCAGCAGCCGCTGTTGCTGCTGGTGAGGTCTTATTTTCACTAGGCTCTGATACAGGCGGCTCTATCCGCCAGCCAGCTGCTTTCTGTGGAGTAGTTGGACTAAAACCAACCTACGGCCGAGTGTCTCGTTTCGGGTTAGTTGCCTTTGCTTCCTCACTTGATCAAATCGGACCAGTTACGAGAACTGTTGAAGATAATGCGTATTTACTACAGGCTATTTCAGGCCTAGACCCAATGGATTCAACATCAGCTAATGTTGGCGTTCCTAACTTTGTTAATAGTTTAACAGGTGACATAAAAGGGTTAAGAATTGCCGTTCCAAAGGAGTATCTTGGTGAAGGTGTAAAGGAATCGGTACGCCAATCTGTACTTGATTCCTTAAAGGTTCTTGAGAAGCAAGGAGCGGTTTGGGAAGAGGTATCATTACCGCACTCCAAATATGCCCTAGCTACTTATTATTTACTTTCATCATCAGAGGCGTCAGCTAACCTAGCTCGTTTTGATGGAGTACGCTATGGATACCGCACACCAAATGCCGAAAACCTGTTGGAATTGTATAAACAAACACGTGCTGAAGGCTTTGGTGAAGAGGTAAAGCGGAGAATTATGCTTGGTACCTTTGCACTAAGCTCTGGTTATTATGATGCCTACTATAAAAAGGCACAAAAAGTTCGTACGTTAATTAAAAAAGATTTCGAAGATATTTTTGCTAATTATGACGTTGTCATTGGACCAACAACTCCTACACCGGCGTTTAAATTGGGTGAGAATACAGCCGATCCAATGACGATGTATGCAAATGATATCTTGACCATTCCTGTTAACCTTGCGGGTGTTCCGGGAATTTCAGTTCCTTGCGGCTTTGATAAAGGTCTGCCGCTTGGCTTGCAAATTATCGGAAAACATTTTGATGAAGCAACGATTTATCGTGTTGCCCATGCATTTGAACAGGCAACAGACTTTCATAAACAGAAGCCGAAACTATAGGGGGTGAAGAAGGATGGAATTTGAAACAGTAATTGGACTTGAGGTCCATGTTGAGTTGAAAACAGAATCAAAAATCTTTTCAGCGAGTCCGAACCATTTTGGAGCTGAACCTAATACAAATACAACAGTAATTGACTTAGGATATCCTGGTGTGCTGCCTGTGCTGAACAAAAAAGCGGTGGAATTTGGAATGAAAGCCGCTATGGCGTTAAACTGCGAGGTTGCGACACATACGAAATTTGACCGTAAGAACTATTTTTATCCAGATAATCCAAAGGCCTATCAGATCTCGCAGTTTGATAAGCCAATCGGTGAGCACGGTTGGATTGAAATTGAGGTAAATGGTTATACAAAAAGAATCGGAATTACGAGAATTCATTTAGAAGAGGATGCAGGGAAACTGAGTCATGGAAATGGGTACTCTTTAGTTGACTATAACCGCCAGGGAACACCTCTTGTAGAGATCGTATCGGAACCAGATATCCGCACTCCAGATGAGGCGTATGCCTATCTGGAAAAATTAAAGTCGATTATTCAATACACGGGTGTGTCTGACTGTAAGATGGAGGAAGGCTCGCTCCGCTGTGATGCAAATATTAGTATTCGTCCAGTAGGACAAGAAGAATTCGGAACGAAAACAGAATTGAAAAACTTGAACTCATTCAATTTCGTTCGTAAAGGGCTTGAGTTT
This sequence comes from Bacillus sp. MRMR6, assembly GCF_001940785.1. Taxonomy (GTDB): domain Bacteria; phylum Bacillota; class Bacilli; order Bacillales; family Cytobacillaceae; genus Neobacillus. The sequence goes on from NZ_MSLS01000004.1 coordinate 53,059, forward strand.
GAAGAAATACGTCAGCGCGAAGTTGTCTCTGCTGGGGGAACGATTGAGCAGGAAACTAGACGTTTTGATGAAGCAACAGGAAAAACCCTTCTTATGAGGGTAAAAGAAGGTTCTGATGACTATCGTTACTTCCCAGAACCAGACTTGCTTGATCTTTATATCGATGAGGATTGGAAGGCGCGGATCCGTGCGGAAATTCCTGAGCTTCCTGATCAGCGTCAAAAACGCTATATTGAAGAGCTTGGTTTACCGGAGTATGATGCTAAAGTGTTGACTGTTACGAAGGAAATGGCAGATTTCTTTGAAGCAACAGTTGAGGCTGGTGCAGATGCAAAGCAGGCTTCAAATTGGGTAATGGGTGACGTATCAGGTTATCTGAATGCAGAAGGAAAAGAGCTTCATGAAGTCGCTCTTACTCCGCAGGGCTTATCAGGAATAATTAAGTTGATTAATAACGGAACCATCTCCTCCAAGATCGCCAAGACTGTTTTTAAAGAGTTAATCGAAAACGGCGGCGATGCAGAACAAATTGTGAAGGACAAAGGACTTGTGCAAATTTCTGATGAAGCAACCCTTCTCAAAATTGTCGCAGAGGTTCTTGATGCAAACCCTCAATCTATTGAAGACTTTAAAAATGGCAAAAATAAAGCGGTTGGCTTCCTTGTTGGTCAGCTAATGAAGGCGACAAAAGGACAGGCAAACCCACAACTCGTAAACCAATTATTACAGCAGGAATTAAGCGAGCGTTAAGAGAAAAAACTGGCAGAACAACTCTGCCAGTTTTTTTGTCGAGAAAACTTCCGACAATCTTCTTCCGATTTCCCGGGAAAAAGCCCTTTATTTCCAAGGATTAATGAGGAACTAATCAAACGTTTAATTAAATGACAAAATTCTACCTAATTTACGCTCTAAAGGCTGTATTACCAAGGGAAAAGGTCAAACTAATCAAACGTTTAATTACCGCTTCGTGGAAAAAAACTTGTCGATTATAGCAAGTGGTTAGCCGTTCTGTAAAAAATCTCAAAAATCCACCCTTAATTCGACAATAAATACAGCAGATTTTTATGCTAAAGCTTAATTTAGCAGGCTTAAGGAATAATGTAATTAAACGTTTAGTTAACCGACAAAAAACTGCCCTTATTTAACTAGAATTCTAGACTTTTCAAGGGGTCAATGCACTTTTAACCAAACGATTAGTTAACAACAAAACATGACAAAACCAGAAGTATTCGTTAAAAACCAATCAGGCTAAAGATGTAAAAATAACATTAAATGAAGTCGATATAGTGTTATTAAAGTTAAAAGATAATATGAAATAATGTAAACGCTAACAAATTGTATTCTGATAAGTCAGGTATTTATAGGGTAGCAATCTAACGTTAAAAGGAGGGATTTAGTATAAATTAGCAGCTTTATATATTTGTATAAGTCTCCTTAGAAAAACCTCAGAAAGCAAGTAACTCCAAAAAAGACAATTTGCTTCATTAAGTTCTCAAACGAAGGGAAGAGTGAAAACAAAATATGGGTAGACAAAGGAAAAAAATGAAAAAGATCGTTGGAAATCTATGTGTTGCTTCCATGCTTTTAGGTTCAATAGGATTTATGGGAACAAATGAAACAAAGGCGGATGTGATTACAAAAACCATTACAATCGATGGGAACAAAGTCGATCCCTACAACAGGTTTAAGGGTTTTGGAACGGTAACCGCAAATAATACCTCACGCCTCATGCTAGACTACAAAGAAGAGCACCCCGAAGCATATTGGGAAATTATGAATAAGTTATTTAATAAGGATACTGGAGCTGGACTAGCGCACGTTAAAGTAGAGTTGGGTGCAGATGTGAATTCTTCTTCAGGGACGGAGCCAGCCACGATGCGTTATGTGGATGAACCAGCTAATGTGCTTAGAGGTGCGGGGTTCCAATTTGCCGCTGATGCGAAATCGATTAATCCGGATATCACAGTAGAAATCCTACGCTGGGGTGAACCACGCTTTACATGGAATGGCGCAGCTAACAGGGACTACGAGAATCGATATCAATGGTATAAACAAACAATAGATGCTGTATACGAAGAATTCGGCTTTAAGCTAGATTATGTGGGAATTTCTCAAAATGAAAGAGCACAAAATAATAATGGTAAAAATGAACTTGAATGGCTGAAGTACTTTACTTCAAAAATTAAAACAGAACCGAATTATGATGAAGATTACAAAAATATTAAAATAGTTGCAGCAGACGGCTATCGAGATACATCGACCATTAGCCGGACTCTACTTCAGAATCCCGATTTAATAGATGAAATCGATGTCATTAGTTCGCATTATGGTTTGACTGGTTCAAATGAAATGACACAATTACAAAATAAGTTGATTGCTGAAGGGAAAAAGCCAAAAGAAAATTGGGTTTCCGAGGGTATAGCGCCAATGATTAATGCCCGTTATCGTGAAAACATGGAGCCAAATTATAAAGGACTTGGTGGTAAAGCTGGGATTATCGATGTTACTTCTCGAATTATTTCCGTTTATTCTTGGACGGGTGCAGGCAGCAATCCGCTTAATGCAGTTTCATTTGACTTCCAGCCTTCAGTTGCAGCTTTTTATGAAGGTGCTTCCTATAATCCGAAACACCTGATTAGTGCGATGGATCCATGGTCAGGTTTTTATGAAGTAGATGGAGGTTTACAAGGAGTTCGTCATGTGATGAACTTTGTTGGCTATGATGATCACACTACTCCTGAAAATGAGCGTTGGATGTATGTTAAAGATGCAACATTTAGTGATGGCGCCTTTTTTGACGGCGGTGTAGACGTTGATACGAGTACTCATAATTATTTAACATTAAAGGATCCAGAAACGGATGACTATTCAACCATCTTTGCAAATAATACAAAGCAGACTCGGAAGTATAAGATTAGTCTGAAAAATCTAGGCGGTCAAGAAAATGCACCAGTCTATGTTTGGGAAACACGCGGATCAGATGAAGGACAAGCGATTGATGCGAACTGGTTAAAAAATGTAAATGTCATCACGCCAGTTGACGGTGAGTATGAAGTGGAAGTGCAGCCGTACTCGATCGTGACCATTTCAACACTAGATAAGAAATCAGAAGTGGAAGGTTTTGAGTATAAATCAGATCCGGTGGACTTGTCGAAAGATACCATCATGCCATTACCATATATAGATGATTTTGAATACAAAAACTACCCTGTAGATGAAAAAGGCAGAGATTATGTGGATCGTCGCGGTGGCACACCTCGTTATACGACCGACCAGCTTGCTGCTTTTGAAGTAGTTAAAAAGGCAACGAAACCGGTTGCTAGAGGAAGTGAAGCCCGTGCTGATTTGGAAATTCCAGATGCACAGGAACATGGAAATATGCTCCAGCAGAAAATCACTCATGACATTATTGGAGCAGATTGGGCTGTTTGGGGCGGAATAGATGGATCAGCATCAAACAGTAATCCAAACACCACTATTGGTGATCACCGCTGGGTGAACTATAAAGCATCTTATGACTTTTTAATAGATACACATACACCTGAAACGGCCGGAAGAAGCAACTATGCATTAATTGGTGTTCGACAAGTAAAGGCTGGTGGAGCAGACTCTTATGCACCTTATAATGCACGAGTTCATTCAGATGGCAGATATGAAATTATTAAACTTGGTAAAGTTGAGAAAAGCGGAACGATAGAAAACTTCGATAATAAGGTTTGGCATAACCTAGCATTTGAAGCGAGAGAAAATCTATTTACCCTATATCTTGATGGGACAGAAATAGATTCTTATACCGACAAAGATTCAACAGTAATGGCTGGAAGAGTAGTGTTAGGATCTGGTTATTATGAAACACTGATCGATAATTTACGTGTCGATCCTATTAAAGGCTATACCTATGAATCTGATAAAATCGATAGTGCTCAAGGGAAGAAGTACGAAACAGAAGAAGCAGCTTTAAACAATACTGGCAAATGGAATCCAATTAGATATGTTGGTAAATGGGACTATACACAGGCAGGATATGCACATTTTAACCGTACACAGATGACAGCAAGGACTGATATCCCTGTTTGGAACGGGGTAACAGTCGGGCATAGAGACACGACTACCGCACAAGGAACATTGAACAAAGTATTCTATACAGGAAGCTGGGGATCAAACAGTGCAAATTCCTGGGGGTCAGTGGGTACATCCTTTGAAATTACATTTAAGGGTACTGAAATCAGACTATATGGTGAAACGAATCCGTCAAATGGAAAAGCAGATGTTTATTTAGATGGAGTTTTAGCCGGTGAAGCGAATTATGTAAATAATAGTGCTATTACTCAGATGGTCTGGTCTGCAGGTGAACTTGAGGATACGATTCACACGCTTAAAGTTGTACCAAAAGAAAAGTATGTTAGCTTTACGAAGGCAGAAGTCGAAACATCCGACCCTATACTTTCGGTCAAAAAATTAGGACCTAATGATATTGTTAAAATAAGAGATGATGAATCACTCATCGGGGATTTAGAAAATACTGTTTATGCATTTAGGAAGAATAATGTCTGGGGCTCAAACAGTACGAATGCCTGGGCGAACTTTGATGAAGCTCCCTATATATTGATTAACTTCACGGGTTCAGGTATTGATTATCTTGCTGGAACTGGAGAAAAATCACTATATAATTTTGAACTTGATGGTGTTGATATGGGGAACTTTGCTACAAAGCCTGATGGCTTAAGGTATTCTGTAAGAGGTCTTGAAGAAAAACCGCATACACTAAAAGTCTCTTTGAAAGATAATCCAAGACTAGACACCTTTATGGACTACCGTGGCGTCAATATCTATAGTACACCAAAATTTGATGCTCCTAACAGCAGTATGATCTTCAATTTCGAAGGATCTGGTTTCAATTTATTTGGTGCAACCTCTGATGCATTAATTGATGTCTATATCGATAATCAATTAATGGATGAGAATTTTAGAATATATGCAAAAGGAGATAGACAAACATCTTATAACATCCGAGGCCTTAAAGATACAAAACACACCGCTAAAGTTGTAGTTAAAGGTGGGACGTTTATCTTAGATGGAATTGATATCATTACCGGCAGAAATAAAGTGGAAGTTAATAAAACAAAACTACAGGTGCTGTATGATGCCCATCAAGATAAAGATCATAAAAACTACACAAAGGAAAGTTGGAAAGTCTTCCATAAAGCATTACAAGACGCTAAAATGGTATTACAAAATCCAAATACTACATTAGAGCAAGTAGTTGCGGCAAGAACATCCTTACAAAACGCGGCAGACGAATTAGTAGAAATCATGAATAATTAAGTTCTTTTACTTTCAATCCTGGGCAAAGTAGTAGTACTGCTTTAACCCAGGTTTGTTTTTTTATATTTAATTTTTGATAAGAAGTAAAAAAAACCTCTAAAGTGGTCAAAAAAGTGCTTATACAAGTCTATAACTTCCAACTAAACTATTTCAATAAGTTTATATTAGAGGGAGGAATTATGGTTATGGAATCAACAGAATGGTTAGGCAGGTTTTATAGTATCTGCCAATGGATTACCAGGTTAGCCTATATTAATCTCTTATGGATGCTTTTTATGTTGTTTGGCTTATTGATCTTCGGTGCTGCTCCTTCAACAGTAGCATTGTTAACGATTATTCGTAAATGGCTTCAAGGTGAAACTGATTTGCCTATATTTAAAAACTTTTTGAAAATTTATAAAGAGGAATTTATTAAAGCAAATACTCTTGGGGTGCTATTACTAGGGATTAGTATTATTTTATATTTAGATTGGCGTTTAATCAGTTCTGTCCAAGGTTTTTTATATCCAATCCTAATGGGATGTTTACTAGGAGTAGCTCTCCTATTCCTAGTTGTGTTGATCTATATCTTTCCTGTATATGTTCATTACGAATATAAAACTTTGCAATATATAAAAACTGCCTTCTTGCTTGGAATCTCCTATCCAATGTATACAATGGTTATGGTTTCTTCAGTAATATGTGTTTCTATCATTTGTATATTTTTTCAGGGCGTTGGCCTTCTCTTTTTTGGGAGTGGTTTAGGTTTTGTTCTTATGTATATTTCTAATCTACTTTTTAATAAAATTGCAAAGCAATTTAATGTATTATCTTCATAATCAATAATTTTAATAATGTTTAAGTAGTTAATTCCTAAAGAATGTCAAAATTGTCTTATTAATAGTAAATTTATTGATATGTTGGTAAAAAGGGAATTTGTTAAACTTGCAATGTAAGGGTTTACAATTAACAAACTTATTAATAGGGGGCATGAAAATGAAGAGAAAGTTATGGACAGTTCTGCTATGCACGGTAATTTTTACTCTCATGTTATCTGCGTGTTCAGGTAGCGGCAGTAAAGAACAGGTAACGTCTGATGAAACGAAAAAAGACGAAAAAGTAACAATCAAATTTCATACACATGGGAACGAGGCATCCTACAACTGGAAATCTACAATTGCGGGTTTTGAGGAAGCTAACCCTAACATCAAAGTTGATCTTGTCATCCTTAGTGAAAAGGGAGATACACAGGAAGCATTAAAAAAGCTAGATCTAGCAGCAGCCTCTGGAGAACAACTTGATGTTTTAATGTTTAGTGATCCAGCTAGTTACGCACAGCGTGTAAGTATGGGAATGGTTGCACCAATTGATGAGTTAATTGAAGAAGAAGGATACAAGGTTTCAGAAGAGTACAAAGTTGATACACAAATCGATGGTAAATATTATGCGCTGCCTGGTAAGTTTAATCCGTGGTACGTTCTTATTAATAAAGACCATTTGACAGCAGCTGGTCTTGATGTACCAAGTGATTGGACATGGGATGAATATACAGAGTACGCAAAGGCAATGACAAAAGATGGTCACTACGGAACATACTTCCATGGTCCCCAAGGCGGAGGCTGGATGGAGTTTATGAAGCTTGCACTTGCAAGTGAAGCTGATAATACCGAATTCACAACTGCAGATGGTAAATCAAATCTGGAGAATCCACTTTTCAAGAAGACACTTGAGTTAAGAGTGAAGATGGAAAAAGAAGATAAATCAGCTGTTCCGTATACAGATATTTTATCTCAGAAGCTGCATTACCGTAACCAGTTCTTTGGACAGGATGCAAGCTCCATCCTAATTGGAAGCTGGATGAATACTGAGCTGGGAGGAACAGACCAGTTCCCATTAGAATTTGATGTGGCGGTTGCTCCGTATCCGAAGAATGAAAAGGGTGACCAAGGTGGTTATACACCCGTAACAACAGACTTTATGTCAGTTGCAGGTACTTCTAAGCATAAAGAAGAAGCATATAAGTTTATTCGCTGGTACACAACTGAAGGTCAAATTGTTCAAGGCAAAAATATCCCTTCATGGAGTAAAGTAAGCGAAAGTGATTTAACGGGTATTATTGATAAGATTCTTAGTGGAACAAAGAATCCTGAAAAGGTCGATAAAGAATCTCTAGTAAATGTTTTAACAAATGCCAAATCATCAAAGATTATTTCTCCTGTTTCATATCAGTCTGAAATTTATAAAGTAATTAACGAAGAGTATGAGAAATTAATTTATGGTGAACAGGATGTTGATCAGACAATTAAAGCATCACAGGAAAGGGTTCAGGAAATTATTGACAGTAATAAATAATATAGACAATAACAAAAAATAGTATAATATGTTAAAAAAGGGGTTGTAATCGTTTACAACCCCATCTTTCTTTTAGAAGGGTGGTCTGCATATGAAGAATGAAAAACAGCCTATGCTGGCACCTCGTTCTTTCCGTTTTAAGGTCCTATTTATCTCTATTATATGTCTAGTTATTCCTGCAACTATAACTCTATTTATCTATAACTACTTAACAAAGGATACCCTTAAGGAACAAGCTTTGTCCAATGCTACTCGCGAACTTACAATAGCAAATGAATATGTAGAAAAGCTACTAGAGGATATGCTCTACATTACCAACTTCATTCAGCTGGATGCTGAAATGAATACGATACTAAAAGAGAAAGCAAAAAACACATTGGAAAAAGATACAAGCCGTTCAGAATACCAACAGTACATGGATGAAAGTAGAATAAATAAGACAATTGAGAATATTACCCTAGTTGGGGAAAAATCGTATGTAACCGTCCTATTAAAAAATGGTGTATCTTATACCAATTACTCCAACTGGGACTATAATCCAAAGGAATTGGTTAATAAAGAATGGTTTGAGCAGCTGAATCAATTACGAGGATATGAATCAATTTGGATTGACAGCCAACCAACAATGATTAAATCGGAGAAAAAAAACAATCCACACCAAATATCTGTTGCTAGAACATTAAGAGATGAAAACTATAAGATTTATGGCTATGTAATCGTAACGATTATGGAAACTAAGATTAATCAAATATTTGAAAATATGGATGGCCATGAGGATATGATGATCTTGAACTCATCTAATCACATACTTTCACATGTGGATGATTCTAGAATCGGTGAACTTTTCCAGTATAGTGCCCATCTAAAGCAAACGAATTCTTCAAATATTTTTCAAATATCAAATCAAGATTATTTAATTGCTGAACATGACATTGCATTTAATGGATGGAAGCTCGTTTCCATCATTCCATATAAGCAAGCTATAAATAAAATCAATTTAATTTTCAATAAAGTCTTTGTTGTTCAAGTTGTTTCCTTCACACTTTTCCTTATCTTGATGGCATATCTATTACGAACCATAACTAAGCCTATCGTCCATTTAGGTAATGTAGCCGAAGCTGTAAAGAAAGGAAATCTAACGGTTCGTTCCCGACTTCGCAGCAAAGATGAGGTTGGACAATTGTCTGATTCCTTCAATCATATGCTTGACCGTGTCAATGAGATGATCAATGAAATTACTGATTCAGAGGCAAGAAAAAGAAGAGCAGAGCTTGCAATGCTCCAAGCGCAAATAAATCCTCACTTTCTTTTTAATGTCCTCAATTCAATCAGAATGAAGGTGCTAGTAAAAGGTGACAAAGAAAGTGCAGAGATGATTAGCTCTTTGTCAAAATTATTACGAATGACCATTGATAAAGATAAAGAAACAATAACCTTTTATGATGAAATTCAAATTGTCTTGGATTATATTAACATCATGAATATGAGGCAAAAAGATAAGGTGAATGTTGAAATTTCGGTTCATGAAGAAGCATACGGGTTTAGAATTCCAAGATTTATCTTACAGCCTATTATCGAAAATTCAATTATTCACGGGTTAAACCAAAGTGCTGGGATTATTATCGTAAACGCAGAAATACGAGAGCATGAACTAGTGATCACGATAGAAGATAATGGCCAGGGGATGGATGCTCATGCATTGCATCATTTAAAAGGAAAACTTGTTTGCTCTAATGGACTAGAAAATGCTAAAAGCATAAATAACAAAGGTTTTTCCTCTTTAGGTGTATCGAATGTTTACGAACGAATGTATATATTATTTGGCAAAGCATTTAAAATGGATATTAAAAGTGAGCTGGGAGTGGGAACGAAGGTCATTTTGACGATTGAAAAAGGGGGCAGTAACTCTGATGTACAAAGTAATGCTAGTTGACGATGATTATCCGGTATTACAATTGTTATCCGAGGCAATTGAATGGGAACAGTTGGGGGTAACGCTTCAAAGTACACACGAAAATGGTGCCAGTGCCTACGACAAGGCAATGATTGAGATGCCTGATATATTAATAACTGATATCGGAATGCCTAAAATGAATGGTATAGAATTGACGAGAAAGCTAAAGAATTTAAATCCAAAACTACAAGTTGCTATTTTATCCTGTCATTCTGATTTTGAGTATGCCCATCAGGCATTAAAGTTACAAATCCAAGATTATCTAGTTAAAGACACCTTTGTTCCTGAGGAGTTATCTAAATTAATAATGAAGTTTAGAGATTCCCTTGATGTCCAACATGACCAAGCTTTTAAACAAACTCAAATTAAGAGTATGCTTGATAGAAACCGAGAAAGTGTGAAAGAAAGATTCATAAAAAAAACGATCGACCCTACGGCGATTAATGAAAAGGAATGGCTGGCAGAAGCAAGATCTTTAGGTCTTCACCTTGGGAATATAGGATATATTGGATCTCTTGCTACGATACATAATTTTAATCTATTAATTGAGAGATTCAAATCAGAGGATACGGTCCAATTTGCGATTAATAATGTCATTACAGAGGTAATACAACGGTGCTGCCCAGGTACAGTGCATTTCAAACTAGGGCCTAGAGAAATGATTGTATTTTTCCCGTCAGCATTATCATTTAAGATGAAAGTACTTAATGAAGTATCTGAAGGTATGAGAAGAATTCAACAAGAACTGAAAAAATCATTAAACATTTATCTGTCATTTATAATAGGTGAAGGATGTACAAATATTTTAGAATTAAAACAAGAGTTAGTGCATCTTTTGGATAGCACGCATCAGAGCTTTTATTTAGAGCCCGGCAGCATTGTAGAAATGAAAAAACAACTGGATATAACTAGTAATTTGTTTTCGGTATATGATGAAGCAGCGGCTGAAATGCGAGAACTGATTTTGAAAAAAGAGGATGCTAGAGTTATCATTTTTGTTGAAAAATGGACTTCTTTTCTTGAAGAAAAACAATATCCTCCTGAATTAGTAAAGGATTGGGTCCTAAAATTATTATTAGATTTAAGAGTAAAATTGCAAGCATTACAGTTTTTCCGTTCAGACCATCCCATCGAATCCATCCACAATGAAGTTTTAGAGATTCAATTTCTTAGTGAGCTAAAGATGTGGCTTATGGATTATTTTAGAACAATCACGTCATTTGTTAATCAGGTATATGATCAAACAAGACGGAAGGAAATCATAGATGCATTTAAATATGTCTCTATGAATATAGAAAAGAAGATCAGCCTTGATGAAGTTTCTAGTTATCTATACTTAAACCCAAGTTATTTTAGTCGGTTGTTTAAAAAAGAGGTTGGCGAGACGTTTGTTGAATATGTAACTAAAATGAAAATAAACAGGGCAAAAGAATTGCTAGAGCAAACGGCAGAATCAGTAGGGAAGATTTGTGAACGGCTTGGGTATGACAATCAGAGCTATTTTATTAAAATATTTAAAAATTACGTTGGAGTAACACCGATTGAATATAGAAGCGGAAAGTGACCACTGTTGCTTTCATAGTCCAGACCATAATGGTACTGGGCCTTTTTGTTATTTTTCATTGAAAATTGATTAAATTAAATCATTAAAGAGAAGAAGTCAAAATTGTATGCGGATACATCAAAATAGCGTTAATAAGCGAATCTAGTGGTACTTTATAATAATAATATACTAAAAAATGAGGTGAAATAAATGAGTGTCAAAACAGAACTCACCACACCCGCAAAGGTTGTAGAAAAAGTAAAAAAGAATAGGATTGGCAAGGAGAAAAGTGAGAATTTAGTAGGCATTTTCTTTGTATCTCCCATGCTTATTGGTGTGTCAATCCTAGTTTTACTCCCCATTTTTGCTACATTTGCTCTTAGCTTTGCAGATTGGAGTTTCATTACCCCCTTATCTCAGTTAAAGTGGGTCGGCTTTGATAATTTTAGCAGATTATTCGAGGATACAGTTTTTTTGAAATCACTTAGAAACAACGCTATTTTCATTCTTACTGTCCCCATTTGTATGATCATTTCACTTGTGTTGGCGATTACCATTGACAGAAATGTTTATCTAAAAGGCTTCTTTAAAGTAGCATTTTTTATGCCGTATATCTCCAGTGTTGTTGCAATTGCTGTTGTTTGGCAGGTTTTGTTCCATCCATCAGCAGGACCAATTAATCAATTCTTAATGTCATTAGGAATTGAAAATCCTCCTTTGTGGATCGCAGATCCTAATTTCGCGCTCATTTCAATCATGATTATACAAATATGGATTTCAATTGGCTTTAATATGATTATTTATTTAGCAGGATTACAATCAATTCCAAGAGACCTTTATGAAGCTGCTGATATTGATGGGGCAAATGGATGGGTAAAATTCAAAAATATCACAGTACCAATGATATCTCCAACATCCTTTTTCTTATTTATAACCGGTATCATTTCAACATTTAAGGTATTTGACTTGGTTGCTGTATTAACAAAGGGTGGACCGATGCATTCTACCTCAATGATTGTTTGGAACCTTTATGATACCGCTTTCGTTAATTTGAAAATCGGCTATGCTTCGGCGATGGCAGTTGTTCTATTCTTAGTTGTTTTCGCAATTACCATTTTCCAATGGCTTGGACAGAAAAAATGGGTGAATTATTAAGGAGGGTAAGGGTATGGTAAAGTCATTAACAATTAGAAAAAGTATTATTACATTGATTATGCTCGTTAGTAGCGTCCTGTTCCTTTTGCCTTTTGTGTGGATGCTTTCAACGTCCTTTAAAATTGAGGCAGATGTTTTTAAATTCCCAATCCAATGGATTCCGGAAAGATGGAATGGTTTTGATAACTATAAGGAAGTATGGTTCGGGGACTACCCCTTCTATATCTATTACTGGAATACGATTAAGGTTACGGTAATCACTACAACTGTTTCCGTTGTTGTTTCAGCACTTGCAGCATATGGTTTCTCAAAAGTTAAATTCCCGTTTGGAAAGTTCCTGTTTATTATTGTATTAGCGACTTATATGGTCCCGCCACAGGCGATTCTCGTCCCACAATTCATTTTATTCCGAAAGATAGGATTATTTGATAGCCATTTGGGTTTGATCTTGTTAGGAAGCTTTAGTGTTCTCGGGACGTTCATGCTACGTCAATTTTTCATGAGTATTCACAACGATCTAATAGAAGCGGCAAAAATTGACGGAGCTGGGCACTGGAAAATCTTTTGGAAAATTGCGCTGCCGATTGTAAAGCCGGCAATTGCTACTTACGGAATACTAAGGTTTATTTGGACATGGAATGACTACCAAAATCCATTAATTTTCTTGCGTACTGATAGTTTATTAACGATTCAAATAGCAATGCAGAAATTTACGACCATTAATGGTGAGTTCTATTCCTTGATAATGGCTGCCGCTGTATCTGCAATCCTTCCATTGGTTATTGTGTTTATTATTGGCCAGAAACAAGTAATTGAAGGAATTGCATTAGGAGGAGTAAAAGGGTAGGAGGTTGAACTTTATGAATTCTGCAGATTTAAGTAGGTTATTGGTGTCTGAATCTCCATTATTTCTAGAAATAGATTCAAAGTATAAGTGGTGGACAAATACAAGAACGGATCCGGAATATCAAGTCCACCTAGATGAAATTAGAGTTGAGGCAAAAAGACTGCTGCAGGAAGAGGATCAAGAGTTAACATACTCGTTGTTTAAGATTTTTGCAGAGAATGGCTCTAGGGTTGAATTTGAAAAGGTGTATTTTAAAAAGAGAAGACGTCTTACCACATTTGCCATTATGATATTTCTTGAACCTGAAAATAAAAGATATGTAACTGCCTTAGAAAACACGATTTGGTCTATATGTAATGAGTATACTTGGTGTTTACCTGCACATTTAACGGATGGTCCAGAAGCATCGACGGAATTAAACTATACATTGAAAGAGACTTCTGTAAAAAGATGCTCAATTGATTTATTTGCAGCTGAAACGGCTTTTTCTTTAGCTGAAATTCTGCAGTTGAACAAAAATACTTTAGATCCACTAATATGTAAGCGTATTTATGAAGAGGTATTTACTCGGGTGCTTATCCCCTTTAAAACAACAAAGTACAAATGGGAAAACGAGACGCACAACTGGGCAGCTGTGTGTGCCGGATCAGTGGGTTCGGCTGCAATATATTTAATTCATGACCTCCAGGAACTAACCGTAATTTTGGAGCGGATACTTCCAGCAATGAGTTCTTACTTAAGCGGCTTTAATCCTGATGGTATTTGCCTGGAAGGCTATGGATATTGGCAATATGGTTTTGGGTACTTTGTATATTTTGCGGATTTACTTAAGAAAAGAACGGCTGGACAATTGGATTTATTTAAAAATGAAAAAGTACATGAGATTGCATTATTTCAGCAAAAGTGCTTTCTCGATGAGAATTTAGTTGTCAATTTTTCAGATGCCAGTCCGACTGCAACGATCTTTTTAGGGCTCAGCCATTATTTAAGTAAGGAGTATCCTGACTTTGATATACCCAAAAAACATCTGCGTGCTAAATATACGGATGATCACTGCAGCAGATGGGCTCCAGCTATTCGGAACATTATCTGGTTTGACGATTCTCTACCTGATAAATCCTGGCGAACGGGAACGATTTATTCAAAGGATTCTCAATGGTTTATATCAAAATACCAATCCACATTTGGAAATTTTTCCTTTGCCGCTAAAGGTGGACATAATGATGAACCCCATAATCATAATGATATCGGTCATTTTATCCTTCAAGCTAATAATGAAGTGTTTTTAAAAGATTTAGGTTGTGGATTGTACAATAAGGAGTATTTTGGTGAAAAGCGCTATACCTTCTTATGCAATGGCTCACAAGGGCATTCTGTACCGAGTATTAATCATCAGTTTCAAAATGAAGGATTTCTGAGCCATGCTCGTGTTATTCAAGTGGACGTCGGGGATGAAGTTGAAATCTTTGAGATAGATATAACGAGAGCATATGAAATAGAGCCTCTTCAAACATTGCTTCGCAAATTTTCCTGGATTAAAAAGGCTCAGCCAAAATTAATTTTGGAAGACTTCTATACCTTTACGGATCAGCCGATTTCAGTCATAGAACGTTTGATTACTCCAGCTTTTGCTATCACTGAGGAAGAAGATGAAGTCATCCTAGAAGGAAAACAGAGATTAAGAATTTTATATGATCGAAGCCAGCTCTATTTAGAAGTGAAAAAATTGAGTTTTATCAATCATTTCGGTGAAGTAGAAGAGAATTTTGCACTTGATTTTACAGTGTTAGCACCAGTAAAAGAGTTCAAGGTTCAACTAGCTTTCCAATTTGAATAGAAAAGGGTGAAGAGGATGACAGAACAATTACTTTGGGTAAATGAAGCATGGCAGAAAGTAAATGAAAAGGTAGCAAAAACTAGCAAAAGAATTGGAGCAAATTTCCCTCATGCGAGTGAGAACGGACAATACGTTTTAGCAGAACCATACTGGTGGACAGCCGGATTTTGGCCGGGATTATTATGGCAATTATACCGTGAACAGAAGACCGATGAATTTAAAAAAATTGCGGAAGAGTGTGAAGTAAAGCTTGATGCTGTTCAACACGATTATTACCGGCTTGATCATGATATCGGCTTTATGTGGACTCTAACAAGTGTTGCGCGTTATAAGCTTCTAGGTGATGATGAGTCCAAAAGGCGTGCATTAGTGGCAGCCAATCTCTTAATGGGGCGCTTTAACGTAAATGGTAACTTTATCCGAGCTTGGAATCCTTGGACAGAAGGAGAAGACAATAGTGGTGTAGCAATTATCGACTGCATGATGAATCTTTCACTATTATATTGGGCATCTGAAGAAACGGGTGACCCTAGATTTAAAGGCATTGCGAAAAAGCATGCGGATACTGTTTTAGAGCATTTTATTCGAAGTGATGGCGCTGTACATCACATTGTGAGATTTGATCCTGATAGTGGAGAAAAGATTGAGCCTTTGGGTGGCCAGGGATATGCTCCTTATTCAGCCTGGTCCAGAGGGAATGCCTGGGCAATATATGGTCTCGCTTTATCCTATTGCTATACAGGAGAAGAAAAATACTTAGAGGCGTCAAAAAAAGCAGCTCATTTCTTTATTTCTCATTTGTCAGACGATTTTGTTCCGAATTGGGATTTTCGTATTCCGGAAGATGTTCCTGCCCTAAAAGATTCTTCCGCTGGTTCCATTGCGGCATGCGGTCTTCTTTTACTTGCCGAACAAGTTACTGCATTAGAGTCACCTGTTTATCAAAGAACTGGAGAGAAAATCCTCGAATCTTTATACAGAAATTATGGTGATTGGGAAGGTTCTGAAGAGGGGCTAATCTTACACGGAACAAGTCATTACCCTGAAGGTAAATTCACCAATAATCCTCTAATCTATGGAGATTATTACTTTGTTGAAGGACTTGCTAGATTAAAAGGTTACAAGGACTTATTTTGGTAAAAATCCACTAATAGATCTTGATCCGCTATAGTTAGGAGGTTTGTGTAAATGGCAGAATATGAATTACCGATACATAGGAACCCGCTCAACTCACGAGAAGATTTTGTGGAAGCGGTAAAGCAAGTTGTAAACCCTCTAAGGCAATACTACAGCGCGGGCAAAGCACATCTTGAAATCGGAAATACTGGTGCAAGCTATTCTAGTTCCATTGCTGGTCTAGAAGGGTTCTCCAGGGTTCTTTGGGGTTTGGTGCCTCTTTTAGCCGGAGGGGGAAAATCAGAACTTTGGGATGTATGTTTGCAAGGAATTAAAAATGGTACAAACCCTGCCCATGATGAATATTGGGGGGGGATTTCGAATTTCGATCAGCGTGCTGTTGAGATGGCAGCTTTCGGTTATGCGCTTGCGCTGATACCTGATAAAATCTGGTCACCGCTGAACGACGAAGAAAAAGAGAACCTATACTCATGGTTGAATCAAATCAATCACATCAATGTTTATGATTGTAACTGGCTGTTTTTCCCTGTGGTTGTAAACTTAGGTTTCAAACAGGCAGGATTACCATTTAATGAACAAAAAATAAAAGAAAACTTAGAGCGAATCGATGCGTTTTATTTAGAGGATGGATGGTACGCGGATGGTGTGGATGCTCATTGTGATTATTATGGTCCGTTTGCAATCCATTTTTACAGCCTGATTTATGCAAGATTAATGAAAGAAGACGATCCTGTAAGGGCACAGAAGTATAAAAGCAGGGCAAAGTCTTTTGCTAAAGAATTTATCTATTGGTTTGCAAAGGATGGATCCGCTCTTCCCTATGGCCGGAGCCTTACTTACAGGTTTTCACAGTCTGCCTTTTGGAGCGCACTTGTATTTGCGGAAGTAGAGCCGTTTTCTTTAGGCGTGATAAAAGGAATCCTTCTCGGTAATTTACGTTGGTGGTTCAAGCAGCCAATCTTTGATTCCAGCGGTTTGCTGACCGTAGGCTATCGATATCCGAATTTAGTTATGGCAGAAAACTATAATGCACCTGGTTCGCCATACTGGGCACTCAAAACTTTTATATTCCTAGCTTTGCCGAAAGAACATCCTTTTTGGCAGGTAGAGGAAGAGTCATTACCATCCTTAGAGGAGAAAATTGTCCAGCAATCACCGCATTTTATTCTATGTAGAAATGAAGAACAAAGCCATGTTGTAGCATTTAACGCTGGTTATAAACATACAAATGAGCACTCACATGTAGCATCTAAATATGAGAAGTTTGCCTATTCTAATGTGTTTGGATTTAGTGTCCAAAAGGGAGATTGGGGGCTTTCACAAGGTGCGTTTGATTCCATGTTGGCTGTCAGTGAGGATGACAATATTTATCGAGGTAAAAGAAAGTGTGAGGAATATGAGGTTACGGAACATACGATTTATACTAGATGGAAGCCATGGAATGATGTTGACATCAAAACATGGCTAATAGCAGGAACACCTTGGCATATCCGAGTTCATTGCATTATAACAGGTAGAAAGATTGATGTTGCTGATGGCGGGTTCGCTTTAGGTTTAGAAAAGAAGGAATATAAAGGTCAGCAAGCAGAAATCATTCAAAATTCACAAGAAAGCTTGGTAGTATATCCTTGGGGAGCCAGCGGTATTAAAAGTATATATGGAGACAGCCAGCCAGAGCTGATTTATCCGAATGCCAATACCAATCTCATCCATGACCGGACCGTGATTCCTGCCATTAAAGCAAGTTTCAAGTCAGGAAAGCATTGGCTGGTACATGCTGTTTTTGGAGAACCAGGAAGTGTAAACATTAAGCAGAAATGGAAGAACTGTCCGAAAATTGAAGTCACTGATGGAGAAATTATTATTAGACAAGGAACAGAAAAAATTGTTATTCCCACAGAGTGTTGAATAGGAGGAGAAAATATGGAAACACGTTATGCACATCATCCTGTAGATATGAAGAAATATACAACAGAAGAATTAAGAAGAGAGTTTCTCGTAGAGACTTTGTTTGAACCAGGTCAAGTACACTTAACCTATACTCACGTTGACCGAATGATTTTCGGAGGAGTGACACCTGCTGAAAAGGAATTAACGATTAAACTTGATAAAGAACTGGGTGTTGAATACTTCCTAGAGCGCAGGGAGTTAGGCATTATTAATATCGGCGGAGAAGGTACAGTGGTCCTTGACGGAACAGAATACGAAATGAGTATGCGTGATGGCCTTTACGTAGGAAAAGGAACAAGAGAGGTATTTTTTCGTTCGAAAGATACCAATAATCCAGCAAAATACTATATCAATTCAGCACCTGCACATCATACTTATCCAACTGTAAAAATCGATATTAAGAATATCGATCCGCTTCAAATGGGCTCACCGGGAACATTAAATGAACGGAAAATCTATCAATATGTTCATCCTAATGTTTGTCAAAGCTGTCAGCTTCAAATGGGATTGACGATGCTTGAACCAGGCAGTGTTTGGAATACAATGCCTTGTCATACACATGAGCGGCGAATGGAAGTATATTTATATTTTGATATGGAACCGGATACTCGTGTGTTCCACTTCATGGGAAAACCAGATGAAACTAGACACATTATTATGAAAAATGAGCAAGCCACCATTTCTCCTAGCTGGTCTATCCATACTGGTACTGCTACTAGTAATTATACGTTTATTTGGGGTATGTGCGGGGAAAATATTACCTATTCTGACATGGATCAAGTAAAGATGGAAGAGTTGAGATAAGTTTTAGAATGTAGCCTAAAATTGGAGGTTAAAAATGATTTAAGGGCATTTTCACTAGATTATTTTAACTTAACCGGAAAAATTGCAATTCTAACCGGAGGAAATACCATCCGTGCCGACGAAAAACATAATGCTGAGATTTTGTCGCGTATTCCTGCAGGCCGTTGGGCAACACCTGCAGATCTAATGGGTGTAGTGGTATTCTTATCAAGTAGAGCTTCCGATTATATGAACGGACATATCTTAGCAGTTGATGGCGGCTGGTTAGCAAGGTAAAGGTTAGAAAAAATAGGGATCTTGAAGCTTAGAAGAATATTCAATCAAAGGTATATTATATATAAATTACTAAAGTTGAAAACAACAGATGGACCTTATCGTCTGTTGTTTTTTGTCGATACTATCTTCGACAATCTTCTTCCGATTTCCCGGGAAAAAACCCTTTATTTCCAAGGATTAATGAGGAACTAATCAAACGTTTAATTAAATGACAAAATTCTACCTAAATTACGCTAAAAAGGCTGTATTACCAGGGGAAAAGGACAAATTAATCAAACGTTTAATTACCGCTTCGTGGAAAAAAACTTGTCGATTATAGCAAGTGGTTAGCCATTCTGTAAAAAATCTCAAAAATCCACCCATGATTCGACAATAAATACAGCAGATTTTTATGCTAAAGCTTAATTTAGCAGGCTTAAGGAATAATCTAATTAAACGTTTAGTTAACCGACAAAAAACTGCCCTTATTTAACTAGAATTCTAGACTTTTCAAGGGGTTAATGCCCTTTTAACCAAACGATTAGTTAACAACAAAACATGACAATGACAAACTGGCTTAATAAGCACTATCGTTGTAAGGAAAACTGGAAAGGATTATCATGAAGGAAAAGGAAGGGGTTTTGGAATTGAATTTAAATGAATGGTTTGAAAAAGGAATGACCGCAGAAGAATACATCAACTCCATGACGAAAAACAAGGAAGAAATGCTTTCGATTTATGAGGGTTTCAGAGCAACGGCTGCCGACAAGCAAACACTCGAATCAGTAAAAGAAAAAGGATTGCGTGTTCTCGTTTTAACAGAGGATTGGTGCGGGGATGCGATGCTCAATAATCCAATTTTATTAAGGATCGTAGAAGCTGCTGGCATGCAGGTCCGGTTCCTTTTGCGTGATCAGAATCTAGAGTTGATGGATCAGTACTTAACAAATGGTACCTCAAGGGCTATCCCTATTTTTATTTTTATTGACCAAGAAGGAACCGAAGTAAGCGTATGGGGGCCAAGGGCTACAGAAATGCAGGAACTTGTCGCCAAGGGACGAGCGGCCTTACCTGATAAGGAAGCACCAGATTTTCAGGAAAAGCAAATAGCTTTGTATAAGAGCCTCGGTAAAGCCTATCAAGAAGACTCTTCTATATGGCAAACCGTTGCAACCAGTATCATTAAAAATCTTATCAAATAAATAAAACATCCCTAGGCCGTGGCCAGGGATGTTTACATTTTAATTCCTCCGCCTTTTGGCGGAATTCGGTCATTGATTAAGTTCTTATCATTGATTTTTGGCTCAATTCCAAGGATAAGGTTGCGAATATTGGAGCGGTGTAAATAGAGTAAGAATAAAGTAAATAAAACAAAAATAAGTTGATAATTAACATTAGTTGAAATTAAAGAATAAATCAGCAGGCTAAGTCCGACTGAGATACTGCCAAGGAACACATACTTTGTGAGGAAAATGACTAGGAAAAAGGTAGCAAAGGCAATAACCGCCAATGGGAAATTAGCAACAGCTAGTGTTCCAGCGGTTGTAGCAATGGCCTTGCCGCCACGAAAGCCTGCAAAAACCGGAAAACAGTGGCCCACAACAGCGATAAGCCCAAAATAGAGCGGCTCGGCATCAAGATTGAGTATAAGAGGCAGGGAGGCGGCCAAGGCACCTTTTCCAACATCGACAATGACAACGATGATGGCTGAAGTTTTGCCGAGAACTCTCAAGGTATTTGTCGCGCCAGGGTTTTTGCTGCCATGATCTCGAATATCAATGCCAAACAGGAGCTTGCCCACAATTAAGGCAGTAGGAATACTGCCAATTAAGTAGGAAGCAATAAGCAGCAGCCAGATCATAAGTATCATTCCTTTGCTCACGAGTATCTTTATCCCGCATTAACGGGCAGTTAGCCCCCCACCTCAGTTATAGGTAAATACGAGAAATGCTAGGTGGGGGCTAACTGCCCGTAAAAGCTCGGGTAGGTTCAACTTACCATCAGTGAGGGATGAAGCCCCCCACACTAATGGAAGATTCACTTTATTATTTAATAGCATTGTACCATAACTCAATGGTATTATTTTGGTAGAATCCTAATTTATAGAAAAAGGGGATACTTTGATGGATATAATTAATTATGGCCAAGTTGCTAATAGTTATGCTCGGTCAAGAGAAGATATACCAGTAAGTTTAATAGATAGTCTTTATATTCGAGGGATCTTTCTTGATGGAAAAAAAGTAGCTGATATTGGTTGTGGAACAGGTGTATTAACTAGAAAATTGGCGATTAGAAAGGCAGAAATGGTTGGAGTAGATCTTTCAACAGAAATGCTGGAAGAAGCAAAAACCTTAAACCGGTTAAAAAATTTCCAAATTCCCTATTATGTAGGAACATCTGAAAACACAGGTCTAGCAGCAAATCATTATGATATGGTAACAGTAATGCGTGCCTGGCACTGGTTTGACAGAGAAAAAACACTTGAAGAAATCAAGCGGATACTAAAAGCACAGGGGACTTTAATTGTCATCGACTCTGGATTTTTAAAAGATTCAGATGTTGTTAATAAGACCATCGGGGTTGTCTCTAACTTATTCGAGGGAGGGTTAAATCCTTCTGGAACTAAAGCAAAATCGAAGCAGATGATCAATGATTTTCCAGTAGAGTGGTTTGAAGAATGGAGCAACAGCGGCTTTGAGTTAAGGGATTTTTATAAGCTGAATTATTCAGTAAGTTTTACTAAAGAAACCTGGTTAGAACGAATCGAGTCTGTTTCATGGTTAGCTAGGTTAGATTCAGAAACGAGAAAAAATGCGCTAAATACACTTGCGGAAATATTGACTGACCAAGAACCATATGCCATTCCTCATGAGTGTAATGTTTGTATATTAAAATTAAGAGAATAACGGATATTAGATAAAGAGGACAGCGATCCTCTTTTTTTTTTGGCAAATTTACTAGTAATTTTTCTACTATGATGAAATAACCAAAAATATTTTTAACTATCGTGTAGGGTTTTGGCAAATTCATTTCGTCTAATAGTTGTACGATAAAGAGAAAGGGGGAGAGAGCGATTAACGATATAGTTTTAATAGAGAAAGTGTTGGCCGGTGATGATGATGCCTTCCGTCTTTTGGTTGAGAAGTACCGCAATGATGTGTTCCGGACTGTCTTTGCCGTACTACGTGACCTAAAGGAAGCGGAGGATGCTGCGCAAGAAGTGTTCTTGAAAATTTATACCTCTCTCCCCCGTTACGAGCATCAAGGTTTTAAAACATGGATGACCAGGATTGCAGTTAACCATGCGATTGATGTGCAAAGAAAGCAGGCAAGGCAGAGCGTTGAGGTCGTTGAGGCTTTAGAGCAGCAGGCATTTGGGACACCAAAGGATAGTATTGAAAAAGAAATGATTCAAAACGAGCGGCAGAGGCAGGTCAGAAAAAGACTAAATGAACTGCCTGACAATTATCGTGATGTCATCTATGGATTTTATATAGCAGAAAAAAGCTATCAGCAGATGGCTGAGGAACAAAAGGTACAGGTGAAAACGATTGAAACGAAACTTTACCGGGCCAGGCACTGGATGAAGAAGAATTGGAAGGAGGACGATTTTTCGTGAAACATTATAGCTTTGATGAGTGGTTGAAATATGTAAGAGATGAAGTTGAGGAAAAAGAACGTGGGAAAGCAGAAGAGCATTTATATTCTTGTGACACATGTCTAGAGGAATACCTGCAAGCTTTATCGGAACATGAATCTTCCTTTCCAGTTTTATCCGATGAAAGTGTATTTACAGACGCTGTAATGGCTGAGGTATTAATGCATAAGGAAATACAAACTGACGTAAAGGTAGCTAAGGTAGTAAAAAAGAAAAAGCCTTATTATCAGCAGGTAGCCTTTCACTATTTTCTCGCAGCAGCTGCGACTCTAATGCTAATGTTATCAGGTGTTTTTCAATCACTTGTATCGTATGCAAGTACGATAGAAGGAGCTAAAACGAAGGAAGTAAAGCCCTCTGTAACGGAAGGGATGATTGATAAAACGTTTGCGTGGATGGATTCATTAGAAAAAAAGGAGGCAAATAAGAAATGAAAAGTTCAACAAAGGCATTAACACTCTCGCTTTTCCCAGGCCTCGGCCATATCTATTTCGGAAACATGTTTCGTGGTGTCTTTTATTTATTAAGTGTTATCGGATGTGCATTTATTACCGTAATTGGGCTGTTAACAGGTACCGGAGAAATTGCCATCTTGGCCTTTATGGCAGGAATCTTTCTCTACTTAATCAGCTTTATTGATATGGGTGTTCAGATCTCCAAACAAAAGAAAAGGATAAAAGCTTCGATAAATCCAAACGATCCGCAATTTCAAAGCTCCCAGGATTCAGAACGTTTTTATACGATTGTCTTGTCGTTTATTCCGGGGTTAGGACATTTCCAGCTTGGCTTGATGAATCGTGGACTGACTTTATTAGCAGCGTTTTTAGGTCTTGCTGTCATGGTCATTTTTGTAACAGCATTAAGTAATCGTTCGGAGTTCCTTGTTTTCTTAGCAGCATTACCTGTTATCTGGGTATATGGTTTCTTTGACTCCGTCCAGCAGCTCAATAAAAAGCAGCGCGGGGAGGAGCTTGTGGATCGGACTATTTTTGAAGACTTTGAAACCCGTCGTGAGGACGGGAAGAAAAGCAAGGCAATTGCCACATTCTTATCAATCTTTCCAGGTGCAGGGCATTTATATTTAGGTCTTCAGCGCCGGGGAATTCAATTAATGGCAGCCTTTCTCTTTTCTATCTATATCTTAGATGTTTTACGGCTTGGAATCTTCTTATTTTTAATCCCGATTATTTGGTTTTACAGCTTTTTTGATAGTATGCAAAAGGTATCACGCTATGGTGAGGAAGAAATCGAGGATGTTCCGATTATTTCTTATTTAATTAACCATCAAAAGTGGGTAGGAATTGGGCTTATTCTTTTAGGTTTATATTATCTGCTGTTGAATGTATTTATTCCTGTTGTGTCACCGGTCCTGACGAATGCCCTCAATTTTGATTTTATGTATTGGTTCAATACTTATTTCCAGACGGGGCTTGTATGTGTGCTGTTAATTGGCGGCGGGATTAAGCTTTTATCTGGCAGTAAACATAAGAGGGAGGCTGGAAGTCATGAGTAAATGGAAAAACACGTTAGCAGGAGTAGTCTTAATCGGAGCCGGGATTGGGTTCCTTTTTAGAAATAGAAAGGAGGGGCAGGAATGAGAACATGGCGTGTTGGTACGTTTTCGATGGGGGCATCGCTCATTTTTCTTGGGATCTTCCTTTTTGTATCTAAATTATCGGGTTTTAATCTGGCCCATGTGATGATGGGGTGGTGGCCGCTCTTATTAATTGTGCTTGGTGCTGAGATTCTTCTTTACTTATTATTCTCAGGTCAGGAAAAACCTGTACTAAAATATGATATTCTTAGTATTCTCTTTATAGGTGTGCTTGGAACGGTTGGAATCGGGTTTGCTATTCTTAGTACTTCTGGGATCATGGGGAAGGTTGAGGAGGTTGTGGCCAGGGAGGAGCGGTCATTTTCACTTCCTGATTTTTCTTATCAAACCGATGAAAGTATTAAGCGTGTTGTCTTAAGACCTGCAAGCTATCAACTAACGATTGAAGCAACCGACGAGGCGGAGGTTTCGATGTTTGGGACATATCGGACGCAGGCTTCTAGAGATAAAGTGATTGTATCGCAGGTGGATGAATATGTTTCTGCAACTAAAAAGGGAGATACTCTCTATGTGAATGTGAAGACTCTTCCAAATGAAACAGGACCATTTTATTCTCACCAGGAAGTGGCGGCTACCATTTTGATTCCGAAGGACATGAAATTGGAGGTAATCGGCAATGGAAATCAGTTTAACTTAAAACCACGGGCGCTTGAAAATGATTGGAGTATTCATAGTGCATCATCCTTGGATATTGAGGTAGAAAAGGAAAGTGATTTAAGGATTTCTGCGGTTGGCATTACGGATGTATTTGATGAGGACAGTGAGTGGGAAGTTACGGAAACAAGTGATTCAGGCAGTGAATATGAAGGTGTTGAACGAAATGCGGTTTATCAGTCAGGGGACGGAACGTATCAGATTAACATCAATAATACTCATCGTATCAGTTTGATTACTAATCAATAATCATCTTACTTTTTTGCAAAATAATAAAAATCGAGTATGATATTAGACGGTAGGTAAAAAGGACAAACTAGAACTTATGGATTCACAATGATTGTAAGCTTTAATTGTAATTGATAGAATAAAGTAGAGAAAATATACTGGATTTGATTTCAAAAATAGGATGATGAAACTTGAAAAGAGCACGACTAATCTATAATCCTACATCCGGACGGGAAATTCTTAAGAGGCATCTTCCGGAGATTCTTGAAAAGCTTGAACAGGCTGGCTATGAGGCATCCTGCCATGCAACAACGAGTGCTGGTGATGCAACGAATGCGGCACGGATCGCAGTTGAACGACAATATGATGTGGTGATTGCAGCAGGTGGAGATGGAACGATTAATGAGGTAGTAAACGGACTCGCTGAACAGGAGTATCGGCCGAAATTAGGGATTATTCCTGCAGGTACAACAAATGACTTTGCGCGTGCCCTTCATATCCCAAGAGATATTGGTGCTGCTGTCGATATTATTACCAAAGGTGACCGAATCCCGGTAGATATCGGCCGCATTAATGATCGTTACTTCATCAATATTGCAGGCGGCGGAAGAATCACCGAGCTTACATATGAAGTGCCAAGTAAGCTAAAGACGATGCTCGGTCAGCTTGCCTATTATTTAAAAGGTATGGAGATGCTCCCATCCATTAAAGCTTCGGATTTAACAATTGAGTATGATGGTAAGCTGTTTGAAGGTGAAGCGATGTTGTTCCTTGTTGGACTCACGAATTCAATTGGCGGATTTGAGAAAATTGCTCCTGATTCCTCGATTAACGATGGTTTATTTTCATTGTTGATCGTGGAGAAAATTAACCTGGCAGAGTTTGTACGCATTGCTACTTTAGCGATTCGCGGAGAGCATGTGAATGACCCGCATGTGATTTATACAAAAGCCAGTAGAATTAAAGTTCATTCACAAGAGAAGGTCCAGTTAAACCTAGATGGTGAATTTGGCGGCCTGCTCCCAGCTGAGTTCGCGAACCTATATCGCCATTTAGAAGTATTTGTTCCGATTGACGACATCCGGCCGCTCGATTTACCAATAGATTGGGTGCCGGAAAAGAGATATAGCTAAAAAAGCTTGTTCCTTAGTGGAACGGCTTTTTTGTTTTATAAAAAAAGGAAATTGTTTACTATACCGTATTAAGTATATAATGAAAAAAAACGGTTTGAAAGAAAAGGGGCGAGGGGAATGAAGGCATTCATTAATATCGATTATACATATGATTTTGTTGCAGATGCTGGCAGATTAACATGTGGACTGCCTGGCCAGGCAATTGAAAAGAAAATCGTGGAGTTGACGGAGGAATTTATCGCTAATGGTGATTATGTTGTCTTTGCCGTTGATGTACATGATGAAGGCGATGAATATCATCCGGAAACTAAGCTATTTCCACCACATAATATTCGCGGGACTTCTGGCAGGGATTTGTTTGGCAGCCTGATGGGGGTTTATGAGTTGAATAAAGAGCGTGAAAATGTTGTTTATATCGATAAAACAAGATATTCTGCCTTCGCCGGTACTGATTTAGAAATTAAGCTCCGTGAGCGCGGTATAACTGAGGTTCATTTGGTTGGAGTATGTACAGACATTTGCGTTCTTCATACGGCTATTGACGCCTATAACAAAGGCTTTAAAATTGTAGTCTACAAGGATGCTGTTGCCTCTTTCAACCAACAAGGTCATGAATGGGCATTGGGGCATTTTGAACAAACGCTTGGAGCTATGGTGAAATAGATTTTATCATGATAAAATGATGTAATATGTTGAAAAAGCAGGTTTTCGGAGGTTATTATGAAACACATTTATCAGGATGATAGTTTGACGCTGCATACCGATCTGTACCAGATCAATATGGTAGAAACCTATTGGAGAGATGGAATCCATAATAAACGTGCAGTATTTGAACTATTTTTCCGCAAGCTCCCGTTTGGAAACGGCTATGCTGTTTTTGCAGGTTTAGAAAAAGTAATCCAGTTTATCCAAGGCTTCGGCTTCACTGAAGAGGACCTTAACTATTTGAAAAATGAAGTCGGCTACGAAGAGGACTTCCTTGAGTATTTGAAAGGAATTCGGTTTACAGGAACCATTCGCTCCATGAAAGAGGGAGAGCTCGTATACGGAAATGAGCCGATCTTAAGTGTGGATGCCCCGCTGGCTGAAGCGCAATTGATTGAAACGGCTTTGTTAAATATGATTAACTATCAAACACTTATTGCGACAAAAGCATCACGGATTAAGCAAGTGGTCGGTTCTGAGGTGGCGATGGAGTTTGGTTCCCGCCGCGCGCAGGAAATGGATGCAGCGGTCTGGGGAACAAGAGCAGCTTACTTGGCTGGATTTGAAGCGACAAGTAATGTCCGTGCCGGTAAAATGTTTGGTATCCCAGTCTCTGGAACACATGCACACTCCATGGTCCAGGCTTATAAGGATGAATATACCGCATTTAAAAAATATGCCGAGTCACATAAGGACTGTGTGTTTTTAGTGGATACCTACGACACACTGCGTCTCGGTGTGCCAAACGCGATTAAAGTGGCGAGAGAAATGGGCGATAAGATTAATTTTAAAGGAGTCCGTCTCGACAGCGGCGACCTTGCTTATCTTTCAAAAGAGGCGCGCAAACAGCTTGATGAAGCAGGATTTAAAGACGCGAAAATCTTTGCGTCAAGTGATTTAGATGAGTACACGATTTTGAACCTGAAGGCTCAAGGGGCAAAAATTGACAGTTGGGGAATCGGTACGAAGCTGATCACTGCTTACGAGCAAGCGGCACTTGGTGCGGTGTATAAGATTGTTTCTATTGAAAACGAAAAAGGCGAGATGGAAGATACAATAAAAATTTCATCAAATCCTGTTAAAGTCACTACACCTGGTTTAAAGAAAATCTACCGGATAATAAACAATAAAAACAACCACGCTGAGGGAGATTACATCGCGCTAGAGGAAGAACGGATCCCAGAAAAGCGTTTGAGAATGTTTCACCCAACCCACACTTACATTAATAAGGTGGTAACAAACTTTACAGCTCGAGAGCTTCACGAAGATATCTTTATCGGCGGTGAACTGGTCTACGAAACACCATGCCTTAGTGTATCAAGAGAGTATTTGAAAAAAAACCTCGATGCCCTTTGGCCAGAATACAAACGCACCATGAACCCAGAAGAATACCCCGTCGACCTAAGCCAAAAATGCTGGGACAACAAAATGAAAAACATCCAAGAAGTACGCGAAAAAGTAAAAGCAATGAAAGAATAGGAAGCATGGGGACGGTTCTCCTGCTTCTTTTTTTTATTCCACCTATTTTCCAATAATTGTAGAAAGGGACCTATTTATTGTAGAATAAGCCTTCAATTTTGTAGAATAAGGGCTGGATTTTGTAGAATCCCGAACTCAAACCACTCAAATAACAAGATAATGAACAATGTGGAGGAGACATTTCGTTTTTTACTAGTTAGTATGTTACAATTTCCTAGTCAAAACTGAGAAAAGGAAGAAACCAATGACAAGAACAATACCTGTAACTAAAAATGATTACATAGATGTTGTATTTGAAGACTTAACCCATGATGGGGCTGCAGTTGCTAAAGTTGAAGGCTACCCGTTATTCGTTCCAAATGGTTTGCCTGGTGAAAAGGCTAAGATAAAAGTCATTAAGGCGAACAAGGGATATGGCTTTGGGCGTCTAATGGAATTATATGAAAAGAGCCCCTATCGGGTGGAAGTTCCAAATGACGAGGCTCATAAATATGGTGGAACCCAGCTTTCACATATCAATTATGAAGGGCAGCTAAAGTACAAGGAAATCCAAGTTCGCCAGGTGTTGACCCGAATTGGCAAACTGGAGGATGTAAAGGTGCATCCAATCCTAGGAATGGACAACCCATGGAATTATCGAAACAAAGCGCAAGTTCCCGTTGGTGTAAAAGATGGAAAGCTGGTAGCTGGCTTTTTTAAGCCGAGAAGCCATGAAATTGTGGATACGGATGAAAGTGTGATTCAGCTTCCAGAAGTAAATGAAGCCATTCAGACGATTAAGGAAATATGCATTGAGCTAAATATTTCTGCTTATGATGAAGAGAATCATAAGGGTGTACTTCGCCACATTATGGCTCGATACGGTAACCAAACTGGAGAACTAATGGTGGTTATTGTTACTAGATCTTTAAAAATTCCAAATAAAGAACAGTTAGTTGAAAAAATTGTTGCGCGGCTGCCTAAGGTAAAATCGATTGTCCATAACATCAATTCAATACGTACGAACGTGATTCTTGGTGAAAAGACAACAGTCCTCTGGGGCAATGAGGTCATTTATGATTATATTGGTGATGTGAAATTTGCGATTTCTGCTTTGTCGTTTTATCAAGTGAATCCAGTCCAAACGAAGGTACTCTATGATAAGGCCCTTGAGTATGCTGGGTTAAGCGGTGATGAATCTGTTATTGATGCGTACTGCGGGATCGGGACCATTTCATTATTTTTAGCGCAAAAAGCAAAAAAGGTTTTCGGTGTTGAAGTCGTAAAAGAGGCAATTGAGGATGCAAAGCGGAATGCTGAACTGAACGGATTTACAAACGCTGAGTTTGCTGTAGGGGAAGCAGAAGTAGTGATACCGAAGTGGTATAAGGAAGGCAACAGAGCAGATGTACTGATAGTTGACCCGCCGCGCAAAGGCTGTGACGAAGCGTTGCTGCAAACGATTATTGAGATGAAGCCGAAAAAGGTTGTCTATGTCTCCTGCAACCCAGCAACATTAGCACGGGACCTAAGAATTCTAGAAGACGGGGGCTATAAAACAGTAGAAGTCCAACCAGTAGATATGTTCCCACATACGACGCACGTGGAGTGTGTATCGCAGTTAATTTTGAAATAGTCTGCGATTACCACTCAAGCCATGTTGAATGCGTTGTGCAGCTAGTATTTAAATAGTAGAGATAACGTTCAGCCCAGCTACAAAACTGGGCTTTTTGTATGCAAGCTTTTTTGTCGTTCATATTTGGGACATAATGATAAAAATCGCCAAAATGAGGCTTGTGCCAGGCACCTGATTGTTAAAATTCTTTTAAATGTATAGATAAAATCTATACCATCTGCTTTTTTGTTTATAAAAAGTACCATTCAGGACCGATTTTCGTTAAAATAATATTGCCGATTTCACAATAGTTTTGCACAAATTAAAAATGTCCAAATGTACTTGTGTTTGATAATAAGTTATTAAGCATGATATAAGTGTAAAAGAATTAGAACATTTGGTTTTATATTTTTTGACCGAGAGTTTGAAGTTGTATCCATATTGAGGGGATTTGAGTTTAAAATGATAAATAATTTTTGGCGTGATTTACCACGACCATTTTTTGTACTTGCACCTATGGAAGATGTAACAGATGTTGTTTTTCGTCACGTAGTAAGTGCAGCCGGTCGACCGGATGTGTTTTTCACAGAGTTTACAAACTCGGATAGCTATTGTCATCCAGAGGGCATGAAAAGTGTGCGTGGTCGTTTGACTTTTACAGAAGATGAACAGCCATTGGTAGCACATATTTGGGGGGATAATCCCGCATATTTCCGTCAAATGAGTATTGGCATGGCAGAGCTAGGATTTAAAGGCATCGATATAAATATGGGCTGCCCGGTACCGAATGTGGCATCGAGAGGGAAGGGTAGTGGCCTTATTCTCCGTCCAGACGTTGCGGCAGAACTTATTCAAGCAGCAAAAGCGGGCGGTCTGCCTGTTAGCGTGAAAACACGACTTGGCGATAAGGATGTCAATGAGTATGAGGAGTGGCTAACGCATATTTTAAAACAGGATATTGCGAACCTTTCTATTCATTTACGTACGAGAAAGGAAATGAGCCAAGTAGATGCGCATTGGGAGTTAATTCCGGAGATTAAAAAATTACGTGACCGTATTGCACCCAATACGCTATTAACAATCAATGGAGACATTCCTGACCGTCAAACTGGGCTGAAGCTTGCTGAACAATATGGTATTGATGGCGTTATGATCGGGCGAGGGATTTTTAAAAATCCTTTTGCTTTTGAAAAAGAGCCAAGAGAGCATAGCAGTAAAGAATACCTGGATCTTTTAAGACTGCAGCTTGATCTTCAAGATCAATATGCGGAAGTACTGCCACGTTCAATCACAGGACTTCACCGCTTTTTCAAAATTTATGTCAAAGGATTTCAGGGAGCTGGAGCATTAAGAAATCAATTGATGAACACGAAATCAACAGATGAAGTACGAGCATTGCTTGATAACTTTGAAAAGAATGTTGATGGGACGGGGACAGTGAAATGATGTAACTCTCAAAAAGTTAGAGAGAAAATGAGTCACATCAACTCAGGTGTACTTATTTTATTTAGTTTTAAGTTCCTTTGCAGCCGGCAACTTTATCTATAAGGAGTCATAGGGAATTTGTGGATAAGGGTGTGAATAAAACGCAGGACAAAGAGGGTGGGAAGAGAAAAATCCTACCCTTTTTCCTGTGCAAAAAGCTAGAGGGGAACACAACTTTAGTCTAATTAAAAGCTCTGTTAAAATTTAATGTTGATAACGGATAAAAAACGATGGCACACACTGCATTTGTTTAAATAGAAAGCTGGTTGAACGGAAGTTTTTTAAGAGTGAGGCATTAAAAAAACATTAAAGAAAATATTAATAAAGATTTGATATGAACGAGGGTTAAAAATAGATAATAAATTTAAATTGGAGGGTAATAGTTGAAAACGATATACAACTTTTTATTTATTTTAAGTGTACTCTGTTTAGTTGCATTTGTTTTATTAGCTAATATATATGATTCTGATTTCGTGAAATACTTCGATATTCAAACAATAAAGTCTATTCAAGGATTAGAACAACCAATCCTAACTACTATCATGAAATTTTTTAGTTATATCGGCGATACAATACAAGTAATCATTATTTCCATAATAATACTAGTAATTCTCTATAAGGTGTTTCATCAAAGAGTTGAGTTAATTCTCTTTACGATTGTGTTAGTTGGGTCCACAACCTTAAATGTGTTACTAAAGACCTTTTTTCAAAGAGAACGTCCTATCTTTTATCAAATGGTTATCGAAGAGAGTTTCAGTTTTCCTAGCGGGCACTCAATGGCAGCATTATCATTGTATGGAATCATTAGTTTTCTGTTGTGGAGGCATATACCTAAACAAAGTGGTCGTATCGTTTTAATTACAGTAAGTGCTATTTTCATTCTTGTTATTGGGATAAGTCGAATATATCTAGGTGTTCACTATCCGAGTGATATAGTAGGTGCCTATTTAATTAGTGGTTTTTGGCTTATGTTTACAATATGGGGATTCATAAATATTAGGGAAAGAAGTTTAAGAAAAGATAGAACAGCTGTAAATGATTCTCCTCAATGAAATAAAAGCAATATAGCTAAAATCCATTCATATTAGAAAAAAGAAATTAATTGTAAAGTAAGGCGGTTACCTTCATGTTTTTATTTGAACCTATTCCGTGGTATTCAATTCTGATGTGGTTTATAGTGGTTGCTTTCCTAATACTAGTAAATGAAATTGCTCGGAGGAGCAAGTGGTTTTCACTCTTTTTGTTTTTGCTATTGCCGATTATGTTAGCTTTTGCAGTTTGGCCAAAAACAGTTGAAAAAGACTCTGAAATAGGGACATGGTTTGATTGGTTAAAAGTCTATTCTGCATTATTAAGTTGTTTAGGCTTCCTTGCTATGAGGTTTATTAAAGGATTGATCACCAACAAGTATATTTTAATGTTTCCTGCAATTGCTTTAGTATTAAATATTCTTTTAGCTGTTATGGTTGATTTTCAAGTCTATCCTCTTAATGGAAATGTAAATGGGGTAATGCGGATTGGTGGACCTTGGAACATCATGAATGGGATTGCTGGTATCTTCAACATGGTCACGATTTCAGGCTGGGTTGGTATTTTTAACAGTAAAGATAAATATAAAGATTTAATATGGCCAGATCAAATGTGGTTTTGGATCATTGCATATAATCTTTGGAACTTTGCTTTTGTCTATAACTGTATTACAGACCACGCCTTTTATTCAGGTGCAGCCTTATTAATTTCATCAGTAATTCCAGCCTTTTTGATTAAAAAGGGAGCCTGGCTTCAACATCGGGCACAAACCTTGGCTATTTGGATGTTATTTGTCATGTCCTATCCGGCCTTTGTTAGTGATTCTATATTTGCTGTACAATCCTCCCATAGTATAGCAGCACTTTTGTTTATTAGCAGTCTTTCACTAATTTCAAATCTCGCAGTTTTGGTTTATCACTTGTATAAAATAATAAAACATATGCGTAATCCGTTAAAAGAGGAAGTCTATATTGATTTAGCTGGGTACAAGAAAATAGTTGAACTACACTCATCAGCAAAAGGAAAGTAATGTTTTACATTTAGACCATTGTAAATAATAGCTCATTTCAAGGACGAAGAACCTATATATTGCAGTAGTGCAAAATTGTCGTACTAACAATGTTTTTTATTTATAAGAGGTAGTATAAGGGGGTCATAAAAATAGATAAAAAACCATAGCAACATGGTAATTGCAGAATGGGCAAACGAAGAAGAGGAAAAATTGAAAGAAACTATTCGAAGGCATAGAGAAAATGAATTGAACATGGAAAAGCAAAGAAATGAACGTTTTGAGTAAAAAGTGTTAGATTTTAATTGGACGTAATGTAAAAAAATAAGGTGAGCTTATTACATCTCATAATGTTAATTTCCTACCGTCAGCATTCCACACATGTTGAGTGCGTAGCTCAACTCCAGAAATAAATACTGAGAACCCCATGCAGTCCAATATTACACAAAACCCTCGATAACTCTTATTGGAGCAGCGAGGGTTGAGAGTTTATATAATCGTTAGGAAGTTTTGCATCAATTTTGAATGGTAAATACCTGGTGTGAGAGGCGGGGGAGAGTTACCCCTACCTCTCATTTCTGATTTATTCTTGCTTTTTTGCTAGACCCGCAGGCATTTGTTTTACATGAATATCTAAAGCAGCCTGCATTCCATTATAGACAACAGATACCTTCGATTTCCCCTTTTTAACTGCCTGAACTATATTTTTCTCAATAGAAACGATAGAATCATCTTCGCTTGTGAAAACTAAACCTGAAGATAACACCTTTTCAGAACCATCAAAATAAGTCCCTTTAATGACAACTTGGGCGGTTTCACCCTCTCTCAACGAGCCAGGGCCTTCAATAGAAATGGATACTGGGTTGGCAGCAATTGCTCCCACTATCCCATTTTCTGTGCCTGCAGTATTCAATACACTTTCAGGAGTAATTCGCAAGAAATTGCCATAAAGAATATTACCTTCTTCATCTCTTGCAAACTTCTCAGGAACTTCAATACTGACAAAGTCTTTTGCTGAAATGACGGTTCCTTTGCTATTAGATGTTTGTGTTCCGTTAAAGAAGAAATTCGTATGATCCCTGTTTCCTGAAACAAAATCCTCTACCGCACCAGATTTTGTTCGGAAGGAAAGATTGTTTCTAAATGTCCCTTGCTCTTCTGCCGAAAAATACGGATTGATTCGAAATACATAGTTAAAACGCTTGTTATCAAAAGATGTATTGTTTTCAACAATCATTTTACCTGGGTTAAAGTTGTCTGTGAACCCATCCATGTTGTTGTCAAACGCGATATTGCTGCGGAGAATATGCGCAACTGGCAGACCTTCTCCACCGACTTTAAAGCCACTTCCAGAAGTTCCTTCCTCGTTGTAGCCATTGCTAAGCTTTCCATTGGAGTAAGAAATATTTCCTTCTAGCGTGACTGGCATATTAGCGCCTTCGTTTGTTCTGTTGTACAGATCCCAACCATCATCGATATTGTGATGAGCAATGTTCCCTCTAAACACGTTGCCAACACCGACACCTAGTTTCGCTGCAAACCCATCTGCATTGATATCAGAGGTATCACGGTTATCATGCGATTCACAGTTTAAGATCAAATTATACTTTGGCCATAAGTCAGGGTTTGAGCCACTTCCGCTGATATGAAGACCGGTATCGCCGTTATAGTTGAATACCATTTGCTCGATAATATTATGATCTCCACTTACTCTCATTCCTGTGGAAGCTGATTTTGTAATCTGAATTCCAGCAATTTGCCAGTAATCTGCATTCAATTGAAGAATGTTACTAAGTTTACCTTGACCGTCAATCACAACCTTTTCACCATTATAAGCGGCCAATGTTTTCAGATTATCCTTCGTACCACTATATTCTTTTTTTATGTTAACCACTGCACTAGGAGTATACGTTCCTCCGCGCATAAAAATCGTCTCGCCAGGAAGAACATATTTAATTGCTGTTTCTAGATCCAATGGATCCTCGAGCGTTCCTTTGGCTGTGCTGCTTCCCTCTTGGGAAACAAATAACCCTTTGCCGCTGTTATAAATTTTCTTCGTTACCGTGATATTTTTTGTAATAGGCGTTGTAGATGGTCCTTCTGTTGGTGTGTAGGTCACCCTAAAGTTTGCTGCTTCGTTTACTAACTGTGTATTAAACGAATAAACTTCATTTTCTTGAACGGCTGCGGTATTGACGACTTCCTCTCCATCTTTTTTCACGGAAACCGTTCCGTTATAATTCGCCAGTACTTTCAAGTCATAGTTTTCAGAACCTACTTCTTCTGCAGAAACGATGTTCATCGACGGATTAGCTTGTGCAGGCGGTTCCGGTTTATATGGGACTGTATCGGCTTCACTGATAGTTAGCTTCGCATTTTCAATCGTCATTTTTGCATTTCTGGCCGCATAAAACCCAACATACATGTTATCTGGGTCAATCACTTGAACGAAATCAGCCCCTTGGACTCTTTGTTCGAATGTTTTTTCTTCATTATCAAGGGTGAAGGTGGCTGACATGATGAACTCTGTATTCGTTCTTTCTAGCTTGACCTTTACAGGTTTGCCGGTCAGAAGCTTATAATCAGAATTAGACTTGGATATAAATGCTGAAGCCTTTAACTGGCTTCCAAGATTTCCCCAAGGATATAAAACCCCTGTTCGGTAAATAGGAGAAACACCATGGCGCATCATTCCAACGCCAAAAATATTGGAAGCTGCCGGAACTTCTTCGTATCCTAGAATCATTGGGTCCTGTCGCGCACCGCCAATGGCGTCTCTTACCATGATCCCAGCACTTTCCTGCCCGTTTGCGTTCGCCCCTGTTTCTGGCCCGAAATGGTCAATCGTCATATCTGCTTCTAAGACAAAATTATCTGTGTTAGGATCAAGCTTTGTATAGTAAAAAGTCAATCCATCATGCCCGGGTGCGAGCTTGCCTCCCCGGCTCTCCAACGTGATTTTTCCATCAATTGTGCCAGGATTTTCCGGTACTGCATAGTTTGTACCAACTTTCTCAGGTAACACATTTGCAGAAAAATTTAAATCGGTTGACTGACCAAATGTATTACCTTGCCAAGTTAAGCTTGTTGCATCCGTTATCTCCTTGCTTTCAGCCGTTTCAGCCGTAAATGCCATCGGGGCCGAAGCCGATACCATTAGCAAAGCAGCTAAAGAAACGCTGAGAATCTTCGAAAACGTTTTCAAAATTACTCACTCCTTTTTAGAGGTTTGGATTGTTTGGGGCATCGGGACAGGCTCCATGTTCCATTTTTCATCAGGACTCCCTTTCAAAATAGAGATGTTCCCTTAATCACCAATTCTCACAAAATCTTCGCCGAAACATTTAATTGTTCGTAGAGAACTCTAAGAAAGTAAAGCTTCATTTAGGATGGAAACCGCCTTTTTCCTTTCCCAATTCCACTAATTGGTCTAAGCTTCTCGTCATCAGTGTCCTATGTACCCATCCTCTTTGTAAGCGTTAACAAACAAAAGGAAAAATTGTTTTCCATTCCTTATGAACTGAATATCAAGGAATTTTGCAGCATTGCGAACATTAATACCAGGGGCAACTTTTCCTTTGGACGTATTACAACGAGGACGATAAAGTGGTACCTGGTAGAGGAGTGCAAAAGTTGCTGTTCCCTAACAACAATTCAGCCTATCAAGATAGGCCAATGACCCGTAATCTAAAAGAGAGCCATTCTTGTTCCCTTTTAAATTATCTTGAACATACTCACCCTCCTTCCTGATTCTTAGGCATATTATATAAAAGTTCAATTTTTAAACAAGATAAAAACTTAAGATAAATGTTTAATATTTTAAGAGTTTTTCCCACCGATAATTTGAACTGAAACAAATCCATCTCCTATCTTCATCGACGGTTCTGTATATAGGTACTTAAAAATTTGCTCATTAATCTTAAAATCTTTAATTTTTTATGAAATCGTTTTCTCTTACAATGGGAACAAGGTAGCGGATTGAAAGTAGGAGGGCATCGATATGAAAAAGTATGTTATTTGCGGTGTTAGTAATCGGGCAATACAAATGTTTATTGGTCCAATTGTAAATGAGTTTTCCAAAGAAAATGAGGTTGTCGGTCTGCTAGATTCTGACCCTCAGCGCTTTACTGTCTGCAAAGAAAAGTTCCCGGCCCTTGAAAGAGTTCCCTCGTTTTCCCCAGAGCAATTTGAAACAATGATTGATCAAACAAAGCCGGACTTTTGTATTGTGGCTGGCAGGGATGATACTCATGTTGAATATATTTTAAAATCTTTGAAGAGACAGGTTAACGTGATAACAGAAAAACCAATGGTGACAAACTCAGCTGATGCCTGCAAAGTAATTCAGGCTGAAGCTGAGAGCACTGCCGAAGTTATTGTCACGTTTAATTACCGATATAGTCCTTTTCATCGAAAAATTAAAGAGATGATCCTTGAAGGAAAGGTTGGTAGAATCACTTCTATTGATCTCAATTGGTATATTGATACCTTCCATGGTTCTAGTTATTTTAGAAGATGGAACCGGGAGAGGGAACTTTCTGGAGGCTTGTCCATTCATAAATCGACCCATCACTTTGATCTTGTAAATTGGTGGCTTGATCAAAAACCAGAAGAAGTGTTTGCATACGGGGATTTGAATTATTACGGTCCGAATGGAGAATTGAACCCACGGAAAGTACAAAGTCGTTTTTGCGGAACATGTGATGATAAGAATAACTGTGCTTATTTTAGACGTTGGAATCCGCGAAGCGGTTCTAGTAATGTAAGAGATGACCACCTTCTGGCAGGGGTTTATGAGGAGGTCCCTTATACGAATTACCGCCCTGATGCTTGTATTTATGATGAAGAGATAAAAATTGAAGATACGTATGTGGCTGCAGTTAAATATGATGGCGGCAGTCTGCTGAGCTATTCCATTAATTTCTCTGCTCCTTATGAGGGGTATCGTCTCGCCATCAATGGGACGAAAGGTAGGATTGAGACGACTGAGTTTCATGAACCATCAAGAATTCACTTTGAATATCGTGAGCAAACAATCAATTATTTTCCTCTCTTTGGTGCAAAAGAGATGATTGAACTGGTCAAAAATCCGGGAGGTCATGGCGGCGGGGATCCAATCCTGTTGGAGGATCTTTTCCTTGGACCAGACCCTGTCCGAAACTATCCTATTCTTGCGGGAGCAGCTGCTGGAGCCTATTCCATTGCTGTTGGGGAAGGTGTATGGAAATCGGTTCGAGAAAAACGGCCAATTACTATTAAGGAACTTCTTTGCCAAGCCTACACTGCAAAATATTAATCTTGAAAACAGGTAAAAGAATCTTTTAATGATGCCTATTGATTAAAAAACAACTAATTGTCTATTTAGAGCAGAAAAAGGTTAGGCAAAAATTTTAATTAAATATCTTAAAATTTTAATCAAATATCTTAAAATCTTCACTTCAACAAGAAACCGTTTTCATTTAGTATAAGGACATGGAAGGAGGAAACCAGATGAGTTATCCACAAAGTGTTACCGAAAGAGTCGTTAAAAGCAAAAAGGCGGTTAATAAGAAGAAAATTAAAAGTGAAAGTGTTATTCCTTATCTCTTTATTCTGCCATCTTTTCTCATTATACTAGCATTTCTTTTTTACCCGATTGGAACAGTATTCTATTTTAGTCTTCAACACTATGATGTGGCGGCCCCATTCTACAATAGCTTTGCAGGTTTTGAGAACTTTGTAAAAATCTTTACACAAGATAAGATGTTTATACCCAGTTTAGTAAATAGCTTGAAATGGGTTGTATCAGAAGTAGGCCTCCAATTAGTATTTGGAATGATTTTAGCACTGTTATTGAATCAAACCTTTAAACTCAGAGGAGTCGTTCGTGCAATTGCGTTTATCCCTTGGGCGATTTCAGGGGTGCTGGCTTCAACAATGTGGTCATTAATGTTTAATGAGCATATGGGTGTACTAAACGATTTGCTGATGAGATTAGGGCTTGTCAGTGAGCCGCAGGCCTTCCTGTCAAGTACTTCAACGGCATTTGGTGCCGTTATTATAGCAGAGTTATGGAGGGGGATTCCATTCTTCGCAATCACACTGCTGGCTTCTTTACAAAGTATTCCGTCTGAATTATATGAAGCTGCCAAAGTAGATGGGGCAAACAGATGGAAGACGTTTATATTCGTTACTTTGCCGCAATTAAAAAATACAATTATTTTAACCACATTACTAAGGGTTGTATGGGAATTCAACAACGTTGATCTACTGTTTAACTTAACAGGTGGTGGTCCTGCTCATGCAACAACCACACTTACCATGTATATTGCTGATTTAGCTGTTCATGGAAGTAATTTCGGATATGGGTCGGCATTAACAGTTGTATCCTTTGCTATATTGCTAGTATTTGCCATTCTATATCTGAAACTATCCCGATTTGAAAAGGAGTGATCTTAAAGATGTTTTTTAACAAAAAAGTAGACAAAATCTTAACATTATATCTGCCTTTAACTATGATGCTGTCTTTTACGGTTTTTCCTCTCTACTGGACAATAAATACAGCATTTAAGCCTGAAGGGGAAATAGTAAAACGTCCGCTGCAATATTTGCCGGCTAGCCCGACAATTGACAACTTTGTCAATGCTTGGACGAATATTGGTTTTGCTACTTTCTTTAAGAATAGTTTAATCATCGGGATCGCTACGGTTATTACGGTCCTGATATGCTCAACCTTATCCGGTTATGCGTTAGCAAGATACAAATTCAAGGGTAAAAGAAGTTTTATGCTTATGCTCTTATGTACACAATTTATCCCAAGATCGATGATGATTATTCCGTTGTTCATCATTTTCAAAAATCTTGGATTAATCAGTAATCCCCTTTCACTGATCATTACGTATACAGCAATTGAAATTCC
This sequence comes from Bacillus sp. MRMR6, assembly GCF_001940785.1. Classification (GTDB taxonomy): domain Bacteria; phylum Bacillota; class Bacilli; order Bacillales; family Cytobacillaceae; genus Neobacillus. Next base: position 93,684 of record NZ_MSLS01000004.1, read on the forward strand.
GTTCACAACGATCCTAATGAGCGGATTTATCTCAAATGTTCCGAAAGAATTGGAAGAAGCAGCAATGATTGATGGCTGTTCTAAACTGCAATCCTTAAGATATGTAGTCTTGCCATTACTGATGCCAGGTATTGTAGCAACAGCAGTATTTACTTTCATATACACCTGGAATGAATTCTTAATCGCATTGATGTTGACAAACCAACAATCCAAATTTACGCTCCCTGTAGGATTAAGTTCGATGCTGGGTGAATTTAACGTTAACTATGGAGCGCTGGCAGCTGGAAGTGTAATCGCTTTAATTCCTGCAGTTGTATTATTTGCCTACGCACAGAAGCACCTGGTAAATGGAATGGGTGGAGCTGTGAAAGGCTAATTTATTAAATAAAAAAAATTAGGGGGTATTACCATGTTTAAGAAAAAATTAGTAACTTCTGTTTTTGCACTAACAATGGCATCTAGTATGGTGCTTACAGCATGCGGTGGCGCAGGTGAAAAAACGGCGGCTCCAGATAAAGAACCGACAAAGAAAACAGAATCCACTGAACCGGTTAAGATTACTTTCTGGGATGAAAATGCCGGTCCAGCACGTACACCGCATTGGGAAGAAATCATTAAACGATTTGAAGAAAAAAATCCTACTATTGATGTCGAGTATGTTGGGATTCCGAATGCTTCTGCAAAGTCGAAATACGATGCAGCGATCGCAGCTGATGATATGCCGGACATTGGTTCTGTTCAAACAACATGGCTTCCAGAATTCGCAGTTCGTGAAGCATTGCTTCCTATTGATGAATATTTCGAGAAGTCAGACATTAGCAAGAAAATTAACAAGAATGCAACTGATGTAAATAAGAAAGTCACGCATGATGGTAAGCTTTATGGTATTCCTTATGCACAAAACCTGGATGCGTTATGGATCCGTGAAGATTGGTTTAAAGAAAAAGGTGTGAATGAGCCTAAAACATGGGATGAGTTCTTTACTACGATTGAAACAATGAGGGATAAGGATCAAGGGCGTTATGGATTTACGATCCGTGGCGGTGCAGGGGCGTCTTTCACCATTCAAAGAGCGATGTTTGCTTACAGTGGTTTAGACTATTTTGATAAAAATGGCAAGCCGAACATTAACGATCCTAAACACGTAGAATTTGTAGAGAAGTATCTTTCTTACTATGACAAATTTACTCCAAAGAGTGATATTACAAATGGTTATAAAGAAATGATTGCAGGCTTTGACACTGGTGTTGTAGGGATGGTACATCACAACCCTGGTTCATATGGCGAGCACGTTAAGGCTTTACCAGAAGGCACATTCAAGATGATTCCACTGCCAACTACAGAAGACGGCAAATATGTTGCAGAAGGTGGAAATGCAGTTAATTTGGCTATTTTCAAAACTACAAAGCATCCTGAAGCATCATGGAAATTCGTAGAGTTCGTAAACTCTGATGAAGGACAAAGCTACTGGAATTCACAAACTGGACAAATTCCAACTAACAAAGATGTATTAGACGATGAATGGGTACAAAAAGCACAGCACGTTAAGGTAGCAATGGAAGTTTATAATAACCCTGAAACGAAGCTATATGAGCCTCCATTCTATCTTCCAGACTACCGTTCTATTCTTGATAGTGTAGTTGACCCTGGCGTACAAGCAGTAATGAGTGGAAAAATGACAGCGAAAGATTTCCTTGATGAATGGGCAAAAGCAGTGGAAGATTCTAAAGCTAAATATGATCAAACATTTAAAAAGTAATTCATGATCTTTCTGCTGGGTGTTGATTCTATTAACACCCAGTTCCTTTATGTGAAAAATCGGGATCCAAACATCAAATTTTCAAAAAGGAGATAAGGAATTGGTATGAAAACTCAACAAATTGCGAAAGAAACTCCGTTATTGATAGCTGAAAAGGCATGTCAACAATTAATGAAAACGTTCCGTGCCGAGGAGCTGCCTCCAGTGGATTGGTTCCATTATCACCAAGGTGTTTTTCTTTATGGAATGTACAGGGTATGGCAAGAAACAGGCAAGGAAGAGTATTTTCAATATATCCAGGCGTATTATGATCATTTAATTGATGAATATGGAAATGTTGTTTTCGAGAGAGACCAGCTTGATTCTACAATGACGGGGATTCTATTATTCCCATTATATGAAAGAACAAAGAATCCAAAATATATGGCTGCGGCAAAGAAATTAAGAAGTGCGTTGGATTCGATTAACAGAACCTCTGAAAATGGTTTCTGGCATAAGGAGAAATACCCTTATCAAATGTGGTTGGACGGCCTCTTTATGGGTGGCCCGTTCATGCTTATGTACAGCAAGCATTTTCAAGAAGAGGAATTGGTACAGCATGTTCTGCTTCAAGAAAAGTTAATGAGAAAACATATGACAGACCCTAAATCAGGTTTGCTTTTCCATGCGTGGGATGAGAAAAGGGTGCAGCCATGGGCTGATCCTGAAACAGGCTGTTCTCCGGATTTCTGGGGCCGTTCCGTTGGTTGGTACGGTGCAGCACTTATTGATATGCTGGAGGTTTTAGGTGACAAGAAACGTGGTCAAGAGGAATGGATTAAATCCCTTCAAAACTTCGTACCGGCAATTGTAAGATTCCAGGATGAAAAAACCGGCCTTTGGCATAACGTTGTCGATAAAGGAGACCTTCCTGACAATTGGTTAGAATCCTCTTGTTCTGCTTTATTCTTATATTTTATTGCGAAGGCCGTTAAGCATGGTATTGTTGATGAATCATACCGAGAAGTTTGTGACAAAGCCTATGCTGGTTTATTAGAGCATATGGTAGAAACCGACGGCTCTTCCTTTACCTTAAAAGGAATTGTTGTCGGTACATCTGCTGGAACTTACGATTACTACGTGTCCCGCCCAACTTCTGAAAATGACCTTCATGGAATGGGTGCCTTCCTGTTAGGAAGTATGGCTTATTACGATCTTATTAATAATCGTTAAAATGGGCTGCTGACTGTTTAACTGTACTAACCATTGTAATATGAACCTTTTCTTATGCCGCTTCTTTTTGTATAGGAAAAGGTTTTTTATATACTTTTTTTTGGAAAAGAGGTTGATAGAGATAACTTCGGTTGTAAAGGCTTCACCAAAGACAATGAAAGGTGGTAAAATTAGAAGAGATAAAAGTTTCAATATTTCCACTTATAAAAATATTGATATGATAGTAAAGACAAATATCACAGCGGTAATTTGGTTAAATAGGTAAAATATACATGTTTACCACTGAATTTCTGTAATCTAATGTTTAGAGTAGGAGACCTATTTTTTACATATATCGATGGGGGGATCCTGCAGCCATGATAAAAAAAGTAAGATGTTTGATTCGAAAGTATTTTCTTTTTTCTATTAAATCAACGATTAATACTTTGTATCTTCCTATCATTATTATTTTTATATTCATTATTGGATGGGGATCCGCAAAAATTGCTACCGATCAAATAGAAGAAAATGCTTATAAAAATGTGAATGATACGGTTTTTCAAACGAAAAATTATCTGGAATATATGCTTTTTGATGTTTTTCAGCAGCTAGTGGCCTTGGCAAGGGACCCAAAGGTTCTATCATTAATGGTTACCGAAGATTCTGAGATTAAACCACAGTCATATATTGAAATCGATAAAAATTTGCAGAATATTTATTCCCGTAAAAGCGTCATCCTCGATTCGGTCCTTATCGATCTTAATCAAAGTGATTTTTTGCTTTATCGGAGCTATTATGAACCAAAGCCTATCCTTGCATATGAAGATTACTTTTCAAAATTTGAAGGAAGCAAAGAAGGGTATTACTGGGAAAATATACATCACGATCGATTCTTTAACAGTAATGAAAAGGTAATGTCCGTTTTTCAATTAATTGAAAGCGATTCACCTGCACGAAAGGGAATCATTTTATTTAACCTGAAAACGAGCTTTTTTGAACAAGTATTAAGCAAATCATTAATCGGAGAAAATGGTTATCTCGCCCTAGTTAGTCCTGATGGCGTTTTTCGGTCTAAGCAGGTATTAGAAAAATACAAGGCAGATGAACAAACATTACAGAGTTTTCAAAATTTAGAACAAGAAAAAGGTCAATTCTCCTTTACTAGTAAAGAAGGAGAAAAGATGATAGCTATTTATGATACAATAGATGTTAATAATTGGAAATTGGCAGCTATCTTTCCTGAAGCTGAAATTTTAAACAATGTGAATTATATTAAACATTTTACTCTTGTTCTTATCGTACTATTAGTACTCAGCGCCATATTTTTAACAAACATTGTTGGAAAGTACATTTCTAAACCATTTAAACAAATGGCTCAGCAAATGGACAAAATTAATGATAAAAATCTTGAATTAAACTATGAACTGTCAGGTCCGGATGAAATGAAAGTCCTTCACAATGGCTTTAATGAATTAATTTTTAGAATTAATGCCTTAATGGATCAAATTCTTTTGGAACAAGAGGAGAAACGGCAGTTGGAATTCGCAATCATGCATGCTCAAATCAATCCCCATTTCTTATATAATACGCTTTATTCCATTAAAGGGTTGTGTGATATGGGGCTTAATAAGGATGCCAGTCAAATGGTAAGTGAACTTTCAAGCTTTTTCCGCATTGGAATCAGTAAAGGAAAGGAAATTTTGACAATAAAAGAAGAAATTGAACATATTCAGCATTATTTGTATATCCAAGAAATGCGGTATGGTGACGATTTTTCCTATGAGCTTGACGTGGACATAGAGATTCTTTCCTATAACATTATTAAGCTATCATTGCAGCCGCTTATCGAAAACGCCATTTACCATGGTGTAAAGCAAAGACGAGGACGAGGTAAAATCTGTGTCAGAGGATATCAGGCTAAAGATACGATTCATTTTGAAGTGGCTGATAATGGCCATGGGATTGAAATAGAAAAATTAAAGGATATAGTAACCGATTTAGAAACCTCTTTTAAGGAGAAAAAGAAATTTATTGGCGTTGGCCTAAAAAGTGTCAATGAACGGATTAAAATCCACTTTGGACTTGAATATGGTCTTACCATTACTAGTGAACCTGATAAAGGAACCGTAGTTAGCATCATTATTCCCAAAACAAGAGGGGAGATCAGTTAGTATGTATAAAGTGATTGTGGTAGAAGATGATCGAATAATCCGCCGAGGCATTCGTCAGGCGATTCCTTGGGAGGAGCACGGATTTGTTATCGCAGGTGAAGCAGGAGATGGTGAAGTAGCACTAGAGTTAATTGAAAAGGAACAGCCCCAGGTGGTAGTTTCCGATATTAATATGCCTTTTATGAATGGTTTGGAAATGGCAAGACTAGTAAAAGAAAAAAGTGCGGAAACGAGAATTATTTTTCTGACAGGCTATGAAGATTTCAAATACGCCCATGAAGCTCTAAAACTAAAAGCGTTTGATTACCTGTTAAAGCCGGTGGATTCTGAACAATTACTGCAAAAAGTAAAGGAGGCTGCAGTTGATTGGGAAAATGAAGCCAGAATAGAAAAAAGAATAATAGAATCAATGCCATTGCTTCAGCGAAGATTTTTCCAAAAGCTGCTAAAGGATGAAGAACAGCGGATTGATGTGGAGAAGGAGTTATCCGATTTCGGGATAATAATGGAAGGACCAGCCTTTGCGGTTATTCTTGTTAAGAGCTCTGTAGAGGTAATAAAGGATGTCTGTGCCTTTAAGGAAATAATTACAACGGCTGCTTCCCCCCTTTTAACTGATTTAAACTTTGTAGTCATGAATGTTGGCGATTATGAATCTGCTATTCTGTTGTCCCTTGAAAATGAGCATGATTCAAGTAAAGGCCAGCTTGCTCAGTCATTGTTTGACCACCTGAAAAAACAGCAAACGGAACACCCTGTAACCATCACGCTAGGGAGAACTTATTCTAATCTGTTTGAAATTGGTCAATCATTTATAGAAGCCCGGCTGGCTATGGATATGAGACATATTATGGGAACGGGCAGGTTTTTTTTCTTTGATGAAACCGTTTCCACAGGAGAGCAAGAGGAGGATTACATCAAGGACTTAGAGGCGAAATTGGATAACCAAATCAAATTGGGACTTCCGGAGAAAGTTAAGGAAACTCTTGATAAGTTACATAAGGCAATCTTAGAAAGAAAAACGGTTCCATTATCCGAATTAAAAATAGTAACGTTAAAATATAGTACGATGCTCCTATTTGAAATAGAAAAATGGACGAAAGTTGAAATTAAAAGCTTTAACACATCTGAAATCTATAAAGACATCATGGGAATAGAATCTCTTGAGGAAATGATGGAGATTCTTCAAGGTCTAATTCAGCAATGGTCTGTTGCCATGCAAAAAAAGATAGAAAAAAACAATTTCTCCCATGTAGACGAAGCAATTAAATATATCAAAGAAAATTATCATGACAGCAGCTTAACTCTCCAAAAGGTGGCCGATTTAATCCATGTGAGCACCCCCTATTTAAGCAACCTGTTCAAGCTTGAGAAGGGTTTTAACTTTGGAGACTACCTATTGGAGCTGAGAATGATGAAGGCGATGGAAATTTTGCGTGAGGAAAACGTTAAAACCTATGAGGTGGCTGAAAAAGTAGGCTACAGCAATTCTCAATATTTTAGTATATGCTTTAAAAAATATACCGGATATACTCCGGCAGAGTACAGGAAAAAATATTAATAGTTTTTAATTAAAAAGGGGGTCTGCTTCCTTTTTTTTGTTTTTTAGAAATTTCTTTTTAGAACCCCCTCCCTACATTTATCAAGGATTGTATATTTTTTTAAGGGAATAGTTTAACATTTTAAGAACATGGCCAAATCAAATTGTAATCCCTTTCATTCGCTTGTATACTCAACATGTAATCTTTAGATCGACATATGAATTTCCAATCTGACACGATGACGGGGTGAATCTGTTGATGCTGTGTGTGACCATTAGGCAAAGTTCAAAGAATGAGATTCAGAGATTTGCAGAAAACTGCCCAGGTAAGATTGTACGATATACATTACATAAAAACTACAGGAGGAATAAATAGTGGAAACTCGTTATGCCAACCACCCGGAAGAAATCAAAAGATACAACACTGATGAGCTGAGAAAGCACTTTTTATTTGAAACCCTTTTTGAACCGGGGAAGGTTCATTTAACATACACCCATATCGATCGAATGATTTTTGGGGGAGTTACTCCAACCAGTGAGACGTTGACGATTAAACTTGATAAAGAATTAGGAGTCTCCTATTTCCTTGAGCGCCGTGAATTAGGAATCATCAATATCGGCGGCGAGGGAGTGGTGATTCTTGATGGAGTGGAATATGATATGCAGCGCCGCGATGGCCTGTATGTAGGCAAAGGAACAGAGCAAGTCTTGTTCCGTTCAAAGGATCCAAACAATCCGGCCAAGTTTTATATCAATTCCACTCCAGCGCATCATCAGTATCCAACCGTGAAAATTGATATAAATCAAATTAAGCCTATAGAAGCAGGCGAACCAGGAACATTAAATGAAAGAAAAATCTATCAGTACGTTCACCCGAATGTTTGTGAATCCTGCCAGCTTCAAATGGGATTAACGATACTTTCACCAGGCAGCGTTTGGAACACAATGCCATGTCATACTCATGAACGCCGGATGGAAGTGTATCTATACTTTGATATGGAACCTGAAACACGCGTGTTCCACTTTATGGGACAACCAAATGAAACAAGACATTTGATCTTAAAAAACGAGCAGGCAGTCATTTCTCCTAGCTGGTCAATCCATACAGGAACAGCTACAAGCAATTACACCTTTATTTGGGGAATGTGCGGGGAAAACATTACCTATACAGACATGGATCATGTCAAAATGGACGAGTTGCGATAAAAAAAATAAATAGAAGAATAATAGGGGGGATTTATAAATGACAACACAATTCAATGATTTTTCTTTAGATATTTTCTCATTAGCAAGCAAGGTTGCGATTGTTACCGGCGGTAATACCGGCTTGGGACAAGGTTATGCAGCAGCCCTTGCCAAAGCTGGTGCGGACCTTTTTATCGTTACGTATGACAATAACTGGGATGAAACACGAGAACTAATCGAAAAAGAAGGACGCCGGGTTGAATTTTTCCAAGCAGATTTAACGAAACGCGAAGTGATTAAGGATGTTGTATCCGCATGCTTACAGGCTTACGGTAAAATTGATATTTTAGTTAACAATGCAGGCACAATCCGCCGTGCTCCGCTTCTTGAATATAAAGCAGAAGACTGGGATGCTGTAATGGATATCAACTTAAACTCTGTTTACTTCTTAAGCCAGGAGGTAGCCAAAGTGATGGTTGAGCAAAAGAGCGGAAAAATCATCAATATTGCTTCCATGTTATCTTTCCAAGGCGGAAAATTTGTACCGCCATATACCGCCAGCAAGCATGGAGTGGCAGGAATTACAAAAGCTTTTGCTAATGAATTAGCTGAATTTGGAGTACAAATCAATGCCATTGCTCCAGGTTATGTGGCGACAGCCAATACAGCTCCAATTCGTGAAGATGAAAAGCGTAATGCAGAGATTTTATCGCGTATTCCTGCCGGACGTTGGGCTACTCCTGCAGATTTAATGGGTATTGTCGTTTTCTTGGCAAGCCAAGCGTCTGATTATATGAATGGCCACATTTTAGCCGTTGACGGCGGATGGCTCGCGCGATAATTGTAATATACCGTATCACAAATGGATGTGATACGGTTTTTTTCAAAAATGATTCTCCAAAATTTTGCCTTAATATGTTTACGTTAACATTTGAGGTGTAAATTGTTTTATAATATAAATTAGTGAAGGCTGAGGATCAAGATGGAAATGTTTAGCAAGAAATTAATTGCTGATTACGAAAAACGTCCGGAAAAAGTATTGCAATTTGGCGAAGGGAATTTTTTAAGAGCATTTGTTGATTGGCAAGTCGATGAATTAAATAAGAAAGCCGATTTTAATGGCAGTGTTGTGGTTGTCCAGCCGCTTGAATTCGGATTAGTGGATAAACTGAATGAACAGGATGGATTATATACCCTTTACTTGCAGGGGATGAAAGAAGGGAAAGCGGTCAGGGAGCATACATTAATCGATTGCATCAGCAGAGGCCTTAATATTTACAGCCAATATGATGAATATCTTGAGCTTGCTGAAAACCCGGAACTTCGCTTTATTTTTTCCAATACAACAGAAGCAGGGATTGCCTTTGATGAAAATGACCGGTTAGAAGACCGTCCGGCAAAGAGCTTTCCGGCGAAATTAACAGCTTTCTTATACCGCCGTTTCAAAGTATTTAAGGGAGATAAAGAAAAAGGCTTTATTATCATCCCTTGTGAACTTATTGATCGAAATGGAGAGAAGTTAAAGAAGATTGTACTTCAGTATGCTTCGGTTTGGAATCTTGATGACAGCTTTGTTCAATGGGTCGAAGAAGCAAACACCTTCTGCTGCAGTCTGGTAGACCGAATTGTTCCAGGATACCCAAGAGATACTATCGATGAAATTACCAAGGAACTCGGTTATAAGGATGACATGGTTGTTGCTGGTGAGCGGTTTCACTTATGGGTCATTGAAGGTCCGCAATGGATTCGCGAGGAATTTCCCGCTCATTTGGCAGGACTTAATACCCTGTTCGTGGAAGATATGACTCCATATAGAACAAGAAAGGTTCGAATTTTAAACGGTGCCCACACGGCAATGACCCCTGTCTCCTATTTATATGGGATTGATACAGTAGGAGAGGCGGTCAATCATGAGGTCACTGGCCAATTTGTAAAAGAACTAATTTTCGACGAAATTATCCCAACGTTGGATCTTTCACCTGAGGAATTACATTCATTTGCAGATGCTGTTATAGAAAGATTTATGAATCCATTTATTGAACATTTCCTATTAAGTATTTCTTTGAATTCCATGTCTAAATTTAAAACAAGAAATTTGCCTTCTTTAATCGAATATTACAATTGTAAACAAGACTTGCCTCGAAAGCTTGTATTTTCTCTTGCGGCACTTATCTCCTTCTATAAAGGAAAAAGAGGAGAAGAGGACATTCATCTTCAAGATGATCAGGATGTGCTCGATCTATTTAAAGAGCACTGGGGCCAATACAACGACACGCTTGAAAGCGTGGAATCCATTGTGACAAGCATCTTGGGATACGAAAAGATTTGGGAAACGGATTTAAATCAAATACCTGGATTAACGGCTGCTGTTACAAATTCTCTCTTTGAAATTGAAACAAAGGGAATGAGGCAGGCGGTAGGAGAGGTATTAGGAAAAATTACAGTAAAATAAGTACAGGGTTTTTAGCATACAACCTAGATTTTATTGATTTCATCATATAAAATATCAAACTGTCATTGTCAACGTTTATGAACATAATTAAGGAATAAAGAAAAAATTAGATGTCGATCCTTTAAATGGTAAATGGATTCGACAAAAATAAGGGGCCGAAAAATAGGCAATGACTATGTTTTTAGAAACGGATTTTTATAAATAATTTACTGCTGACGAAAATGGGGGATGATAACTGTGGAACAACTACATTCTATTATTGAAGGGTTAAAGCAAGGGAAGATTGCATCTGAAAATTCAACTATTAAAGTTTATGAAAAATCACTAACCATACATGATAACGTAAACCTTCTTATGGTGAAAGATAAGGATGGGAAATGGTTATTGGCATCTGGAGAAGGTGCACTTTTTGATGAATTAGCAGGTACTGCCTTTGAAGGGGCAAAAGTTTGCTCATTATCTCATGAAAACCGACTTGTGTTAAATCGTTATTTCGATTACACTGTGCCAAAAGCATTTGGAACAAAAATTGCAACAATGGGTCTTGGAGACCGATTGGGGCTTGCTTCACCGGGACATATTGAAACAGTAAAAGACCATAATGTAAAACCAGTTTTAGCACAACAAAGTATTCGTGAATTAACTCTAACTAACCGGACGATGAATGATATCCTTGATGCTGCAAGCTTTGCTGTTTTCCAAGAGGGCTATACGGGTGGCTTTGGTGCTGATGGTGACCATTTGAAGGAAGAATCAGATATTAAAATGGTATTGGAACTTGGGATGTCGATGATCACCTTAGACTGTTCGGATTATATTCAAAAACGTGTTGAAGGATTATCGAAAGAAGAAATCCGAGCAGAATTTGAAAGTCTTCCAGAAAGCACCAAAAATCAGTTTAAGGATCGTTATTTTAATAAGGTAATTGATGTTAAGGGACTTTCTATCAGCTTTGATGAAGATACCTTAATGAAAAATGTATTAGTATATGGTAAAGCTCTGGACTATATGGTTCACGTATTTAACACTTATATTAAAACTAGTGAACGGAAAATTGACTTTGAAATTTCCATTGACGAAACAGAAACTGTCACTTCTCCGAACGCACACTTCTTTGTAGCCAATGAATTAACGCAAAGCGGTGTTGTTGTAACAAGTTTGGCCCCAAGATTCTGCGGAGAATTCCAAAAGGGGATTGATTACATTGGGGATGTAGAACAGTTTGAAAAAGAATTAAGGGAACACGCATTAATTGCTGAATACTTCGGATACAAGTTAAGTATCCACTCAGGCAGTGACAAATTCACCGTTTTCCCAATCATTTCTAAATATACAAAAGGTGTTCTTCATGTGAAAACTGCGGGAACAAACTGGTTAGAAGCGGTAACAGTTATTGCAAAGTTCAATCCTGGACTATATCGCCGCATGCACCAATATGCACTTGAGCATTTGGATGAGGCGTTAAAATACTACCATATTACACCTGATTTAAGTACCATTGTTCCATTAGATAGTGTTTCAGATGCGGATCTTCCGGAATATATGAAAAATGATGCAGCCCGCCAAGTGATCCATGTAACATATGGCATTCTTTTAACAGCAAAAGACGAGGCAGGAATTTTCTTATTTAAAGATGAATTCTTCCAAACTTTAAATGATATGGAGGAAGAGTATCGTCAGGCGCTCGTTTCTCATATCGGAAAACATGTTGAATTATTAGGTTTGTAGAAGTGTTGCCAATTACGGTTCACTCGTTGAGTGCGTGAACACATCTCATGTTAAGAAGGGCCTTTAATATTTCGTACTGCCCCCAACAGTTAGAGTGAAATCTGACTGTTGGGGTGTTTTGTTTTTTACTGGGAAATTGGACTTTTATCATTCGTATTAAGGTAATCAGAAGATACAAGAAGGCAACTAACCATATGGCGTTGCCTCTTCTATTTTTAAAAACACCTTATATGACTTTAATGTATAATGACCATTTAACCCAAAAACACCCCACCATATACAAGTGCGCCTACAATTACATAAACAGGATGAACCTTCATTTCTCTAGTAATAAAAAGCTAATTACGCTAATAACAAGTGTCTTCAAAATGCCAACTCCCACATACGATGAGAAAAGGAATTCATAAGTCATTATTTATATGTATTCAATAACCTTAGCAATACAATCATTAATATAATGCTAGGTAAAATAGATGCGAATAATGCGTTGAAGAGTACTAATACACCGCCAACCCGATAACCAATATATCCTGCCATCTTTGTGCTAATAGGTCCTGGAAGTGTATTAGATAGAGCCAAAATGTCACCAAATTCATCAGAATTCATCCATTTAAAGGTATCAACCACTTCCTTTTTAACTAGAGGGCTAACATAGGGACGGTTAAAGCGGACAATCGGAAGTTTTGCGCGTAAAAAGGCACAACTAGTGTAATGAGCTAGTTGTGCCTTAGATGTTTTTTGGAAGAAAATCCATACGCAAAATTTTTGATTGCCAGAGAAGAATGAAGTCGCGGCCCTGGCTTTTAATCTAAAATAATGTGATTTAGCCAAAAATAAATTTTTATTCGCAGAAGGATTTTTGTCATTTACGTCGTATTATGGAGATTCAATCGATCAACCATATTCTATACATTTTTATACAAGTGCTCGGAACTATTATACAGTATAATTGCTTAAATATCATTTGAATTTTCTTTTAGAGCCATCGCATAGCGATTTCGTTCTTCTCCTGCTTCCTACTATTACCTACACTTAGTATATAAAGTTGAAGCATATAGATACTATGCCAATTTCGTTGACAAAATGTCAACACTTCGGTATATTTCAGTAGTGAAAAAATGTTTTTACTAGAATTTAAATGTAGTTGTTAGGGGGTCATAAAAATAAATAATGAATTAGGGTTATTATTAAATAAGTTATTAAAAGAACATTCTTTAACTTTGAGAAAGTTTAGTGAACTTACAGGTATAGATAAAGCCACACTCTCTAGAATTACGAATGGAAAAAGAAGAGCAACACCTGAACATTTAGAGAAAATGGCAAATTGTCTACATATAAGTATTAATGATCTATATATTGCAGCAGGCTATCCTATCGAACAAACCAATGGACAGAAGATTTCAGATTTACATTCATCAATTGACAGTCTTCAAGAAGTGCTGACTACATCTGGAGTAGATCATCATACCTTTTCTATTGACAGAATTGAGGACCAATTGGAAGAAATGAAGGAGTATTCTCAGACTACCGAGGGGGAAAAAAAAATCACCCAAAATTTTGAGTCGAAAATTATCAAAATTGGAAGTGTTGGCCCTTTTATTAGTGAGCTAAAGGGTTTGTATGAGAGGTTTAGAGAAAAAAAAGGCACCCCAGCAGAAATTGCAATAATTGGCAGTGTCCTCATTTACTTTATTATATCAGTAGACGTAATCCCTGATTATATTTTTCCGATAGGATATTTAGACGATGCCATTTCAGTAAAATTAGCTTTAAGTTTATTGATCAAAAAACCATGGGAATAACTCAGGTGAGCAATACAATAAGGTGGTACTTATAGTGAAAAAAACCAGATATTCTAGTAAAAAGAAGAGAAACATAGTTATATATATTCTCTTAGCTTTTCTCCTGTTCTTTGGATCAATAGTATGCTATTCAATCCATCAATATAGAAAAGGAGTTATGGAAGCAAGTAAAGAAGAAGTGAAATCTCAGGACAAAATCATAGTTGATGATTTCCAGGGAGCCGATCCTGAATTTGGAGAAATTAATATATTATTAATTGGCACTCACTCGAGAGGAGAAAAACATTCACGTTTCTGACGCCATCATGATTGCTCGGTTTAATCAAAATACCAATGATGTAAAACTTGCTTCGATTATGCGTGATACCTATGTGGAGATACCAGATTATGGATTTCAGAAAATGAATGCAGCTTTTGCGTTTGGGGGTCCTGAACTGGTCCGTAAAACCATAAAAGAAAATTTTGAGATCAACCTCAATTACTACGCAGTAGTTGATTTCGAGGGGTTTTCCAAATTGGTCGATATCGTTGCTCCAGACGGGATACAAGTCGATATTCCATATGAAATGTCCTACGGAATAGATACAGTTCTTGAACCGGGGAAACAGGTGTTACATGGAGACAATTTGTTAGGTTATGTACGGTTTCGCCACGATCGTCTTAGTGATTTTGGTAGAGTGGAAAGACAGCAGGAAGTAATGAGTAAACTAAAGGAACAAGCAGTAAGTATACACAATTTATACAATCTTCCTAAAATTATTGGGACAGCAACACCTTATATTGAAACAAATGTAGACGCACCAATCCTTCTTGCAATCGGGAAGGGGTTAGTTAAAAGTAAGTCTCAGGAATTAGAGAGCATTCGAATCCCAGTTCAGGATTCGTACGAGAATGATACCGTAGACGTAGGGGCTGTTCTTAAAATTGACTTAGATAAGAACAAGGAAGCCTTAAAGTCCTTTCTGAATTAAACGAAACCCGGTCAATATAAATATCGGCGCTATTCTGTATTTGTTAAGTTTCAAAAAAAATGGTTGTTCTAGTGGGAAATCTTAGAACACCTAGGAGGAAAAAAGATGGATAGTAAGGAACTCTTCCTAACTGACCATATGGATGATTTAAGAAAAAGATTGATTATTACTGCTGCTGCATTCTGCATTTTTTTTCTTTTGGGATTTATTTATGTTGAAGATATTTATCAGTGGTTTGTAAGAAATTTAGAGTTTAAGTTAATAGTCTTAGGACCTAGTGATATTATTTGGATTTATGTTATGTTAGCAGGGCTAATAGCACTAATCGGGACAATACCAGTATTATCACTAGAAATCTGGCTATTTATAAAACCAGGCTTAAAACCAAAAGAGAGAAAATATGCATTAATGTATGTTCCAGCTCTGTTTATTTTATTTATACTAGGATTAGCTTTCGGGTATTTTGTCATTCTTCCAACTATTTTTGACTTTCTTGTGGGTTTAAGTGGAGATTTAGTATTGATCCATTTCACGGTGGAAAAGTATTTCCAATTTATAATGAACATCACTTTACCCTTTGGCTTCCTATTCGAACTTCCTGTTGTTGTATTGTTTCTGACCTCTCTAGGTATAGTAAATCCCAACATTTTAAAAAAGATGAGAAAATACGCTTATTTCGTTCTAGGAATAATCGCGACGGTGATTTCTCCCCCAGACTTTTTAAGTGAAATCCTTGTGCTGATCCCCCTTCTCTTTCTATATGAAATTAGCATCATCTTATCTAAATTAGTTTTTAGGAAAAATGCAGTCAAAGCAAAAGAAGCGGAGCTTAGAGGATGAAAATAAAAATAAACCAACCCACACTTTTTGAAAAGTGTGGGTATACTGCTTAAATAAACCCTTTTTACAGATATGAATGCCTATACCGATTTTCTCAAAAATGGAATGATACCATACCTAATTATTGCCCCTAGTAAATTGTTAAACAGATCATCAACGACAAACTTGCCGTATCTAGTTATGAACTGGACACTTTCAATAAAAAGGGTAAATAATAATGCTGCTCCGAAGATCCAAAGAACCACCGTCCCAATCTATAAAGTACCGAGCTATACAAAGGCTGCTGCTGATGAATTTGTCGGAGGTTTTTTTAGGAAAAAGAATGTTGGTATTTCGAATATGGAAATGACTATTTTAATTCCTGGTATGTTAAAAGGATCCTAGCCATATAGAGATAATAGCATGAGTTTTTAAGGCAGCTAAATTAATAGTATTGATAAAAAACTGCAGAATTACTTACTAAGTAAAGGTGAGGGTGTCCCAAAAGTACCAACTTTAGGGGGCACCCTATTGTGTTACACTCGATAGTGGGTTATAGGATATATTATTAATAAATAATAAAGTGGTTACTATTGAAGTTATGAATACTAATATTCGCTATACAAAGCAGGTACACTTATGTTCATCTATAGGAACAAGATTATTAACAAATAGATCCATAGATTTATGTGGATGATTTTTGTACAATATTGAAAGACTTGTTGTTTTCGCAATAACAGAAGTAACTGGTAGGAGCAATTACATAAACATGAAAAGTTAAAAGTAATATTCATATAAGTCTTTGAATCGTTAACCACCATAGGAGGCTGACCAAATGATTCGAATTGCAATTGTAGAGGACGAAACTAGCTACCAAGAACAGTTGGTAGAATTTCTTCGGAAGTTCGAGCAAGATAGGGGAGAAAATATTGAAATAGAGATATTTTCTGACGGTGATGAAATCGTTGAAAATTATAAGGCCCAGTTTGACATTATATTAATGGATGTTCAAATGCAGTTTATGGATGGAATGTCTGCGGCAGAAGAAATTAGAAAAGTGGACTCTGAAGTGGTGATTATTTTTATTACGAATATGGCACAGTACGCTATCAAAGGATATGAAGTGGATGCATTGGACTATGTTTTAAAGCCGATCTCATATTTCCCATTTTCACAGCGCTTGAATCGAGCTATAGACAGAATGAAAAAAAGGGAAAGCCATTTTATTACCATTTTATTAAAAGGCGGCGTTAAACGCCTTAAGATTTCTGATATCTATTATGTGGAAAGTCAAGGACATAAACTTATCTTCTGCACTAAAGAAGGAGAGTATATTGCATCAGGAACTATGAAGGAATTAGAAAAGGAATTATCAAGCTTTCACTTTTTTCGAGGAAATAAAGGCTATTTGATTAATTTGGAACATGTGGATGGAATGAATGACAGTTGTGCTGTAGTGAGGGGTGAAAATCTTATTATAAGCCGTACTAAAAGAAGAGCATTCATGGAATCTTTATCTAATTATTGGGGAGAGGTTATAAAATGAGCGATGTCCTTCCAGAACTACCTAGATTATACACAGCATTAGCTGAGTGGCTTGCTTGTATTATTTACATCTTGGTATTAAAAAAACGAATTAATGGATGGAAGCTTATTTCCTTTTCCGGTGGGGTTCTCATTATACAATCTGTTTTTTTGGTATTAACAAAGGATTTACCGATTGGTTTTTGGATTCCATGTATGGTTGCAGCGATTGGAATGATGTTTTTTTTCATTTATAGGAGTTGCGAGATCACTGCTCTTGAGGCAGGTTATTTTAGCGTAAGGGCATTTGTTGCTGCAGAATTTGTGGCATCATTGGAGTGGCAGGTGCATTTCTTTTTTTTGAAAGGCCAGAAAAGTGATGCCGTAAATGAATTGCTTTTACTTTGTGTTATTTATGGATTTGCGTTTCTATTAATCTGGTTACTTGAAAAACGCCACATTCCAGAGGATGGTAAATTAAATATAAGGCAGCGTGAACTATGGTCAACTGTTGTTATAGGTGCAGCTGTTTTTGGTATAAGCAATTTAAGCTTTGTGACTACTAGAACACCATTTAGTGGAAAATATGCTCAAGAAATACTCAATATCCGAACTTTAGTAGATTTAGGTGGATTCGCTATATTATACGCTTACCATATACAATTAAACGAGTTAAGGACAAGGCATGAACTTAGGGCAGTACAAAATATACTTCAGAATCAGTATGTGCAATATCAGCAATCCAAAGAAAGTATAGATATAGTAAACTACAAGTACCACGATTTAAAAAATCAAATTATTGCTTTAAGAGCTGAAGATGATCCACGCAAGAGAAATGAATATTTAACAGAGATGGAAAACGAAATCAAGTCATACGAAGCACAGAATAAAACGGGAAACCGAGTGTTGGATACAGTACTCACAAGCAAAAACATGTATTGTATAAAAAATGGGATTACCCTAACCTGTGTGGCGGACGGTACCTTGCTTAATGGCATGGATGTAATTGATATTTGCACCATTTTTGGAAATGCTTTGGATAATGCGATAGAATATGAGCAACAAATCGAAGAAGAAGAAAAAAGGCTAATACATGTTTCTGTATTTGCTCAAAAAGGATTTTTAATGATTCGATTTGAAAATTATTATGAAGGGGAGCTTAAGCTTGAAGGGGGCTTACCTGAAACGACAAAGAAAGATAAGTATATTCATGGTTATGGATTAAAGAGTATTCGATATACAGTACAGAAGTATGATGGTGTAGTTAATGTAAATCAAAAGGACAATTGGTTTGAACTAAAGATTCTAATGCCTCTATTGACCTAGGTTTGCATATGATAGAAATAAAAAGGTAAATGAAATGGCTTGGGTTATGTGTAATTTGGCATATCCAAGCCTTATTTTTTTAAAAAATATGTTCTACCATTGCAGTTCATGCAGAAATTCATACAGTTCATGCAAGATTGATTTATCCAAAAAATAATATGGTAATATTTCAATATCAAAACGTTAGGAAGGCGTAAGGAGATAATTTTTGAAATGTAAGCCTTCACAACATGTTTGTGATGATTAATAGAAGTTTAATAGAAGATAGGGGGAAATTTTGAAATGGCTAAAAAGAAAATGAGTAAGAAGAAGTTTCGCATAGTATGGAGCTCTGTACTATCTGTTCTACTTGTAATTGTTGTTTCAGCGAACGTCGCATTAGCTCAATTCTCGGATGTAATCTCATCGTACTTTTCTACAATCGATTTAGAAAGTGCAGAAGCAGTTGAAGCACGCGAAAACTCAGAGGTACTTGTTGGGCAGATCGCAGATGAAGGTACTGTTCTTTTACAAAACAATGAAAACGCTTTGCCTATCCAAACTTCAGAAGATAATAAAACAAAGGTAAACGTTTTTGGATGGAGCTTTACTGCTCCAATTTATGGTGGTACGGGTTCAGGTGCATCAGATGCCTCGAAAGCAGTTACACCAAAAGCTGGTCTTGAAGCGGCAGGTTTTGAAATCAATGAGGAATTATATAGTGCTTATATTAATACAGGTATTGAAAGACCGATTGTAGGAATGGATGGCCAAGACTGGTCGATTCCAGAACCAAAACCATCTGAGTTCTACACAGACGAACTAATGCAACAGGCTAAGAATTATTCAGATGCAGCTATTATTTTTCTTGCTCGTTCAGGTGGCGAGGGGGCAGATCTCCCACGTAGTATGGCTGGCCCAGACACATTTAATCCTAAAGGTGGTCCATTTGGTCCAACAGGTCAAAAGTTTGGCTATGAAGATGATATGGATGCGAGCAAACACTATCTAGAACTTAGCAATAGAGAACTAGGCATGATTGATGCTGTTACTAAAAATTTCGATAATGTAATTCTTGTTGTAAACAGTGCAAATTCATTCGAACTTGGCTGGGTAGAAGAATACGGCCAAATTAAGAGTATCCTGAATGTTGCAGGTCCAGGACAAAATGGCTTTAATTCATTAGGAAAAGTCCTTTCTGGTGAGGTTAACCCTTCTGGTAGAACAGTAGACCTTTATACGAAAGATCTTCTTGATCCACCTGCAATGGCAAACTTTGGCGATTTCGATTATGTAATTAAAAATGAGGATGGATCATTTTCACAAGCGGTAGACTCAAGTAATGTTCTTTTAAAATATGTTGATTATACAGAGGGTATTTATGTTGGGTACCGTTTCTATGAAACTGCTGCAGCGTTAGGCGCAATTAATTATGAAGAAAAAGTACAGTATCCATTCGGATATGGTTTAAGCTATACGAGCTTTGAACAAGAAGTTGTAGCAGACAGCTTAAATTGGACTGACGAAGAAGTAACTGTGAATGTTAAAGTTACAAACACTGGCTCAGTAGATGGGAAAGAAGTAGTGCAACTTTATTACTCAGCACCATACACTGGAAAAATTGAAAAATCTTCTGTAGATCTTGTTGCATTCGAAAAAACAGGAGTAGTCAAAGCAGGAGAATCTGAAACAGTTACACTTTCTTTTAAAGTTGAAGACATGGCTTCTTACGATGCAAACAAAGAATATAGCGATACTGGTTCATACGTTCTTGAAGCAGGCGAATACAAGCTTATGCTGATGAGTAACTCTCATGAAAGAATCTCTGATGTTGGATCTAAGAACCTTTCTGAAGTTGTTTATGATTCAGGCCGTTCAACTGATAAGCAAGTAGCTGAGAATCAGTTTGATGATGAAGTAACGGGTGAAGGAAGTATTACCACATATCTTACAAGAGCAGATAAATTTGCTGGTCTTGCAGATATTAACAAAAATGAAGAGTTTACTGTAACGACAGCGGATGGTGCTGAAAAGAAAGTAAAAGGAAGATTAGTAGATTCTAAATTTGTTAACTTAATTAACAGCCTTCGTTACGATGTACCTACTGATACACACGATGCAGCGCCTACAACAGGAGCTGATAATGGAAAACAGCTAAAGGATTATACGGGTGTAGATATCAACGATGAGTCATGGAACGAACTACTTGACCAGCTTACTGCTGATGAATTAGTTAGCTTATCAACACTTGGCGGTTATAGAACGGTTGAAATAGAGTCTGTTGGTAAACCTGCAACATTAGATTACGATGGTCCTGCCGCAATTAATAATATGAATATGGCAGCCAACGGACAATCTGGTACTGCATTCCCTTCTGAAATAATGATTGCATCAACCTGGAACCTTGAACTTGCCGAAGCAATGGGAGAACATATTGGAGCTGAAGCAAAAGCATATGGTGTGACTGGTTGGTATGCTCCTGCGATGAACGTGCACCGTACGGCATTCGCTGGTAGAAACTTCGAATATTATTCAGAAGACGGACTTCTTTCCGGTAAGATGGCAGCAGCTGTAACAAAAGGATTCCAAAGCCACGGCGGATACGTATATATCAAGCACTTTGCATTGAACGATCAGGAAGCAAACCGTACTTTCGGTGTATTAACTTGGAGTAATGAACAAGCAATTCGTGAAGTGTACTTAAAGCCATTTGAAATCGCTGTTAAAGAAGGCGGCGCTAAGGCTGTGATGTCTTCATTTAATAGTATTGGTAATAAGTGGGCTGGAGCGGACGACGGTCTTCTAAAAGAAGTTCTTCGTAAAGAATGGGGCTTCACTGGACATGTTATTACAGACTTTTATATGAATGGCGGCGGGATAAACGCATATCCTTACATGAATGTTGAGCTAGCTGTTCGTAACGGTAACGATCTAATGCTTACTGGTGCAGCACCTATGGGTGTACCGCAAGTAAATACTAACAGCAATGATACATTATGGGCATTAAGAGATTCAGCTCACAATATTTTATACACTGTAGCTAACAGTAGTGCGATTGAAGGTAATTTAAGTTCTGATACACCTAAGTGGGTTGTGATCACTATTGCAATTGATGTTCTTCTATTATTAGGTTTTATTGCTGCATTCTTCTTTGTCTTTCGTAATAGCAGGAAAAGAGACGAAGCAGTAGAAACTTTACAGTCTGCATAAAACAGAATAAGAACATTGTCCGTGAAAAAATAAAATGAAAATAAGTGTTTAGGCGGTACTTCTTCCGGGTTCCGCCTAAATTACAAAAAGAGGAATCGAACATGAAATATAAAGACTTAATTAAAAAAATGACATTGGAAGAAAAGGCATCCTTAATGTCAGGAAAAGATTTCTGGCAAACCATGGATATAGAACGCCTAGGAATCAATAATATGTTTCTTGCCGATGGACCTCATGGAATTAGAAAACAGGCGGAAGCAGCGGACCACTTAGGTCTTAATGCAAGTCTACCAGCAACATGTTTCCCAACAGCTGCGACAGTTGCAAATAGCTGGAACGAAGATTTAGGAGAAATAATTGGTGATTATCTAGGGAAAGAGGCTGTTGCGCAGCAAGTGAACGTACTACTTGGACCTGGTATTAATATGAAAAGAAACCCTCTTGCTGGTAGAAATTTTGAATATTTCAGTGAAGATCCATATCTTGCGGGTAAAATGGCTGCCGGTATGATTAGAGGGATTCAATCCCATGGGATTTCGGCATGCGTAAAGCACTTTGCAGTAAACAATCAGGAAGAAAGACGGATGTCGATTGACACAATCGTCGATGAAAGAACTCTTAGAGAAATCTATCTGACTGCATTTGAAATTGCAATAAGAGAAGGTAAGACAAAGACCGTCATGTCTGCTTATAATATGTTGAATGGCTCCTATACAAACGAAAATATCCACCTAATGCAAGAAATTCTACGTGATGAGTGGAAGTATGATGGTGTTGTTGTGACGGATTGGGGCGGAAGCAACGACCGTGTAGCAGGGTTAATAGCTGGTAATGAGTTGGAAATGCCGACAACTGCTGGTGAAACAAATCAAGAAATTATTCAGGCTATTAAAAATGGAAGAATCAAAGCAGAAGTACTAGATGAGTGTGTAGACCGATTACTTGATTTGATTTTTACAACGGAGCAAGTGTATAAATTGCCTAAAAAGGAAATTGATAAAGAAGAGCACCACAGAGTAGCACAAAAGGCAGCGGAAGAATCCATCGTTCTTCTTAAAAACGAAGGAAATATATTACCACTTCAAAAGGGTAAAAAGGTAGCTATAATAGGGGACTTTGCAAAAGATGCACGATACCAAGGTGCAGGATCATCTATCGTCAATCCCACTAGGTTGGAACATACATTAGATTGCCTTGAAGAATCGGGAATTGTTAGCATTGGATTTGAACCCGGTTTTGAACGATATGGAAAAATGAGCAGGAAAAAAGTAGATAAAGCATGTGTACTTGCAAAAGATGCAGATGTCGTTCTTTTATATATTGGTCTAGATGAAGCTACAGAAGCTGAAGGATTAGACAGACAAGATATGAAAATCCCCGAAAATCAACTTGAGTTATTACATGCTTTGCACAAAGTGAACCCAAATATTGTGGCGGTTCTTTCTTGTGGAGCAGCGGTAGAAATGCCATGGATTGATAAGGTAAGAGGACTGGTTCATGGATATCTAGCTGGCCAGGCAGGAGCGAGAGCTGTTCTTAGAGTTTTATCAGGTGATGTGAATCCATCTGGTAAACTAGCTGAAACGTATCCACTTCGTTATCAGGACACACCTTCTTTTTACAATTTTCCCGGTAAGGAAGTAAGCGTAGAATATAGGGAAGGTATGTATATTGGATATCGATATTATGATACTGCGAATGTAAATGTTCTCTTCCCGTTTGGGTACGGTTTGAGTTATACAACCTTTGAATACTCAGATATTAAAGTTACAAATGATGGAGTAACATTTAAACTTACAAATAGCGGGCATGTTGCTGGAATGGAAGCTGCACAGTTATATGTTGGATGTAAAACGGGTGGTATCTTCAGGCCAAACAAGGAACTAAAAGGCTTCAAAAAAGTTTTTTTGAATGCAGGTGAAACCAAAACGGTTACCATTCCGTTTGATGATAAAACGTTCCGTTATTTTAATGTGAAGACAAATAAGTGGGAAATAGAAGAAGCAAGCTACGAAATTATGATTGCAGCATCAAGTGTTGATATTCGATTAGTAGATACTATTTTTATTAAAGGCACAGGAGCACCGCTTCCATATGACAAGTCAAAGCTGCCATCTTATTATTCTGGTAAAGCAAACAATATAAGTGTAGAAGAATTTGAAAACTTACTTGGCCATAAAGTACCCGTCGCAAACTGGGACCGCTTGAAGCCGCTTGGATATAACGATACGATTGCACAGTGTCAGTATGCTAAGGGTGTTTTTGCTAGAGTTGCTTTCCATTCTATTACCTTTGCTCACTGGTTCTTACGAAATATTGGGAAAAGAAGCACTGCGAATTTAATTATGATGTCCATCTATCATATGCCGTTCAGAGGTATTGCTAGAATGACTGGTGGAATTATCAATATGCCTATGTTAGACGGAATATTGATGATGGTAAACGGTCAGTTCTTCAAAGGCTTGAACCATGTTTTAAGAGAAAGAAAAAAGATGGTAAAAGTCGATAAGGTAAAAAGCACCATAGCGGGAGCGGCAAAGGAGATGTAATATAAATGAGCAATTTAAATACCAAAAATAATAAAATACTTGCAGGGCCACTAGGTTTCTGGAATAATTACAAGGCAAAACATCCTAGTATTGCACAATTTTTAGTATTCTTTATGCTAAGCAATGGGATTACGGTATTACAGCTAGTTTTAATGCCTGTTTTTAAAAGTATATTTGCTAAGACAGCATTAGTAACTACTAGTTTTCAAATCTTACAGTTTGGGCATAATTTTGATGGAAGTGCCTATTATGTGTTTGATTATGCTGCCGGTTCCCTTGGATCAGGGGGCGGGGGTGGGCTTGCCTACTTTCTAGCAGTTCAAATAACGATTGCAATTGCCCAAATTATTAACTTCTTTGCACAGAGAAGCATCACATTTAAATCAAACAGCAACATTTGGACGGCAGCTTTTTGGTATTTTGTTGCTTACATTGTAATAACAATCGGTGCAGCGGCAGCTCAAGGATTCTACAAAGCTCCTATTTATAACCTATTAATGAACACATGGGGAATGGGATCAGTTGGTGAAACAACTGCAGACGTTATTACGATGATTATAAATAGTGCTATTTCTTTCTGGGTATTTTTCCCGATATTTAAAATTATTTTCAAACAAGAGCCTGAAAAGCAGGCTTAGTAAAAGGCAGGTTGAGGTATGAAATTATTATCAGTAGTTATTCCTTGCTACAATTCACAAGATTATATGAGATACTGCATAGAATCCCTTTTACCTGGTGGGGAAAACGTCGAGATACTGATAGTAAATGATGGCTCAGTTGACAAAACAGCAGAAATTGCGGATGAATATGCAAAAAAGTACCCCACCATCGTAAAAGCAATCCACCAAGAAAACGGTGGACATGGAGAAGCTGTCAATGCAGGAATCCGCAATGCAGCCGGCGTGTATCTAAAGGTAGTTGATAGTGATGACTGGGTTGATACAAGGGCATATCTTAAAATCTTAAATAAGCTGAACGAATTTGTTAGTGACAGAAAAGCAATCGATATGATTATCAGCAATTTTGTTTATGAAAAAGAAGGCGCGAAATATAAAAAAGTTATGAAATATGAAAATGTACTTCCGATAGGAGAAATCTTTACTTGGGATGACATTAAGCAATTTCGTAAGGGACAGTATCTGTTGATGCATTCGCTCATTTACAGAACACAATTGTTAAAAGATTGCAGGTTGGAACTTCCAAAGCATACTTTCTATGTAGATAATCTGTTTGTTTATGTTCCGCTTAATCATGTAAGGTCAATGTACTATATCAA
Organism: Bacillus sp. MRMR6; assembly: GCF_001940785.1. Classification (GTDB taxonomy): domain Bacteria; phylum Bacillota; class Bacilli; order Bacillales; family Cytobacillaceae; genus Neobacillus. Next base: position 119,166 of record NZ_MSLS01000004.1, read on the forward strand.
TGTAGAATTCTACAGATACTTCATTGGTAGAGAAGACCAGTCGGTTCATGAGAGTGTTATGATTAGAAGGATCGATCAACAAATTAAAGTAAATAAGCTAATGATAGATCTTGTGAAACTAGATAATCTACCAAGTCCAAAGCTTCGTCAGTATTTGTTTCACCATCTTGAAATTGTTACTGTAGTGTCAGCAATTTTGTTAATCCGCTCAGGTACAATAGAGAATCTGCAAAAGAAAAAAGAGTTATGGAATTATATTAAGAAAAACGATATTGAGTTGTACCATGATATTCGGTACGGAATGATGGGCCAGTTAATGAATTTACCTGGCCGGTTAGGACGAAGTATATCTGTAGGTGCATATAAGATATCACAAAGACTTGTAGGATTTAATTAATAAAAACTCACTCTTGCAATGTATAGAGATAGTTAATAGCTTTCTATGATGGAAGAATCATAGAAGGCTATTTTTATTACTTGAATTTCATAGTTAATACTTACCAAATTGGGCAAAATAAATTATTACTTAAAAACCGAGACTCCATATCAATTGTAATGGGCGATGGAGTTAATAGGAGGTAAAACGGATGAAATACGATTATTTAGTTGTTGGATCGGGTCTGTTTGGTAGTACATTTGCCTTTGAAGCAGCCAAACGAGGAAAAAGAGTAAAGGTAATCGACAAGCGGGACCATATTGGAGGAAATATTTATACAGAAAATATTGAAGGCATAAATGTACATAAATATGGTGCACATATTTTTCATACAAATAATAAGGAAATTTGGGATTATGTGAATCAGTTTGCTGAATTCAACCGATATACCAATAGCCCTATTGCTATTTATAAAGGGGAAGTTTACAATATGCCCTTTAACATGAATACCTTTAATAAACTATGGGGTGTAATGACACCTGAAGAGGCTAAAAACAAAATAGAGGAACAAAGAAAGAAAGCTAAAATCGAACAACCTGCAAACCTAGAGGAACAGGCCATATCATTAGTTGGCACCGATATATATGAAAGATTAATAAAAGGATACACTGAGAAACAGTGGGGACGAAAAGCTACTGAATTACCTTCTTTTATTATTAAACGTCTTCCTGTACGTTTTACCTATGATAACAATTATTTCAACGACAGCTTTCAAGGAATTCCTATTGGAGGCTATACCCAAATAATAGAAAAAATGCTTGGTAGTGAAATGATTGATGTGGAATTAAATATGGACTTTTTTATGAACAAGGAAGAGTACCTACAAAATTATCCGAAAATCGTATATACAGGGATGATTGACCAATTTTTTGATTATAAGTATGGTGAATTAGAATATCGCAGTTTACGTTTTGATTCGATTGTATTAGATCAAGAAAATTATCAGGGCAATGCTGTAGTCAATTATACGGATGCTGAAACCCCTTATACTCGTAGCATTGAGCACAAACATTTCGAGTTTGGAAACCAGTCAAAAACTGTCATAACGAGAGAGTATCCTAAAACATGGGAAAAGGGTGATGAACCTTTCTATCCAATAAATGATGATAAAAATAATGAAAATTTTAGAAGGTATCGAAAGTTGGCTGATGAGCAACCAAATGTAATTTTTGGAGGTCGACTAGGGACGTATAAATATTATGATATGCACCAAGTAATTGCTGCAGCGTTATCAATAGCAAAAAAAGAATTGAGCTGAAGATAATAATACAAGTTTAATACTAAATAAAGGATATGAATGATGATAAAACAGGCTTATAATCCGTATTTACCTAGTTATGAATATATTCCAGACGGGGAGCCTTATGTATTTGGAGATAGAGTATACGTGTATGGCTCCCATGATAAATTTAACGGGAAACTTTTTTGCATGAACGATTATGTCTGCTGGTCTGCGCCGGTTGATAATTTGAGTGATTGGAGATATGAAGGTATTATTTATAGAAAAAAGCAAGACCCAATGAATAAATTAGGATTCTATCATATGTATGCTCCTGACGTTGCAAAAGGTTTAGACGGAAGGTATTACTTATATTATGGCCTTAATTTCCTGAGCGTTATTGCAGTGGCAGTCTGTGACACACCGGCAGGAAAATTTGAGTTTTATGGATATGTTAGTCATCCGGAAGGAGATATCCTATGTAACAAAAAGGGAGATCCATTCCTATTTGACCCCGGTGTCCTTGTCGATGATGATGGACGCGTTTACCTTTATTCGGGATTTGCACCTAAGAAAAACCTGCCTTCCTTTATAACAGGTGGGAAAAAGCATACATTTTATGGTGGATATGTTATCGAACTGAAATCTGATATGAAGACTGTAATTGGTGATCCGAAGCTTCTCTTTAAGAAGAAAGGAGAAGCAGCTGGTACCGGATTTGAGGAACATGAGTTCTTTGAGGCAAGTTCGATAAGAAAAATAGGTGATAGCTATTATTTTATCTACTCCTCCATAAACGGTCATGAACTTTGTTATGCCACAAGCAAGAATCCAACTGGAGATTTTGTATATGGAGGAACGATTGTTAGCAACGGAGATCTTTATCTAAACGGTTATAGTAAGGACAAGGAGGCTTATAATTACATTGGTAACAATCATGGCAGTATCGTTAAGATTAAAGATAGATGGTATGTATTTCATCACAGGCAAACAAACAGGCACCACTATTCCAGACAGGGTCTTGCCGAACCAATCGAGATAAAAGAGGATGGTTTCATTCCGCAAGTAGAGATGACATCCTGCGGATTGAACAACGGACCTTTAAGAGGAAGAGGAGAATATGAAGCACGGATAGCATGCAACCTTATGTCAGGAAAAGGTGCAGGCAGATATGGTGTATATTTTGGAAATGTTACTTTTAAAGAACATCCCTATTTTACTCAAAGCGGCAAAGATAGAGAGAACAATCCTAATCAATTTATAGCAAATATGAGAGATGGAGCAATTGCTGGGTTTAAATATTTTTTGATTAAGGATATAAAAGAAATTGCTATCCAAGTCCGCGGTAATGCAAAAGGATATATGAATATATCAACCTCGCTTAATTCTGAACCAATTGCTAGTATTCCGATCCAATCTACAAACAGGTTCACCTATTTCAGTTCAAAGGCGAATATTGAAAATGCTAAACAGGCACTTTACTTTACCTTTCGAGGCACTGGAAAACTGGACTTTTTATCATTTGTATTAAGGTGATCTATTGAGTTTTAACAGGGGTCAACGTATACTAGTAAATCGCTATTTTAAATGTCTCTTTCAAAGAAAATAACCGCCGTCCATTTTTTGACGGCGGTTATTTTCTTATATTTACTTACTTGTTAGCTGTGCTTTCTTAAAGTCAACTGTTTTAAGGTCGTAGCGATCTGCGTTCATTACCTTGACCCATGCTGCGATAAAGTCGCGAACAAACTTCTCTTTGTTATCATCCTGAGCATAAACTTCTGCAATGGCACGAAGAACGGAATTTGAACCAAACACTAGGTCCACTCTTGTTGCTGTACGAACTACTTCACCTGTACGGCGATTACGTCCTTCATAGAGGTTAGCTCTGACAGGCTTCCACTCTACTCCCATGTCAAGCAAGTTAACAAAGAAGTCATTCGTGAGTTTACCTACAGAATCAGTGAATACGCCGTGCGCTGTACCGCCATAGTTTGTACCTAGTACACGCATACCGCCAATAAGAGCCGTCATTTCTGGTGCAGTTAAGTTTAAGAGCTGAGCTTTATCTACTAAAAGCTCTTCTGGACTAACACTATACTGTTTCTTTTGATAGTTTCGGAACCCGTCGGTGATAGGCTCTAGTACATCAAAGCTTTCTGCGTCTGTTTGTTCTTGTGTAGCGTCTCCACGTCCAGGGACAAATGGAACCGTAACGTCAAAGCCTGCGTCTCGTGCAGCTTTTTCGATTGCGGCACAACCGCCTAATACAATTAGATCGGCAATACTTACTTCTTTTTCGAAGTCGTTTTGAATGCCTTCGAGAACATCTAATACTTTTGCAAGCTGTTCAGGCTGGTTCACTTCCCAATCCTTCTGTGGTGCAAGACGGATACGTGCACCGTTCGCACCGCCGCGATGGTCAGAGCCACGGTACGTACTAGCTGAAGCCCAAGCCGTTGTTACTAGCTCGCTTATTGTAAGCTCAGAATCGATAATTTTTGCTTTAAGTGCAGCTACTTCAGCTTCTGTTAATTCATAATTACCTGCTGGTACGGGATCTTGCCAGATGAAATCTTCTTCTGGTACTTCTGGACCCAGATATCTTGCTTTAGGACCCATGTCACGATGTAATAATTTGAACCATGCACGAGCAAATGCATCTGCAAATTCCTCAGGGTTCTCATGGAATCGACGGGAAATCTTCTCGTATATTGGATCATAACGTAAGGCCATGTCAGCTGTGGTCATCATCGTTGGAACTTTAATAGACGGATCTTCTGCATCTGGTGCAAGATGCTTCTCATCTGCATCAACAACATGCCATATCCAAGCACCTGCAGGACTCTTTGTCAGCCACCATTCATATCCGAATAATAGATCGAAGTAACCATTATCCCACTGTGTTGGATTAGCAGTCCAAGCACCCTCAATACCGCTGCCAATCGTATCACGACCTTTACCACTACCGTAAGAGCTTTGCCAGCCTAATCCTTGCAGTTCAATAGGAGCAGCCTCTGGTTCTGGACCAACATGCGAAGCATCTCCTGCACCGTGAGCCTTACCGAAAGTGTGTCCCCCAGCTATTAGTGCAACGGTTTCTTCATCGTTCATTCCCATACGTGCAAAGGTGTCACGAATGTCGCGACCCGATGCAATTGGATCTGGCTTGCCGTTTGGACCTTCTGGGTTAACATAGATAAGCCCCATTTGAACAGCAGCAAGTGGATTCTCAAGCTCACGATCACCAGTGTAACGATTATCAGCAAGCCATTCTGTTTCAGTACCCCAGTAGATGTCTTCTTCTGGCTGCCAAATGTCTGCGCGTCCTGCTCCAAATCCACTGGTTGGGCCACCCATGTCTTCAATCGCCGCATTTCCTGCTAGGACAAGCAAGTCAGCCCAAGAGATCTTGTTACCATATTTTTGCTTAATCGGCCATAGGAGCCGCCTGGCCTTATCCAGGCTAACGTTGTCAGGCCAGCTGTTAAGCGGAGCAAAACGCTGGTTCCCGGTTCCGCCGCCGCCACGGCCATCGCCTGTACGGTATGTACCAGCCGCATGCCAAGACATACGGATAAAGAATGGTCCATAATGTCCATAGTCTGCTGGCCACCAATCTTGACTATCTTTCATTAAATTTTGAAGATCCTGCTTAAGAGCATCATAGTCTAGTTTTTTAAATTCTTCAGCATAATCAAAGTCTTCTCCCATTGGGTTAGATTTTCGGTCATGCTGGTGGAGAATATTCAAGTTTAACGCGTTTGGCCACCAGTCGCGATTTGCAGTACCACTTGATTTGTTACTTGTAGCACCACCGTGAAACGGGCATCCCTCGATATTAGCATTTTCTTTAGCATCCATACTTTACATCTCTCCTTTTATGTAGGTTTAGTAATATATAATTATGCATCTAGTTTTAAGAAGCACAGAAACTAGAATTATAATAATAATTATTATTATGTAATTACTGTCATGAATTATGAAATAAATCGAAAGAAATATAGACTATGAGAATGAGAATGTAATGTAATGGAATTTCTAGAAGAATTAGTGAAATCGTTGCAGCGTTGGATAAAAGTTGTAAAAAACTTCGCAGTATTTTCTTATATTACCATTATAAAGAAATTAAACGAAATTAGGCAAGTTATAAGGACATTCTCTATAATAGGATTAACGAAAGAAAGCAGGAAAGGGGGGACTTTTTTATGATCCCAGCAAAAGTAGATGCCGATTCCATTACTACGATAAGAGATAATGGCGTGGAATCCATCGCTGTTTGGTTCGAACAGCATATCCAAACGTTCTATACACTTGGTTGGTCCTATCTTAGGAATCAGCAGCAAATGGAAGAACTTTTTTACCTTTCCATAATAAAAGTTCACAAGGAATTGCCTCGATATAAAAATAACACTTCATTTGAAACGTGGGTTACATCTATCATTTTACAAACCTGTCGGGAGCTTTCTGATGATAGAAGTTTACAAGCTTCAGAGGGAAATGAAAAACGGCCGGATGCTTTTAAGGCTTTGGGTCAATTGAAAGAATACGAGAAAGAAGCGATAGTCCTTACATATTTTAAAGGATTTTCTAAGGAGGAAACGGCTCATCTACTTCAAGTTTCAATGGAAAAGCTGAAAGACCTATTGTTTTCTGGAATCCGGTCTCTTAGGAATGAAATAGGGTACGGGTCAGCCTTTAATGGCTGTGAGGAGTATCATCAGGATTACATTGATTATCTAGAAGGAAATCTGGAGCGGCCGAAAAAGATTGATTTAGAGGTACATGTTTATCATTGTCAAAACTGTCAGGAGGATTTGGGCAGCTTTCAGGATGTCATGCTAACCATGTTAAATCTTCCTAAAAAAATGGAAGAATTTCATGTGCCACCTGGTTTTATGGAAAATATTAGAGAAAGGCTGGCAGAAAAGGAAAGGCACAGACAACAGAAGAATAAGAAACGAATTAGATTGGGACTTGTTTCTGCAAGTGTTTTCGCAGTACTAATGGCTATAGTTTTCTTCACAGGGGCTCCTTCTAACCTCTACTATTCCTTGACAGAAGAAGATCAAGAATTGCGTGCCTTTTTGCAACAAGACCTGGGTGAAAGGCTGAACCTGGAAGCGGAAAGCGATGGGATGAAAATTACAATCAAGAGCGCGATAGCTGATGATGTTCAGACGCTGGTTTTTTATGAAATAGAAGATACAGAAGATGACAATCAATATATGTTGGTTAATTATGATGGGGTTTTTGTAGAGAACGAACATGAAATCATGGATCCTTCAGCATATCCAAGGTACTTTCCACCCGAACTTGATACAGATGTAAATAATGAGAAAAAGAACGTGTATCAAGGGAAGATTAGTCTGCTGCCACTCAAAAAGGATAAAGGGACAATTAAACTGCATATCACAAAACTTCAGAGATTGATTCGTGACCCCTCTAACCGGAATGGTTTTATGGCTTACGACAGCATGAGACAGGAGGGAGAGTGGAACTTCGAGATTCCTGTAACAAAACAGCCTTCCGTCGAATATGCATTGGCTGAAGAAACAGAAGTCGAGGAAATCCCGGTTCGCTTTGATAAACTAATCATTGCCCCAACAGCGACGATTCTGCAATATGCTATTAATAATGAACAACCAAACAAGAGGATAGATGTTGTAAATTTTTCCAATCTAGAGGTGAACAATAAAAAAGTGAAAGCTGACCGGTATGGAAACTCTTTTTTCGGGTTACAGTACGACATAAGCTGGACTACTGCTCAAACAGTTTTTGAGCCTCTTTTTGGAGAAAAGCCAAAAGAGGTCAACGTTCAATTTGAATCTGTCTATTTAACGTTTGAAGATCAAAAAATCATCGAACTGGATGCATCTAGAGACTATCCTCAAACCTTTGAATATGCAGGCAGTACCATCTCCATTGATAAGGTGGAAATTGGCCAGCCTTCTACTGTTGTCATAAGTAATCATGAAATCGAGAATCGAGCATATCATTCGATGCAATTCCATATTGTGGCTGAGGGTGAGGATGAATCTAGTTCAATAGAGATGAATTCTGAAGGAGTGCTTGTTGATAAAAACGGAACGGTATACGATCTGTATAAAAACCCTGTTTCATATGAAGAAATCGAGCAGCCCCGGTATTTCACTACAGTTGAAAACGTGATATTGCACGGTCACCAAGTGATTCCTAAAAGGATTGTGATTTTTGGATATAATGCAACAAAATATCTAGATGATGTTGTGAAGATGACGTTGGAATAGACGAAAGGAGAGAGGAACTTAAGAAAGTAACATACATATAAAGCTGAAGTATTTAATGAATCTATAATGGAAACCGCAAATCGAGCTTACACAAAAAAGCTATAGTTGAAAGGAAGCATGAGAACCGTCCCCATGCTTCCTTATTTTACTTTGCTGGTGCACAAGAGGTGCGTTCTGTAATGGTGGGTGTTAATGGTTTGATGTGCGGTATTGTTTGTTTGTTTTTTATGATGGAAAGTAGGGTTTCTACGATATGATGGGCGATTTGCTCTACTGGGACGCCTACACATGTTATTAGGATTTCCATATTGGTCATTTGCGAAATATTGTCGTAACTAATAACCGAAATGTCTTTCGGGATGATTATATTTGCCTCTCTTAATGCACGGACAATACCGGCACTTATATCGTAGCTTGAACCAATTATGGCTGTAGGCATTTCGCCGGATGATAACAAACGCTTCGTTGCCGTGAAGCCGTCATACCAGTCTAAGCCGCCAGTATTAATTAGGTGGCTGTTATGGATGGGTAGCTGGAATTTCTGCATGGCATTTTGAAACCCGTAATATTTCTCTAATTGGCGGTCATCAATCGGTGGAAATTCCCCCATGTAAGCAATTTTCTTATGTCCAAGCTGGTATAAATACTCCACTGCTGTCTGCATAGCTTCTTGATAGTTCACGTCAATGACCGGGAGGGACTTATTTTTTCCGACTCCATATGTTACTACGGGAAGGTCAATAGACTCCAACATGGAATGGTCTTTTTCGTCAAACACAATTACCCCATCAACCTGGAATCGTTTAAACATTTCAATCGAGGTTTTTATTGGACTTATGGAAAGAATCATAGAATATGAATGTTTGCTAATTTCTTCGTTTAGTTTCGTAACTAATACAGAAGGAAGCACACGCTCTAATGTTGGCCAAATTAAGCCAATTACTTTGGATTGTTTGGAAACGAGCTGCTGAGCTGCAAGATTTGGCTGGTAGCCCATTTCTTTGGCAATTTTAACTATTTTTGCTTTTGTTTCGGGCTTGACTAGCGGGCTGTCATTTAGAGCTTTTGATACGGTTGAATAACTTACACCTGCTACTTGAGAGATATTCTTAATGGTAACTGTCATTTTTCTCACCTGAAATCTGAATGATCTTTGTTTAACTATACCAAAAGATAATAACGTTGTTAATATTTAATCTAAAACGAATAAAAAACTTATAGTTGGCTTTATTACGTTCAAATATAATTCGAATTTCACACTTGTAAACGTTGTAATTATCTTTTAAAATTATAATTACAACGTTATTATTTTTATTTTAACCTGATTTTCATAAATGAGAAAGAGATAGGAGAGACAGTATGAAAAAATTAGCTGCCTTAAAAAAATTAACCGATTGTGGTGTTGTTGCTGTTGTTAGAGCAGACTCGAAAGACGATGCGATCCGTATTTCTGAAGCATGTGTGAAAGGTGGAATCTATGGAATTGAGGTCACTTTCACGCTTCAGGAGGCGGATGCTGTGATTAAAGAACTTATCTCCTTTTATAAGGACAACAGCGAAGTCGTGATTGGTGCTGGAACCGTACTTGATGCAACAACTGCGAGAATTGCTATTTTAGCAGGTGCACAGTATATAGTAAGCCCATGCTTTGATGAGGAAACAGCAAAGTTATGTAATCTCTACCAAATTCCATATATGCCTGGCTGCATGACCATTACAGAAATGAAGGAAGCACTAGAATTTGGAGTCGATATTGTAAAGCTGTTCCCTGGAAATGCCTTTGGACCGGATTTTGTAAAAGCCGTAAAAGCACCACTTCCTCAGGTCAATATTATGCCAACTGGCGGGGTAAGCCTCGAGAATGTGGATCAATGGATCAAAAATGGTTGTGTCGCTGTCGGTATCGGTGGAAACTTAGTAGCACCTGCAAAAACAGGTGAGTTTGAAAAAATTACTGAACTTGCTAAGGCCTATGTCGAAAAAGTTCAAGCTGCCAGAGGGGCGTAGGAATATGAAAAAAGTTGTTACTTTTGGAGAAATTCTGCTTCGATTCTCAACAAAAATCGGTGACCGTCTTTTCCAAACAAATGAGATTCAAACACATATTGGCGGAGCAGAAGCAAATGTCGCTGTGTCTCTTTCAAATTTCGGGCATGATGTCTATATGGTCAGTAAGGTACCAGAAAACCCAGTTGGTTCTGCAGTAGAGAGTCATTTACGGTTGCATGGAGTTAAAACAGACTTTTTATTAAAAGGGGGAGATCGGCTAGGTACTTATTATGTTGAGTCAGGGGTAGGACCAAGAAGTGCCCAAGTAACATATGACCGAAAATACTCAAGTATTTCGCAGCTCTCTTTGGAAGAGGTGAATTTTGAGGAGGTTTTTTCAGGAGCATCGCTTTATCATGTTACTGGCATCACTGCTGCATTGTCTCCAAGCATGAAAGAATTGGTTCTATATTCATTGAAAAAAGCAAAAGAACTCGGGGTCACAACGAGCTTTGACTTTAATTATCGTGCTAAATTATGGAGCCAGAAAGAAGCAGCAGAAACAATCAAAACCTTTCTGCCATATGTAGATATTTGCTCTTGCGGAGAATTGGATGCACTCCATTTATTAGCAATCGAAAAAGCGGATGATTCCTTAGGGGCACGTGAAAAACTTGCCTATTATTACGAGCAGATCCAGCAAAGGTACCCGAATATTCAGTGGATGAGTTCCACATTTCGTGGCGTGATCTCTGCTTCGACCAATACACTTCAAGGAAATGTTTTCGTTGATGGAGTGCTTTATCAGTCAAAGGTATATTCTATTGACCATATCGTTGATCGGGTTGGCGGCGGTGATGCATTCGCAGCAGGCATCCTCCATGGAATCATTGAACAAAGAGCTCCTGAAGAGATCGTTTCGTTTGCAACGGCGGCATCCGTCCTGAAACATACGGTTCACGGAGACTGTAACATATTCTCTGAAGGGGAAATCCATACATTTGCGAATAATACTCCTGGCAAAATTGTTAGATAAATAATGTGTATTTTTTGTTAAAAGGATTGCTAACTATCCATTAACTAGATAAAATTAAATTGTTCACGTTAACATTAATCGCTTTTTTTGTTAACGTGAACAATCTACTCAACTACATGAAAGTTAATTAAAATGTTAGCGTAAACATTAATCCTGCTTCACCCGAGAAACCATCAAATTGGGGTAAGTAACTCCACTGATGGAGGTTTTACTTTAGTATAAAATCTAAAAATGAAAGTTGGTACTAATGTGCAGAATTTTATGAATGACAATTTTCTTTTGAAAAACGAAACAGCAATCAGCTTATATCATGATTTTGCAAAAGATATGCCAATTATTGATTATCATTGCCATTTAAGTCCAAAGGAAATTTACGAAAACAAAACGTTTAAAAATATTACGGAAATTTGGCTATATGGTGATCATTATAAGTGGCGTGCCATGAGAAGCAATGGAATTGAGGAAAAGTATATTACGGGTGACGCAAGTGATTATGAAAAGTTTCTTGCCTGGGCAAAGACCGTCCCAATGACTATCGGTAACCCGTTATATAATTGGACACACTTGGAATTACAAAGGTTTTTTGGAATTAATGAGCTGTTGAACGAAAAAAGTGCACCGCAAATTTGGGAAAAGGTGAATACTCTTTTAAATAATAGTGCTGGTTTTGGAGCAAGAGATTTGATTAAGAAGTCGAATGTTCAGGTTGTTTGTACCACCGATGACCCGGTTGACTCACTTGAGTACCATTTACGCTTACAAGAAGAGGGAGACTTTGATGTTCAAGTGTTGCCCAGCTTCCGTCCGGATAAAGGCCTAGAGATTAATCGTGAAGGATATTTACAATGGGTCCAAACCCTTCAGAACGTTTCCGGCATCGAAATCACATCGTATGATGACTTCTTAAAAGGAATGGAATCACGCATCCGCTTCTTCCATTCTGTTGGCGGCAGGGTTTCTGACCATGCGATTGATACAATGATGTTTGATGAAACAACAAAAGAGGAAGTAACCCTTATTTTTAAAGAAGCCTTACTAGGAAAGAAAGTTTCCCTTGAAGATGAAAAGAAATACAAAACCTATACGATGAAATTTTTAGCAGGTTTATATACTGAGTTAGGTTGGGCCATGCAATTTCATATTAATGCATTAAGAAACAATAATACGAAAATGCTAAACATCCTTGGTCCTGATACTGGGTATGATTCCATAAACGATGACCTAATTGCAAAGCCTTTGGCACGTTTATTAGATGCAATTGATCAGGAAAGCGGCCTCCCTAGAACGATTATTTATTCCTTGAATGCAAAAGATAATGACGTCATTGGGGCGATGATCGGTGCCTTCCAAAACGGTGGAGTACCTGGAAAAATCCAGTTTGGAACAGCTTGGTGGTTTAACGATACGAAAACAGGCATGCTTAACCAAATGGTCTCACTTTCCAATTTAGGATTATTCACTCGTTTTATTGGAATGCTAACGGATTCTAGAAGTTTTCTTTCTTATACACGACATGAATATTTTAGAAGACTTGTTTGTGCATTAATCGCTGAATGGGTTGAAAATGGAGAGGTACCAAACGATATTGAATTTTTGGGAAGCATCGTTCAGGGGATCTCGTATACCAATGCTAAAGAATATTTTCAATTTGACAAAGTAGGGATCTTATCGGGATCGTGAATTCCGTGCTGAGGGGCTATGAAATTCCAAGTTTTTTGATATGATAAAGTGTAGGACTGAATATTGTAAAGGATGGAATACATGGTTACCATTAAAGACATTGCCAAGATAGCAAATGTTTCCCACACTACAGTTTCAAGAGCTCTGAATGACAGCCCGCTAATTAAACCTGGGACAAAAAAGAAAATATTAGAGATAGCCGCTCAGTTAAAATATACACCGAACTATAATGCGAAAAGTCTGGTAATGCAGAAGTCCCATACGATTGGACTATTCCTGACGAGTATTACGAACGGAACTTCTTCAAGCTTCTTTGTAGAAACAGTAAAAGGTGTAAATTCAATTATCGATCAACATTATAATTTGTATGTAAGAGGAATTGAAGATCTGGAAGATTATACGACGATTCATAATAATCGTTTTGAAGGGATTATTTTAATGAGTCAAAGTGATGTCGATGATGATTTCATCGATTATTTGAAAGAAAAAGAGATCCCATGTGTGGTTTTAGGCAGGGATATTAGTGATTCATCGCTTACGAATATTGTTTCGAATGACCGCGATGGGGCAACTCAAATGGTCAACCACCTAATCCAAAAAGGTCACCGAAGTATTGCCATCGTCGAAGGGATAAAAGGATTTAAATCGACGATGGAACGAAGAGAAGGGTATTTAAAAGCGTTAATTGATCATCAGCTTCCGATTAAAAAAGAATATATTGTCCAAGGAAACTATGACATGGAAAGTGGTTATAAAGCCTTTGAAAAGCTAATTGCTTTAGAAGAACCCCCGACAGCCATATTCTGTTCAAACGACGATATGGCCATCGGAGCCCTGAACGCAGCATTCGCAAATGGTCTTATAGTACCGAATGATATTTCGATTGTCGGTTTTGACGACATTGAATTTGCAAGGTACACAAATCCATCTCTTACAACCGTGAAACGGCCGATTGAAAAAATCAGTTCATTAGGGGCACAAAAGCTCCTGAAATTGCTGGAGAAGGAAGAGAATACTGAAATGCCAGGGGAAAAAATCTATGTAGAAACAGAGCTTGTTATTAGACGGTCGGTTTCACCTTTACCATTGTCATAATCGTTACTAGTCAATTGACTAGTAACTTTCATCTACTAAAATGTTAACGTGTGCATAGGAGGAATACTCATGGAAAAGTTATCAAGAAAGATCATTAAGGAAGCAAACCAATATCCAGAAAAGGTTTTGCAGTTTGGCGAAGGGAATTTTTTAAGAGCGTTTGTTGATTGGCAAATCGATGTATTGAATAAGAACACAGATTTTAATGGAAGTGTAGTAGTAGTTCAGCCTCTTGGTCAAGGGGTGGTTGAAAAATTAAACAAACAGGATGGGTTATATACCCTTTATTTACAAGGTGTTAAAGAAGGAAAAGCGGTGAAGGAGCATTCAACCATCAGTGCTGTCAGCAGAGGCTTAAACCTATTTACACAGTACGACGAATATACGAAGCTTGCTTACAATCCAGAACTTCGCTTTGTTTTTTCTAACACAACAGAAGCTGGTATTGCCTTTGATGAAAATGACAGGTTGGAGGACCGCCCGCAAAACAGCTTCCCAGGGAAGTTAACGTCGTTCTTATACAAAAGATATCAAGCCTTTAATGGTGATAAGGAAAAAGGCTTTATCATTATCCCTTGTGAACTTATCGATCGAAACGGGGAAAAGTTAAAGAAGATTGTGCTTCAGTATGCTTCCCTCTGGAACCTTGAAGACAGCTTTGTTCAATGGATCGAAGAAGCAAATACCTTCTGCTGCAGTCTCGTAGATCGAATTGTTCCGGGATACCCAAGAGATACTATCGATGAAATTACCCAGGAACTCGGCTATAAGGATGACATGGTTGTTGTCGGCGAACAGTTCCACTTATGGGTCATTGAAGGACCACAGTGGATTCGCGAGGAATTCCCAGCGCATAAGGCTGGACTTAACACCTTATTTGTTGATGATATGACACCATACAGAACGAGAAAGGTAAGGATTTTAAATGGATCGCATACAGCCCTGACACCAGTTTCGTACTTATATGGATTGGATACAGTAGCTGAAACAGTTGAGCATGAAGTAATGGGCTCATTTGTTAAGGAACTCATCTTTGACGAAATTATTCCAACATTGGATCTTTCAACTGAAGAACTGAACTCGTTTGCAAATGCAGTATTAGAGAGATTTGCAAACCCATTTATTCAACATTTCTTATTAAGTATTTCCTTAAATTCAATGTCCAAATTTAAGACAAGAGACTTGCCTTCTTTACTTGAGTATTATGACCAAAAGCAGGAGCTGCCTAGAAAACTAGTATTCTCTCTCGCAGCACTGATTGCCTTTTATAAAGGAAAAAGAGGAGAAGAAGACATTCGGCTCTCAGATGATCAAGATATACTTGATTTATTCAAGGAACGATGGAGTCAGTTTGATGGAACAATTGAAAGTATAGAAGTGATTGTTAAGAACATCTTAGGATTTGAAAAGAACTGGGAGATGGACTTAAACAATGTACCTGGGTTAACAGCTGCTGTTACAAAGGATCTTTTTGAAATTGAAACAAAGGGTATGAAGGAAGCGGTTGAATCCGTTTTGAACCAAAAGGCAATCATCTAAAGGGGGAGTATAATGTTAGACATCATTCAACTCAATGAACATGATAATGTAGTGGTTGCGTTAAAAGACCTGCAAGCCGGTCAAACGGTTATCGTTCAAGGAACAATGATCGAGCTTAAGGAAGGCATCAAAAGAGGACATAAGGTTGCTAGTAAGGACATTGCAACTGGTGAAGATGTCGTAAAATACGGCTATCCGATCGGTCATGCGATTAAAGAGGTAGCGGTTGGCGAACATATTCATACTCAAAATACCAAAACGAACCTGGATGGCATCAAGGAGTACCAATATCAGCAAAAGCTAACGTCCAATCCCTATGAAAATGAGAATCTATCATTCAATGGATACCGAAGAAAGAATGGAGATGTCGGAATACGCAATGAGCTATGGATTGTTCCGACGGTAGGCTGTGTTAATGGTGTAGCCGAGCGGATGCTAAAGCTGTTTGAAAAAGAGGTTGGAGATATTAGTCCCTTCGATAATGCCCTTGTCTTAAAGCATAATTATGGCTGCTCTCAGTTAGGCGATGACCATGAGAATACGAGGAAATTATTAAAAGATGCTGTGTTACATCCTAATGCCGGTGGGGTGTTGGTATTAGGTCTAGGATGTGAAAACAACAATTTGTATGAATTCAAGGAAAGCTTAGGCGATTTTGATGAAGACCGTGTCAAGTTCCTTGTTTCCCAGGAGGTAACAAATGAAATTGGAGCTGGTGTTCAATTACTAAAAGAAATCTTTGAGAATGCAAAAGGCGACAAGCGTGAATCGGTGCCATTTTCCGAACTGAAGGTCGGTCTGAAGTGCGGTGGCTCTGATGGTTTCTCTGGCATCACAGCCAATCCGCTCTTAGGAAGATTCTCTGATTTCTTAGTGGCCCAAGGTGGAACAACGGTCCTAACGGAAGTTCCGGAAATGTTCGGTGCGGAAACAATCTTAATGGAACGTGCAGCAAATACGGAAGTTTTTGAAAAAACAGTGAGCTTAATTAACGAATTCAAAGAATACTTCCTTGAAAATAAACAGCCAGTCTATGAAAATCCTTCTCCAGGAAACAAGGATGGAGGGATTACAACATTAGAAGATAAATCTCTTGGTTGTACGCAAAAAGCAGGTACGTCCACTGTAGTAGATGTTCTGAAATACGGCGAACGATTGGAGCATAAAGGTCTGAATCTATTAAGTGCTCCTGGGAATGACTTGGTCGCTTCTTCTGCCTTAGCGGCAGCAGGCTGCCAATTGGTTTTATTTACAACTGGGCGCGGGACGCCATTTGGGGCCTTTGTCCCAACCATGAAAATCTCAACCAATACTCCCCTATATGAAGCAAAGCCACATTGGATTGACTATAATGCAGGAGTGCTGCTAGAACAGGAAACAGATGTTGTCTTGCGAGATTTCACGGAATATATAATTAAGGTAGCTAGTGGCGAACTAGTGAATAACGAGAAAAATGAGTTTAGGGAAATTGCGATTTTTAAAACAGGCGTTACATTGTAAAGTCTACTATAGTCATGCGAAAAACGATAGGGGGATACCCCTATCGTCAGATTGTCGAGAAAGGATATATTTCTCGGCAATTTTTCATTTTGTCTAATATTAAGTCTATCTAAATGTATTATACCTAATTAATGCGGTGAATTATTAAAGAATTTATATAAAATAAAAGGATGACTAAAGTTTCTTGACATCCTGAAGGTGCCTTCCTATAGGGAGGCACCTTGTTTTGTGTAAATAACAGCTTATAAATTTCCGGTTAATCTAGGAATCCATAGTGATAGCTCTGGAACAAAGGTAACAATTAATAAGGCAATAATAATCGCGAAATAATACGGAATTAATGGTTTAATGACCCTATCAATATCAATTTTTCCAACCTTACACCCGATAAACAAGCAGTTTCCAACTGGCGGGGTGATACTTCCAATACATAGGTTCATTGTAATCATGATCCCGAAATGAACTGGATCCATCCCTAATTTTGTGGCAATTGGCAACAGAATTGGTGTAAAGATTAGGATGGCTGGTGTCATATCCATAAAAGTCCCAATGATCAACAATATTAAGTTCATGATTAATAAAATCGCAATTGGATTGTCAGTAATTCCAAGAATACTCTCGCTAATTAATTGTGGAATTCCTGCAACTGTCATTACATAGCTCATGATAGTCGAGCCAGCGATTAAGAACATAATAATCGCAGTTGTCTTCGAAGTTTCAATTAAAATTTTAGGGATATCTTTCACTTTAAGTGCACGGTAAACAAACATTGATAGGAATAATGCATAGACAACTGCTACGGCTGCTCCTTCAGTTGCCGTGAAAATCCCTGCAGTAATCCCTCCAATTACAATGACGATTAGCAACAGCGAGGGGATTGCATCCAAAAATAGTTTGAACTTTAACATTGCTGGAATTTTTTCACTGACAGAATATTTGTTTCGTTTTGCAATAATAAACCCAACTAACATGGTTAATAGTCCCCAGAGGAGCCCAGGCAAGTAACCAGCCATGAATAAGGCTGCAACTGATGTTCCGCCTGAAACGAGAGAATAGGTAATTAATACATTACTAGGCGGAATTAATAAACCAGTAGGTGCAGATGCGATATTTAGAGTAGCTGAAAAGGTTTTATCATAGCCTTCTTTTTCTTGCATTGGTCCAAGGATTCCACCCATCGCAGCAGCTGAAGCAACTGCAGAACCAGAGATTGAACCAAACAGCATATTTCCAACTACATTTGTTTGTCCTAGTGAACCAGGAATTCGTCCAGCCATTACTTTGGCAAAATTGACAAGCCGGACGGCTATTCCTCCATTATTCATAATGATACCAGCTAAAATAAAGAATGGAATGGCTAACAACGACAGCTTATCAACACCGGTGGCAGCTTTTTGTGCTGCAATAATGATAGAGGTATTGATTGGGAAGATTACGAATGCTGTAACAACAGATGAGATAATAATACTAAAGGCAATAGGCATTCCTATGAACAGTAAAAGGGCAAATACGATTAATAAAATAATTCCTGCTTGAACTGCGACATCCATCTCTTTTCCTCCTTCTATAAAGCTATATTATTTTCACTTTTTAACCTAGTAGTAATATGTTGGATTGCATAAAGAATAAACATGAAGCCTGCAATTGGTAATGCTAGATACATATATCCCATAGGTAATCCCATTCCTGGTGATATTTGAATCATCGTAGCCGATACAATTTGGTAGCCTCCATAAATAAGGACAATCGTGGAGAATATGGAAACGGCAGTATCAATTAAGACTCCAATTACTTTCACTAATGATGGCTTCAGTTTATTAGCAAAAAAGGTGATGGCAAGGTGGCCTTTTTCTCCATAAACATAAGCTCCGCCTATAACCGAAACCCAAATAATGGCGTAGCGCATTAATTCCTCAGTTTGTGCACTTCCTTGCCCAAATATATATCGGGATAATACTTGCCACACAGCAGAAATCACCATTAATGCTACTAAAACCATTAGCAAATACTCAATTCCTTTATTAAATGACTTCATTAACTTACTCATGGTTTAACCTCCCTTTCTAGTACAAAACAGTTACTGTTCTTTTCCTAAACGATTAACGGTTTCAATAAACTCTGGATATTGTTTCGCGACCTTTTCATGCATTGGTTTTACGCTATCAATGAAGGCCGGAATATTTGGTTCAGAAAAGTTGACACCCTGTTCTTTTGCCTCTTTAATCGATTTTTCTGTTTGAACTGCCCATAATTCGCGTTGCTTCAAACTCAATTCACGTAACTCATTATCTAAAATTTCTTTTTGGTTACTTGTTAGTTTATTTAAGGTTTTTGTATTTACAATTAATACGTCAGGTGCAAATAAGTGCCTCGTGTTAGAAAACTCTTTCGCTACTTCCGCATGTTTATTAACGGTTAAAGCCAATTCGTTATTTTCTAAACCATCAATAACGCCTTGTTGAAGTGCACCATATACCTCTCCCCAGTCAAGAGGGGTAGGATTTCCTCCCATTAAACTTACCATTTCCATTAAGGTAGGAGATGCCAATGTTCGCATTTTTAATCCTTTTAAATCAGAAGGCTCTGTGATTGGGGTGTTCTTTGTATAAAAGCTGCGGGCTCCGGCGTCAAACCATGTTTTAACTACGAAGCCTATTTCAGCTGTTTGAGGAAAAATCTCCTCTTGCATATACTCACTGTCCATCATCCGATAGTAATGTGCTTTATCACTAAATAAATAAGGGACGCTGAACAAAGAGTACATTTTTTCATAAGATTCAATTGTCGATACACCCGTAGACACCATATCGACTGCTCCAAACTGAACTAACTCTAGTACTTCACGGTCAGACCCAAGTACACCGCTAGAGTAGACTTTTGCTTTCATTGATCCTTGTGAGTTCTCCTCGATTTTCTTTGCAAATTCTTTTAATGCAATAACGGTTGGGTGTGTATCTGGTTGATTACTAGAAATAATAAACTCAAATGATTTATCTTCAACCACATCACTGGCTGATGTAATGGATGAACAGCCACTAATTATGCCCAATAATAAGAGTAGACTCATTAAAACACCAAGATTTTTCTTGTTTTTCATCTATATATTCCTCCATTCTATTATCTTAAAAATATCTGACCTATGTTTTTTATAGATTTCCTGTTAGACCAATTAGTAACATGTATACTTCAATAAGTAATCGTTTTCATTGCCAACCTCTGCAAGGGATATTACTCAACAATTTATCATTATTTCTGCTAAGACTTTATTCTGAAGATTATTCCACTTAATTTTTGAAAATGTTAACGTTAACAAAATTAAAAACAATAAATAAAAACAGTTTTGGTAAGGATGATCCTGCTTGTTTCTTAAGATTTTGGTAAATTATCTTGAGGTTATGAATGGAATGTTAACGTTAACAAAATTCGTTAACAATAAAACTCACTACCTAAAACTGAACGGTGAATGCCAGTTTTATAAAATTTTATCTATACTCAATCAGTTCGTCTTGCACCCTTTCTTTCTTTTTTATTTGTACAACCGAATGTACATCTTAAGTACTTTTATATTACCAGATTGGATTCGTGTAAGATAGTATATTTTCAATTTGTTGAATTTAAGACATAATTTAACGAGATAATGTGTAAACCAATCCAAAACATATACTATGAGGGTGGGGATGTAGGCGTGCCACTTCACTTCTTTGAATTAACAAAATTAGGTTAGATTTAGTCAGTTCATGTTATAAGAACTGTTGATTAAATTGGTTTCCTGCTCTATACTTTTTGAATATGAGTGAAGATAGGTGAACCCATGAACAAGTCAAAAGGTACGATTGAAGCAGAAATTAGTAAGAGCATCACGCAGTGGGAGAAAGATTTTCTCGGGCGCGGTCCCATATCTGTCAAGACCGATATATTTAAAGATATGATTATCGTGACGTTAAAAGGCATTCTTACCCCTGCTGAGTATGAGGTTTGCAGAACAAAAGAGGGTATTTTATCGATAAAGAAAATCCGTTCTGAAATGGTTGAATTAGGTTTGGTAGATCTAACTAAAATGATTCAAAACATAACGGGGCATGAAGTGAAAAGTTTCTTTACTGACCTGAGCACTCGAACAGGTGAAAGAATAATGATCTTTAAATTGCATACTGACTATGAAAAGAGCTTTTAATATAGAAATGGATTGACACCCTAATGAATTGGGCTTATAATCATGAACAATGCAGATGGCTTTTGCTAATGTCTATTTGACAAGGGGAAAAGAAATCAATTAAAGCCTACTATAATCATATAATTTTTGTGGTTGCTAACGTAAACACTATATGTGAGTACAGAAGAGACCAACGCTGATGAACTATTCCATCACCGTTGGTCTCTTCTTTTTTTGATTTTGATTATTCTGAAAAAACGGGAGGGAATACGATTGAATCGATGGTTAGTAGTTTTAGGGGCAGTGCTCATTCAATTAAATTTGGGGGCTGTGTACGCTTGGAGTTTGTTTAATCAGCCTCTTATTGATAAATTTGGCTGGGCGCGAGAGGATGTAGTTGTCACTTTTTCCATTACCGTTGCTGTATTTGCATTCGTTACCATTTTTGCAGGCAGGCTTCAGGACAAAAAAGGTCCTAGGTGGGTTGCGACGATAGGCGGTATATTACTTGGAATCGGGGTAATATTAGCCAGTCAAGCAACGACTCTTTTTCAACTATATTTCTTTTATGGGGTCATTGGTGGTATCGGTATTGGTATGACGTATGTTTGTCCACTTTCAGCATGTGTAAAGTGGTTCCCTGATAAACGAGGGTTTATAAGTGGTGTAGCGGTTGCTGGGTTTGGATTAGGAGGGCTCATCTATAAGCCAATCATCAGCAATTTGATTGAGCTTACAGGAGTATCGGACTCGTTTATTTATATCGGTATTATTTATTTGGTATTGGTTGTTGCAGGGGCTCAATTATTAAAAAACCCGCCAGCAGACTATCAATTGCAAGTTGGTCAACCAGGCTCTGATGTAGATAAAGAAGGACAATATACAGCGAAACAAATGGTTGGAACCTATCAATTTTATTTATTATGGGCGATGTTTTTATTTGGCAGTGTCTCAGGTCTTATGGTCATCAGCTTTGCGGTGGATATCGGTGTTGACTTGGCTCAGTTAAGTCTTGAACAAGCTGGAAATGCAGTGATGATGATTGCTTTATTTAATGCAACAGGCCGAATTGCTTTAGGGAAATTATCTGATCGGTTTGGACGAATGAATACATTGATCGTAAGCTATGCTGTAACAGCTCTTGTCATGTTTTATATGAGTACCGGAGTATTGAATTATCCGTTGTTTTTACTAGCTGTTTCATTAATCGGCTTTTGCTTCGGCGGCTTTTTGGCGCTTTTCCCATCCGTAACAGCGGATTACTATGGTACGAAGAATATGGGAAGTAATTATGGCTTTATGTACCAAGCATACGGTCTATCAGCTTTTGTTGGACCACTGGTTGTAAAGGCACTGCCTTTCACACAAGCTTTTCTGCTCGCTAGTCTTCTCTGTATCTTGGCCATTGTTATGGCTAGATTTGTGAAAAAGCCAGAGATTGTCCTTGCTGAAAGACTAAAAGAGGGAAGAGGGGTAATTGCAAATTAGCTAATCATAAGTTATTTGTTGGAAGCTCTTATTCCCATGAAGGATTTTTTTAATAAAAAGCCTTATATCATAAAAATACAAGGGAGGGTCATCTAGTGATGACCCTCCCTTTTCTAATTGGAAATATATTTATTTTAGGAAAAATTTCACATTTTAAATCTCTCTACTAGTCTTAAATTCCTGATTTATAATGAACTAGCACCATTCTAAAGATTCAATTTTCTGAAGATGATAACTATTCTGTTTCATTTATCCCCGCTATCATTTAAAATTTATCTCGAGTCCCGAAATAAAAGAAATACATAAAGTTAATTGGGACAAACATTTAGGAGGGATTTTATGAAAAAGAAGTTTTCAAAAGTCATCTTACCAACAGCGCTGGCTCTAACTGTAAGTGTATCTTCTGCTGCCTTCGCAAATCCGCAATCAACACCAAACGGACCTTACATTGAAGACAACCAGAATATTTCATTATCAAGCTATATGTCAAACGAGGAATTAGCAAAGAAGCTTCAAAAGCTTGAAGCCTCCTCAAAGGGAAAGATGAAGCTTGAAATCGCCGGTTATTCTAACCTCGCTCCTGATGGCTATCAAACAGAAGCGGACAAGGGCGAACCAATCTATGTAGCAAAATTCGGAGACAATGATCCGAACAAGAAGCGAATTCTGATTACCGCTCAAATTCACGGAAATGAACAGATTGGTGCCGAAGCAGCCATTGATATCATTCAAAAGCTTTCTTCTAATGGAGCGGAAGTCGAAGAAATCTTAGAAAACGTATCGGTCTGGATTATGCCTCGTATTAACCCAGAAGGATCAGATAATCTATTCGACGGTAAGTGGTATCCGACTCGATATACGCATCAGACTTGGCTGCCAGAAAACATTGGCCTGCCAACTGAAACAGTAGCACCATGGTATTACAACAGCGATGGCAGTGAAAGAGCTCAAAATAATGACGGTCGTGTCGTTTATGGTATCCCTGGTTACGACCAGAACAGGGATTATAATCCGAACCTCGATTTCAGAGTGGAGAACCAGAATCTTAGTGAGGTTGCAGAATTCTTAAATTCAAGGGCAACAAATAACAGTAATTATGGCGGTTTTTATGTCACAGCAGAAGCACGCACTGTTACAAGTGTTTTCCAGGAATTCCAACCGGACGTATTTGTGGATGTGCATCACCGCGGTTTCAATACGGTTTCCGATGAAGATAATCGCTCGGTACCTGTCCAGTTTGCAGCGGTAGTCGCTGATCCATATACAGATCCATTTACGGGTAAACAATATGAAGTGGATGAGGATGTCCTGAAGCTTGGAAAACAAGTAAATGCCCTATCGGCACTAACACTGCAAAAAGGTCAATCTCATTTTGGTGCAGTTCAAAAATATCCGGATGTGAACTTGCCGGGTACTGCTCTTGGTGCATTCGCATTAAACGATACCGCCATCATGCTGATTGAAATTAAAGGCCAAAGCCAAACTCTGGGACAAAAGCAGGCAGGTATGCTGAAGGAAACGGTAACTCAACCACTATTTGCAGTCTTTAAGGGACTAGCCGATAGTTCTATTCACGATGTTGATACAAAAGTTTATGATGATATCCCAGAATCAACAAACCGAATCACCGATCCAACTACTAGGGATTAATAACTAAGGGGATAAAAGGACAATCTGAATACCACTGGAGAAAATTATGTTTTATAGATGTTCGGATTTGACAGTATTTTAATGGAATTAACAGAGGCAAAACTTATTGGACATGTCTAATAAGTTTTGTTTTTTTCAATTTCCACTATTTATATCTTATCGTACTAAAAAAACATTTCTACTATTATCGGAACTCCATATATATAAGAGTAAAAAGCTAACAGGAGTAGAAATCCTTGGACAAACAAAATAGCAGGTTTAGATGGGTCGTTTTTGCGTCTGTATTGTTTACCTATTTGTTAATGGCAAGCCAGCGGACTGCTCCTGGTTTGATTACCGATCAGTTGATGAGGGATTTTAGTGTAACAGCATCAACGATTGGGCTGCTGACAAGTATTCAGTTTTTAGTCTACACAGGCTTACAAATTCCAATGGGGCTTTTGGCTGATCGTTTTGGGCCTAATTTTTTTCTCATCATTGGCTCCTCTCTTACAGGTGTTGGTACCATCCTTTATAGTCTTGGAACCCATGAAGTTATCCTGTTTTTTGCTAGAATACTTACTGGCATAGGAGATGCGACCATCTGGGTCAATATGGTGTTAATTTTGAGTCAATGGTTTAAGGGGAAAGAATTTGTCCGATTAATTGGCTGGGCGGGGATGACTGGGAGTTTAGGTTTCCTTTTAGCGACTGTCCCTTTCTCAGCCTGGATTGACATACTAGGGTGGAGGGGTGCATTTCTTTCAGCGGGAATGGTTTTATGTCTGTGTGGTATTCTCCTTTATTTTGTCCTAGTAAAAAAACCAAAACAATTCCAAATAATATCCGCAGAAAATGAGAAAAATCGCGAAAATACGTTAGATTTATTACGAAGAATCTTTAGGAACCGGCAAGCCTGGGCTTTATTCTTTTGTCACTTTGGTGTTGTTGGGGCTTATATAGGGTTTATTGGTTCATGGGCAGTGCCGTATGGAATGACTATGTATGGAATGTCGCGCTCGGATGCCAGTCAGCTGGTCATGATTGGTCTTATTGGTGCACTGATAGGGGCTCCGCTAGCAAGCTGGATTTCAAGTCGTTTAGGAACCATTAAACAACCTTATGTTGCTGTTCATTTTACAATCTTATTGTGTTGGGCAGCCTTTCTCTTATTTAAAGGGAGTCCACCATACTATTTGCTAATTGCACTTTTTTTTATTATTGGCTTTGGCTTTGGGGCAAGTGCGTTAACCTTTGCAGTCGTTCGTCAGACGTTTCCAATTAGTGAGTCGGGCATTGTCTCTGGATTTGCGAACACGGGAGGATTTCTAAGTGCTGTTCTCCTGCCAAGCATTTTTGGTATGATATTGGATCATTTTGCTTCAGGAAGTATTGGTAAAGGATATTATTATAGTTTCATTACACCGGTTATTTTTTCGATCATCGGTTTGCTAGGAGTGGCGTCGATTAAGGAGAGGATGCAAGGGGACGGTTCTACTGCTTCAAGGAAGCAGTAGAACCGTCCCTTTGCCCTTTTAAAGAATATTATCTAAACTTCTCGGGGAACTGTTTCACGATTCCTGTTGAGATGGCATCTGACATGATGATGATATGTGTTACCCCTTCATCTATCGCAGTAATCCTTGAATCCCAATCTTTTACTAGGCTTGCGGATAAGTCATTTGTCACCAATTCTAAATGTCTATACAGCAACTTCTTTAGGTCTACCATTTTTAAATTAGGGTTGGCACCGCTGAGGAATGCCGCTAGATCGTCAGCATTTCTATGCCATTCTTTGTCTAGCTGCTTAACCATGTCTCCCTTACCAGCTTTAGCTGCATCTACAATCTTTCCGGCAATCACAATATGCTCTTTAAGTAAATCAGTTAGTTTTTTCCCAGCATCTTCGCCGTATATCGGCTTGATTGCGTTACCGATATCCTCTTGATTTCTTAGAAGCCTTGCGAGCACCTGTTTCTGGTCCTCAGATCCTGCTGTTGTGGCACTGGTAATATAGTTGCTCGTCCATAATACATGATCAAACCAAAGTCTTCTAAATTCATTGTGGAACTTTACCTCTGATAGGGTAATGGATTGTTTCTGGGGTGCTGCATGGGCGTTGTTTGCTCCAACTTGTATGTTAAACAGAAACATCAAACTTAGTCCCATTACTAATAATTTTTTCATCAAACCTGCTCCTTTTAAAAGTATAAGTTTCCTTTATATTATTGATAAATTGAGATTATACATTCATATCTGTATGCGAATATTTTGGGTGCACAGGGACGGTTCTACTGCACGCTTTTTATGTTGTGGACCCATCCCTGTGTCCTTTCCGAAGATAACCAAAGTTCGGACAAAGGTGACTTAGATCACTGCGCTTGTCCGAAGATAGCTCAAATTCGGACGAAGTTTCCCCTTAATCTTCCAAGAACATCTAAGTGGACATTCGATCCTGTAATTTAGAGTACAACAGCAAATTATATATAAAATCCCTAATATTGGATATTTTTCCATAAACTTTACGATAATAGAGAGGAAAATAGAAGTGAAGAAATGAATGGTTAAGGTAGCAATATTTTATAAGAAAACTAGGAGGTACATATGGGAAGATTAGTTCATTTCGAAATCCATGTAACAGATATGGAGCGGGCAAAGAAGTTTTACGGTGATGTGTTCGGGTGGTCCTTCCAGGATTGGACGGAATATGCGGGTATGCCTTATTACGGGGTAGTAACCGGTGATGAAAATGAACCAGGGATCAATGGGGCTTTGATGCAGCGTCAAAGTGCTCCGCCTGAACCAAACCAAGCAATAAATGGGTATTCCTGTACAATGGGTGTGGAAGATTACGATCAAGCGGAAGCAAAAATCTTAGAGAACGGCGGCCAGGTTGCCATGCCGAAGTACGCTCTTCCAGGAATGGCTTGGCAAGGGTACTATCTTGATACAGAAGGCAATGTTTTCGGAATTCATCAGCCGGATGCGAACGCAAAATAAAGGTATAAGAAGATAATGTAGAAAGGCGGAATACTCTGCCTTTCTTTTTCTTGTGACTTTGAAGAATATTTAAATGACACCATCATTTTCCTAATGTAGGATAATAATAGTTACAACTAGGAGGGGTATTCATGTTACATATTGGCATTATTGGTTTAGGGGCAATTGGCCAACGTCTAATTAACCAGTTCAGAGAACATCCACAGGTTGAAATTGCAGCTGTATGTGACACTTTGGAGTCACTCGCAAAAGCAACAGCAAATGAGCTTGGGAAAGTACATTTTTATACGGACTATAAAAACATAATAGCTGATCGGCAAGTAGACCTTGTCTATGTGGCGGTTCCGCCGAAATATCATCATCAGATTGTAATGGATGTTTTAAAGGCCAAGAAGCATGTCTTATGTGAGAAACCTTTGGCCAATTCTTTAGAAGAGGCAAAGGAAATGGCTGAGGCGGCCGAAAAAGCAGGTGTCATTCACTCGATGAACTTCCCGCTGAATTATGGTCAGGCAGCAGCAAAATTTGCTGAATTGATAGGTGAAAATTATACAGGCAAGCTGCGAAGGTTACAGCTTATGATGCAATTTCCAGAATGGCCGCGCTTGTGGCAAAAGAATGATTGGGTTGGCGGGAGAGAACAAGGGGGTTTTGTTTTAGAAGTGGGTGTCCACTTTATTCAACAAACCTTAAAGCTATTTGGCGAGGTTAAAAATATCCAAACACGGTTGGAATTGCCAGATGATCTAGAAAAATGTGAGACTGGCATTATCGCAACCGCAGAGCTTGCTGACGGGACGCCTTTCTTAATTGAGGGCTTAAGTCAAATTGCCGGAAAAGAATATATTGGCTTTACGGCGTTTGGCACAGAAGGGATCTTGTCTCTTGAAAACTGGGGCGAATTAAGGGGAGGAAAAAGTGGTGAGGACATAAAGGACATCTCCTTTGAGGAAGTAACACCAAACCGCTTAATTGATGAACTAGTAAAAGCAGTTAATGGTGAAGACGCAGAGCTCTATGATTTTACAGCAGGTTATCAAGCTCAAAAGATGCTGGAAGCTCTTCGGAAACGATAAGACCCTAAAAATGCTTGTGTAGTTTGAAGGAGAATGGGTAGATTCCATCACTATGAAATTAACAAAAGAATATGGGTCGTAATACCTTTAAACCGATTTGAAATATTTGTACATTGTGTGTTAAAACACACATCTGCTATTCTAGTACTGTGCTATTCTTTTTATATATAACTTTTGGAGGTTAAGAGCTATGCAACTTACATTGGAAAATCCTGAAAATACCAAAAGTGAAAGTCTGCCATTCTCGAGGAACAATCCATTTCAAGCGAAGGTTCTGAAAAATAGTAATTTGAATGGAACAAGTTCTAGCAAGGAAACGAGACATATAGAGTTATCATTACAAGGTTCAGGCCTTTCTTATATGCCTGGGGATGCACTTGGAATTATCCCTGAAAATGATCCAGAGCTTGTGGCTTCCCTTCTTACAGAAATGGAGTGGAATGAGGAAGAGCTTGTTATTGTTAATAAACAGGGCGATACACAGCCACTTAAAGAAGCATTAACAACCTATTTTGAAATTACACTGCTGACGAAAAAGATTTTACAACAGGCAGCTGCCTTTACAGAAAACGAAGAGCTACAAAATCTAGTGTTAGTTGAAAACAGTAACCGACTAAAGGAATATTGCAATGGGCGTGATTTACTTGATTTGTTCCGTGATTTTGGCCCATGGAAGGCATCTGCTCAAGAAATCGTTTCTTTATTAAGAAAAATGCCTCCGCGCCTCTATTCCATTGCAAGCAGTATTGCCGCTAATCCAGAGGAAGTTCATCTAACAATTGGTGCAGTACGCTATTTGGCACATGCTCGTGAGCGCAAAGGGGTTTGTTCTATTTTATGTGCTGAACGTATTCAGGAAGGTGATACGGTTCCTGTATTTGTTCAAACCAATAAGCATTTCCGATTGCCGGAGTCTCAGGATAAAGATATCATTATGGTGGGTCCTGGAACCGGTATTGCGCCTTTCCGTTCGTTTATACAGGAACGAGCAGTCAACCCGAAAGCTGGACGTTCATGGCTGTTTTTTGGGGACCAGCATGCGGCATCTGATTTCCTCTATCAAGACGAATTGGAAAACTATCAGCAGGATGGAGTTTTAACTAGAATTGACTCTGCATTCTCTCGTGATACGTCTCAAAAAGTTTATGTTCAACATAAAATGCTTGAAAATAGCAAGGAACTATTTGAGTGGCTTGAAAATGGAGCTTATTTCTACGTTTGCGGGGATAAAGAATACATGGCAAAGGACGTAAACGAAGCACTGATTACTGTGATTGAAAATGAAGGTTCATTAGATCGCGATGCAGCTGAAGCGTATCTTAAAGATTTGCAGAAGCAAGGACGTTACCTACGCGATGTGTATTAATTGAAAAAGGTAACATCCTCTTAAATAGAAATCCTTCGAATCGTTTGGTTCGGAGGATTTCTTTGTATTTAAGGTTATTTTCAAATGAATACTGTGTTTTGAGTTGTGAAAAGGTTATGAACGAAAGAGTTCACATGATATTATAAAAAGGGTTATTTCAACATTAGTGGATTAGATTTCAGCAGAAAATATATGATCTCAAAACATACAGGAGACGGAAATGAACAAATATAAACAAACCTTAATAAAAAATATTAGAAAACAGCTTGAGGCATGGTTAAACGAACCCGGGACTATCGATCATACTGAATTATACAGATTTCTTCACTCCATTATTGGTACCGCTGCCACCATCGGCTTAGACCGGGCCGGTGATACGGCACAATCTTTAATGGGCCAATTAGAGGAGAGTGAGCAGAGAGAATGGTCAAAGGCAGAGCTGCAACAATTTTTATTGCCCTTAATCTCGAACTTTTATTATGAGGAATACACAAATATAGATGAAATAATCGGACAAAGGCAAGAGATAAAATTAAAAAAACTAATCGTATTAATCGATGATGATACCAGTTTAATCATGTATTTAAAAGATGTTCTAGAAGAAAATGGCTGGTCTGTAATCGCTATCGCAGACCCGGAGCGAGCGGTTCTTGCCATTAACAAATTGAATCCGGATTGCGTCATCATTAATTTCCAGATAAATGGTGATCGCGGTCAAGAGGTATTGATGAGTTTGAGGGGTATTATGGAGCAGCCCCATATTCCGGTTGTTATGATGAGTAATGGTCTTTCGAAGGAGATAAGATCTGATAGCTTTCGAAATGGTGCGGATGATGTGATAGTGACTTCTATTGAGATTGGAGAGTTAATAGTAAGAATCAAGCGGCAGCTGGAGAGAAAACGTGCGATTGATGAATTAATACATCAAACAAAGAATATCTTAGGCAATCAAAACCGAAATAATAAAAAGATCATCAATGTTGGGGTTGTGGATGATGACCCTATTATCCAAACAATGCTTACAGACTTAATTAGTAAGAGTAAGATGATTGAAGAATTTACGTTAAACATCAAATCCTTTACGGATGGTATGGAATTTTATGACTCAAAATGGTATCTCGAAAGTGAACACCCGTATTTGATAATCCTTGACGGGATGATGCCGCGAATGGATGGTTTAGAAGTTCTTCAAATGCTAAGGGATTTGCCGAACCAAGAAAAATACACCATTATCATGCTTACAACACGGAAAAGCGGCCAAGACATAGCAAGGGCGATACAACTAGGAGCAGATGATTATATTACAAAGCCCTTTAAGCTATTGGATTTAGAATCCCGTCTAGGCCACTTAATCAAAAGGGTGAAGTAAATGATTGAAATCACGTTAGTTACCCTTTTCATCCTATTCCTTGCTATGTTATTTATTCAAACGAGCCTTTTTTTGTATTTGGCTGTGAAAAAATACTTTAATAACAAAATAAAGCAAAGAATAATTCAATTAAAAGAAGAAATCCGCTTAGATATGTTTCATTATTTGCAATCGGGAAATGGTGGACTGTTAGAGCTTAAGCCAGAAGGGGAAAAGCTTCAAGCAGTGATAGAGCTTTTAGGTGAATTTTCTAATGTTCTTGATGATTCAGATGTTAAGGACAGGATTCGGATATTGGCAAAGGAAAACTTAACACATTATATTAAGCGAGAACTTAATAAACAACGCTGGAGTCTTAGGATTAACGCTCTATATTTGGTTGAGGTTTTCTATATGGACCATTTATTACCTACTTTACACAGAGTATATCAAAAACGCCGGACGACCATTGCTGAAAAAACGCAAATTATCAAACTATTGGCTAACTTCAATGACCCTAAAACGCTTCAGTATTTAAAAGACATCCATCAGAGTTTATCGGAATTTTCGCTGTTATCCATCCTATTAACGATTGAGGAAGATACGCTTAATCAATTTTTAGAGGATTTTAATGAATACCCTAAAAAAATCCAATACATGTTGATCGAAACGATTGGGAAAAACCAAATGATTAATAAGCATAATCTCTTACAGAAGCTGCTTAAAGAAGATGATGAGGAATTACGAATTCGTGCCTTAAAAGCGTATGCGAATTCAGGAGTTCCGATTGATACAAAGCTAATTGGACCGTTCTTTGATTCTGAAAATTGGCAGATTCGAATGATGGCTGCAAAGGTATCAGGGGTTCAACGATTAGAGCAATACAAGGACCGGCTGATCAGCCAATTGTCCGACCGCGAATATGTGGTTCGTGCGGAAAGTGCGAAGGCAATTCTAAGGTTTAAAGATGGTGAATCTACTTTGCAAAATGTAATAGAAGAAACAAGCGATTCCTTTGCAAAAGATATGGCAATAGAATGGCTAGAGAAAGGGCGTGGTCATTATTCCTATTAATTGGTCTGATGTTATGATGGCAGCTAGCTGGCTTATTTTAATTTATATGGCCATGATCATATTGGTATATGGTGCTATGCTCATCTCCTCCCTTTTGCAAATTCGGAAAACTTACCAGTTAGATGATTTTGACCCCTATGAAGATTTGTTACAGTCTGAATACACAAAGCCGGTATCCATTCTTGTACCGGCATATAATGAGTCGGCCGGTATCTATGGAAGTATTCGTTCGTTAGTAAGTATTGAATATCCAGAGTACGAAATTATTATTATCAATGACGGCTCAACAGATGATACGCTTGAAAAACTGCAGTCAAAATTCAAGTTAGTAAAAACAAACCGAGTGATCCGGCAGCAGCTAGAGACAAAACGGGTAAGAGGTATCTATCAATCAACCATTTACTCGAATTTGATTGTTATAGATAAGGAAAATGGCGGGAAAGCAGACGCCTTAAATGTTGGAATTAATTGTTCAAGATATCCATATTTCTGTTCGCTTGATGGAGACTCGATCATTGAACGGAATGCCTTCCTAAAAGTATTGAAACCAATTATAGAATCGGATGATGAAGTGATTGCTTCAGGAGGAAGTGTGCGAATTGCGAATGGCTGTAACATTCAAAGCGGTGAACTGGTTCGTGTAGGCTTATCGAATAAGCCCATCGTGATCATGCAGGTTATTGAGTATTTACGGGCCTTTTTGACCGGACGTGTCGGTTTGAGCCAAAATAATCTGCTGCTAATTGTTTCGGGTGCATTTGGTGTTTTCTCGAAAAAATGGGTAGTTGAAGCAGGAGGCTATGCCCATACGGTTGGGGAAGATATGGAGCTCGTTGTTCGGCTTCATCGACTAGTGAAAGAAAAAGGATTAAATAAAAAAATAGTGTATGTTCCGGACCCAGTCTGTTGGACAGAAGCCCCTGAATCAATCAAGTTTCTGCGGCGCCAGCGAAAAAGATGGCATCGAGGCTTGTTTGATAGTTTATGGAGACACCGCAAATTGATGTTTAATCCGAAGTACGGTTCAATTGGCTTAGTTTCTATGCCCTACTTCTTCTTTATTGAATTTTTAGGACCATTAATTGAACTGATCGGGTATATATTGTTAATCGTTTCAATTTTTACAGGAAATATTTATTTGGAATACGCTCTTGTTTTTTTCGTGCTCTCTTTAATATATGGATCGATTTATTCGATGGCTGCCGTTTTGTTAGAGGAATGGAGCATGGAAAGGTATCCAAGCGTACGTCATTTTGCTGTTTTATTTTTTGTTTCTCTTACAGAAACTCTTTGGTACCGGCCGCTCACCGTACTTTGGAGAGTGGAAGGCATATTTGAAACGTTAATTGGAAAACGAGGCTGGGGAGAAATGGTTAGAAAAGGTGTATCAAATGATTAGAAAAAATAGAATGATTATCGGCGGGATTGTCCTTCTCTTTCTTCTGTTCTCTGCACCCATATGGTTATGGATCGCCCAGCCTGGTAAAGAGTTAAATGTTCTCATCTTAGATAAAACGGTACCAGATCAATCCTATCGTGAACATAAAGGGATTATATGGCTTCTCAACCATCTGAAGTATACAAAGAATGGAAATGAAGTATATCAAGCAGATATCGACTATGCGGGCTTTATCCCAACGGATGAACCGCCGATATTTCATACAAGAGAAATGCCAAACGATTTATCAAATTATGATGTGCTATACGTAGCAGATAGCTATGGTGTTTACGAGAATGAATACCTTGCTGAAAATCCAGAAGGTAATCGTTCCAAATTATTGTATGGCGGGATGACGAGAGAAGAGGTAAATATCATCAGCTCCTCTTTAGTCGAACATAATCAAACGCTAATCGCTGAATTTAATACATTTGGTTCCCCAACCGAGCAGCAAACAAGGGAAGAATTTTATCAATTGCTGAATGTACGGTGGACAGGCTGGATGGGGCGGTATTTTAATGATCTGAGTAATACGGAGGTTCCAGTCTGGCTCAAGCAAAATTATGAAAAACAGTATGGTAAAGTCTACTCCTATAGAGGTAATGGCTTAGTCTTTGTTAACGAAGAGGATCAGGTTATTGTGTTGACAAATGAGGATATCAGAGACCAGCCGGTTCTTTTCAAGCTCACAGAAAGCGGCTCTAAAGCTTATCATCTAAAAAAGGCTTTCCCCTACAATTACTGGTTTGATGTCATTGAAGCAAGGGATCCTAATGAGGTAGAGGCAAACTTTGAAATGTCTCTTACCAAAAGCGGTAAGGATAAACTAAAAGGGGCAGAATTGCCAAGTACCTTCCCTGCAGTCATCCATCATATCGCAAAATCCTATGATAGTTACTATTTTGCCGGCGATTTTGCCGACCAGGAAAATTTACCTGCCATTTATCAAATGAAGGGTATTGCCTGGTGGCAGAAGTTATTTTCCTTTGAAAAGAAGGGCAGAACAGATACCTTCTATTGGAAAGCATATGTGCCGATGATGAAAGAAATTTTAAGGGCTGATAAAAAAGTAGAGCAAGAAACAAGTTTTATTGAACCAGAAGTGAAATTGGAGGCTGGAATGAAGATAAATGGACAAGCAGGTGATGAGTATCTGCAAGTCTATAAGAATGGCAAGTGGAAGAATATGCTTGTCAAAGGAGTTAATATGGGAATTGCCAAGCCAGGCTCTTTCCCGGGCGAAACAAGTATTACCAAGAATGAGTATGCACGGTGGTTCGAGCAGATCAGTAACATGAACGCGAATGCTGTCCGAGTTTATACCATTCATCCACCTGCGTTTTATCAGGCATTATATGAGCATAACCGCAATCGAGTAGCTCCGCTTTATTTATTTCATGGTGTCTGGGTAAATGAAGAGGTATTTTTAGCAAGGAAGAATGCCTTTGATGCGGCTGTTACAGATGAATTTAAAGAAGAAATTAAACGTACAGTTGATTTAATCCATGGAAATGCGGAGCTATTAGCAAGGCCAGGGCATGCAAGTGGAAAATATATTCATGATTTGTCACCTTATCTGTTAGGCTGGATGATCGGGGTGGAGTGGGACCCTGAAGCGGTTGTGGGGACCAATGAACATAATCCTGATCATACTAGCTACGATGGAACCTATATGATGACGGAAAATGCAACACCATTTGAGGCTTGGCTTGCAGAAATGATGGATTACACAGCATCTTATGAGGCAGAAGCTTATAGCTGGCAGCATCCGATGAGTTTCACGAACTGGGTAACGACAGACGTACTCTCACATCCTGCAGAACCAGATGCTGCGGAAGATTTGGTCTCAGTCAATCCGAATGTAATTAAGGCTAAAGAAAGCTTTTTTCCAGGCATGTTTGCCTCTTATCACATCTACCCCTATTATCCTGACTTTTTAAATTATGAGGAGAAGTATGTGGAGTATGTCGATCATCGTGGCAATAAAAATAATTATGCCGGGTATTTAAACGATATAAAGCAGCATCATACCATGCCTTTGGTTGTGGCGGAATTTGGAATTCCCGCGTCAAGGGGTTTAACTCATGAAAATATCTACGGTTTTGACCAAGGAAATCATTCTGAACAGGAACAGGGCAGGCTGTTAACGAGTTTATTTGAGGATATCGTTACAGAAAATTTAGCCGGTGGTCTTGTGTTTTCATGGCAGGATGAGTGGTTTAAACGAACTTGGAATACGATGGATTATGATAATCCGAATAGACGACCATTTTGGGATAACATCCAAACAAATGAACAGCATTTTGGTTTACTGAGCTTTGAGCCAGATACAAAGGAAACGCAGTTACAAGTCGATGGTGGTTCACACGACTGGAAGGTAAGAAAAGCACAGCCCGTTCAAAGCGATCAAAATGGTCCAATTAAAGATGTATATCTATCAAGTGATAGCAGGGCTCTATATATCCGACTTGATTATGATGAAGCACGTTGGGAGGATCATGAATTTAAAGTTTCCATCTTATTGGACACGTTACAAAATCAGGGGCAATCGTCTGTGCCTAATCTTCCATTCGTGCAGGAAGCAGGGATTGATTTTCTGATTGAGTTGGATGGCAAGGATCATTCCCGAGTGTTGATTGATAGCTATTACGATACCTTCTATTATCACTATGGACAGATGCTGAAGATGATTCAGACAAAACCAGAGGTCAGTAAAAAGAATAACGGTATTTACCATCCAATCCGCCTTACATTAAATAAAGAATTAACCATCAACAGGCAGGAAGGCTCTATAACAGTGCCATTTTCCTCCGATGAAACAGGAAAATTACTTTATGGCAATGGAAACCCAGAGAGTGAAGATTACAACTCGCTTGCAGACTTTTATCATAAAGATGGCGTCCTTGAACTTCGTCTGCCGTGGCTGATGTTAAATGTAAAGGATCCAAGTCAAAAACAAGTGATGGGAGATGTATGGTCGAGTGTCGGGATTAATAGCACGGTGACAATCGATTCCATTTCAGCAGCTATTCTCGTGTCAGATACTAAACAAGAACTGATCCAGAGACTACCAAGCACGAATGGCGATTGGATGCACTATACATGGGAAAACTGGGACAAACCCGTGTACCATGAACGCTTAAAGAAATCGTACGACATCTTGAAAAATACCTTTGAAAAAGCAAAAGCTAAGTAATAAGCAAAAAAGATAGTCTGGCATATAAGAGATAAAAACTATGCCAGTCTATCTTTTTACGTAAAAGTGTTGGGAGGTGCCGATCAATAATGGCGAAGATTTTACTTGCAGAAGACGAGGAAGTTCTACGAATGCTAGTTGTAGATACCTTGGAAGACGAGGGGCATGAGGTCGATGAAGCCTGTGACGGAGAAGAGGCGTACGAACTTATCCGAAAAAATTCATACGACCTGATTCTAGTAGACTATATGATGCCCGTATACACGGGGCTTGAACTAATCCAAATGGTTCGTAAAGAACACAATCAGACAAAAATCATGATGCTCAGTGCCAAAAGTCAGTCTGCCGAACAGCAAAAGGTATTAGATACAGGAGCAGATTATTTTATGAGTAAGCCGTTTAGTCCACTCGAACTTGTTGAACGAATTGAGGAAATCTTAAAGTGCAGCTAAATAAGTATTTGAAGACAAGCTTAGCAAAACAATTCAGCGTTCTAACCATGACGATTATCTTAGCCTTTAGTTTATTAACGACCATCCTAATCGTGTATCAAAACGAGCAGCAGCAAGAGTTTGAAACAACGAATGGAAAATTGGTGCAAAAGGAAATACTTGCGTCTGGGCTTGATTATGCGTTTAATATGGCAATATCTGAGATGAGAGCTTATTTTGCCTTTAAAGGAGAAATAACATATTTTCAAAGGGTACAGGAACAAGAACAGATTGTTCAAGAGAAATTAGCTGATTTAAAGAGGATTGCAGACAGTGCGGAAGATTTCGTGTTTATTGAGCACACAGAGGATTTTTACAACTATTATTTTTTCAATAATATGCCAAAATCAAAGCAGCTGTATGATTCAGGTAATCTTGACGAGGTCGCCCGGATTGCTGTAAATCAAAATGGCTCCAAGACCATCCGCGCCTATCAAAGCAGCTTGAAAGAATATACAGATAAGTTGAATCAACAAAGCTTGGAAATTCAAGAGGAGCAAACGAAAAAAAACTTTATAAGTCAATTAGTATTTGCTGCTATCCTTTTTGTCCTAATAGGTGGGATGGCTTTACTGACCCGTATTACTCTTGGGAAGATTGGGCGTCCTCTTAAAAATCTGACCATAGCTGCAAGTAAGATTGCAGATGGGCAGACGGTCTTGTTTACAGACACTACCAATCGTCAGGATGAGTTAGGGCTGCTTTCAAAAGCCTTTGAAAAAATGAGTAAAAGCATCCAAGAAAAAGAACAAGATTTACTCCGTCTGATTGAACAGTCAGAAGGAGAGCGACTGTTAACACAAAATATTTTGGACACCATTAAAGAGGGCATTCTATTGGTTGACCCTTCCGGCAGGGTTATTCAAGTGAACGAAAAGATGTGTGATTTGATTGGCTCCCGTCCTTCTGAAATAGTCGACAAAAAGTACGAGGACTGGATTGAAGAATTAGGAAACTCAACGGAAGATGGAGCGGAAGTAACTAAGTTTTTCGAACAGATTTTGTTCCAGGGAAAAGTGAGTGAGCCGTCGATCATCTATCATCAGCATGTGCCTGCAGAGCGAGTCATACAGGTCTATTGTGAAGCACTGGAAAGGGACGGCCAAAAGATTGGAACCGTTATTGTTCACCGAGATATCTCGAAGGAATACGAAGTCGATTTAATGAAGTCTGAATTTGTCAGTACGGTCAGTCATGAGCTCCGAACCCCGCTTGCGAGTGTATTGGGTTTTACCGAGCTGATTTTAAATAAAGAATTAAAGCCAGAGCGGCAAAAGAAGTATTTAACAACCATTTACCAAGAAGCAAAAAGGCTAACCGCTCTCATAAATGACTTCCTTGATGTCCAGCGAATGGAAGCAGGAAAACAAACGTATGAAAAGAAATATGAGGACGTTGCTCCGATTCTTCAGGATATCATTGAAACCTATCAGCTAAATAATCCTAACCATGCGATTCATTTAGAAGCGGATACCAGCCATACAATGGTTTACGGAGATAAGGATAAACTAGCACAAATCTTTACTAATATTTTGAGCAATGCGATTAAATATTCCCCTAATGGCGGGAATATCTTTGTTACTCTTTTCGAAGAGGGTTCAAACTTGAACATTGCCATAAAGGATGAAGGCCTGGGAATTCCAGAAGATGCTCTTGATCAGTTATTTACGAAATTTTACCGGGTAGATAATTCGGATCGCAGAAAAATCGGCGGGACCGGACTTGGTCTGGCAATTGTGAAGGAAATTGTGAAGGCGCATGAAGGGGATATAACGGTTCAGTCTGTCCCGAGAGAAGGAAGTACCTTTACCATTAGTTTCCCGCTGGTTGTCGGCATTATGAGGGACGTACATGAATTAAATCCTCAAGACCGCTCAAACCAATCTGGTAAAGTAAATGTGATTGTGGTCGAGGATGATATTAGTCATGCCAATCTGCTGCAAGCCGAACTGCAAGAGAGTAATTTTCATGTCAAAGTTTTCTCCAATGCAGAATCTGCTTTAGCGGCAGTTAAGGCGGAGCAGCCTGATGTCATCGTGCTAGATATCATGCTTGGTGAGAATACGATGAACGGATGGGATTTTATTAAGCAGGTGAAAACCATCGATGAGCTGAAGCGTATTCCGATCTTTATTTCCTCTGCTTTAGATGATAAAGAAAAGGGAATGGCCCTTGGGGCGAATGAGTATTTAATCAAACCATACCCGCCGAGTAAGCTTTCAAAGTTCATTTTTCAAACGTTATTGGAAAAAGATTTGAATGGACAAATTCATATTCCAAGTCAAACTGAGGATTAATAACTGTTCATAAAATTAATAAGTGCCTGACACCATGATGGTGTCAGGCACTTATATTTGGCTCTGTTGGATTTACGCTCCAGGTGCTTCACTTTCCGCAGGAGGTCCGGGGAGCCTCCTCGACGCTAATGTGCCTGCGAGGTATCCCCTGTAGCTTTTCTCCTGCAGGAGTCTCGCACCTTCCGCTCTAATCAACTTATGGTAATTATCAATAGTTTTCCTTCACAGCTAATATTTAAAAAAATAAATCAAGCAGGCGGGTCCAGAAGCTTTTTGTTTCTTTGACGGGTTTTTCTTTTGGTTCTTGCTCTTCTATCTTGATACTTTCTGTTTTGATGACAAATTGAACTGAGTTGATCTTTTCATTGTCAGTGGAGACAAAGGATACCGGTTTGAAATCAGATTTATCATAGTCTCCCATCATCTTGTCGATTTCATCCTGCATTTGATCTGGCAGATTTTTAGTGGAATTATACAAGGTATCTGTCCCATTGTGTAATTCCCCTGCCCCCGCCTCTAATTTTGCTGTTCCTCCGGATAATTCTGTCATTCCTGAATGAAGCTTTTTATAGGATGCTGAAAGTTCGCCGACACCCTTTGTGTAGCTCACCAATCCGGAGTGAAATTGACTATAATCAATAGCTAATGTTTCCATTTCAGCTTGCAACTGTGACACTGAGGAAGAAAGTCCATTTGAAATACCGGTTAATGTGTTACTCATTTGGCTGATCGATTCGCTGAGCATGTTTAAGGTTGGATCGACGGCTGCAAAGCCTTCTTTAACAGCAGAATAAGTACCTTTAGCTATCTGGGCAGTTGAATAAGTTTCAACCAGTTTATCCAATACCTCAGAGTCTGCCCCGCTCGCATATAATGCTTGTATTTCCTCTTTAGAAATCTGATAGTCTGGTATATTCTTCATTGCACTATCTAAAGTGTTATAGGCAACAGTGTAGTTCTCTCTAAGCGTAGTAATTCCAGCTGCCGTTTCATTCAGTCCATTTGCCATTTGTGATAGTCCAACAGGCAGATCTTTCAGGCCGCTTACATCCATTTTTGTTGTGCCGCTGCCATTAAGGGCTTCATTTATAGAAGTGAGGGCATGATCAATGGAAACGGAAGCTCCCACAAGTTCGGAGGATGCCTGATCAAGTTTGGACATACCTTTTTGATATTGTTCTGAGTGCTTATGCAAGTTTGCAACACCATCGTTTAGTTTGGAAACACCATTTCTTAATTCAGCCACACCATTGTTGATTTCTTTGATCGCATCTGCTAAGGATCCCATCTCATTAGTCATTTCCCCAATATCGGGTGTGTCAATTGACATCGAGGAAGGAACCGCTGCCATTTCAATACCCTGAAGCTCAAAGCTTGTTGCCTCAGCCCGGAGTGAAAAATTTCCTTCTTGATCAGGCATTGCGGTAAATGTTACCTGCTTGTTTTTTCCCACGTTTGCCAACATTCCACTGGGAGCCTCTATATTGCTATATATCCTTGAATCGAGAGTAAGAGAGATTTGTAATAAATAGTTTTCAAAAAAGACTGGATCAATACCGTCATTCTTTGTAGTTCGAATGGTGATGGCAACTTGGCCGTCTTTCCCAGCCAGGTCCGCAGGCTTGATGTCTTTTCCATCTAATTGATAAGAAACAGCAATACCCCATGGCAAGGGTGCATCCTTCAAATTCCCTTGATAATAGAATTTTCCCTTTTGGGCGGGGAATTGCAGTTTAGTATCTTGTTGTTGAATTTCGGCAAGATCGGATAAGTTTTTTAGAGTTGAGTAGGCTCCATAATCAACGATCGTTCCTGCTTTGACCACATCGAAAACATTCACCACATAGATTTCCTGCTGCTCTCCGGTGGAACTGAGGGTGGCGTATATCACCTCGTCCTTAGAAGCAATTTCTCCTTCAGTT
Source organism: Bacillus sp. MRMR6 (assembly GCF_001940785.1). Lineage (GTDB taxonomy): Bacteria > Bacillota > Bacilli > Bacillales > Cytobacillaceae > Neobacillus. The sequence continues at coordinate 160,407 of NZ_MSLS01000004.1, forward strand.
GAAGGCGGGACCTGCTGTTTCGTTTCATTTTTCTCAGCATTGACTAGAAATGACGGCAAGACCAGGGTTATAGCAATAAGAACGAAGAGGAATCTTTTTTTTCTCATCATCATTTCTCCTTATGAAAATTTGCTTTCCATGTTGTTTTATTAATCAGCTTATCAAATACAAGCAGCATAGCTGGAAGGAAGCAGACGACCAGTATGAAGGCAAGCAGTGCTCCTCTGCCAAGAAGCAGTCCAATAGATGAAACAATCGGATTGGATGAGGTGAACCATAAGATAAACCCTACGCTTGATAAAATGGAAGCAGATATGGCGATTGAGAAAATCTTCTCATCAACGGTTTTCTTTATCGCTTTTAACGCACTCATTTCCTTACGATGTTCTTTATAAGCTTCTGTGAAGAGAATCGCATAGTCAACTGTTGCAGCAAGCTGTACGGTGCTGATAATCAGGTACCCTACATACACTAACGAAGAATCGCTAAAGTAAGGAACGGATAAATTCATCCAAACAGCAGATTGAATCGTCAATAGCAGCACCACAGGGATGCTGCTGGATTTAAAGGTTACAATCAAAACAATGGCAATCGAAATCACAGTCAGCAGATTAACGACCATATTATCTTTTTCGACTGCGTGCTTAATATCAAATAATGTCACGCTTTCCCCTAGAGAATAGGCGTCTTTTCCATAGTATCCAGCGGCCGTTTTTTGGACCTGTTCTACTAACGAAAATGCCTCTTCGCCCTCTGTTGCTGTACTCGTATGAACAATGATCCGGCTATAGTTTTCTGAATAAAATTGTTCTGTAATTGATTTTTCCAAGTATTCAGGCGGAATAACAGAGCTGATTAAATTCACATAGGAAATAACACTTGTCACATTTTCAAGCTGTTCTAGCTCCTGGACAAGTTCTTCCTCCATAGGTGTATTTCCTTTCGGCACGAGTAACACCATCGGGGTAAACTTCCCGAACGTCTCTTCAATTTTAACAAGATCACTTCCGGCACGTGTATTCTCCGGAAGTTCTCCAAGCCCATAGGTGAAATTTGTTTGGCTTTGTGCTAAAAAGGCCGGAACCATGATCAGGAATACGATCAATAGACTTGGTATTCTTAATTTTATAACGGTACTGCCAATTTTCTTAAAGCTTGGAAGCAGTGGTTTGTGCTGTGTTTTATCAATCCATTTATAACAACTAACCGTAAGTGCTGGTAAAAAGATCATGACACTGAAAAAGCTTAATAAAATACCTTTTACTAAATTAAATCCTAGGTCAGAACCAATCTCAAAGGTCATGAAGGATAAGGCAATAAAGCCAAAGAAAGTGGTCGCTGCACTGGCAGCAATCGCAGGAAAGGACTTTTTAATGGCAAGTGTCATTGCTTCTTCAGGGTCCTTCTTTTCCTTACGATAATCAGAAAAACTATGAAGGAGGAAAATCGCGTAATCCAACGATACAGCCAGCTGTAAAATCGGTGCAACCGATTGGGTAACGAAGGAAACCTCACCGATAAAAATGTTCGTCCCCAAGTTGATGAGGACAGATACGCCGATTGCCAACAGGAAAAGCAACGGTTCAATCCAGGAACTTGTTGAAAGAACTAATATAAGGATGATAATCGGCACTAACAATACCGCAGCATACATCGATTCAGTACCAGCCATTTTCTGTGAAGTAGCTGTATTGAGTGCTTCTCCAGCCATCGCATCTTCTTCACCAATCAGTTCATAGATGCGATTGGTTATTTCCACTTCATCTCCATTGCGAATGCTAAAGGAAAACAAAGCTTTGTTGTCATGATAATACGCCTCCACTGTCTCTGGATCAGCCATTTCAAGCGGTGTTGTTAAGTCAATGACATCATCAAGCCAGGTTACATCTGTCACTCCGTCAATCGCGCCAAGCTTTGATTTAAATAACAGTGCTTCCTGAATCGAGACATCTTGAATCATGATTCTAGTATTAGGAACAGCACCTTCAAACTCCTGCTCCATGATCTCTATTGCTTTTGTAGATTGTGCGTCTTCCGGTAAATAATCAACCATATTATAATTAACAGTTACAAAAAACTGTGCAAAGACACAGATAATCGTGATAATACTGAAGCCAATAACAATTGCTTTTTTATGTTTTAAAATTCTTGCTGCGATGTTGATTGAAACCATCTCCTTCTTGCATCCATTTACCTGTACAATTATAATGGACATTGTGTTGGTTTTACAACAAACAGTTCATTAAGATTTGTTATATATCCAACATATTTCAGTGTAATGTTGGATAAGTGGAGGAGTTTTTACATTGAGTTCAAAAATAGACAGACGAGTAAAATATACGAGAATGGTTCTAAAGAATAGTTTGATGCAATTGTTAAATGAAAAACCAATCTCGAGCATTTCAGTAAAAGAGTTGTGTGAGTTTGCAGACATCAATCGATCAACCTTCTATTCCCATTACGCTGATCAATACGACCTTCTTACTCAAATTGAAGAAGAAATTATTCAGGATATGACGGAAACCCTTACAAAATACGATTACCAACAAGATGAAGAAACATTACGAATGACTGAAAAAATATTTGAGTATGTGGCGGCAAACAGTGATATATGCAGGACGCTGTTAAGTGAACATGGTGATTCCAGCTTTAAAAAACGGGTGATGAAGGTGGCTCATGAATTTACAGTGAAAAACTGGATGGCTACGTATTCAATTGAGGATTCGGAAATTTTTGAGTATGGAAGCTTGTTTGCTGTTAGCGGGAGTATTCATGTACTGGAGAAATGGCTAAATAATGGGCTCGATAAGTCACCGAAGGAAATAGCAGAAATTATTACAACACTTGCCATTAAGGGGCTTTCTTCGTTAAGAAACTAATAAAGAAGTCTGATTTTTTAACTTTTTAAATAAACATCTATATGCGATAATAAAGATGGAATTATATTAAATAGAACTTTCGTGTTTTTGGAGGAGTCTGTCACAATTGGGTACTTGTGTCCTAATGAGGCAGACTTTTTATTTTAATATAAAAATAAATTATTAATTTTATAGAAAGGGATGATTGATATTTGAGTGTTCTTGTTTCTAAATTAAAGGAAGTTTTATTTGCGGTTCTCCCCATAACAGTAATTGTTTTAATCTTAAACTTTACGCTAACTCCTCTCGATTCATCATTAATTATTCGGTTTATGCTTGGTGCGATCTTAATTATTATTGGATTATCGATCTTTTTATTTGGGGTTGATATTGGGATTACTCCTATTGGTCAATCGATGGGAAAAACGATTGCTAAATCTAATAAAATTTGGATCGTTATTATTGCTGGTTTAGTTCTGGGATTTTTCATCTCGATTGCAGAACCAGATTTACATATCCTTGCAGGGCAAATCGAGGCAGTTACTTCCGGGCTGGTATCAAAGGGAAGTATTGTCGTCATTGTATCAGTTGGGATTGCTGCCCTTGTTTCTGTTGGTCTTGTCAGGATTGTCTACAATTTCCCCTTATATAAATTATTGACAGTTTTATATTTGCTTGTTTTTATTCTAGCTGTGTTTACCTCACCGGAGTTCTTAGCGATTTCCTTTGATGCCTCTGGCGCAACGACAGGCGCATTGACCGTCCCATTTATTCTTGCACTAGCAGTAGGGGTTTCTATTCTAAAGAAGGATAGTAAAGCATCTGAAAAAGACAGCTTTGGACTTGTGGCTGTTGCTTCCACCGGTGCTATCATTTCTGTGATGATTATGAATATCATTTCCAAATCCGATAAAATAACTGGAAGTCTACAACATCATTTAGTAGACTCGAATTCGATATTTGGCCCCTTTATAAAAAAGACCCCGATCCTAGCGGGAGAGGTGGTCCTAGCATTACTTCCCATCATCCTCCTTTTTTTTATATTTCAGAAGATATCCTTTAAAATGTCTAAGGAAGCAGTTCGGAAAATCTTAATGGGGCTGTTACTGACATTCGTAGGACTTGTCCTCTTTTTAGTTGGAGTCAACGCAGGGTTTATGGATGTTGGCACAACCGTAGGACATGACATAGCATTATTAGATAATAAAGCATACCTTATTATTGTAGCCTTTGTGCTCGGGTTCGTGACAATATTGGCTGAACCAGCAGTTCACGTCCTAACACACCAGATAGAGGATGTTACGAGCGGATATGTAAGAAGGAAAGTGGTGATGAATACACTTTCTATCGGGGTAGGCCTTGCTGTAGCATTATCGATGCTAAGAATCCTCATACCGGAACTTCAATTGTGGCATTATCTCTTGCCTGGTTATCTCATAGCGATTATGATGACTTACTTCGCTCCGAAATTATTTGTTGGGATCGCGTTTGATTCGGGAGGAGTTGCATCTGGCCCGATGACAGCAACTTTTATATTGGCATTTGTTACTGGAGCAGCGGAAGCGATAGAAGGTGCAAATGTGTTAGTCGATGGATTTGGGATGATCGCGATGGTAGCGTTAACACCTTTAATTGCTTTGCAGGTTTTAGGCCTAGCCTTTAAGCTAAAATCGAAAAGAGGGGGACTAGAAAGGGATGTCGAGTAATTCTGAAATGACCGAGTTTGAACTAGTTTGTGTCATCGTAAATTTCGGCTTAGGAACGAAAGTGATGCAGACAGCTAAAAAATACGGTATTTCAGGGGGGACTGTGTTATTGGGGAAAGGCACCATAAAAAACCGCCTCTTGAAATTTTTAGCAATATCTGATGTTAGGAAAGAGATTGTCATAATGGTCTCTACTAAAAAAACAATCAATCACGCCCTTGAACAGCTTGATAACAAATTTAAGTTTGCTAAACCAGGTCATGGGATCGCCTTTACGATTCCCGTTTGCCATGTAATTGGAGCCAGGAGCTGCAAAAGCGAGCATATTAATGAAGGAAGAGGTGCAGATGATATGATGTTTCATTCCATTACGGTAATCGTGGAAAAGGGTAATGCGGAGGCTGTTATCGAGGCAGCAACGGAAGCAGGTTCTAAAGGCGGTACCATTATTAACGCAAGAGGTTCTGGAATACATGAAACAAGTAAGTTATTTGCAATGGAAATTGAGCCTGAGAAAGAAATTGTGATGATTCTGTCTGCAAAAGACAGCACTGAAGCAATTGTTACCTCAATCAGAAACAAGCTTAAAATAGATGAGCCTGGTAATGGAATTATCTTTATCCAAGATGTTAACAAAACATATGGTTTATATAATTAGTTCCTAGTTTACTTACATTCTTGAAGGAGAGCCCGTCAGCGTTCGGGCTTCTTTTCTTTTGCTAATATCTACTAAACATGAAATGTTTTCATAATGGCTGCTTGTCCTTTATACTTGGATAATGTTTATTTAATATGTTCTTAGGTTACCATTCTATAAAAATAGGGAAACAGTATGAAGGAGGTACTCAATTTGACCATTACTATTGGAGAAAAGATGGTTGCCGAAATCAGCCATTTAGATGAAAAAGGATCAGGACAAGCAGTCATTTGGCGCAAAAATGAACTGGGTAATCCGAAAAAGCTAAAGCTTACGATTCCACAAACTCTACCTGGAGAAAAGGTGAGAGTAACGGTCGATCAGCCTGAACGGAGAAGAAGAAAGGCTCAGCCAGAAGAGGTTCTTGAGGTTCATTCAGAAAGAACAACAGCACCATGTCCACATTTTGAAAGATGCGGAGGGTGTGTATGGCAGCATTGGCAATACGAAGGACAGTTAAAACATAAAACAACCCATGTAAAAGACGTCATCACAGCGCAAGGGTTTGACCCGAATTTGGTCCTAGATACGATAGGGATGGATGAGCCTTGGCATTATCGTAACAAAATGGAGTTTACTTTTGCCCCAGATGGATCTCTTGGTCTGCATGAACAAGGAAACTTCCGTAAAGTGATCCCCCTTGAGACGTGCTTTATTGCAGGAAAAGAAATGGTAGAGGCAGCAATGGAAGTAGCCGCTTGGGTGAAAAATCAGCAATTAACAGGGTATAACAAAGATACTCATGAAGGACTGCTGCGACATTTGATGGTAAGACAGTCCTTTGCCACAGGGGAAATCATGCTGGGGATATTTGCAACAGAGGCACCTTCTGGTCAGCTTGAAAAGGCAGCTGATGACTTGGTAAGACGTATAGCTGAAAAGTTTCCCCAAGTAAAAAGCTTAATGTGGCTCGAAAATACACAGTGGGCCGACCGTACACAATCAGAAAATAGTTATCTCTTAGCTGGAAGAGACTTCATCTATGATGAAATGAGTGGTTACCGTTTCCGTCTATGGTTTGATACTTTCTTTCAAACAAATCCAACCCAGGCGCAAAAATTGGTTGATTTAGCAATCGAAATGGGAGCGCCGAAAAAAACAGAAAAGATGATTGACCTTTTCTGTGGAGTCGGTACGTTTTCTCTGCCATTTGCTAATCGAGTAGGGAAGTTGGCAGGAATTGAAATTGTTGAAACATCCATTGAGTCGGCGAAAAGAAATGCTATGGACAATGGAATTTTTAACACCTCATTCTTAGCTAAAGATGCGCGTAAAGGAATTGACCAGGTGCTTGAGGACTTCGGTAGTCCGGAACTGTTACTGCTTGACCCGCCGCGTTCAGGTGCAGGTGGAAAGGTAATGAGAAGAATCGGCCGTTCCAAACCAGAACGAATTGTCTATGTATCATGTAATCCAGATACATTCGCTACTGATATTAAGGAGCTGCAACCATTTGGCTATACGTTAAAAGTTGTCCAGCCGGTTGATCTATTCCCTCATACCGTTCATGTCGAATGCGTGGCACTGCTCGTTTTAAACCAATAGTTTTATAAGAATTTGTAACTGCACTTTAACTGAAGTGCAGTTTTTTTAATCTGTGTCGAAGGTAAATTCAAATTAATGTGGAATCTAAGAATGAGGAATAATAGTGTTGAGTATGAACCGGTCTTGGGAGTGATTTGAGTGATTGTGAAAGAAAAGCCTGTAAAAACAACGATTATACATACAGAAAACCCGTTTGAGATGATAAGAACAGTGTCGAATCTAGATAGATGTGGAACAGATCGTAAAGTGAAAAGAGTAATATTTATTAGATACATTGGTGTTTCTACCGATGAAAAAAGCCATCTAGACATGCTCGGGCACATGGACCAAGATTTGCGAAAGCTAAATACAGGATACTTGCGATTAGAAGGTGGTCTCTATAATGGTTTCTCTCAAAGTGAGATACAAATTGCGGAACAAAGTTGGAATGAATATCTGAAACTAGAAAGTCAAATCCCTTTTGACCACAGCCAACTTTACAAATTGAATCTGGGCTATTTAATCAGAGAGAACACGCTAGAATGGACAAAAAAGACTCTTTTTAAAGAAATAATAAAGCTATATGATCAAAACAATGCTGCGAAAGGTTCCTCAGCAAGAAGAAACTTTGGGATTAAATTTCTCATCTGGATGAATTGTTATGTAAAAGAATTATTTGATGAGTATTTCAATTTCAATCATATACCCAAGGTTATTTATTATGGTGATATAAAAAAGCATGAGCAGTATTTACTATTGTTTTTGTCAAACATGGGTTGTGATGTACTATATATTAACCCGAAGGAAGATATGAAAGAGATTCTCCCGCAAATCAATAATAGATCCATCCTGATTAAACAACCGTATACAACTCAGGGAATTAGTAAATGGCCTGTAATTTCGGTGCCTGCTAAAAAAGAGGTTCAAGTAACACTCAATGCTGTAGATGAGAAGCCAATAAAGAAAACATCTGCTGAGCAGAATTTTAGCAGCAGGAAAACAGAAAAGAGCTATGAGGAATTAGCTGAACTAGCCCAGTCCGTTGTATTAATAAATGTTTATAATAATCAAAAGGAATTATTAGGCAGAGGTTCGGGAGTGGTCATCACCGAGGATGGTTTTATCTTAACCAATTTTCATGTGATTCAAAAAGGTGAAGTTTATGGCATTACCTTCGAAAATAACGAAACGGAGTATTTTACGAATAGGTTAGTGAAGTATCACCAAAATTATGATTTAGCCTTATTAAAGATTGATCAGCGAACCGAACCGCTTTTGATCAATCCACAAGAGAAACTGGTAAGGGGACAAAAAATAGTCGCTATTGGCAGCCCCTTGGGTCTTTTTAATACCATTTCAGACGGGATTATTTCAGGTTTTAGAGACTTTGGAGACATAGAAGTACTTCAAATAACCGCACCCATTTCGGCAGGAAGCTCAGGAGGGGCATTAATTGATTTATACGGAAATCTTATTGGCATCACCACCGCAGGCTTTGACGAAGGACAGAATTTAAATTTAGCCGTGGGAACAAAATATATCAAGCTTTTCGCCGATGCGATTTTAAAAAAGATGGGGTAATTCCTTTGGGGATTGCCTTTTTTTCTTTTTTGTTGACAATTTAGCCAAAACAAAATATATTATCTAATAGTATTAGATAATTAGAAAGGGGTTACGTATGGATTACAGGCTGTTGGCGAATGAACTGTTTCAAAGCATGATTAGGGCCCCTAAAATGCCGTTCCAGAAAAAAGTAGATGACATTTCACATGGGGAAAGAAAAATATTAGGGTATCTGACATTTGGAAAAAACGGGGCTACATCAGGTGAACTTAGCGAGCATCTTGACCTAAGCACTCCTCGGGTTGCTTCCGCCCTCAATAGCTTATCAAAAAAAGGATTCATTGAACGTAATAGGGACACTGCTGATAAACGGATTGTCATTGTAACGATTACGGAACCTGGAAGAAGCTTTATGCTCGAAGAACACGAGCAGGCAATGCGGATGATGGAGAAAACACTTAGGAAACTTGGTGAACATGATGCAAATGAATTTGTACGAATCATTAAACGGATTACTGAAATTCATCAAGAAAGTGATTGAGTAAATGCAGGCTATGAAAATTAGCGTCTGCATTATTTTAAAATAAGTATCTAACACTATTAGATTTATAGGGTAGCTTCATTAGGGGGTATATTCACATGTTGAAAATTTTTAAACATCTGCAGATGAAAGAGTGGTTATTAATTGTTTGTAGTTTAATCTTCATTGTGACACAGGTTTGGCTCGACTTAAAATTGCCTGACTATATATATGAGATTACTATGCTGGTTCAGACAGAAGGCAGTAAGATGAGTGAGGTTCTTGTTCAAGGCGGATATATGCTATTGTGTGCTGTTGGAAGTATGTTCGCGGCGATGATTGTGGGCTTTTTTGCGGCAAAGGTTGCTGCCGGTTTTTCTGTCCGTCTTCGCGGTATGGTGTTCGACAAGACCTTGTCCTTCTCGATGCAAGAAATCAATGGCTTTTCAACTTCAAGCTTGATTACGCGCTCAACAAATGATATTACCCAAATTCAGCTGCTGATTGCAATGGGACTGCAGGCGATTGTTAAGGCTCCCATATTAGCTGTTTGGGCGATTTTGAAGATTATGGGAAAAAGCTGGCAATGGACGGCAGCAACAGGGTTGGCGGTTGCTTTCCTTATTGTAATGCTATCGATTATCATTTTAGTGGCATTGCCAAAATTTAAAATTATACAAAACCTGACTGATAACTTGAATCGGGTTACAAGAGAAAACCTGACAGGTATACGTGTGGTCCATGCTTATAATGCAGAAGGATACCAGGAAGAAAAGTTTGAAAAGGCAAACAGCGAACTGACACAGACAAATCTATTTACTAACCGAACGATGGCGATTATGATGCCGACGATGGGTCTGATTATGTCAGGGATGACTCTCGCTATCTATTGGATTGGTGCATTTCTCATTAGCAATGCTTCGCTTCCGGCAAGATTGCCATTGTTTAGCGACATGGTTGTATTCTCTTCATATGCCATGCAGGTGATTATGGCCTTTATGATGCTATCCATGGTGTTTATTATGGTTCCTCGTGCTTCTGTTTCCGCAAAGAGGATTAATGAGGTATTAAATACCGAAGCAAAAATACTGGATGGAAATGCAAGAGAAGGGAAGAAAGGCTTTTCTGGAGCAGTAGAATTTCGGAATGTTAGTTTTAAATATCCGGATGCAACTGACTATATTCTACGAAACATAAGTTTCACTGCACACCAAGGAGAAACAGTAGCCTTTATCGGATCAACGGGGAGTGGGAAAAGCACATTGATTAACCTGATCCCGCGATTCTATGATGCCACGGAAGGTGAAATTTTAATAGACGGAATGAATGTCAAAAATTATTCCCAGGATGCGTTACGAAATAAGCTTGGTTATGTGGCACAGAAAGCGGTCTTGTTTAGCGGTACCGTTTCTTCTAATGTTGCCTATGGAGAAATTGCAAATGACTCTTTAGATAAGTCTGGCATCATGAAAGCAGTAGAGATTGCTCAAGGTAAGGAGTTTGTTGAAAAAATGGAAGGAGAGTATGAGGCGAAGATTTCACAAGGCGGTACGAACCTGTCTGGTGGACAAAAACAGCGATTATCTATCGCCCGTGCCATCCACAGGCAGCCTGAAATTTACCTATTCGACGATTCATTTTCGGCACTAGATTATAAGACAGATAGAGTCCTGCGTTCATTGCTCAAAAAGGAAATTAAGGATGCAACCACCTTAATTGTTGCACAGCGGATTGGTACGATTAAGGACGCGGACCGGATCATTGTACTGAACGATGGTGAAGTGGTTGGTATCGGCACTCATAATGAGCTATTGGTGAATTGCAGTGTTTATCAGGAAATTGCTTATTCTCAGTTATCAAAGGAGGAGCTTGAAATTGGCTAAAAACGATTTGGCAAAACGTGAACACAATCAGATGAACCCTCCTCATGGAAAAGTTGGATCGCCAGGGGGGCCTCCCACACCAGGCGGCCCTATGGCAGGACCAGGTGCAAAGGCAAAAGATTTCAACAAAACGATTAAGCAGCTTTTATCTTATTGTAAAGTTTATATACCATTCATGATTATTGCCTTGGTCCTTGCCATGGCAGGAGCAATTTTCAATATCATTGGCCCCGAGATGCTAAGCCGAATTACAGATTTAATTACAGAAGGATTAATGGCAGAGATTGACCTAGATGCTGTAGTGTGGATTGGAGCCATACTGGCCTTCCTTTATGGCTTAGGCTTTATTTTTAATTATATTCAAGGCTTTATTATGGCAACGGTCACGCAGCGGGTTTCAAAGAAATTACGAACGGATATTTCAACAAAAATCAACCGCCTGCCTTTAAAATACTTTGATTCTACTAGTACCGGGGATGTACTAAGCCGGGTTACGAATGATATTGATTTAATTGGTCAGACAATGAATCAAAGCCTAGGAACGCTTGTTACAGCTATTACCATATTCGTTGGTTCACTCATCATGATGTTCTACACCAATTGGATTATGGCCATATCTGCTATTCTTTCAACAATTATAGGCTTTGCTTTTATGACTTTCATCATCTCCAAATCTCAGATCTATTTTGCAGAGCAGCAAAAAGAGCTTGGGAAGCTGAATGGGCATATTGAAGAAATTTATTCTGGACACCATATTGTTAAGGTTTTTAATGGTGAAAAGAAAGCAAAGGAAACCTTCCACGAAATTAACACGAGATTATATAACAGCTCTTGGAAATCACAATTTCTCTCAGGACTTATGATGCCGTTAATGATGTTTGTGGGCAATTTTGGCTATGTGGTTGTCAGTATTGTGGGAGCGGTGCTTGCCGTGAATGGCACAATCACCTTTGGTGTCATTGTGGCGTTTATGATTTATATTCGGCTGTTCACCCAGCCTCTTGCGCAGCTTGCCCAGGCAGCAACGAGCTTACAGTCAACAGCTGCTGCAAGTGAACGTGTATTTGAATTTCTTGCTGAAGAAGAACTTGCAAATGAGAGTGAAAAGACCACATGCCTCGAGAAGGCAAGTGGATATGTTGAATTTAGGAATGTTCGCTTTGGCTATAGTGAAAATAAAATGGTCATCAATAATTTTTCGGTAACGGTAAAAGCTGGACAGAAGGTTGCAATTGTTGGACCTACCGGTGCAGGGAAAACAACTCTCATTAACCTGCTCATGCGTTTTTATGAAGTAAACGGAGGGGAAATATTAATTGACGGTGTTCCAATCAACAGGCTTACTCGCGGAAATATTCACGACCTTTTCTGTATGGTTCTGCAAGACACGTGGCTGTTTGAAGGTACTATCCGTGAAAATATTGCTTATGCTAGAAAGGGAGTAACCGACGAGGAGGTTGAAGCAGCCTGCAAAGCGGTAGGACTTCATCATTTTATTAAAACCCTGCCAAAGGGATACGACACGGTGCTCGACGATAAGGCTAATCTTTCTGCCGGACAGAAACAGCTGATCACCATTGCTCGTGCTATGGTTGTAAATGCTCCACTGCTAATTTTGGATGAGGCGACAAGTTCTGTTGATACCCGTACAGAAGTATTGATTCAAGAGGCGATGGACCAGCTTACCGTGGGCAAGACCTCCTTTGTGATCGCCCATAGGCTCTCGACCATCAAAAATGCTGACTTAATACTTGTCATGAAGGATGGAGACATTATCGAAAGCGGAAATCACCAAGAATTACTTGGAAAAAATGGTTTCTATGCGGAACTTTACAACAGTCAGTTTGAAAATGCATCCTAACCTGGAAGCGATATGCCGTGGATAAGTTGAAGTTGTTGTGATAAATGTACTAATATATAGAGGGTGGGTGCCTGTTACTTTTGGTGACAGGCACCCGTTTTTAAAAGTAGGAGGTCGACTGATGGAAAATAACGATATATTAATTCGTTTGCGATATGCGCTTGAAATTAAAAATAAAGAAATGGCAGAGATTTTTAAACTTGGCGGTGTGGAGGTAACCGTACCAGAAGTTATCCAGATTCTCACCAAATCAGATGAAGAGGAATATGATGCTGAGGATGACGGTGACGGTAACGGGCAAATCCGGGTGAATAACGGTATGTTTGATTCCTTTTTAAATGGTTTGATTATTTATAAAAGAGGAAAACAAGAGCCCAAACCTGGCCAACCAGCTGCTCCAGAACCACCATTAAAGAAAAGCGTAAATGTTAATAATCTTTTGCTAAAGAAAGTAAAAATTGCTCTAGCACTAACAACAGAGGACATGCTCGATCTATTTGAAAAAGCAGGCATCACCGTAACAAAAGGCGAACTTGGAGCCTTACTTCGAAAAGAAGGTCATAAAAACTACAAAGAATGCGGCGACAAATACGCCCGAAACTTTTTAAAGGGACTTGCTATTAAATATAGAGGATGACTCGGATTAGATGAGGTTCGGGAAGTTCAATTGCAAGACAAACTAACACCAATATGAGCGGACATTGTCCCGAGAAGGCCAATACAGGAGAAACGATGTTACATACCTACTTAGATGAGACTATTCGCTATGAAATAAAATACAAAAACCGGACTTCTTTTGGAATCACGGTTGATAGCTATGGAAATGTGGAGGTACAGGCTCCGAAAGGAACTTCCGATAGCCAAGTCATTCAAATATTAGAGACTAATTGGAACCTGATTCAGGCAAAAGTAAAAGAAATGACCGACAGGCTGAATGGGCCGCAGAGGAAGGCTTATGAGCATGGGGAAAGATTTCTTTACTTAGGTAGAGATTATCCTATTCAATTTTTCCAAGACGAACAGATCGAGAAGGATACTGTTGAGTTTAAGGGTGATGAATTACATATCCAGGTGAAACAGCTTGAGGATGAAAGGATAAAGCAGGCACTTAAACGATTCTATTATAAGCAATGTAAAGCCCTTGTAGAGAAGAGTATCTCTAACTATCAAAGCAGCTTCAATACAAAACCACGATCTATTCGCATATCAGATAGCAAAACAACATGGGGCACCTGCGATTCAAGACAACAGTTAACCTTCAATTGGAAGTTGGCGATGGCTCCTTTAGAGGTAATCAAGTACGTAGTCGTCCACGAAATGTGCCACATGGTCCATCTTAATCATGACCGCTCTTTCTGGCGCCTAGTCGGAAAAATCATGCCAGATTACAAAGAAAAAGAAAAGTGGTTAGCGGCCTCAAGCTGGAAGATGACGGTATAAGTGCGCAGGGACGGTTCTCCTGCTTCCTTAAGGAAGCAGGAGAACCGTCCCATTGCTTTCTAAGAACAAAATTAGACATATATTTTAACTTTATATGTAAAATAAGCTTAGGATTCTTTATTAGGGCGGTTCTGTTGAAGAAGCAGTAGAACCGTCCCTTTGCTTCAAAGAAAAGGGGGATATGATGACAAGCGGTAATCAAGCAGGATGGAATTTTGATAATAGTTATGAACGTTTACCGGGAGTGTTTTTTACTAAGCATAACCCAACTCCTGTAAGTTCGACGGAGTTGGTTATTCTTAATCGTTCTTTGGCAGCTGCTTTGGGTTTGAATGTTGAAGCACTGCAAAGTGAAGAAGCTGTTGCTGTATTCGCTGGTAACGAGATTCCTGAGGATGCTTCTCCTCTTGCACAAGCTTATGCAGGACATCAGTTTGGTCATCTAAATATGCTAGGGGACGGTAGGGCTATACTGCTTGGTGAGCAAATTACCCCTTCCGGTGAACGATTAGATATACAGCTCAAGGGTTCAGGAAGGACACCATACTCCCGCGGAGGCGATGGGCGTGCTGCGCTTGGACCGATGCTGCGTGAATACATCATCAGTGAAGCCATGCATGCACTGGGTATTCCTACTACCAGAAGTTTAGCCGTGGTTACAACAGGTGAGACAATCATCCGTGAAACCGAACTGCCGGGTGCAATTCTGACTCGTGTAGCGGCTAGTCATATTAGGGTGGGAACTTTTCAATATGCAGGAGCGAGGCCGACGGAGGAACTTCAAGCGTTAGCAGACTATACAATCAAACGCCATTACCCAGACATTGAAGCCGTTGAAAATCAATACCTGTCCTTGCTAGAAGAGGTAATTAAACGTCAAGCTATGTTAATAGCTAAATGGCAGCTGGTTGGTTTTATTCACGGTGTAATGAACACGGATAACATGACGATTAGCGGGGAAACAATTGATTATGGTCCATGCGCCTTCATGGATCAGTACGATCCAGCAACGGTATTCAGTTCTATCGATAGAGAAGGACGATATGCTTTCGGCAATCAGCCGAATATTGCTGTGTGGAATCTGGCTCGTTTGGCAGAAGCCCTTTTACCTTTATTGGCTGACGACCAGGAGCAGGCTGTCACATTGGCTCAGGACAAACTCGCGGATTTTGCTGAACTATTCAAAGCCAACTGGCTAGAAGGAATGAGAGCAAAGCTTGGTATTTTTAACGAAGAGGAACAGGATGTATCGCTTATCGAGAAGCTCCTCACGATGATGAAAAACCAAGGTGCTGACTATACCAATACATTTCGTGCCCTAACGTTTAATCAGCTTGAAACGATGGACCTATTTGGAACCACCGAATTTAAAGAATGGCATGAGATGTGGAAAGCTAGGCTAAGTAGGCAGCAGGAATCTGAGGAATCTTCTCATCAACTGATGCGAAATAGTAATCCTGCAGTGATTCCCCGGAATCACCGGGTCGAAGAAGCGCTAGAAGCTGCAGAGAATTGTGGGGATTTTAGTGTAATGAAAAGACTTCTTGACGTGCTTGCTGACCCTTATGCACATTCAGCAGAGCAAGAAGAGTACACGAAACTGCCAGCACCATCCACTCGGCCTTACCGGACTTTTTGCGGTACGTAGTTTTTTGGAAGCATGACTTATCTCAAGAGCTTGGTTGATATTTTTTCAACCAAACTCTTTTTTTACGCATCGATGCAAAAAATGTTACATATAAAAAGGATAAGTGACCACTGTGCTAACCTTTGATACAAAGAGGTCACATAGTGCCCATATAGGTAACTACTTCGCTAAAAATTGTAGCCAACTCGTCCACTTAGAACCTGTCTAAGTGCCCACATCACCAACTATCAAAGCCAACCTGGTCATTTATAGCCAATATAAGAAACCTCATTAAAAACTAAAGTCCAAGCTTAAAGCTATATTTTCTTCAGAGTAAATGTGAGGCACTTTTAAGTAATCTCGGTTAGAATTAAATATAAAAAGGCAGAGGGAATGGACAGGATGAGCGATGTATTAGAAATTAATGTTGATGAATGTTACCGGCGGGCAGAACAAAAGGCTGCTGAATATTTTAGAGAACTTAATATGCAGGTTTTGCAGAAGACCTACGTCCCTGCTTTAACAGAGGATATACAATTGTGGAAGCATAATCATATTCATCGTCATTCACTATTTCCTTTTGCGCGTAAAAGGAAAAAGCAAGGCCCAAAGGGATATCATCATTATATCCGCTGGCTGAATCTAACAGGAAAACTGGATCATTATCTTGATCGAAGCATTTCCTATCTGTTTATGCGCGATTTAGGTAAAGCGCTGAATTCTACTGAGACAGAGGCAAGAATCCGGAGAGTGGTTGATAGTTTAAAAAACTACCTAATTCAATCCACCTCAGCAGACCCAGAAGACACATCAGATACATTCAGCATGGCGGGGCTGTATCGCTGGGCCGAAAAGGAAGCTGTTGAGAGCTCTTTTATCTGGGTAATCAATAAATTAAAACATGTCTCTTCCCATATACCAGAGGGGATGGATGCGGAGCATGCTAAGCGAAAACTAATTAAGCTTATAGCCGGTGTCATTATGCATCAGGTGGAAGAGCTGACTGATGGGACACCACAAGAGGAACGGGCTCAGAAGCTGGGGGAAGCCATTAGATTAGGTTATTCCTATGGGTTAACGTACCCCTTTATTGATGATCTCCTAGATGCGAAGATTTTAACGGATGATGAGGAAAATCAATATACAAATCTCATACGTACCACTCTAACCACAGGAACAGTGCCGGAATTGGGCGAATGGCCCGGCAGGAATAAGGAGTTAATCCAATTTATCCATTCAGAATTACGAGAAGCCTTTGAGTATATTAAGAATCATCAAAGACCGGAGAACATGAAGTTGTTTTATGAACAGGCTTATGTATTCTTTCATTCTCAAGAAGTGGACCGAATCAAGGATTTATCCAATCCTAACTATACGAATGAAGAACTATATATCCCCATCATTGTAAAATCCTCTTCTTCCCGATTGATTGTTCGTTCTGTAATAAGTGCACCCGAGGACACGGGTTTTGACAATCGTACATTCGTATATGGTATCTATAATCAACTGGCGGATGATTTTGCAGATATGTTTGAGGACATGGAAGAAGGATCGGTTACACCGTATACGTATTATTTAAAATATCATGAAAAGCGTGATGACCTGCTAAACCCATTTGAATTATACTGGACAGTCATCAACCATCTAATCCATAACGTATTTCAGTCAGACCGGAAGACATGTGAGGTAATTCTAGACCGGGCAATTAATGGGCTGAAGCGCTACAAAGAACGGATGGGAACGGAAAAATACAATGAGGTTATCGAGCTATTTGCTTCCGGAGAGCCTGAGTTTAATCGTCTCATTCAAAAAATGGTAGCGAAAGCAGATGATGTTGATTTCTTTGATAAGTTGCTTCGTGACCATATCATTACCCTTTTAAAAAATGAACGCAAGGAACAGGAAGAGTTTTTAGATACGGTTAAATCAGTCCGGAATCAGATCAATACTATGTTAATTATCCCTAAAGCGAAACCCGAAGCATTACTGAATGAGCCGATTATTGACGCTGCAAATTACAGCTTAGAAGGTGACGGCAAGCGATTGCGGCCAATTATGACGTGGGTTATGGGTGTAACAGAATATGGGCTGGAGCCTGAAGCGATCGTGCCGCTTCTAAGGTCGTTGGAATATATGCATACAGCTTCGTTAATTTTCGATGACTTGCCTTCCCAGGATAATGCGTCCATTCGAAGGGGACGTCCAACCCTTCATAAAGTGTATAACAGTGCTACGGCTGAATTAACTGGTCTATTTCTGACTCAAAAGGCCATTGAAGAACAGGCCTCTCTAAACAAGTTTGATTCGGAGATAGTGCTTAAGTTAATCCGTTATTCGGCGCAGATGACAGCCGACATGTGTAAGGGACAGGCGATGGACTTGGGTTCAAGGGGGAAACGATCAACAATCGAACAATTGAACAGTATGTGCTTTTACAAGACAGGCATGGCCTTTGAAGCTTCCCTGATCATGCCTGCCATTCTCGCAAAAGCAAGTGAATTAGAAATGGGTGCTTTGAAAAAATTTGCCTACCATGCCGGTATTGCTTTTCAAATTAAAGACGATTTGCTCGATGTAGAAGGAAACCTAGACTTACTGGGAAAAACAATCGGAAAAGATGCAGAAAATAATCAAACTACCTTTGTTTCCATCTTAGGTTCCATTGGTGCGAAGAAAGCGATGTGGGAACATTTTTGTCTAGCAAGTGAAGCATTGCAGGAATTACCACGCAGTCATACATTTCTTAAGCATTTATTGAATTATATTATGAATCGCGACCATTAATATTCGGTAGAAGGGAACAGTGACAGTCACTGTTCCTTTTTGAACGTCAGGATAATTTCATAAAACTGTAAAATATTGATGACTTTAGTTTCATTGATTATGAGAAAATAAGCATTAAAAGAATGCTTGGATGGAGTATATGGAGGAAATATCTATGGAAGCGGTAAGAGAATTACTTGAAACACCACTCGCTCTGTTATTTATTATTTTATTTGTAGGATCGGTACTAGGGCAAATAAAAATTAAAGGAATTAGTATGGGGACATCAGGTGTGCTTCTAGCTGCGATGGTTTTTGGACACTTTGGCTATCAGGTTCCTTCTATTATCCAGCAATTTGGTCTTGGTTTATTTATAGTAGCTGTCGGTCTACAGGCAGGACCGCGCTTTTTTAGAATGATGAAATCAAGCGGTATCGTATTTGGCATCATTGGGTTACTAATTGTACTAGTGGCATCAATTACCACAATAATCGTTTCAAAGCTGTTTCATTTATCTCCTGCTCTCAGTATTGGAATTATGACAGGTGCCCTTACGAGTACCCCAGGATTAGCAGCTGCACTTCAAGCAACGAATGACCCCATTGCCTCAGTTGGTTATGGAATCGCATATCCATTTGGGGTAGTCGCGGTAGTCTTGTTCGTCCAACTATTGCCGCGATTGGTAAAAACAAATCTTGAGGAGGACCTGAAGAAGAAGACAGGCCCGGTCCGCAATGAAGCATCTCCAGAAGTGTTAACCATTGAAGTGACAAATCCAGCGATTAATAAAAAAACACTGAAGGAATTACACTTTACTCAGTTTGAATCGGTAGTAATCAGCCGAGTAATTCGCGGAGACAGGAATATTATTGCTTTAAATGATACAGTCATTTTGGTCGGAGACCGTTTAGTGGCGGTCGGGCTTCACGAGGATTTGGCCCAGCTTTGTGAGAGCATCGGTAGAAGGGTTACGACAAATTTTGAAAATGTAGATCACGTAAAGCTGCGCAAGGTTGCTGTGGATTCAGATGAAATGATTGGGAAAACATTGAAGGAAATCGGATTGAGGAGCAGTTATGGGGCAACGGTCACTCGGATTGAACGGGGTGGCTTTGAGTTTAATCAAGGACCAAAGTGGCGATTAGAGCGCGGAGATGTTTTGACGATTGTCAGCAGTGAGGATCGTCTAAATAAGGTCGAAAAGCTCTTTAGCAAAAAAAAGTTGACCGTTACGAATATCCATCTTCTTTCTTTAAGCTTGATCCTTCTAATGGGTATTATTGCAGGGATGATTCCGATTCATCTGCCGGGATTAGGGACGATAACATTGGGGGTTGCCGGCGGACCTTTGCTCATAGCGTTAATTATCGGGCACTTCGGAAAGCTGGGACCTATCCATGCCCGCTACTATCAGCCTTCTAATCAGGTTATACGCGATATTGGTCTCGTTCTATTTCTTGCAGGGGCAGGTACAACCGCAGGTACGGGAATAGTTGATGTGGTCCAACAGGAGGGCTTGCGTCTAGTTATTGGAGGTGCAATCATTACCACTTTTCCAATCATAGCAGGATACTTCATTGCTAGGAAATTATTCGGATTAAGCATTGTTCACTCACTAGGGGCATTATGTGGAGGAATGACAAGTACTCCAGGTCTTGGGGCGGCTAATCAATTGATTGACACAGAGGATCCAGCAATTGCCTACGCAGCGGCCTACCCCTTCGCCCTAATATTCGTAGCCATTGCTTCACAGCTGCTAATCTTCTTTTTATAAGGCTGTGTTAATGGTTATTGTTGATTTAAGAACCTGTTGATTGGAGCGAAAGGCGCTTGACTCCTCGAAAATGAAAATCACATTTTCTTCGTGCGATGTTTCGCTACCGTAGCCTTCCTTGTCCTGCGGGATGTACGAGCTGAGTGAGACCCCGCAGGTGCGAAGCTGTAATAGGCTCACGGGCGAGCCCGCGGAAAGCATAGCGCCTGGAGTGCAAATCAACAGATACGTCTTTTTATCATTTCAATTCTACAAGGGTAATATAAGTAAGGTGATATTCCTCAGAGAAAATGGATGATAAAAATGCTATGTCAATCAAGTGAAGAATTAGAAGCGTTTGTTAAAGAAACGATGGCCTGTACTCAACACGGAAAGGTTGCAGATTATATTCCTGCACTAGGAAGAGCAAATCCAGATGATTTATCAATAGCCATACAATATCCTGACGGAAAGTGTGTTTCAGCCGGGGAGATTTCAAAGGAATTCTCGCTTCAAAGTATTTCAAAAGTGATTAGCTTAGCGTTTGTCTTGATGGATAGAGGCCCAAGCTACGTATTTGAACGTGTGGGAATGGAGCCTACCGGTGACCCGTTTAATTCAATAGCAAAATTAGAGTCGATGCCAGCTAAACCCTTGAATCCGATGATTAACGCAGGTGCTTTGGTCGTAACTCATATGATAAAAGGAAATTCTGTGGAAGAAAGATTTCAACGCCTGTTGTCTTTTGTACAAGAATTGGCAGGTGATTCTACCATTGACTATTGTCAGGAAGTAGCAGAATCAGAGATTGAAACCGCTCATTTAAATCGGGCGTTGTGTTATTTTTTGAAACAGCACGGTATCATCCAGGAGGACGTTGAACAATTACTAGATCTTTATACAAAACAATGTGCGATCGAAATGAATTGTTTGGACCTAGCAAGGATCGGTCTCGTGTTTGCTCTTGATGGGGTCGACCCTTTAAGTGGAAAACAAATTATGCCTGTTGATATTGCCCGTATTTGCAAAACCTTTATGGTGACTTGTGGGATGTATAATGCGTCAGGGGAATTCGCGATTAAAATCGGCATTCCCGCCAAGAGTGGTGTATCGGGCGGTATAATGGGGGCTGTTCCAGGCAGATTTGGGATTGGGATTTTTGGCCCTTCCTTAGACGAAAGAGGAAATAGTATTGCAGGCATAAGACTGTTGGAACTTTTATCAAAGAAGTACAAATTGAGCATGTTTTAATCTTATTCAACTAGAACCCATTCCAGCAGAATGGGTTATTTCTATTTTTATCAAAAAAGTGGTAAAGTACATAAAAAAGCAGGAAAAGGTGTTTTATGAAAAAAATAATTGTGATTGGCGCAGGAATTCTCGGTGCTTCTACTGCCTACCACCTTTGTAAGCAGGATGTTGAGGTGATCTTAGTTGACCGCCAGGATATTGGACAAGCAACGGACGCTGCAGCGGGGATTGTTTGCCCATGGATTTCACAGAGGCGGAATAAGGACTGGTATGAACTTGTAAAAGGGGGTGCACGTTATTATCCAGAACTAATTGCCCAATTGGAGGCAGATGGAGAAGCAGAAACGGGTTACAAACGTGTAGGAGCGATTAGTTTACATACTGATGTGAAAAAACTTGAACAAATGGCTGAACGGGCATTGAAGCGGCGTGAAGATGCACCTGAAATCGGGGAAATTCGAGTGTTAACTCCTGTGGAAACGAAAGAGCTTTTTCCACCTTTATCAGAGGAGTTTGGATCGGTTTTTATAGGCGGTGGAGCTAGAGTAAATGGTAGAGCATTAAGAAAAGCCTTGGTGAACGCGGCTATAAGAAATGGAGTTTCTCTGCTGCACGGCAATGCCTCTTTGCTATTTAATAACAATAAGGTTTCAGGGATCAAACTTAAGGAAAAATCAATCCTAGCAGATTTGGTCATTGTTACTGCCGGTGCATGGTCTAGAGAAATCATCGAGCCGCTAGGTGTTTCATTTAGAGTAACACAGCAGAAGGCACAAATTATTCACCTTGAATTGCCGGGTATGGATACTAGCTCTTGGCCGGTGGTAATGCCGCCAACTTCACAATATATCCTTTCTTTTGAAGCTGGTCGTATTGTGATTGGAGCTACTCATGAAGATGAGGCAGAATTTGATGCTCGTGTGACTGTAGGAGGTCAGTATGAAATATTAAGTAAAGCCCTAGCAGTCGCTCCAGGATTAACGAATGGCACCCTTCTGGAAACGAGGGTGGGGTTCCGGCCATACACGCCTGGCTTTCTCCCTGTAATAGGTGCCCTTCCTGAATTTGAAGGAATCTTAGTAGCCAACGGGTTAGGTGCATCTGGCTTAACAAGCGGGCCTTACCTTGGTGCGGAGCTCGCCAAGCTTGCATTAGGTCTTAATTTAGAGCTTGATTTGAGTAGATATCAAGTGGCGGGTTCTGCCTGAGCCATTGAAGAATTTTGTTAAAATGATTGAAGTAAACTGAAAAAGGTGATAGACTATTTTAGTCTAATGTCTTGCAGTCATTAGTTTTAAGCGTCTCTACATATAAAATAGTAATAATTCAATTGTATGGTAAATGGGAGAAACTATAAAAATAGTCGTCTAACCGTGGCCTAACTTCTTTTTTAGAAGTTAGGCCTTTTTCAATTTTTTTGACCGAAGGGGGATGATGCAGTGATAAAAACAACTCAAGAAGATTTGCTGTATCTCAGCAGTAATTTTAGTAAGATGTTAAAACGCGGGTTTGGAAAAGGGCCGGAAACCTGTAATGTAACCAAAAGAGGCAATCGATTATATGTGCTTATGCGAAACTTTATCACGCCTGCAGAGGAAGTTTTACTTAAAAATGGAGATATTCTTTTGGCAACTAGGTTCCGTATGAGCGTATTTAATACAATTGTAGAAGAGTTTGTGAAGGAAGCTTCAAAGGTACTAGGCACGGAATATAAGAACTTTTATTATGATTGGAATTATGATACAAATAATGGGTTTCTTCTAATAGAGTGTGATCACTCTAAGGACCAATCAAAGATAGATGCGTTCTTTGAGACAGAGATTGTAAGGTTGTTAGTTGATGTTAGTTCAAGGCTTCATAAAATCCCTAGTTCATCAAGGATTGTTAAATATACACAAAATTATTGCGTTGTTGAATCTAAAGGGGTTTTGTTGGAGGTTGATTATATTTTGTATAAAAAAGGATGTTTTGATTTATTACTCCAGCAGTCGAAGGAAATAAAAAGCGGTTATTTGAAGCAGAAGAATCTCTTTGAAAAGCTATTTAATCGTGCAATAGACGACATATTTTTGATATTAGATTATGAGAATGATCGAAATTATCTTATTTTTAATTTTAATAAAGTATATATAATGGAAAAGTAAAATAAAGTAGCATGACTTCTTTTTTTGGACTATTAAAAGAATGGTTTTCGTATATACTAACGGTACTAAGTATGAAGAGGAAACCAATATAGTGGTAAGCAAGGAGTTCGATGCGGATGGTGGATCAAAACAAGGAAGAGTATCTCAGCAGCTACATTAGTAAATTATTACGGAAAAAGTTTGGTAGAGGACCACAGTCCTGTCATACCACCATATGCAGGAATTATATTGTTACCTATATACGAGGGTTTTTAACCCCTATGGAAGATGTCCTCCTGCAGCAAGGACAGAACAAGTATGTTGATCATGCAAGGACTGTGATCATCAACCACCTTCTAGATGAAATTAAAGGGGTTATACAAATAACTTTAGAGACTGATGTTGAAGAGTACTATCATGATTGGAACTTTCCTAATAACTCAGGAATCTTAATGTTTGTGCTTGAAAGAGAAGTTGCACCACCTGTAAATTCTGAAGTTGACCTCCCAAGATTAGGGTCTAGGGTTGAAAGAATAAGCCATTTGGTTGAAAAGGTTCCAGATAGAATACATACATATCCTATTTCTCCCTCCATCTTCTTGATTGAAAGGGAGGGGATCTTAGTACCGATTGAAAAAGCGCTTATTTCCAGAGGTTTTCAACAGGAACTGAAATTTACGAAGGATGAGTTAGAAAAAACGTATTTTCATCGTGAGGGCAGGTTTGAGGAAATCTTTAATAAACCTGTAAGGGATATCTTTATTGACTGGAATTTTAAAGAAGATAAATCGATGATGGCCTTTATTTTACATAATTAAAATGGGTAACCCGCTGAGCTAGCTTTGTTCTCCGCGGGTTTTTCCTTGCAGGACCTTCGGTAATCAAACAGGTTCATCCGGAGTTAGGAAAGAATCATGCCTTAAGAGTGAGGCTGGTTACGTTTCATAAGTCAGAAATGTGCATATGAAAATTACTCTTGGCATACTATTAAATAAATGTTATGATAATTTTGATAGAATCATATTGATCACATGTTACTGATACGATCAGGCATGGTGGTAAAGTAAAGGGCAATTTTGCCCTTTATTGTACCCCCATGCCTTTTTTATTTTTTCTAGGCAGGGGTTGCAGGTAATAAGTAGTGGTACGAGTTAGTAAAATAGTATAAATGAAACTTCTACCAGTGGGAGTTTTCTTCATCCCCACTTATTCTTCCTCGATTCCCCTAAGTCTTGAAGTGGGGTATTACTGCCCGTTAATGCGGGATAAATGCATGGTCGGGTCCATTCATGATTACGTTTAGTAAAGGAGAAACAAAATGGTATTTAATATTTTTAAAAAAGCAAAAGTAGAGATTCTAGCACCAGTTGATGGGCAAATTGTTGCACTTGACGAGGTTCCAGATCCTGTGTTTAGCCAGAGAATGATGGGAGAAGGAGTTGCTGTAGTTCCATCGAAAGGAAACATTCATGCTCCAGTTGACGGCACGGTCATTCTAGTTGCAGCAACGAAACACGCAATAGGGATTCGGGCTAAGGACGGTACAGAAATTCTAATTCATGTTGGACTAGAGACGGTAGCCTTAAATGGGGAGGGCTTTTCACTAGCTGTAAGTGAGGGAGATCGGGTTACTGCTGGGCAGGTTTTAATGGGGGTTGATTGGGAATATATTCGTACGCGGGCAAAGAGTGCTGTAACACCAATTGTCATTACGAATAATCAAAATAATAAAAAGCAAGTTACCATCACGAAGGAAAAAGATTGCATTCAAGGGAAAACTGTTATTATTACAGCTTGAAGAAAGTGAAAGCGCAATCAACTATATTTTAAATGAATTTAAGGAGGTGATAACCAAACTAACTGAAAACCTTGTAATTTGTGATAAGAATTGTCGTTTTATCTTCCCAGTAGAACATACTCCCTTTATTTGAACAAGAATCACATCATTCAGAACTAATATTTCTTATTATTAAAACTTAAAGCCAAATTCAATCGGACGTCTTGATTCTTGAATACTGCGATGGGTTATGGAAGCTGGAGACTCGTATTTCAGGGGAATGCAAAGAAAGAGAATAAATTTATAGGGGGAACTAAAAATGATGAAATATCTACAAAGACTTGGTCGGTCATTAATGCTGCCAGTTGCGGTTTTGCCAGCGGCTGCGATTTTAATGGGGATTGGGTACTGGATTGACCCCTCGGGCTGGGGAGCTGGGAGTCCCGTTGCTGCCTTCTTAATCAAAGCAGGTGGATCAATCATCGACAATATGGCAATCCTTTTTGCTGTAGGTGTAGCATTGGGAATGGCAAAGGAAAAAGATGGCTCAGCAGCACTAAGTGGTTTAGTTGCCTTCCTGGTAGTAACAACCGTGCTCTCAACAGGTTCAGTAGCCATGCTTCAAGGTGTGGATGCAGCAGAAGTAAATGCTGCCTTTGGGAAAATCGGAAATCAGTTTGTCGGAATCCTATCAGGTATTATCGCAGCTTTGATGTACAATCGCTTTAGTCATGTAAAGCTACCAGATGCCTTATCGTTCTTTAGTGGTAAGCGTCTCGTTCCAATCATGACATCTGTTGCGATGTTAGCCGTGTCACTTGTACTATTCTTTGTATGGCCGGTTATTTATACAGGACTCGTTTCTTTCGGTACATCAATCGCTGAATTAGGTGCAGCAGGTGCTGGACTATATGGTTTCTTCAACAGATTATTAATTCCTGTTGGCTTACACCATGCTTTAAACTCTGTGTTTTGGTTTGACGTTGCAGGTATTAACGATATCGGTAATTTTTGGTCAAGCACAGGTGAAAAGGGCGTAACAGGTATGTATCAAGCTGGTTTCTTCCCTGTAATGATGTTTGGATTACCAGCAGCAGCATTAGCAATGTATCATACAGCAAAAACTTCTAAGAAAAAGCAAGTAGCTGCTCTAATGATGGCGGCTGGTGTAGCTTCCTTCTTTACAGGGGTTACAGAACCACTTGAGTTTGCCTTTATGTTTGTGGCTCCAGTATTATATTTTACACATGCTGTTTTAACAGGTATTTCCTTAACCATTGCAGCATTATTCAATTGGACAGCAGGATTTGGATTTAGTGCTGGATTCGTTGACTTTGTCTTAAGCTTAAAAATTCCAATTGCGAATCAGCCTTATATGCTTTTAGTTCAAGGTCTCGTGTTTGCGGTCATTTACTACTTCTTATTCCGTTTTATTATTACAAAATTCAACTTAATGACTCCTGGTCGTGAAGAAGATATTGATGAAGACACAGAAGAAGGTGTAGTAGCAGGAAATAAATTTGCTGTAATGGCTGCTAAGATTTATGAAGGCTTAGGCGGAGATGCTAACGTTACGTCTGTTGACAATTGCGTCACTCGTTTACGCTTAGAAGTGAAGGATATGAAAGCAGTTGATCAAAAGAAAATTAAAGCTACAGGCGTACCGGGAATCAACGTTGTTGGGAAAAACAGCATCCAAGTAATCGTTGGTACCAATGTACAGTTTGTAGCAGATGAGATTGAGAAAATTCGTAAGAATAAATAATTGATTAAGTGAAGAATGCCTGGACCATTGGTCCAGGCATTCTTCTTTTGTCCAGCTCCAGCGCCTAGGGGCTCGGGTCATAAGCCACCCACGGAAGAAGGCAAAAAGCGCCTTCTTGCCGCGTGCGTCTTATGCCGGTCGCCCCTGGTCAAGGCGCTTCCGCTTTTCTTTGTCCAGCTCCAGCGCCTAGGGGCTCGGGTCATAAGCCACCCACGGAAGAAGGCAAAAAGCGCCTTCTTGCCGCGTGCGTCTTATGCCGGTCGCCCCTGGTCAAGGCGCTTCCGCTTTTCTTTGTCCAGCTCCAGCGCCTAGGGGCTCGGGTCATAAGCCACCCACGGAAGAAGGCAAAAAGCGCCTTATTCCGCGTGCATCTTATGCCGGTCGCCCCTGGTCAAGGCGCTTCCGCTTTTTTATCGGCTTCTTAATCTTTCGACGTGTAGTATTATGTATCCAAGTTCATGTTCTGGAAGCTGGATTCCATGGTTTCGTTTAAGATCTAGGGCAATCTTCTTTACACAATTGTATGAATTGGAAAACTTGGTTTTTAACATATTCAACATCTCGTCGTCCATAATGGGAACCCCGCCGCTACTTATTCTGGACATCGTATAACGGAGATGTGTAATTAACCTTTGGTAGGAGAGGTCATCCTCTTCTATCTGAATGTGTAAGCAATCTTTTATCGTTTGGATCATTTCTCCAATGATAGCGGTTTGCCTAAGTGTCTGTTTCATATCACCATTTTGTGGTTTGGCTGTGTGGATATGAAGAGCGATATAAGCTGCTTCGTCAACTGGCAATCTGACAGCTAATTTTTCTTCCATATAGCCTATTGCCCACATGCCAATATCAAATTCTTTTTTATATAGGATTTTAATTTCGTTGAACAGTTTGTTTTTTAGATGTATTCCTTCGTTTGTTCTTTCAATTGCAAAGGATAGGTGATCGGTAAGTCCAATATGGATATGCTCATGCAACTTAAGTCCAAGGTATTCTTCTGCATGGGTGATAATATCTTCAGAGATTGAAAGATGCTCTGCGGGGATGTTTTTCAGTAACTGCTGGAACTTCTCATTTTCTTTCATAACAAAAAGCTTTTCAATTTTTTGAGGGTTAACAATATCATTTTTCTTTTTTTGAAAGGCAATGCCTGCTCCGATCGCAATCTTCTCCTCATTTTGATCGGAGACAACAACAGCATTGTTATTTAAGATTCTTTTGATTTTCATCTGAAGTCAGCTCCTTAACTTTCCTATAATTCAGAGGATAAGAATTACAAACATAACCTTGTTAAACTTCGACATCTTTCGATCTTTCTCCTTCTACAATTATAACCCGGGATGCCCAATTTTTTTGATTAACTATACAAAAAGCAGAGAACAAGTTAAAATGAGTATAAACCAATAAATCCGATGAGAAAGGTGAGGTTTTATGTCAAATATGGTACGTTCGATTCCACGTCCATTAGTAAAGACAAACCAATGGGTCATTGTGATAAGTGTTGTTTTAACGTGGATATTCGGTCAAGCATGGTTTCTATTGATCCCATTATTATCAGGGATTTCTGGCATTGTTTTTCAATATAACCCAGTTATGAATATAGCAAAGAAATTCTTAAAGAAAAGGTCAGAGGAGTATGTACCAGAAGATTGGGAACAGCAGCAGTTTAATCAAAAAATTGCTATCCTTTGCTTAGGGGCGGCATTTGTTAGTTTTATAATTGGCTGGACTACCTTAGGCTATGTGTTTACGGTCCTAGTTGCTACGGCAGCCTTTGTGGCGATACTAGGATTTTGTATTGGCTGTTTTATTCACTACCAATGGAAGATGTATACGTATAAACGTTCGAAAAATGAATAAAAAGACTGCTGCAGATGTGTGCAGCAGTCTTTCTTTATCTGGCTAAAGCCTTTGCTTTCAAGGAACGTTTTTGCCATGTTAGTGTAATAAACAAGGTGATGACTAAAAGCACGAGTCCTAAAATAAATGGGTAGGTAATTTTTACATCATATAGTAAACCGGCAAGTGTTGGTCCCGCTACGTTGCCAATACTCATATATGCATTGTTCATTCCCATTGCAAATCCCTGTTCATTTCCAGCCATTTTAGATATCAATGTATTCAACACCGGTCTTAAAATAGAGGTAGATAGGAAAATGATCAATGAAATGACAAAGAAAAACGAATAATTGGTTGCAAAAAGAGAAAGGAAAAACCCTGCTGCAGCAACCCCGATAAATACATTAAGGACCGGTACCTCACCAAACCGGTTAACAATCTTATCAACTACGAAGAGCTGAACGATAACACTGACAACTCCAGTTGCTGTCACCATGATGGCAATATCTTTAGCTGTTGAGTCGAATTGATTGTCAAGGTATAATCCGATGACTGATTCATAAGCAATTAACCCAAAGCTCATGACTAAAGTGATAATTAGTGGTACAAAATAAGGCATTTTTACGGAGCGGGCGATTTTTCGAGCCATTGGTTCGTCCTCTGCCATTGCTGCAGCTCTACCTGCTTGATTGATGTCACTTTCTTTAAGCAGGATAATTGAAAATATAACAGCAACTAGTGACACAAGTGCTGAAATTAGGATTGGAAACTTCAGGCCAAAGTCAGCTAAAAAACCGCCAATGCCTGGACCTACCACAATACCTAGTGACATCGCTGCAGAAACTAAGCTGTTTCCTTTAGCCCGTTGGTCAAAGGTTGTGATGTCAGCTACATAAGCGAAAATAGCTGGTATTAAAAGGGCACATCCAATGCCGCCGACAACACGTGAGGTATACAGTACCAAAAGTGAATCAGATGCATAAAAGATAAACATGGATAGAGTTAGCCCAGACAACCCATAAATGATCATTTTCCTGCGGCCGTACTGATCTGTCCATTTACCTGCAATCGGGGAGAAGAGGAACTGAGCTCCTGCAAAGATGGCAATGAACAATCCAGCTGCCGTACCACCTTGGTTGATGGATTGTAAGTAAGCTGGGAGTATGGGAATGATGATACCGAAACTTCCAATGGCTATAAACATATTAATCATTAATATAATAATTTTTCTTCGTTGATCTCCAGTCATGTACTTGCATCCTTCTTTCATCATGTATCTCTTAAAAAAATGTTAACTTTTTTTACCATACCTTCTATCATAAATAGGATTTAATAAAAAAGTCAACTGGGAGAGCTTGGGTATTAAAAAGAAATAAAATAGAGTGTGTACCAGATAAAACGGTCCACACTCTACTTGTTTTTCTTATATACGCGTTTCGGTCCGTTGAGTTTTAATTCGGAAATGGTCTTTTTATCACAGATCACAAACAGCTGAGCATCCTTAGGAATCGGTTCATCTAGTTGCTGGTTTATATGCAAATTCCCTCGGTCAGCGACCAAAGTAGCTCCTTTATTAAGTAAATCCATAAAGGCATCACGATAGGTCTTCCATTCTTCCCTTTTTGGAATCTCATACATCGTCTCCTCATACTGAGTACTCATAAGTTCGGAATACATATGAGTGACCCCGTGGGAGAAAAGCGAGCGGACAGCAGCATGTGAAATCATTTCCTGAGTCGGAATGAATTCATCAACATTCACATGTTCGAACAAGCGGATATGCTTTTCAAACATGACTTCAGCTGTAACATGAATGGGGATTTTTAATCGTTCTTCAATAGATGTAATAGCAGTAGCCACCAGCAAGGTCTTTCCATCTACAAGAAGCGGATCTCTAGTAGCAAAGTTCTCTTGCGTGGTTTGGTCGGCAAAAATAATGACCCCTTTAGCTTTTGGCAAATTTGCATTTAATAGTGTCTCTTCATCAGCAGGATCCCCTTGAACATAGAAAAGACGGTCCTCCAGAAGGGGTGCCTTTTCAAGATCATCAATGACAACAATATCAACTTTTTTATCGGATTTTAGAATTTCTTTTATCGCCAATTTTGATTTAATGCTCCAACCGATTAAGATAATATGATTTTTCCCGGTGTACTTCATTTTTCCTCCAGCTTTGAGTTTATCGATCAGATAGACAGATGTAATCACCTTACTAATAAAAACACTGACTAACCCAATCCCAGTTATGTAAAGCAGAATGGTAAATACTTTTCCTTCCGTGGTAGCGGGTGAGTAGTCACCAAAACCAACAGTAGCTAGTGTTGTAAGAACCCAGTATATAGCATTAAGATAGGATTCAAAGGTTTCAGGTTCAATATATAAAGCGATATAGGCAGTGATGAGTATATACAAAAGGACAAATGGAACAAAAATTCTATTTCTTAGCTTATTAAGATAATAGAGGACTTTTATAAAGGGAATTCCCATGAGACCCATCCTAAGTGTAAATGATTAAGTTAAGTAAGCTTATGGTCCCAATAATACGGTTATCTTAAACATAGGCTTAGAGGATAAAATAAATTGGTTTTATTAGGTTGAAGGATTATAATGTAAAACAAGATTATATCGCGGCCGCAGGGGGATTGATTTCATTTGAATACTTCATTAAGAGAGCAGAATATCGTGTTAATCGGGTTTATGGGGGTCGGAAAGACAACCGTTGGAAAGCTAGTTGCTAAAAAACTTTTTCGAGATTTTTTAGATATTGACGAAGAAATAGAAAAAGAATACCAGATGCCTGTGTCGCAAATATTTGCAGAGTTGGGTGAAAAGGTCTTCAGAGAAAGAGAAAAAGAGTTTATCATGAACTTATGCCAGCATAAACTTAAGATTATTTCGGTTGGCGGCGGGGCTTTTCTTCAGGAAGAAATTAAAAATGTATGTATGTCTACCTGTACGGTTATTTACTTGGACATATCCTGGGGGGATTGGAAGAGCAGGCTAGAACTCATTAGTGAAAGCAGGCCGGTCCTTCAGGGGAAGTCCCTGTCTGATATTGAAGATTTATTTTATAAGAGAAAAGAAATTTACTCTAGTTATCATTCAAAGATAGAAGTTGGAATCCAAAGTGCGGAAGAGGTCGCAGACAGCATAGTTCAGACATTGAAGGTATCATGGGAATTGCACGAAACGAAATAAATTCGTATGGAGTGGGGATATGAAAAAGACGATAAGTGTTAAAGGGGTAACCATTGGCGAAGGAGTTCCAAAAATTTGTGTTCCGATGGTGGGGGAAACATTAACGCAATTAAAAGAAGAAGCAGCCTTTTTAAAGACGATCGATCTTGATCTCGTCGAGTGGCGCGTTGATTTTTTTGAACATGTTGAAGAGATTAACGAAGTGGAAGAGGCACTTAGCGAAATTCGTGCCATTCTTTCAGATGTACCGCTAATATTTACCTTCCGTAGTGCCAAGGAGGGGGGAGAGAAAGAAGTTACTGCTTCCTATTATTTTGAACTGAATAGGTCAATTGTTGAAACAGGTTTAATTGATGTAGTTGACATTGAGCTGTTCAATAATGAGATAGAAATAAAATCACTTATTTCAACAGCGCATAGCAACAACGTTTATGTAATCATTTCAAATCATGATTTTGATAAAACGCCAGCAAAGGAAGAAATCATTACCCGTTTGATTAAAGCTCAGGAATTAGGCGGGGACTTGCCGAAGATTGCCGTTATGCCTAGAAATCCTGCTGATGTGTTGACTCTTTTAGATGCAACCCATACAATGAACGAACAATTTGCTGATAGACCCATTATAACCATGTCAATGGCAGGTAAGGGAGTCATTAGCAGGCTGGCTGGTGAGGTGTTCGGGTCAGCCATCACGTTTGGGGCTGCCAAAAAAGCTTCCGCTCCTGGTCAGGTTTCAGTCGCCGAGCTTAGGAAGGTCCTTTCGTTGATTCATTCTAGTCTATGATTCTGAAATAGTATTCCCTGTGCGTGTGTTACATATGTTTATTCCAATTTAAGCAGTGTTAAGAGACTGTCCAAGAAAAAACCGCGTCAGTCTTTTAATATTGGTAAGATTAGATAGAGGTGTACACTATGAATTCTGTCGAAGATAAAGTAAGAATTGATGTCCTTGATTA
Source organism: Bacillus sp. MRMR6 (assembly GCF_001940785.1). Lineage (GTDB taxonomy): Bacteria > Bacillota > Bacilli > Bacillales > Cytobacillaceae > Neobacillus. Next base: position 193,511 of record NZ_MSLS01000004.1, read on the forward strand.
TTTACGGGGATTTGCACTGTTAGGGATTATATTAGTCAACATCCTGCCGTTGCTTGAGGTGAAATTGCCAGCTCCGGAATCACTTGATGCATCTTACCAAAGGTTTTTATTTCTATTTATGGAAGGCCGCTTTTATACACTGTTTTCCTTTTTGTTTGGTGTTGGTTTTTATCTCTTTATTTCAAGAGCCATTGCTAAGGGGAAAAATGGTTACTTTCTGTTTTTTCGAAGAATCCTCATATTATTTATCTTTGGGATTATTCATGTTCAGTTTCATCAAGGGGAAGCCCTAACCGTCTATGCGGTTGTTGGTCTTCTATTATTAGCATGCTTTAAAGTCAGAAGAAAGATCAATCTAGGTGTTGGCTTACTGCTATTATTTGCATTTAGTATCCTTGCATCTAAACTATTTATGGTCATACCGTTAATGCTGCTAGGCATTGCAGCTGGACAATATCAGGTATTTGAAAGGGTTGCAGAAAAGATAAAAAAGGTTAGAATTTTCACCTTGATTATGCTAGTCCTTGGCATTGGGAGCTTGAATTACCAATATCAACTTGTCCCTTCTATGCCATTTGGATTTTTTGCAGGAGGAGTGGATGAGGATACATATATGTTTTTAAGTATGGGCATTATGATTGGTCCAATTGTGTCGGCTTTATATGTGGGGATCCTTATGCTGCTTTTACAGTTCCCGCTTGTCCAAAAAATCCTGTCTCCATTAAAGAGTTATGGTAGGATGGCATTAACCAATTATCTTTCGCAAACCATCTTGATCTATTTGGCAGGCCATATGTTTCAGTTATTCGGACAAATTACGTATTTGCAATCATTGTTTGTTTGCTTAGTCATCTACGCATTCCAATTGATCTTTAGTGTTATTTGGCTAAGATATTTCCATTTTGGACCGATGGAATGGTTGTGGCGCTTACTAACCTACTTGAAGGTACCGCCAATGAAGAAACAACTTAAGGTACCTGGAGCCTAATAGCTATTTAATAGATCGAAAACACCATTCCAAAAGGGATGGTGTTTTTGATTTAATACTATGCTAATTGCTGCTCAGCATACTCGCGATATAAATGGTGAGTTCTAGTTAACTCTTGATGTGTTCCAATCCCCGTTATATGTCCTTTTTCGATAAAGATAATCTTATCAGCATCGACAATAGTGGATAGACGGTGAGCAATCACAAAAGTAGTTCTCCCTTCCATTAATCGGGATAATGCTTGTTGAACGACTCCTTCAGATTGGCTGTCCAAGCTGGCCGTTGCCTCGTCCATCATTAAAATCTTTGGATTCCTCAAAAATGCACGGGCTATCGCTATCCGCTGACGCTGACCTCCGGATAATTTTACGCCCCGCTCGCCAACCTCCGTATCTAGTCCTTTTGGGAAAGCCTTGATAAATTCATCCGCGTAGGCCATTTTGGTAACTTCCCAAAGCCGTTCATCGGTAATTTGATTGTCGTCGATTAAGCCGTAGCATAGATTATCGCGAATCGTTCCAGCCATCATCGCACTTTCCTGCGATACATAGCCAATTTGACTGCGCCATGAATTAAGGGTTAGTGAAGTGATGGGTGTATCGCCAATGAAAATTTCACCAGCATCAGGTTCATAAAAGCGCTCGAGAATTCCGAACATAGTCGTTTTCCCGCTGCCGCTTGGCCCCGCAAATGCAATCATTTCTCCAGGTTGCGCGTCGAAACTTATGTCTTCTAGGACGGGTTCCTCAGGACTATAGGCAAAGGACACATTCTTCACTTGAATAGGCTTATTTGTAATGTCCATCTCTATTCCTGTTTGCCCTTCCTCAAGCGGGAGCTCTAATATGTCAATAATTCTCTCTGTTGCGCCTTTTGCTTTCTGAAGTTGAGTGAAAAACATCGCAAAGGAGGTAATGGGAAAAACAATTTGAAACAAGTAGAGTAAAAAGGCAACGAGAGAACCAGTAGACATCGTGCCATTTGCTACACGCATGCCGCCGTAGCCGATTATCATCACAATTACCGTCATCATGACGAGGTACATAATAGGAGCGATTAATGCGGTGATGCGGGCTTCTTTTAAACCAAAACCCAATAATCGATCGACTCCTTTTAAGCCTTTAGTTCCTTCATGTTGTTCTGCAGTAGAGGACTTCATTAAGCGGATTTCACTAAGTGTCTGCTGAATCTCCCCGGTAAACATGGCTGTTTCGTCCTGTAGGCCCCGTGAAATCTTCGCCATTTTTCTGCCGAGCGGTATCATAATCGCTAAAGTAGTCGGAACAGATATTAACATGAGGAGAGTCATTTTCCAATCCATGATTAATAGAATCGTAATTGCACCTATGATCGAAATAATTCCTGTAATAAATTGCGGGAAGTGGTTAGAAATTAAATCTCTTACTACACTCGTATCGTTAACAATTCTACTCACAGTCTGCCCGCTGGATTGTTTATCAAAATAAGCTACAGGCAAGCGAATTAATTTTACCCACATCCGCTCTCGCAGCCGGGCGACTATTTTTTGGCCAACAAAGCTTAGCAGGTAAATAGAAACACCATTGATAATAGCTTGGGTTATAAAGGCGGACCCAATCCCGATCATAAGTGGGACGCTTAAAAGGGCAAAAGAGAATCCATCGACCAAGTTTTTAGTGAGAACAGGTACCATAAGCCCTGCTAGAGTAGTAAGAACGCTGGCTGCTAACCCAACAGCGAGAGCAAGTTTTGGAATTTTGGTTGATAAAATAAGGGTAAAGAATGGTCTTAATCCGTTTGGTGGATGTTGCATAGTGATATCTCCAATCTTAATGGGTGCTATTAACATCATAGCCTATTTCAGTATGATTTCATGTGAACTATATGAAAAATAAAAAGATGTTGAGCTACTGGCAGTTGTATGAATAAAACTTTTAGACAGGAAAGGCGACTCACAGCAGATGCGGGTCTTTATTTATGCATAGAAAAAAGAAATGTAACGTAGCAAGAGTACTTGCAGTCTAATTTTATGAGCACATCATATTAAAAGAGGAGTGGGAAGATGAAATTTAAGATGTTTCTAGCTATTTTAGTAGGGCTTTGTTTCACTTTTATATCAACAGTACATGCTTACGCACAAACAGAAGATATTCTAAAAAAACAAAAAGAAATTGACGACTATGTTTTTGTACAGCATCAAGATGAATTAACGGAAAAAGGAATTACGGTTACACATACAGCACCGCTAGAAGATACAGTTGAAATAGGAATCATTCCATATAATGAGGAGAACATCAGCTATTTGTATGATATTTTTGGCGAGGAGCAAGTAACGATTGTTGAAGGACAGCAAGCTGAACTAATGAACCAAACTACTTTACAAGGTGAGCCATCAGTCTCTGAAACTTCAAATGATAACACTTTTTCCATGACGTCACTATTTATAATTGCCGGGTCTATACTGCTATTGGGAAGCTACCTCTTATTAAAAAAGAAAAAGGCATAGTTGGGTGGTATTAAAGAAGGTGTTTATAGTAAAAAGAATCATATTCCTTCTAGTTAGCATTACGACCATATCTGCATGTGACTTAAACCCTAATGACTTTTTCCCTGTAGCTGACAGTCCTCATAAACAAACTGAATTAACACAAAAGGAAATCGAGTCTAGTTCTTTTCGTGAGCCTTATCTTCTTGAGATTAAAGGGGAATCAAATCAGTTATCGAAGAAGGCATGGGGAAAAATGTTAGAATGGCGTATACAGATGGTTGATTTTGCAAAGGGCCAGGAAAATGTCTATAGTAATGGTCCTGATCGGAAAATGGTTGCACTCACCTTTGACGATGGACCTGACACTCTTGTTACAGCAGCAATTATTGACATTTTAGAGGAGTATGAAGTTACCGGGAATTTCTTTTTTGTCGGTGAGAACGCAGAAAAATATCCAGAGGTTGTAAAAAAGGCCTATGATAAAGGGAATTTGGTATTGAGCCATAGCTATCATCATATTGACTTGGCAAAGCTCGAGATTCAAGAAGTACAAAAGGAAATAGAAATGGCCGAAGAAGCGATAGAAAAAATAATAGGACAAAAACCAGCTATGATCCGTCCGCCATTTGGTGAAACAAATAATGATGTTGCTACCGTAGCCATGAAGAATGACTATCAAATTGTACTATGGTCGATCGATACTCTTGACTGGTCACAAAGGGAAGCAGGGAATATTGTGAGAAATGTAACCGAAAATGTTAGAAATGGCGATATCATTTTAATGCATTCCGCAGCACAACATAGTGAAACCGAAAGGGCATTGCCGCTGATGATAGAAGAATTACAAAAAAGAGGCTACCAAATTGTTGGGCTGGACACATTATTAAATATCGATGCTTATCAATAAAAAAAAACATCTCTCGAATACTCGGGAGATGTTTTTATTTATTGATTTTTTAACTTTTCAAGCTCTGAAAATACGGCATCATAATCTTCTTTTTTATCCGCTTTAAAGGAGGTGTTGGTATAACTGATGAGGCCCTCTTTATTGACAAGGAAAACAGAGCGGGCTGCAACTGCCCCTTTTTCATTAAATACCTTATAGTCTTTTATCGTCTGCCTATGCCAATCCGATACCAATGGATAGGGAAGTGTACTCATGCTTGCAGAAAACACTCTGTGTGAGTGAATGTGATCCGCGCTTATTCCGAGTATTTCGGCATCCAATTCTTCAAATCGCTTATAATCCTCTTTCCAAGAGGTAATTTCTTTAATTCAGCCGGGGGTGAAATCCATCCCGTAAAAGGCCAACAAAACATTCTTTTTCCCTTTATAATCGGACAGGGAAATCTTTTCTTTAGTCGTAGCAGGCAGGGAAAAGTCAGGTGCAGTGTCCCCAATCTTTAAAGAATCTTCCAAGATTATTCCTCCTCTCTAGGATTAATAAAGTGAAACTTCCATCAGTGGGGTTTTCTTCATCCCCCACTGATGGTTAGTTGAACTTATCGGGCATTTACGGGCAGTTATCCCCACCTAGGATTCCTTGTTTACACACATAGCATTGAGGTGGGTGTATTACTGCCCGTTAATGCGGGATAAATACCTACCATATAAAATGCCCATTTGATCCTAAATTAGACAGGTAATCTTTCTTATTTAGAATTTAAAAACCAATCAGGTTTGATAGGTTAGCACCTTTCTTATGTCACAAATTATTCAAAATTAAGTGAAAATAGTTCTCAATTATCTGTTGACTATAAAATTGACGATGATATAATCAAAAATGTAGAAACTTAATGATAATGATTTTCAATATCACTTAAGGTTTGCTAGAAAAATAGAAATGTTGGAGAAAGCCATGAAGAAACGATATTTACTAATCGCCTTAATTGTCTTATCTGCCACATCCTTGTTTGTGGGCGTAAGCAGAATATCTCCATTGGACTTGTTAAATTTTCAGTCTGAGGAAACAGAAATCTTCTTAATAAGCAGACTTCCTAGATTAGTAGCCATTCTCCTTGCTGGTGCAGGGATGAGTATTGCTGGATTAATTATGCAGCAGCTCAGCCGCAATAAATTTGTATCGCCAACAACGGCGGGAACATTGGATGCGACGAGGCTGGGGATTTTAGTATCGATGCTGTTATTTGCGAATGCTTCGATGCTTGAGAAGATGGCAGTTGCCTTTGTCTTTGCGCTTGCTGGTACGTTTGTGTTCATGCAGATTCTTGACCGCATCAAGTTCAAGGATGCCATCTTCATTCCGCTAGTGGGAATGATGTTCGGAAATATTTTGTCTTCGGTCACAACGTTTTTTGCCTACCGGGCAGATGTGATTCAAAATATGTCAGCATGGCTGCAAGGGGATTTTTCGATGATTATGAAAGGGCGTTACGAGCTGCTATACATAAGTATCCCGATTTTAATCATCGCTTACTTTTATGCCAATCGATTTACCGTCGCTGGGATGGGAGAGGATTTTTCAAAAAATCTCGGTCTTGCCTACCGCAGAGTTGTCAACATCGGCCTTGTTCTAGTCGCTTTAATAACGGCTACAGTAGTCTTAACAGTTGGTATCATTCCGTTTCTTGGTTTAATTATTCCTAACATTATCTCAATATTTAAAGGTGACCACCTGCAAAAAACATTGCCGCATACGGCACTCCTTGGAGCGATTTTCCTTCTAATTTGTGATATTTTAGGCCGGGTGCTTATTTACCCTTATGAGATCTCGATCAGTCTCATGGTCGGCGTAATTGGAAGCGGAATTTTCTTATTCTTACTTTTCCGGAGGAAGGCATATGCGTAATGGGCTTAAATTGGTGATTCTTGCATTGATCGCTGCAGGAGTTTGTGCCATCTACTTACTTCATGAACTGAACGGAAGCTTTGGCTATGCGCTCCCGAAACGAACGATTAAGGTTCTGGCAATGGTGTTGACAGGCGTTACAATCGCCTATGCGACTGTTGTTTTTCAGACCATCACACATAATAGAATTTTGACACCGAGTATCATGGGGCTTGATTCCCTTTACATGCTGTTACAAACCTTGGTTATTTTCTTTTTAGGCTCCAGCCATTTAATTGTTGTGAATAAGCAAATGAACTTCATGATTTCTGTGGCTGCTATGGTGGTGTTTGCGTTACTGCTATATAAGTTCTTATTTAAAAAGGGGAACCAGCCAATTTATTTCTTGCTGCTTGTCGGAATTATAGTTGGGACATTTTTCTCAAGTATCTCAACCTTCTTTCAAGTGCTAATTGATCCAAATGAGTTTCAGATTGTTCAAGATCGAATGTTTGCCAGCTTCAATAACATTAATTCAGATTTAGTTTGGCTGGCGGTTGTCATCGTAGGCCTTGTCATGATTTATGCTTTGCCGTATTTAAAGTATTTAGATGTATTATCACTTGGCCGTGAGACAGCCATTAACCTTGGGGTTCCATATGACAGCATCGTCAAAAAAATGCTGGTCATTGTTGCAATCTTTATTTCAATCTCTACTGCTCTTGTTGGTCCAATTACCTTTTTTGGCTTAATAGTGGCAAATTTATCGTATCAATTTTTCAAAACTTATAAACATAAGACACTAATAACAGGTGCCATTTTATTAAGTATTATTGCACTGGTTGGCGGGCAATGGGTGGTCGAACGAGTCTTTACCTTTTCGACAACGCTTAGTGTGATTATCAACTTTATCGGCGGTGTCTATTTCATCTATTTATTACTGAAGGAGAGGAAAACGGCATGATTTCAGTTCGATCCTTATCAAAGTTCTATGGAAAAAAGTCGGTTGTTGAGGACGTAACCGTTGATATCGAACGGGGAAAGATTACTAGTTTTATTGGACCAAATGGTGCTGGAAAATCTACTTTGCTATCAATGGTCAGCCGTTTGCTCGACGCTGATACCGGGGAAGTGCTCGTTGACAAATCTGATGTAAAAGAGATGAAATCGAATGAATTTGCTAAGCGGATTTCGATCTTAAAGCAGTCAAACTATATGAATGTTCGTCTTTCAATACGCGAGCTTGTCAGCTTCGGCCGTTTTCCATACTCAAAAGGACGGTTAACGGAGGAAGATGAGGGTATTGTTGATCAGTCACTTGAGTATATGGGGCTAACTGAAATGCAGGACAGCTTTTTAGATGAGCTATCTGGAGGTCAGAGGCAGCGTGCCTTTATTGCGATGGTCATTGCTCAGGATACCGAGTACATATTACTCGATGAACCACTTAACAATTTGGATATGAAGCACTCTGTTCAAATTATGAAAATCTTACGCCGTCTAGTAGATGAGCTAGGGAAAACGGTTGTCATTGTATTGCATGATATTAATTTTGCCTCTGTCTATTCCGATCGAATTGTCGCAATGAAGGATGGAAAGGTGGTAAAGGACGGTCCGACAGAAGAGATTATTCAGTCTGAAGCGTTAAAAGAGATTTACGATATGGACATTCCCATCCAGCAAATGGGTGGCTGCCGAATCTGTGTATATTTTAGTTCATAAATAATAAAGTTCAAAATAAAAGGAGAGATTTTGGTTATGAAAAAGTGGAGTTTTTTAGCGTTAGTTTTATCATTGGTACTTATGTTGGCAGCTTGCGGGGCAAAGGAAGAAAGTAAAGCTGAAGAGGCATCTGCAAGTAAGGAAACAGAAGAGGTAGAAAAAGTCACCATTACTCATAAGCTAGGTGAAGCTGTTTTTGAACAGAGTCCGGAGAAAGTAGTAGTATTTGACTTTGGAATCTTAGATACATTAGATGAATTAGGAATTGAAGTAACAGGTGTTCCTCAAGCAACCATTCCAACTTATTTAGAAAAATATGCAGACAGCAAATATACAAATGTCGGCAGCTTAAAAGAGCCTGATTTCGAAGCGATCCATGCGATGCAGCCGGATGTAATTTTCATCTCAGCACGTCAGGCAGAATTGTATGACCAGTTTGCAGAAATTGCACCAACTGTTTATGTGGAATTAGATTACACAAAGTATATGGAATCATTTGAGTACAATATGAATCTTGTTGGTGAAGTTTTTGGTAAGAAAGATGAAGTGGCAGCAGAATTAAAAGAAATTAAAACGAGTGTAGAAGAGTTAAATAAAAAAGCATCTGAGCTTAATAAAAAAGGCCTAATCGTGTTAGCAAATGAAGGAAAAGTTAGTGCTTATGGATCAAGTTCACGTTTTGGAATCATCCATGATGTGTTTGGATTTGGAGCTGCGGATGAAAATATTGAAGTATCGACACATGGACAAAGTATCACGTTTGAATATATTATGGAAACAAATCCAGATGTATTGTTTGTCATCGACCGTAATACAGTTGTAGGCGGACAAAGCGGTGCGGAAAAAACGATCGAAAACGAACTTGTACAAAAAACAACTGCTTATAAAGAAGATAAAGTGATCTACCTAGATCCAAATTCTTGGTACCTAAGCGGCGGCGGTCTAAAATCAGTTAAAATCATGGCTGAAGAAATCGAAGCAGCACTATAATTTGTAGAAACGACAAACGGTGCCTGTCACCTGAATAGGGAGGGAAAAGGATGTTTTATCAAGTTAAGAGATTTGTAATAAAAGAAGGATTTTCAGGTGAGGTAGTGGAGCGCTTCTCTAAACGGGGCGGACTCATGTCAGAGCAGCCTGGCTTTATTGAAAAGCAGGTGTTGGTGAAGAAAGTTCGACGCGGTGATGAGGAAGTGCTAGTAATGGTCCGCTGGGAGTCTGAGCAGGATTGGAAGAACTGGGAGAAGCATCCCGATCATATTGCTGGACACCGGGCAAAGCAAGGAACGAGCAAACCGGAATATATTATTGAAACTGGCCAAGACGTTTATGAGGTCAAAGGGTAATAATAAAGTGGAAAGAAGCTGACAAGAGTTTGTCAGCTTTTTACCTTTCTTCTAGGTTTACGTTATGTTCCTTAGTCAGTTCTTTCATCTTAGCATTATAGTCATTAATCGTTTCTCTTCCTTCGTTTAACAACTTGTTAGCTTCTTGGATAAGATTTGCATCTTGCTTTTCAAGTGCATCTACTATTTTTAGAAATCCATCATACTGCAGCTTTGCTCCTTTAATGTATAGTTTATGAATTTCTTCAAGTTCCGCGGTTTCAATTGTCACTGCCTCTAACTCTTTTATGAATTCAGTGTAGTTTGGAATCACTGCATTGACTAACGCATCATACATCGTCGGGTCATCCTGATAATTGGCCCCGGAAACCCCTTCATAAGATGTAATTGCTTGAACTTCAAGTTCTCGAGCAGTCGACAATTCGTCATTCACATAGCTCAAAATATCATCCTGAACCGGCCCTCCAAAACAACCTGCCAATAACAAAACACATAAAAAAACCACCGCTGCCCATACCCTTCTCATAGCACCGCCTCCCCACCCATCCAATATATGAAGAATTGCAAGTCCGCTATGCATTGGTATTTACAAAAAAAGGTAAAGTGTACGCCTGAGGTGGACAGTGTCCACGGGTGGTGCCTGTCACCACACTTTGTCTGAAAAATGCAATTGAAGCCATGCCGCATGGAGGAAATATTTTTATCGATTATGAACTGATCCAAGAAAATAGGCGAATAATAGTCACGTTTATTGATAAAGGAATTGGAATCGACCGTAATGTATTAAGATATTTAGTGACACCTTTCTATACGTCAAAAGATAAGGAAATAGGGCTTGGATTGACCGTTAAAGCAACAAAATCATTCAAGAACATAACGGAGTAATGAAAATAGATAGTCATCCAGGCAAAGGAACATCTGATAAAATCGAGCTAAATTACCTATAAATAGTGGCAGGAATTACCTCGGGCTCCAAAAACAGAAGTGCTTCCTGCCCCTTATTTTTATCTGTACGCCCCACGTGGACATTTTGGGGTATTTGTCCACGAGCGGTGCCTGTCACCGAATGTTGTCACCGAATGTTTTTCACCGAATGTCGCACAGCGTAATATCCTTATTTTAAGTTTCATAGGTTATAAGGATGGCTGTTTGGTGTTCGAATGGGAAGGGGGATTTGGTGTGTTAGTAACGATTATGGTTATTCTTTTGGTGGTGTTTATTGTTGGGCCGCTTTGTTTTCTCCTTTGGCTGTATATTTTATCAAAGAAGCCACAGCATTCGATTATTCGTGCCTATCCCTTTTTGGGTTGGATTCGGTATTTATTAGAACATATTGGACCGGAATTGAGGCAGTACTGGTTTGATAGTGATACTGCCTCAAAGCCTTTTTCACGTTCTGAGTTTCTAGGAATTGTGTTTTCAGCGAAATATCGTACAGATCTTATCAGCTTTGGTTCGAAGCGAGACTTTGAACAGCCAGGTTATTATATCGCAAATAGTATGTTTCCGTTACTAACTGAGGAATTACGAGTGAACACTCAAGAAAAAGTCCAGTCACTCTCCTATAAAATTGACCATGAGGGGTTGTTTACACGAAGAGAACATTTAGAATCGGAAGAGGTGCCGCGCTGGCTGTACCCTGAAGAAGACGCCATTGTAATAGGGTCTGAACGTCGTTTTCCTTGGACATTATCTGGTCCTTTTGGAGCTTCGGCCATCTCGTACGGGGCTGTCGGTGAAAACTATATTCTTTCTACGGGGTACGGTTGTAATATGGCAGGGGGGTCATGGATTAATACAGGTGAAGGCGGTATTACACCTGAGCATCTAGTGAGCGGTGCGGATGTAGTTGCGCAAATCGGACCAGGTTTATATGGATTTCGAGACGATGAAGGCGGTTTTTCCCTTGAGGAATTTAAACGAAAAGCAAAAGAACCCAATATAAGGGCCTTTGAACTGAAGTTTGGGCAAGGAGCTAAAATCCGTGGCGGGCATTTGGAAGGGGCGAAAGTAACCGAAAAGGTTGCACGCATACGGAAAGTTGAAGTGGGAAAAACCATCAATTCTCCTAATCGATTTCAGTTTTTACGCAATGCTGCTGAGACCTTACAGTTTATAAAACTACTCCAAGAGGAAGGTGGAAAGCCGGTTGGAATAAAGATTGTTGTGGGTTATCATCTTAATCTGGATGAATTCTTTGAAGAAATGATTAGACTAGAGATATACCCAGATTTTATTACGGTGGACGGCGGTGAAGGGGGAACTGGTGCGACATATAAATCGATGGCTGATTCTATGGGACTACCGCTTTTTCCAGGTTTGGTCATCCTCGTCGACAAGGCGCACCAGTATGGTGTTCGGGGTAAACTAAAGATTTTTGCATCAGGTAAGTTAACCTCTGCTGACAAAATAGCTATAGCACTGGCGATTGGAGCAGATGCTGTGAATTCAGCAAGGGGATTTATGATTGCCAACGGCTGCATTATGGCCATGGACTGTCACACAGGAAAATGCCCTGCTGGTGTAACGACGACAGACCCAAAGTATCAAGATGCACTTGTCCCTAGCGAAAAAAAGTGGCGGGTGTTGAATTATATCATTAACGTCAGACAGGGGCTTTTTGCTCTTGCTGCGGCATGCGGCCTTGATACACCTAGAAAATTCAACAGAGATCACATTGTATTCAAGGACCAAGAGGGAAAGGTAAAAAGACTGTCTGAACTCTTTCCCATCCCCGATAATTTTAAATGATTTTTTAAAAAATAGTTCAATGCCTATCAATTTTATTGCCAATCCATCATTAGATAGAGAAACAAGCAATTGACATAAAAAGGACGGATGGAGTATGGCAAAGAGAAATCGGGGGAAAACATTAAGTCATTTGCCTTCTGGGGGACGCGGGACATGTCCGTTATGTAGAAGAACAAGAATAAAACTTCTTTATACTCATAAAACGGAAGCAAACGAAACGATAAAGGTTTGTAAAAACTGCCGTCTTAAATGAATTCATCAAGTTCCCTTGTATATCTGGGAGCTTTTTTTATTAAAGAATGTTATTGTTGAATATTACATTTTACCTATTAAAAACTTTTAAATAGTGATAATTATAGTATTGTTTTTTTCTATTATTCATATTATTATATTTTTCTGTTGATAAAAATACAGATATACTAATAAAAATACAAAAAGCAGGGGTTAAGTATGAAGAAGAAAACTATTGCAGGATTATTGGCTATTGGATTAATAACTACAGTTCCTATGACACCAGGATTTGCAGAGGGACCAAAGTGGACAAATGTAAATGTATATGAAGAACTAGGTGGAAGCTTATTTAATACTGAGAACTATGACTTTGTTAAATACTCTCAAATTGGTACTAAGCTTAATGGGATTGCCAAACAGTCGAACCGTGTTAAGGTCGAGGTCCGAGGTACGTCAGCAGACGGTCATCCTCTTTATGTGGTGACAATTGCAGACCCGACTACCCAAGGAAAGTTCGGTAAAATCCAGTCACTGAGAAAACAGATGTTCAAGAACCCTGGAAAAGCTCAGGACTGGATCGCCAACAATCCAGATTTTAAGGTACCCATTATGATAAACGGTTCCATTCATGGGACTGAATTTGTTGGAAGTGACGCACTGTTACAATTAATTGAGCGTTTTGCAACCCAAAATGATCTAGAAACTAAAAAAATACTAGAAAATAATATTCTTATATTCAACGTCGTTCAAAATCCGGATGGACGAGTGGATACTACTCGTTTTAATGGCGAAGGTATAGACTTAAACCGTGACTTTATCACTCAGTCACAACCGGAAACTCAGGAAACTGTAGAACTTATTAAGGAATGGAATCCAATGGTATTCCTAGATACACATGGATACGTGAAAGACTATGGACAGAACCTTCAAGGACTCATTGAACCATGTACTCCACCCCATAATCCTAATTATGAATATGATCTTTATCAAAAGTGGGCTCTAGACCAGGCATTAGCAATGGAACAGGAAGTTATGGCTGATAAAGCTAATTACAAAGGAAGTTTATATCAGAACAAAATGGTAGGGACATATATTCCACAGCGTGATGATGCTGCTGGATGGGATGATTACCCGCCTATTTTCACACCAATGTATGCCATGTATCATGGAGCATATGGTCATACCCTGGAAGCACCAACGAATGACTGGGATGGTGTTCGCTGGATGTACAATGCCATTATGGGGGCATTAAACCATGCTACTGAAAATAAGCAGGCAATGATTGCCGACCAGATTGAAATGTATAAACGCGGTATAAATTTTGACCATCCATTCCACCAAGAAGGATTTTTTCCAAATGCTTATATCCTTCCGGTTGATGAGCAAGATCCAACAGTGACTCAAAAGGCAGTTAACCATTTAGTAAACAATGACATCGAGGTGGTTGAAGCTACAAAAGATTTTACGGTTGAAGGTAAATCATACTCAAAAGGTACTTATTTGATTCAGATGGACCAGGCAAAGGCAGGATTAGCGAATACGATGCTTTGGGATGGTGAGGATATCTCCAATGATACACCAGCAATGTATGATATTTCTGCATGGAGCTTACCTGAACTTTGGGGCTTTGAAGCGATAGCTGTACAAACAGCTGTTACTGTAACGGCTAAAAAGGTGAATCAGATCAATGTTCAAGGGTCTCTTACAGGAAAAGGACCGTTCCTGATCCCGAATAGCTCCGTTAAGGCTGTTAATCTTGTAAACTCTTTACTACAGCAAGATATTAGTGTAAAACGTGATTCAAATGGTAATTTCTATGTAGACGCGGCAGCAAATCAAATTGCCTCGTTTGTTAAAAACTCTGGACTTCATATCGGAACAACTCCAAATGTTCCTAGCGATTCACAAGCCTTAAAAAGCTTGAAAGTAGCAATTCTAAAGGACGGCGGAATGGGTAAAGTTCAGTCCCATAGCGGCACCAAGTTAGCTCTTAAGAGACTAGGGTTTCAAGTGATGGAAGTGACGCCTGTGGAAGTAGCTGAAACCGATTTGAATGGTTTTGATGCATTTGTGTACAGCGGATCAGAAAGTTTAATCACGACAAATTTGTCTGCGGCTAATAAAGAGTTTGGCTTCCAAAACGCTACTCAACTTACCAAGTTTAAGAATAATGTAAATGACTTTCTAAGCAATGGCGGCAAGTATATTGCCATTGGTGCAGGTGCCTCTAGTGCGACGAAGACACTTGGACTTACTGACAATGTGATAGTTACAGCTGGATCCAATAGTAACGGCATTGTGAAGGTGAATTATAGCAGTGAATCTGGTTTATCTGCTGGGTATAGCCAAGAGGACCTCGGATTTGTCTACCGACCAGTTTGGTACACAGGTACTGAAGGTGATAAGGTAGTAGCTACCCTAAAGAAGTCGGCTGATTTCTTTGTTGCAGGTCACTGGAGAAATAATAGCCAAGCCCAAGGGAAGGCAGTCATTGTAAAAGAAGGGGATAAAGACGTAACATTAATCGGATTAGAAGCTGGTTTCCGGGATCATACCGACTACTTGTTCCGACTCCTTTCAAATGCAATCTTCGAAAAATAATAGCGGCTGAAAACTAGCTGAATGTAGAGAAGACAGAGGTAAGCGAGCCTCTGTCTTTTTTAAATGTAATTTATCAGAATGATTTGTGAATTATGAGAATAATGGGGTAAAATGAAGTAAATTCTTTTAGATAAAGGGGGGCTAAATAATGACCTATACTGAAGTAAGGGTAACTGCTGAGTCCAATAAGTTTCATGTTAGTAATGTTCAAATGTATGAGTATTTGGATCAAGCAAGACACGATTGGTACCGTTATTGCATTTTAATAGGTGTTGAGGCGGTAATCGTTCATATAAGTGCCGATTTCAAAAAAGAAATTTTTAACCGTGACCAGTTACAGATACGAACACGTCTCGAGCGAGTCGGAAATACTAGTTTTACACTAAAGCAAGTGGTTACTAATAACCGCGATGAATTAGTAGCTTCCGCAGAAGTAGTAATGGCCACGATTGACCGCCAAGTGAGGACAAAAGTTACTGTTCCCAACGAACTGCGGCTAATGATCAATCAGGATACACCGTTAAATCTATTAATAAATAACAGAGATTCCTAAGCTTTCTTAGGGATTTTTTTGTTGTAAAAAAACATTGATTTTTATCCCAAAACAGTTATGATATTACAGGGATATATTGGGAAAAGGTATGGGTAAATCTATGAAAAAAGTATTTATTATAATAGGAATTGTTCTTTTATTACCGATAAGGTTTTAGTTTTTACATATTTGATTGGTTCTATTATAGTCCAATAGCAAATTACTGCAGAGTACTAAAGTGAACTAGGTGAAAAAATTGGTGACAAAAAATTGGTGACAGGCACCGTCCGTGGACACTTTCCACCCCAGGCGTACAAATTGCGCAAAAAAAGAGATTGAGCATACGGATGCTCAATCCCTTTCAGATATAGATGTTTTTTATTTAGATTTTTTTGAAACGCGTACTACGTTGTAGATGCTGGCTGCTAAACCGCCCCAGATTATGACCATTCCAATAATCATCATTGTAATTGCGCTCGCTGACATGTTATACAGCCTCCTTATTCTTATCTAAAGCTACGTTAGACTTCCACTTTTTAACTGAAAGTAAAATTCCACCGATAATCGCTGCTGCAGCAATAATTACTCCACCATAGAAAATTAGCTCCGTAGGATAACCCTCATAGTTTTCCTTTAGGTTTTGACGGATGTTATCGAACATCATATAACCAAGTACTAATGGTGTAATAACCCCAAGGCAAACCTTCCACCAAGCTCCGATACGGAAGTCGGAAACGTCGTTTGTATGCTGCTGTAAGCCGTTTAAGCCCTTAAAGAACCATGCAATCATAACCACTTCCACTAAGCCTGCAAGAGCAACACCGAAGTTGTTAATGAAATAGTCAACGGTATCTAGTAAATATAAGCCGCCGTTTGTAGCAAAGAGTAAAGAGATCGAAGTTGCTGTTAAACCACCAATTAAAACAGACTTTGTTCTGGATACATTGAATTTGTCTTGGACACCTGCAACGAAAGTTTCAACAATTGAAATCAAAGATGTCATTCCGGCAAAAACGAGTGAAAGGAAGAATAATGTTCCAAAGAAGCTATTCATTCCTGGGAATTCGTTAATAATGCTAGGGAAGACAACGAATGCAAGACCAATTCCACTACTAACTACTTTTTCAACTGGTACTCCCTGTTGGGCTGCCATAAATCCAAGTGCAGCAAAAACCCCGATACCAGCTAGTAATTCAAATCCTGAGTTCGCAAAACCAGTAATAAAAGCATTGTTATTAATATCAGATTTCTTAGGTAAATAACTAGAATAAGTAATCATAATAGCAAACGCAATTGATAATGAGAAGAAAATTTGACCGTATGCTGCAACCCAAACTTTTCCGTTAAGAATTAGATCCCAGTTTGGCTTGAAAAAGGCATTTAATCCATCAGCAGCACCTTCAAGTGTTAAGGCACGAACAACAATAATTAAAAACATGATAACAAGAGCAGGAATGAAAATCTTATTTAACTTTTCAATTCCTTTAGATACACCACGGTATAAAACGATAAGCGTTACAGCCCAAATGAATAGTAATGGAAGAACAATGCCAGGTACTAAACCGCCAATTTCTCCAGGTGTGTCACCAAGCTTTAAGACATCTCCAAATAAGAAACCACCAGGATCCGCACCCCACTGAGTACCAAATGAATAGAAAGTATATTTAAGAGCCCATGCAATGATAACCGCGTAATAAGTTGCAATGACGAAGGAAATTAATACCTGMCACCATCCAAGCCATTCTGCTTTCTTATTAAAACGGAATAAAGAAAGCGGTGCAGAACCTCTAAATTTATGACCTAGTGTAAATTCTAATATTAAGATTGGAATCCCTGCTGTTAATAGAGCGAATAAATATGGTAAGAAAAATGCACCCCCTCCATTTTCATAAGCTACTGCTGGGAATCGCCAGATATTCCCTAGTCCGACTGCTGATCCTACTGCTGCTAGAATGAAGCCGTATCTTGACCCCCACTGTTGACGTTGTTCCATAATAATAACCCCCTAAGAGTATTCTTTCTTTTATAAAAATTCAGAAAACTATTTCGTTATCTTAATATACCTATTAATATCAAAAAAGTCAAAACTTTTTTTATGCTTTTTTTCAATTTTTTTTCGGTGATAAAAATCACTAAGAAGGTATAGGCGTTGCTTTTCTGTACTAAAGCAATTTGATAGGCTTTGTCTTTGATTGATTGTTTTGCTCCTCGAAAAATCATATTAAGATATTATACAGATAGAAGTAAATTCGATAATAGGGAATTCCCTTTGACTTGGACTTGTTATTGACAAATTCCTCCTTTCACAAATAGATATTATTTTTTTAGTTACACTATATGTTAGCGCTTCCACTTTTAGTATCAGGTTAACAGGTAACTACTGAAATAAATAGTAAGGGAGATGTAGGGTGTTTATTAATAGAAGATTTATAAAAAATATGTACCTTATACTGTTTGTTATTTCTTTTAGTTTTACAGAAGTTAATAGGGCCTCCGCTGAACAAAATGCACAGCCAATTAAGAATATCATTTTTCTAATAGGAGATGGAATGGGTGTGTCCTATACATCTGCATACAGATACCTTAAGGATGACCCAGCGACAAAAACGGTTGAATTAACGGAATTTGATCGATACCTAGTAGGGCAGCAAACTACGTACCCTGGTGATTCCGAGGAAAATGTTACGGACTCGGCGGCATCAGCCACTGCAATGTCCACTGGAGAGAAAACATACAATTCAGCCATTGCGGTTGGCAAGGATAAGAACGAATTAAGAACGGTCCTTGAAGCGGCAAAAGAAAAGGGGAAGGCAACAGGACTTGTTGCAACGGCGCAGATAACACATGGAACGCCGGCATCTTTTGCTGCACATGATGACAATCGGGACCATATGGATGCGATCGCAGATGACTATTATAATGAGAGAATTGAGGGCAGGCATAAAATTGACGTGATGCTTGGCGGCGGACTGGATTTGTTTATCCGAAAGGATCGGAATCTCGTAGAGGAGTTCAAACAGGATGGCTATAGTTATGTGACAAATCTAGTGGAGTTGATAAATGATAGGAATAGCCAGGTAATTGGGTTGTTTTCAAAGGCCGGCCTGCCAAAAATGATTGACCGATCAGAAGACGTTCCTTCGCTGGCAGATATGACCTCCTCTGCGATTGATCGTCTAAATCAAAACAAAAATGGTTTCTTTTTAATGGTAGAAGGAAGTCAAATTGATTGGGCAGGTCATGATAATGATATTGTTGCTGCCATGAGTGAGTTGGAGGACTTTGAAAAAGCATTTACAACGGCCATTGAATTTGCAAAAAAGGACGGGCAGACACTTGTTATTGCAACCGCTGACCATTCAACTGGAGGTTACACCATTGGTGCACGGGGAGAATATAACTGGTTTAGTCAGATTATAAAGGCAGTGCATCGGACGCCAGATTTCATAGCGAAGCAGATAGCAGGCGGAGCGGAAGTGGAAGAAACCTTGAAATCCTACGTTGACTTAAACCTGACCAAAAAAGAAATAAAATCAGTTAAGCGCGCTGCTAAGAGGAAAGATATAAAACAAATCGACCAAGCAATTGAAAATATCATCAACAAACGTTCCAACACCGGCTGGACAACCGATGGACACACTGGCGAAGACGTCAACGTCTACGCCTACGGTCCCGGAAGCAACCGGTTCACAGGACAAATTGACAACACCGACCACGCCAAACTTATCTTCAAAATATTGGAGGACTGAGACCTTAGTGATCTGCGGGCCACTGTGATGCTGTGATGCTGTGATGCAGCAGTGGTGCCTGTCACCGCTCGTGGACAAAAACACCCATTTGTATTTCTGGGGTGGACAGTTTTGCAGAATGATGAAGTGCCTTCTTGTTTTAGGGGGAGGTGCTTTTTGTTATGTGCTAATTTCTTCACAATAGGGTTCGGTATATTAAGACTACCAATTTTATAATGGTGTTAAGATAAAAAATCTCGAAGGAGAATACCATTATGAAGAAAGTACTAAAAGGGACAGCCATGTTGTTTTTGCTAGGCTTTGTGTTTGCAGGTTGTGGAGTGAAGGATAAAGCTGTAGCACCAGTGGATCCGACAGTGGAAAATACATCACAAGAGGTCACTCAAGCTAAACAGGTTGATTCAGACTCAGACATAGACCCAGAGGTATTGCTGAATAGTCTTCGTAATCACACAGCACTAATCCCAATTGGTGACGCAGTGATACCAGAGGATAATCCAATGACATTGGAGGTTTTGGCGCTTGGTCAGGCGTTATTTTTCGATCCTCGCCTCTCGGGGAACAACGAAGTGAGTTGTCAGACCTGTCATGATCCCAATCTAGGCTACGGTGATGCGAAGCCGACCTTTGCAACATACGATGGCGGCAATGGCAAGAGAAATAGTCCAACGGTCATTAACACCAGCTATTATAGTACCTTCTTTTGGGATGGCCGTGCAGACACTCTTGAGGAACAGGCATTGGGACCAATCGAAAATCCTGATGAGATGAATCAGCCCTTAGATGAATTGATACTGGAGTTAAAGGCGGTTAAGGGCTATGAAGATATGTTTCAAACGGCTTTTAACGATGGAATCACGAAGCAAAATGTTGCAAAAGCCCTAGCAGCCTTTCAAAGGCAAATTGTCGTAAAAAATACCTCGTATGACCGTTTCCTCCAAGGAGATACAGCGGCTTTATCAAACGAAGAAGTCCGAGGATTAAATCTATTTACTAGCAAAGCGATGTGTATTACCTGTCACAATGGACCGAATCTTACGGACAATAACTACTATAATATTGGTCTCAACACGGAGGATCTGGGCCGATTTGCAGTGACGGGAGACGAAAGGGATTTAGGAAGAATTCGGACACCAGGTTTATATGGCATTACCCACACTGCACCATATATGAGAGACGGCAGTATTGCTACCCTTGAAGAAGTGATTAATTATTACGACCGGGGCGGCGATCACCATCCAAATAAAAGCTTTTTTATGAAACAATTCATGAATCCTTTAGGATTATCAGACCAAGAAAAGGCAGATCTTCTAGCCTTTCTCAAGACTTTAGGAGGGGAGCCGCCGATTTTCTCGAAACCTGAACTCCCATAAAAGTAAAGGTCCTGAGCCCTGGCGCGTTACATGAGCAGCACACCAGGGCTCAAGACTCTACTTTGTATAACGGTTGGCATAGCTTGAAGCAACAAAAGCGTTTGGCTTAATTTTTGGTTCAACCCCCATCGACTCAATCCTTGTAACCATCTCCTGAACAAACTGCCTCGTTTTATTTCGTTTTCCCGCTCCAATATCGATATGTCCCTCCATTGTAAAAGTAGCTCCTTGATAGAGAAACGGAAGCACGATATTGATTAAACGGTTCTTCCTTTCTTCAGTAAAAAGTGCGACGATATCCTCTGTTAAAGATAACTCGAGAGAAATCCGTTCATGGAGCTTTGTCATTTTTCTAGGAATGACAATCTTTCTGATACATGCCCAAACACCTTTGCCTTCATTTTGAATGACAATTCCGGTTATAAAGACTGTATGTTTTTTATGAACCTGTGAATCTGTACCGACCATTAAGCGAAAGTTCCCGCTAGGAGCGATATTCATAAATTTTACGATATGTTCAAAGACTTGTTCGAAGGTCATACTGCGCTCTTGCAGGTTTTGAAAAGAATAATGATAAACCTGGAATTTTTTCATCTATGCACCACATCTTCCCTTTCAAGAAAAATTTTGACCTATCCTTAATTTTATTTTATGGAAAGAGAATTATTCATGTGCCAGCATAAAACCGTATTTTCTGCTATTGTGAGTTATTTTGTCATGAAGTGTCCACTGGAGACGTACAAATGAGGGTGTTTTGTATTTCTCTGGTGCCTGTCACCAACTGGTAAGATAATACATTGATATTCATGTGAGATTTTGTTACATTGGATTTTAAGTGGGTTTAATTATATAGAGATAGTTACATCAGGAGGAGCTAGGATGAATTTTATAGAGGTTTTTTTGGACTGGGCTAATACTTTGCTTTGGTCGAAGGTATTGATTGTTATGTTGATTGGTTTGGGTCTTTATTTTACTGTTCGCACGAAGTTTGTCCAATTTGGGATGATTGGTGAAATGTTCCGCCTAATGGGCGAGGGGACAAAGGGCGGTAAAAAAGGAATTTCATCTTTCCAGGCTTTTTGTATTAGTACGGCGTCTCGTGTTGGTACTGGAAACCTCGCAGGGGTAGCGATCGCAATTAGTCTCGGCGGTCCAGGAGCGGTCTTCTGGATGTGGTTGATTGCTTTAATCGGTTCTTCTACTGCGTTTGTGGAAAGCACACTAGCGCAAATCTACAAGGTGAAAGATGGGAACACTTTCCGAGGTGGACCTGCATATTATATGGAAAAAGCATTAAATGCTCGTTGGATGGGAGTAACCTTTGCAGTTTTGATTTCCATTACCTTCGGATTGGCCTTTAACTCTGTACAGGCTAATACAATCACAAGCTCATTAACGAATTCTTTCGGTTTTGATAAAGAAATCATCGCAATCGTTCTATCTGTTATTACAGGTATTATTATTTTTGGTGGAATTAAACGAGTTGCGGCAGTATCACAAGTGATTGTTCCTGTGATGGCAGGTGCTTACGTTTTAATCGCGCTATTCATTATGATCACAAATATTACAGAAGTACCAGCAGTATTGGCATTGATTTTTAAAAGTGCATTTGGTTTCACTGAAGTAGCAGGCGGTGCTATAGGTGCTGCGATGATGAACGGAATTAAGCGCGGGTTATTTTCGAATGAAGCGGGTATGGGTAGTGCTCCAAATGCTGCTGCGACAGCGGAGGTCAGCCATCCGGTTAAGCAGGGCCTCATCCAATCATTGGGTGTCTTTATTGATACACTTGTAATTTGTAGCTCAACTGCATTCATTATTCTGTTATCAGGCCTTTATACATCTGGTGAAACAAATGGAATTGCCTTAACGCAAAACGCTTTAGAAGGCTCACTGGGTTCATGGGCAGGAATCTTCCTAGCGTTGATTGTATTCCTTTTCGCCTTTAGTTCAATTGTAGGAAACTACTATTATGCTCAAACAAATATTGAGTTTATTAAAAATAATAAAATTGCTGTTAACGTATTCCGTGTTCTTGTGATCGGGATGGTTGCTTTTGGATCTTTAGCGGAATTAAGTTTTGTCTGGAATCTGGCCGATTTATTTATGGGACTAATGGCGATTATTAACTTAATAGCGATTACTCTCCTTGGTAAGTTTGCCTATGCTGCTCTTGCTGATTATAAAAAACAACGAGCCGCTGGGAAAAATCCAGTTTTCTACTCTTCAAGCATTGAAGGACTAAAGAATGTAGAGGCTTGGGATGAAGCGCCAGCAGAGGCAAAATCTAAAAGAAAAATAGGTTAAGAGATATCGGTGATGGGCTGAGTGCTTGTCACCTTTTCTCAAATATTTGTGGGGGAAGCTTGTTTTATTGTACTATGTGTATATTATTCTTAAGAGATAGGAGTGTCATAAATTGATAGAAAATTTTGAAAAACAAATTCTAGCCTGGTTTGAACATTTTCATGCTCACCCAGAGGTTAGCTGGAAGGAGTTTGAAACGACCAATACGCTTGCTGAAATTTTAGACGAACTAGGGGTGAGTTACCGTCGTTTCTCCGATGTCACGGGACTAATTGCCGAGATTGGTGAAGGTGACGAGGTTATTGCGGTCAGAGCTGATATTGATGCACTTTGGCAGGAGGTTGATGGAGTATGGCAGGCAAACCACTCATGCGGCCATGATGCCCATATGTCAATGGTCTTAGGTGCATTGCTATACTTGAAAAATCGTTCCCTAAATAAAAAGATTCGCTTCATTTTCCAGCCGGCTGAAGAAAAGGGAAATGGTGCGGTTGCGATGTTTGAGCGAGGGGCGATTCAGGATGTTACGCATTTGTTTGGCGTTCATCTTCGTCCGATTGAGGAGCTGCCGCTAGGACAGGTTGCACCTTCTATCCATCATGGCTCAGCGATTTTCCTAGAAGGAAGGGTGAAGGGAAATGATGCGCATGGAGCAAGACCACATCAAGGGGTTAATGCGATTGAAGTGGCAACAGCGCTTCATAATTATGTGAAATCAATTCACCTTTCACCGTTTGAGCCCTACTCTGCTAAACTAACAAAAGTTATTGCCGGCGGTGAAAGTACAAATATTATTCCAGGGACAGCGGAATTTGCCATCGATGTTCGTGCGCAAAAAAATCAGGTTCTTGATCAGTTGAAAGACAAGATTGATAATGGACTTCGGGGTTTGCAGGATTTTTATAGTGTGGATATTGAATGGACATGGAGTGATTTTACCCCTGGAGCAGAGGTTTCAACTGAAGCGGAGCTAATTGCTGAAGACGCCATTCGCTATTGCATTGGAGATGAAAACACTGCGTGTCCAGTCATAACACCAGGAAGTGATGATTTTCATTACTACACCGTGAAACAGCCGAAATTGAAAGCAACAATGATTGGTATAGGGGCAGATCTACAGCCAGGGTTACATCATCCTAAGATGGAGTTTAATAGCAGCATATTAGACGTTGGCGCTCGCATTCTTGCAGAAACGTTAACGAGAGCATAAGAAGAAAACGATGCATTTTGTCTGCATCGTTTTTTTGTATTGATGGCAGTTGGTTTTTTAAAAAAATTTTCATTGACGGAAATTGCAAGCGTACCTTAATATTAATTTAACGTCTATTTAGCGACAATTGGTAATTTTCTAAAAAAGGAAAGAGGCAAGGGCACAGATACATATTAAATAGGAGTCGGGGGAAAAGGATTATGAAAAAGGAAATGTCTTTTAAGCTAGCAATGATTCCACTTGTTACAATGATTGCAGTGATGGCTTTTACGATTATCGTACTTGAGCAGGGACCGCATATCCCATTGATTTTCGGAACTTCCATTGCTGCCATCGTTGCTTGGCGTTGCGGCTATAAGTGGAAAGAAATCGAAGAGGCAATGTATAAGGGAATTCGCCTCGCATTACCCGCAGTGATTATCATCATCCTTGTTGGACTAACGATTGGTGCTTGGATTGGCGGCGGAATCGTAGCTACGATGATTTTTTATGGATTAAAGATCATTACACCTTCTCTATTTTTAGTATCCATTTGTGTGATCTGTGCAGTTGTATCATTGGCAATCGGGAGCTCATGGTCAACAATGGGAACAATAGGTGTTGCAGGATTAGGAATCGGTTTAAGTATGGGAATTCCAGCGCCTATGATAGCTGGAGCGATCATTTCAGGTTCTTACTTCGGCGATAAAATGTCTCCGCTTTCAGATACAACAAATTTAGCATCAGGTCTAACGAATACTGATTTATTTGTACACATTCGACATATGTTCTATACAACCATTCCAGGCTTAATCATTGCACTAATTGCCTATTTCTTAATGGGAAGAAAATTTGGGACAGAAGGGATGGATGGAGCCAGTATTGAAAAAACGGCCGCTGTTTTGCAAGATAGCTTCTTGATTTCACCATTTTTAATGCTTATTCCACTTTTAGTTATCGTCCTAGTGGCCAAGAAGGTACCTGCTATTCCTGCATTGATCATTGGAATTACCCTTGGTTTTGCAGCACAAATTATCATTCAAGGCGGTTCCATCTCAGATGCAGTGGCAGCTCTGCAAAGCGGCTATGTGATTGATACGGGAAATGAAATGGTGGACAACCTGTTCAACCGCGGCGGCCTGGATTCGATGATGTACACGGTGTCAATGACCATTGTTGCTATGACTTTTGGTGGTATACTCGAACACACAGGGATGCTGCAGGCTATTGTGAATCAAATCCTAAAATTGGCGAAATCGACAAAAAGTTTGGTTGCTTCGACCATTGTATCTTGTTTTGCTACAAACGCAACCTGCTCCGAACAATATATATCAATCGTGATTCCTTCTCGTATGTATGCGAATGCCTATCGTGAAAAAGGACTTCATTCGAAAAATTTATCTCGCGCACTTGAAGATGGTGGGACACTTACATCTGTCTTCATCCCTTGGAACACGTGCGGGGTGTTTATTTTTGGAACACTAGGCGTTCATGCTTTAGACTATGGACCATATGCAATCTTGAATTTTATCGTCCCAATCATCTCAGTCATTTACGCTCTAACTGGAATCACGATTACAAAGCTAACCCCTGAGGAAATAAACTTACTAAACAATGAAGATGAGACGATCATAAAGGCATAAAACGAATAAAAGGAAAGTTCACCTGTTTGCGGGAACTTTCCTTTTATTTTAAAACTTTATGATCGAGCGGAATTCGCACTAAACTTTTAAAAATAGATTGGAAGTTTGAGCTCATAAACGGCACGTGGACGACCCTGCTGGTAGGTCATTTCCTCACCAACAACCTTCGCATACCGATGATCAACTAGCTTTTTTATAATCCGCTCAGTTGAACGTCGTGTCACCTGCAGATAATCGGCAAGGTCTGCAGCTGTAAACTGGAGAGTGTGTCTGGACTTACTAAATTCAATTATTTTTGAAACATTTGCTGGACTCAGTTTCGTTTGTTTTGCAATAAGCAAAGTTTCAGGATGATCACTTTTTAATCGCTGATTCCGCTTTACATGAGGGAAGGGGCCAAGTAATTCCTTATCCTCAGTTAAAATAAAGCAGCTCGTAGGATTAACATCTTTCTCGGCAAACTGAAGTGCAATCTGTGCGTGTTGATCCGCTTCCTTCATATTCGTACCAAAGCCAAAGCCAGCCAATAACGATTCTTTACTCTTCTCTAGAAAATCATGCAGAGTTTGTTTTTCCATTGCCTCTTCAATATCGCCTCTAGTGCTATATAGAAGAAGGATATTGTCTTGTTGTTCTTGAAAAGAGGCATTGATTTCGTTTGCGAACTGTTCTACTCGCTCAGTGCGGAAACTTTGCAGCATGAGATAACCAACTGCCACTTGTGCAGATTTACTTTTATGAAGATCAGCCTGGTCTTGAGCGTTTTGAAGCCCCCTTAGCAGGGATATTTCTGGATCGGTCATTCGGAGAGCAGGTATTCCCAACTCATGGAGACGATCATAGACAATGTGGATACTAGTTAAGGCTATATCAATGGCCCCTTGCTCCCATAGGGATTGATGAAACTTGACAATCCGGTTTGTATCAAAACAGGGTTCAGCTAACATCTCACGGTAATCGATCACAAATGGCTGAGCAATAATCTTACTGTCATTCAGTAAATTGGTTACAATGGAGGAGTCAATTAAATCAATCGAGATCCTCTCTGGTGAAATATTTTTTGTATAAATGATTTGTAAAAAGGATGAAGCAAAAGCTAATTCATCTTGTTTCAAATATAAAGCAGGGACTGTAAGCTTCTCACGTTGTTTTTTTGAAAAATAATATGGCAGTGCACCTGAGAAAAAGACAATATCACATGGTTTAAGTGTTTTAATTATGGCTGCCGATTCACTTGGTTCTTGATAAATATAGGGATCAATCTCAATCCCTTGCATTTTCGCTGCAACGGAAAGGATTTTACCCATAAATTCACTTGATCCAATCACAGCAATTTTCGTCATCATTAACACAGCTCCTATAAAATATTTAGCGTCTATATAACGACAAATATACCAAATTTATTTAGAGATTGGAAGGAATATTATGAAAATTACAGCAATTCATCTTAATGCCATTCATTTACCTCTTCTCGAACCGTTTGTGATTAGCTATCATACCTACGACTATATGCCTTCTATTATTGTAAAAATAGAAACAGATGAAGGAATTATCGGTTACGGTGAAGGGGTAGCAGATGAGCATGTAACAGGAGAAACCTGGGAGGGTACCTTTCATATTCTGAAAAATACCATTGCTCCGGCACTAATAGGTAAAAACCCAATGGAAATGGAGAAACTCCACGACATAATGGACAAATTGATTTATGCAGCCCCAACCGCAAAAGCGGCCATTGATATTGCCTGTTATGATCTTTTAGGAAAAAAGCTGAAGGTTCCTGTGTATCAATTAGTTGGCGGCCGGTTTCATGATGAATTCCCAATTACGCATGTATTGAGTATTGCCGAGCCAGAAGAAATGGCGAAAGAGGCAGCAAAAATGCAAGAGTTGGGCTATCGATCCTTTAAAATGAAGGTAGGAACACAAACGAAGGCCGATGTGGCGAGAATTAAGGCTGTTCGTGCTGAGGTGGGGGAGGATATTGCCATTAGAGTGGATGTAAATCAGGGGTGGAAGAACAGCTCCGAAACTCTTACGGCTTTATCCCAACTGAGTAATCAGGGGATTGACTGGGTAGAACAGCCGGTTGCTGCAGATGATATTGATGGAATGGTGGAGGTAAAGTCAAAGACAGCCATTCCTTTAATGATTGATGAAGGATTAAAAGGAATCCGCGAAATGCGAGAAATCATTCAAAAACGTGCGGCAGATAAGGTAAATATTAAATTAATGAAATGCGGAGGAATCTATCCAGCCGTTAAGCTTGCGCATCAAGCGGAACTTGCAGGAATGGAATGTCAGGTTGGCTCAATGGTTGAATCATCAGTTGGTTCTGCTGCGGGATTCCATGTTGCTTTTTCAAAAAAAGTTATTACCAGTGTAGAGCTGACAGGACCGCTGAAGTTTGCAAAAGATATCGGAAATCTAAAATATGAAGTGCCTTTTATCCGTTTGACTGAGAAGCCTGGGTTAGGGATTGAAGTGAACGAAGATATTTTAAAAGAGTTAACGGTGTTTGAAGATACGGTCAGGTAGGGAGGGTTTAATATGGATTGGATAAATGAAGGAGAGTTTAAGAAGGGTGGAAGATATAAGGTTCGTCGGCTTTCACTTAATGATATGAGTGAAATCCTTGTGGTACAGGAGGAGGTGGCCGATCAGTTAACGGACAAGGATTCCTTGGCTGCACTTTCGGAGGAAGAATTTAAATATATTCTATCTGGAAACGGACTGATGCTCGGTGTATTTGTTGATAACCAGTTAATTGCTTTTCGGGCACTGCTCGTTCCTGCCATAGATAACGAACATTTAGGCTGGGATATTGGCTTATCAGAGGATGATTTAGCAAAGGTTATTTATCAGGAGATTTCTTGTGTGCTTCCAACGTTTCGCGGAAATGGTCTGCAAAAAATTCTAGCGGGAATAATAATGGAAGAATTAAGCACACAAAATCATCCATACCGCTATATCTGCTGTACCGTAGCTCCGTTTAATATTCCTAGTTTAAAGGACAAATTTGCACAGGGCATGCATATAAATGCTGTAAAAGAAAAATACGGCGGCCGGCTTCGCTACATATTTGTATTAGATTTGGAAGAAAACAATGAAAATGAAAATAGGTCAAATGTCCATGTAAAAATGGAAGACATCGACGCACAGAAACTACTATTCACACAAGGAAAACGCTGCATAGCCATGGAAGCAAAAGATGATGGTTATTGGCTGTACTTTTCACGATAATTGTAAATTCTGAAAAGAAAACAATTAAAAGGATTGGTTTCTTATTTGTCCTTCTAATTCGTCTATTTCAGAATAGTAACCTTTCTTTTATTAAATACTTTAATATGGGTGGTTTGATTTTAGAGAGGTGTGGAATCGTGAAAAAGGTAAAACCAGTTTTTTATGTAGCACTTATTGTTTCAATCTTATTTATTATATGGGGGATCATTCCTGAATCGATTTTGCCAGAAGGAAATTTAAGAAACGTAACCAGTAACATCCAACAATTCATCATTGAAAAATTCGGCTGGTTTTATCTGCTGTCTGCCACTGGGTTTCTTGTGTTTGCCCTTGCGTTAATTTTTACGAAATACGGAAATATCAAACTGGGTAAAGATACTGATGAACCTGAATTTAATAGTGTGACATGGTTTGGAATGTTGTTCAGTGCAGGGATGGGCATTGGTCTCGTTTTCTGGGGAGTAGCAGAGCCTTTGTCGCATTACTATACCCCGAGGGTTGGAATGGGACAGACCACTGAGGCAGCAAGAGATGCGATCCGGTATTCCTTCTTTCATTGGGGGCTGCATCCTTGGGCCATTTATGCGGTAATTGGGTTGATTCTTGCTTATTTTACATTCCGCAAAGATTCAGATGGAGTAGTAAGCCAAATTCTAAAACCGATTTTTGGTGATCGGGTGAATGGTCCACTTGGGATTCTTTTTGACTTTATTGCCATTTTTGCAACCATTTTTGGTGTAGCTACTTCCTTGGGGTTTGGTGCTACCCAAATCAGCGGGGGTGTCTCATACTTGTTTCCTGGCGTTCAAAATACTGTGAATACGCAGCTAATCATTATTGGAATTGTCACAGTCTTGTATTTGGCATCTGCCCAAACGGGTTTGGACCGAGGGATTAAAATCCTGAGTAACACGAATATTTTTCTAGCTCTTGCGCTTATGCTCTTTTTGTTATTTGCCGGACCGACTAATTTTATAATGGACTTGTTCACTACTACAATTGGTAGTTATCTGCAAAATTTAACCGTTATGAGTTTTCGGCTAAGTCCTTTTGAACAGAATACATGGGTTCAGGATTGGACGATCTTTTATTGGGCCTGGTGGATTGCCTGGGCTCCGTTTGTAGGTACGTTCATTGCCCGTGTTTCAAAGGGGAGAACGATTAGGGAGTTTATAATTGGAGTTTTACTGGTGCCAACCGTTTTTGGTGGACTATGGTTTTCTGTATTTGGCGGTTCTGCTGTATATTTAGAGTATTTTCAAAATGAAGCAATCATGGATGTTGTCAATGAGAGAGGTCAGGAAATAGCCTTATTTACAGTTCTTTCCCACTTTCCTTTAGGAAATGTTATGTCATATATAGCGATATTCTTAATTGCTACGTTCTTTATTACATCTGCAGACTCGGCAACCTTTGTTTTAGGGATGCAAACAACCGGAGGCAGTTTAAACCCTCCTAATCGAGTTAAATTTATCTGGGGGCTTGTTCAATCATCTTCTGCTGCCGTATTGTTAATGGCTGGGGGACTCGGAGCTCTGCAAACAGCCTCCATCATCGCCGCCTTCCCCTTCACCATCATCATGATCCTAATGATCTTCTCACTCGTCAAAACCTTAAGAACAGAGAAAATCAAAAGGTGATAATAAGTTGTGGTGACAGGCACCACTCGTGGACATTTTGGCCGAAATGTCCACCTCAGGCGGACAGTAGTAGAATAAATATGCCTGATCCCCTATATTGG
Organism: Bacillus sp. MRMR6; assembly: GCF_001940785.1. GTDB lineage: Bacteria > Bacillota > Bacilli > Bacillales > Cytobacillaceae > Neobacillus. The sequence continues at coordinate 224,179 of NZ_MSLS01000004.1, forward strand.
AGTCAGGCATTGTTTATTTTAGTTGGGCTTTTATCTCTTTTATTTGTTCGATATGCCGTTGTTCGTGCAGGTAAACTAGGTCGATCCATTGATTGAGCGGCAGATGGCCGAAGAGAGGATGCTTTACGGATCGTTCGGATAGGAGGGATTTGTCTTCGATTCTATCTAACACTTCAAATAGGATAGCCCTCGATTCATCTAAGAGTTCCACGATCTGATCAAATGAAAGGGGGACATCACCTGGAACAACCATATCAGGAGCATTAGCCTTTTGAGTGCGATCGGCAGCAAGATGTATGGTTTTAGGGTCTGCTTTTCTTGGGTGTCCTTGCTTTAAACCATAGACAACTGATTGTGTAAATACACGCTCTGTTAAAAACAAATGATGGCAAATTTGAGAAACACTCCAAGTGGAATCATCCAATTTTCTATTCAAGTCCTCGATAGTAAGTGAGTTGATTTCATTTAATAGTTGGTTTCTAGTTTCTATTAGCTGATCATTTACAGATAATTTCATAGCAATTTCTCCCTTCAATTAACCATACATACTGTATATATTCTCTGTTTTAGAAGAATATTCCTATTAAACAGAAGGGAGATGGACAAGTATTTGATATTAGATACTAGTGGATCTTCTATTATTTTTTTTAGAGTAAAGTCGCCTGAGGTAGTTCTAACCTAAATGACGAAGAAATCGTATAAAACTATATGGTGACAGGCACCGTCCGTGGACAATATGGCCGTTTTGTATTTCTATGGTGACAGGCACCATAGAAATACAATTCCCCCAATTTGTACGCCTGGGGTGGACAGTTAAGAAAAGTCAAAGGTATCTTCTCACATGGAGAAGAAGCCTGTGACTTTTTTGCAGAAAGCATAGATTTCGACTTTGAGAAATGTCTAGCTTCAGACATCATCGGCTAGTGTACTTCACTCTTCTCCCTACGATAAGTCAACATCGAACACTCAAAAACGCTCTTGGTGTTTCCTTTATCCCAGTCGAAGCGCACCATAAGGGAAGCAACGAAAGCTGGCCATCGCACGAAGGAAAAAGCTTAGCTTTTTTCGAGGAGTCCATACACCGATAAACGGGCGCCACGCGCTCTTCTTATTTTGCTAGAACTTGTTCTACTGCTTCAATAGTTTTTTGGCTGGCAATTAGGCCGTTGATGGTCCAGAAGCTTGGTTCGTTCATTTCATAGACTTTGCCATTCTTAACTGCGTCTAGGCCCTTCCAAATGGAGCTGTTAGCTAAAAGATCTAGACCAGCTTCTCCTTTTTTACTAATAAGGAAAATGTGGTCTGCACCGATTTCAGGTAGTTTTTCAAGGGCAATTGGATCCCATTGTACAGCGGCTCCACCAAGGTTTTCAATGAATGCAGGCTGTTTAATGCCTAGGTCGTTGTAGAGGACCTTTGCACTGAAACGGTCGCTTTCCATCAAGTAAAATTTATCAGCCATAACCCAGAGGATCGCTGCCGTTTCATCTCCGATCGACTCTTGAATCTTCGCTTTTGTGTCAGAAACCTTTGTATCATAAGCAGCAAGAGCTTCCGTTGCTTCGGCATGCTTATTTAAAATTTCTCCCATTTGTGTAAGCTGTGAACGGCAATCTGCGCTCACTTCGTCCTTAAATACGTATGTAGCTGCTATTTTTTTGTATTCTTCATATTGCCCCTTTTGAATGCTTGCTGGAGAACTGAAGATGAGTAAATCTGGGTCGTAGCTGATGGCTTGTTCAAGTGGAACATCCCAGCCAATCTTTGGTACACCTTGTAATTCAGTTTGTAAGTAATCTAAAACCGTGTCGCCAATAGACCATTGAGCTGCAGGAGTTACTCCTAATGCTACTAATGAGTCTTCTAAGTATGGAGCAATAACCCGCTCTGGGTTAGCAGGAATAACCACTTCCCCCATTGCATCCTCTAAGGTTACTTCAGGTGTTGTTTGGTCATCCGTGTTTTTTTCAGTTTCTGTATTATCAGCATTATTACAAGCACTGACTAAAAATAACATCAGTAATAAAGTAAATACTAGTGGTAGGTGCTTTTTTAACATTGTAATTCCTCCTGAAATAAAAAGTATCTGTGTTGCTGCAAATGATTATCATTTTCGCTCACGCCGTCAATGACAAAAACAACATGATTTTGCTTAGTTTGTGAAGAAAGTTAGAAGGATATTTATGGAATCAGTAATTTATGGCCAGCACATATTGAAATATAGCTGGGTGGTAATTATACTTGTTGATAATGATTATCATTATTTAAAAACATATGCCTCTTAAATATATTACTATTTATTTTTCTGGCTCTTTATAGAAAGGGTGTTATTTTTGAATGAAAATGCCATACACCAAGGGGATAAAGCTTTAATTCAGGATAACAATCATCGTTTGAAAACTTCTGTAAAAGGTACGTTGACCTTAATCATCGGTATCTTTTTAATCATTATTATTATGGGTTTATCAATTGCATATGGTGCAGCAGATATAAAATTTAGTACGGTATGGGAAGCAGTCACAAACTTTAATCCTGACATTACTTCACATCAGATCATACAGGAAATTCGGATGCCGAGAGCGGTTGGGGCCGTTTTTGTGGGAGCTCTGCTTGCTGTTTCGGGAGCGGTTATGCAAGGTTTAACGCGTAATCCGCTAGCTTCTCCATCTATTATGGGGGTAACGGATGGGGCAGCTTTTGCATTAGTGCTGACCCTCGCCTTTTTTCCGGCGGCGACGATTTTAGGACTTACGTTTTCTTCATTTGTCGGTGCTGGACTTGGAGTTACTCTCGTATTTATGATTGGTTCTTTTTCAAGAGGGGGCTTAACACCGGTCAAATTAGCGCTGGCTGGTGTAGCGGTAGGGTCGATGTTAAGTGCTATTTCGAGCGCGATTGCTCTTCATACACAGGTGGCAAAGAATATGAGCTTTTGGTATGCAGGAGGGTTAACGACAACAAATTGGACCTCGGTAAAAATATTAGTTGTTGCTGGTGGAATAGGACTCTTACTTGCGATCTTCATCTCAAAATCAATCACCATACTAAGTCTAGGTGAAGAAGTTTCAAAAGGACTTGGGCAAAATATCGTTTTAATAAAGATCTTAGGGGTATTGGTTGTACTGTTGCTGACCGGTGCTGCCGTATCTGTAGCGGGAGCAGTCGGCTTTATTGGTCTAGTGATTCCACATATCAGCCGCTTTGTCATCGGATCTGATTACCGCTGGATTATTCCCATCTCTGCTGTACTAGGCGGATTGTTATTAATCCTCTCCGACATCGCAGCCCGAATGGTGAATGCTCCGTTTGAAACACCTGTAGGAGCGATTACTGCTATTATTGGAGTTCCCTTTTTCTTATATTTGGCTCGTGGGGAAAGGAGAGGACTGTAGTGGATGCAGCAGTAAATACAAAGAAAAAGAAGTTTTATGTTATCGTTAGCGTTTTAGCACTGCTGACAATCATCGTGTTTATGATCAGTTTAAACCTTGGTGTTGTTCGGATTGCTCCATTAGATGTATTTAAAACATTAATCGGAATGGGAACTGCCCGTGACGAATTGGTATTAATCGATTTCAGGCTGCCAAGAATGATTTTGTCTTTGGTTATTGGGGCAGGATTAGCAGTCTCTGGAGCCATCCTTCAAGGCGTTTCCAAGAATGATTTAGCGGACCCTGGAATTTTAGGAATCAATGCTGGTGCCGGCTTCATGGTTATTTTATTTATTTACTTCTTTCAAGGATCGATGAACAGTGTTTCAACATTGGGGACCTTTTTATTGCCATTATTTGCCTTGGTTGGTGCCCTCACAGCTGCGTTAATGATATATGTATTAGCATGGAAAAAAGGAATTGACCCTGTAAGGTTGATCCTTGTCGGGATTGGGATAAATTCAGGCTTTGGAGCAGCGATCATTATTTTTCAGTTAAAAATGAACCCACAAGACTTTATGCAGGCTGCCGTTTGGCTATCAGGTGATATATGGGGGGCGAATTGGAAGATGGTAAGTGTCCTGACACCATTAATTCTGATACTTTTGCCATATGCCATTTATAAAGCACATACGTTAAATCTTATGAGTTTAGGGGATCAAGTGGCTGCGGGTCTTGGAGTGAATGTTGAAAAAGAACGGAGAGTATTGCTGTTTACAGCCGTCGCATTAGCGGGATTTTGTGTTGCTGCCGGCGGAGGGATCGCCTTCCTTGGACTAGTAGCGCCTCATATCGGAAGAAGGTTAATCGGACCAAAGCATCAGCTGCTTCTTCCTGTCACGGCAGTAATAGGTGCCTTGTTCTTGATATTGGCCGATACGCTTGGTAAAAATGCGTTAGCTCCGACTTCGATACCAGTGGGGATTGTGGTAGCCATTTTCAGTGCGCCGTATTTTATATATCTACTCATAAAAGCAAAATAAAGGGGGAATGGATCATGGTTTCACTATCAACGGAAAATTTACAGATTGGTTATGGAGAAAAAATCATTGTGGATGGTTTGAATTTGCAAATCAATAAGGGAGAAATCACCACGATTATTGGTGCAAACGGCTGCGGAAAATCAACCATCTTAAAAACAATGGCACGTGTCCATTCTGCAAATTCTGGTGTTGTCTATCTTGACGGAAAGATGATTCATAAAATACCTACAAAAGAAATTGCAAAAAAAATGGCGGTACTCCCTCAAAGCCCGGAGGCACCTAATGGATTAACCGTCTATGAATTGATTTCATATGGACGTTCTCCACACCAAAGTGGATTTGGAAGACTTTCAGATCGAGATCGTCAGGTTATACTTTGGGCATTAGAGGTGACTGGATTATCTGCTTTTGCTGAACATCCTGTTGATGCTTTGTCTGGTGGACAGCGTCAACGCGCGTGGATCGCGATGGCGATTGCTCAAGAAACAGACCTGTTGCTGCTGGATGAACCCACAACCTATCTTGATATGGCTCATCAATTAGAGATTTTACAGCTGCTTGAAAAATTAAACAGAGAAGAAGGCAGAACCATTGTAATGGTGATTCATGACTTGAACCACGCATCACGATTTTCTCACCATATGGTTGCCCTTCGTGCTGGTAAAAAGGTAAATGAGGGACCACCTGATGAAGTGATGACACACGAGACTTTAAAAGAAGTGTTTCAGATTGATGCTGAAATTGTCAGAGACCCAAGAACGAAAAAACCGGTCTGCCTTTCATACGATTTGATTAAAAAGGAGCAGCATGTTGAAAGTAGGAAAGTTGTAAATATATAACCACAAATGGGATGGGGATGAACAATGAAATTGTATGATGTAACCATTATTGGCGGGGGGCCAATCGGTTTATTTACAGCTTTTTATTGCGGGATGAGAGAAATGGAGACTAAGATTATTGAGTTTTTACCATACTTAGGCGGGAAGGTTTCTTATTTTTATCCAGAAAAAATCATTAGAGATATCGGGGGTATTCCGGCTATTTCAGGTGAAAAATTGATTGACCATTTGGTTGAACAGGCTCAAACGTTTAAACCGACGATTGTCTTGAACCAACAGGTGGTTGGATTAGAACGGTTGGAGGATGGAAACTTTCTGCTGACAAGCCATAATGGAGAGTGCCATCTGACTCGTACCATAATTCTAGCAACAGGGTTTGGAACCTTGAAAAGTGCAAGGCTTGGGATTAGCGGGGCAGAAAAGTATGAAGGAAAAAATCTCCATTACTCCGTGGAGAAGCTGAGTGCTTTCAAAGATAAGCATGTCCTTATCTCTGGCGGCGGCAATTCTGCGGTGGATTGGGCAAACGAATTACTCCCGATTGCCAAGAAAGTGACGGTTGTCCATCGCCGGAATGAATTTGCAGGATTGGAATGCAATATCACTAAATTAAAAATTTCTTCGGCTTCCATTATGACTCCTTATGTTTTAGAAGCGTTGCATGAGCAGGACGACAAGATTAAAAGTGTGCGTGTGAAAAATGTTGAGACGGAAGAATTTGAGGACATAGAAGTAGACGATGTTCTGGTCAACCATGGATACTGTATAGATCTTGGTCCAATGAAGGGCTGGGGGCTAGAAGTGGAATACGGCAGCATCAAGGTGGACTCGCAAATGCAAACGAATATAAAAGGAATCTTCGCAGCAGGAGACAGTGCAAACTATAAAGACAAACTCCACCTAATAGCCGGCGGATTCTCAGAAGGCCCAAAAGCCGTCAACAGCGCAAAAGCCTACACCCAACCCGAAAAAGAACTCAAGCCCATCTACTCAACCACCCATTTTTAATGGCAGTGGTGACAGGGTGACAGGCACCGCTCGTGGACATTATGGCTATTTTGTATATCTATGGTGACAGGCACCACAGAAATACAAATACCCCATTTTGTACGCCTGGGGTGGACAGTCCGGATAATAGAAGGCACCTTCTAATTTTGAAGGTGCCTGTTTTGGTGCTATTTTTCTTGTTTGATTACCCTTTGTGTCTGGGTGTGTTTGATGTAAAAGACGGTTGTCATGATGATGGATATGACCCCGAATAGGACACACATGAGCTGTAGTCCGATTAAATCCAGCAGTGAACCGGTAATGATTAGGACGATTTGAAAGCCGATTCGGTCGAGCATGTTTCGAAAGGAGAAAAATCTACCATGAAAGTCCTTAGGTACTTTTGTTTGAAAGATCGTTGCTGCCGTCGGAAAAAAGCATCCAACTGAAAAGCCAAACACCAAAAAGGCAGCAATGGTGATTACTGGAAGGTCTGCGAAAAAGAGCATAAATTCGGAAAGCCCAATCAGAATGGCGCTGCCAAACAAAATCTTATAGGATGAGATTTTGCTGTTAAGCTGTTTGATGAAAAAAGCACCTAGCATAAACGAGACACCTTCGGCAGTGTATATCCATCCTTTGATCGCCGAACTATCCTGAAGTTCGCTGATATTAATAACCATTAGATTAAAACCGCCTAGGAAAAGCAAAGGAATCAGCGTTATGATCAAGGTCATATAAACAATCGGCAAACCCTTTATGATTGGAAAAACGTCTTTAAAACTTGTCTTTTCTCTCGCATTTTTCACTTCACGATTATTGGCCTTATCTTCATCAAAATCTAAAAACCATGTTAGGGCAAAGAGCGCCATATAAGCTATGAGTGAACCAATATAAAGCGTAGATAATGGCAGAAAGCTTATAAGAATTCCAGCTGCTGCAGTACCGATAATTCTTGACAGGGTCGAAACATTCATATGAACCCCGTTCAGTTGAAGAAGATCTTTATCAGCCGCTACCAATGGAATGGCTGCCTGTAAAGCAGGGAAATAGAAGGCTGCCGATATTTGAATGAGAACGAAAAAAACAATCATCCACCAGACAGAGCCTGTAGCTATAGCGATTAGCATGAAAATAACACTGACAGCACGCAAAAATCCAGAACCTAACATAACGGATTTTTTGCTCATTTGATCGGTGATTTTTCCTGCATAAGGGCCGACTGCTATTCCGGCTAAGAGCCCTGTTGCCAAAAGAAGAGATTTTAAAAAGTCAGAAGGGACTTTCTCTTGCATAAACTCCAAATTACCAATAATCCCAAGCCATAACCCAAGCCCGGCAATAAATTCCCCGGTTAATATAATCCATACATTTTTATTTTTCCACATAGGAGCACCACGTTTTTATAGTCTAATACAATCAAATATATTATAGGTTCTAAAATATTGGAAGAAAAACATTAATGATAAAAGTGGTGCCTGTCACCACTTGTGATTAAGCAATTGGGTGTCCAGTGTGTTTTCGCTAACAAAATATAGAAGAGGCTGGCACTTAAATACTTTCGAAGAGATTAATTATTCCTACTTGACCGGTAGGAATAAATATAATAGTATTTTCATAGCCTAATATTAATATATATAAATTAAAAGGGGGGATTAAGGATGAATACAATATTAGTAATTGTCAATATTGCAATATTATTATTACTTATGTTTGGATTATTCTTGATGCAAAAGAAGCATGTTTCGTTCTCAAAACGTGTTTTTGCTGGTTTAGGTTTAGGTATTATTTTTGGTTATCTTATTCATTTAATTTACGGTACTGCATCTGTGGTAACAACAGAATCAATTGGTTGGTTTAACATTGTTGGTACTGGTTATGTAAAATTACTACAAATGGTGGTTATGCCGCTCGTATTCATTTCCATTGTGGGAGCTTTTACGAAATTAAAGCTTACAAAGAATATTGGCAAAATCAGTTTCCTTGTTATTGGTATTCTCTTAGGAACAACTGCAATCTCAGCAGCGATTGGGATTGGTACTACTTTAGGATTCGGCCTTGATGGAATTGAGTTAACAGAAGGCGAGGCTGAAGCAGCCCGTAATGCAGCATTAGAGGAAAGAGCTGCTGGTCTTCAAACCATGACAGCACCACAGCAAATTCTTGAACTTTTCCCTGCAAATCCATTCTTAGATTTGACAGGTGCTCGTGCAACTTCAACGATTGCTGTTGTAATATTTGCAGCCTTGATCGGTATTGCTTATCTTGGAGTGAAGCGAAAAGAACCTGAACACGCAGAGTTATTCGCCAAGATTGTGGATTCTTTATATGCAGTCATCATGCGAATCGTTACATTGATTCTGCGTTTAACACCATATGGAATTCTCGCTATTATTACAAAGGTAGCAGCAACTAGTAACTATGATGCGATTGTCAGCCTAGGAAAGTTTGTCATTGCATCTTATGTCGCGCTTATTCTTATGTTTATTGTTCATTTGCTATTATTATCATTTGCAAAGCTAAACCCAATTTTCTATCTAAAAAAGGCATTGCCAACTTTAACCTTTGCTTTTACTTCACGTACAAGTGCAGGAACATTGCCAATGACAATTAAAACACAAACGAAAGATTTAGGTGTTTCTGAAGGAATTGCCAACTTTGCTGGTTCCTTTGGGTTATCGATCGGTCAAAATGGCTGTGCTGGTGTATACCCAGCGATGTTAGCCGTAATGGTTGCTCCGGCAGCGGGGATTGACCCGTTAAGTCCAGGGTTCATCATTTCATTGATTCTTGTAGTTGCAATCAGCTCCTTTGGTGTTGCAGGTGTAGGCGGCGGTGCAACGTTCGCTGCGTTAATCGTTCTATCGATTATGAACCTTCCAATTGCCATTGTAGGTCTATTGATCTCCGTAGAACCATTAATTGACATGGGCCGCACAGCACTAAACGTCAGCGGAGCCATGACATCAGGCGTCCTAACAAGCAAAGCAACAGGCGAATTCGAAGAAAAAACCTACCAACAGCCAAACGTAGTCGAAGCGTAGGCTTGGTTGACATAATAAAAGGTGACAGGCACCGCTCGTGGACACTTTCCACCTGAGGCGTACACTCATCCTTATGCTGGACTGCTCATGATGGGCGGTCCAGTTTTTTTAGCTAATAGGAAAGTATAAGAGAAACCTCGGCATTCGCCTTATTGACTTGGCGAATGCAAAGTTTTTCTAATCTGATTCAAGAGGAGATTTTTCTGGTTTTTAAATATCAGCAGTTTGTAATCTAAAACATAGAGGGAGAGGGAATCTTATTTAGGGACTTCCTCTTTTTAAAAAAGTTTCCGCGATTCCTTTTTAACTTTGTGAAAGTTCTTTATAATAGGTTTGGGGTGAATGTATGGCACGTGAGCGGAAGTTTACTACAGAGGAGTTATTTCAAACGGTAAAAAAAATCCTGCTGCAGCATAATTATGAAGGTTTTACCTTTAGTTTGCTGGCAGAGCAGATGGAAGTTTCAAGAGGTGCAATATATAAATATTACGAGAACAAAGATGTGTTAATTACGGATTTTATGATCTATGAGATGGAACAGTTTCTCCTAGAGTTAAAGGCGATTGAAAAACACAGTGATTTCGAGGCTCAATTCGGTGCTTTAATGGATATTATTTTTGAGAAAACAGAAATACATCATTTGATAAGAGCCGCACAGCAAATGCTTCTACAGTCGAATGAAAAAGAGATGGAAAGAAAGGACAAGCTTGAAAAACTGCCGCTGGAAATGTATAAGCATTTGGAAAAATTTATTACGCTAGGCAAGAAACAGGGAAAAGTTAAATCACATATTCCTGATGGGCTTATGCTAGGATTTATCCTTCAATCGATTGCCATCCCAAACCATTTTGGGATTCCTCATGAGGAGTGGCTTACGTCGATGAAGGAAATGATTAGTCAGGGAATGTTCATAAGTAAGTAATTGACACAAACGTCACTTTGAAAGATAATAAAATTGACATTGTGTCTTTTATTTTTCACAAAGGTGACAGTTGTGTCACCTTTGAAGGGAGAGTTAACTTCGGCCAAAGTAGATTGATTTGCGTAGGAGATTATCAGAAGGTGAACCAACTTCGGCCAAAGTAAGTTACTTTACGTAGGAGAATGTCCAACGTAGTAGCCCCCAAAAAAAAGGGAGGGAAATGATAAGGTGGATTCATTCTTGAGAAGGATAACCGATCGAGTTACCTCGAAAAGAGGAATGTGGGTAACGCTTGGAATTTGGCTAGTAGTAACAATTTTGCTGGCAACTTTGGCACCAAGTGCAAAGGAATATGAGTCTTCAAGTATTGACTCCATCCCTGCCGATGCACAATCGATGATTGCCCAGGATAAGGTTGACCAGTATTTTAAAGGCAACGATGGAATTCCTGCGATCCTAGTCTTTCAATCTAAGGAAAAAGGTAAAGAAGTTCAATTATCACAGTTCGTTCCATTTTTTGAAGAGATTGATCAGGTGGAAGGAATCAAAGAAATGGTTCCACTTACAAGTCTGCCGCCACAGGTAGCTGCTGGCTTTTTTTCCGAGGATACAAGTACAGTTATTCTGCCGTTAACCTTTGAATCAACACTAGAAACAAAGGAAATGAGAACACATCAGGAGAAAATCAGTGAAATAGTTGAAAACTCGACTGAACTTACACTAAATATTACTGGGCCTGCAGGGATAGCGGTAGACTCTCTTAATCTCTTTTCCCGTGCAGATATAGTCCTTTTGCTATCAACTGTAGGTTTAATCCTTGTGCTGTTAATTGTTATTTACCGTTCGCCCTTACTGGCGCTGATTCCACTTTTAGCAGCCGGCTTTGTGTATGAGGTGGTAAATCAAGTCCTCGGGCTTATGGGTGGAGCAGGTCTGTTGTTAAACAATCAAACCTTATCCATCATGTCAATTCTATTATTTGCAGCAGTTATAGATTATTCGTTGTTTGTTTTTTCACGTTTCCGTGAAGAGTTAAAGCAGTATGAGAATAAGTTTGAAGCTATGAAACAGGCAATGAGAGAGACCGGGGTGCCAGTTTTTTTCTCTGGAGGAACAGTATTGGCGGCTATGTTAGTTCTGTTTTTTGCTGAATTTGGGGACTATCGAAACTTTGCACCAATTTTTGCAACCGCGATGTTCATTATCATGATCGCTTCGATTACACTCGTCCCAGCTTTATTTACGCTTTTTGGAAGAAAGTCATTCTGGCCTAAAATTCCAAGGGTAGGGGAACCAACAGTTAAGTCCAGCTCACTATGGAGTAAGGTTGGTCAATTTGTTGTAAAAAAACCAGTCGTTTCTGCCGCGGCCATAGGGTTAATTCTTCTTGTTTCTGCCCTAAATATGCTCAACCTAAATTATGAGTTTGATACGATGAAGTCGTTTCCGAAAGATATGCCTTCTCGACAAGGCTATGAAATATTAGAAGCGAAATTTGAAGCGGGTGACCTTGCGCCAACCACTGTCTTATTTGAGGCTGAAGATGTCATCACTCCTGAAGTGCAAGCAGATTTAGTAGAAGCACTCGCAGCGCTGCCTTTAGTCAATAATGTCCGCCCAACTGGTACGACAGAGGATCATAAAGTTATCCAGTACAGCCTTACGTTTGAGAAAAATCCATATGATGCTGAAACAATGGATACTCTGGAAGAGATGAGAGAGAACGCAGATCAATTTTTAGCAGATCAGCAGCTGGAAGGAAAGCTGCATTTTGCTGGAGAAACTGCAAAAAGAGTAGACGACAGAGCGATTAACAATCGTGATTTAGTTGTGATCGTATTACTTGAGTCAATTCTAATCTTGGGGATGCTAATGGTGATGACCAGATCAATTAAAATGCCGATTTACATGATGGGAACGATTTTAATCTCGTTCCTGGCCGCAGTCGGTCTAGGTATGTTCTTAAGTAGTTTGTTTTTCGATATTGATACCATTAGTAATCGTGTTCCGCTCTATTCGTTTGTTTTCCTAGTAGCCCTTGGAATTGATTACAATATCATACTAATTTCTAGATTCATAGAGGAAAGAAAGAAGCACTCTGTGAAGAAAGCCGTTGAGATCGCTGTCTCGAATACAGGGGGTGTCATTTCTTCAGCGGGAATTATCCTCGCAGCGACCTTCGCGGTATTAATGACGCAACCTATCCAGTTACTCTTTGTTTTTGGATTTATTGTTGCAGTGGGGATTCTATTAGATACATTTCTTATTCGAGGAGTTTTACTGCCAGCCTTAATTGTCTTGTTTGAAAAGGAAAAACCTACAGCTGGAAAGTCAGTTTCCAATAACTAAACGAATGAGTATAAGCGAAGCATCATCTGGAGATGCTTCGTTTTCTATTGTTCGGAAGTGGGTAATTCTGCTAAATAAAATAAATTATTACATAGATTTCGGTGTATCTCTAGTTTATGATAAAAGAGTATAAGGTGAATTCAACAGAGAATGGGTGAGTCACATGGTGTTTTTAGACTATATAGTCAATCTCTCAATTTTTTCGCTTTTGGTTAGTACGCCGTTAGTCATCCGGTCATTTATCAATCATAGAATCCCAAGGGATGTACCCTTTTGGGTCAGTATCTATGGAGGAATAGTTTCTGTTATTCTAACTAATCTATCCGTTCAAGAACAGGGATATTCCTATGACATAAGGTATGCTCCTGTTATTTTAGTGTTTGCCTATTTTGGCCCAGGGCCAGGTGTGCTAACAGGTTCCTTTGCCTTAATGGCAAGGCTGGCTTCAAGTGGGAATTGGGCTCCAGCGATTATTGGTTGGACGATGGTTATGGTCGGACTTACGATCTTTCATTATTACATAAAAAGACATTCTCCTGCCCAAAAGGCATTGGCTCTATTTGGAGTATATTCAATAATCTATTTAATCACTATATTCACATTTAATATATTTAGAAATAATCCTGTTTTTCACATAGAATACCTGTTATTTGTCATGCTTGGTGTTATTATAGGTGCACTATTGATCGAGTCATATGTGAAGTTATATCGCTTAAACAATAGATTGTCAGATATGTATAAAATAGTAGAAGCCAGTGAGACAAAATATCGCTTAATTGCAGAGAATACTTCCGATTTGATTATGGTCATGAATAAAGATCATGCCATAAATTATTATTCTCCGTCACATGAACTTGTATTAGGGTACAACTGTTCAGAGTTAGAAAAGTTTAAGCTGTGCGAATTTTTACATCCCGATGATGTGCCCGAGTTTAAAAACTCAATTACGAAGATGTTTGAGGATAAAGAACCGCAGTCATTGGAGTTTCGCCTTTACCATAGGGATGGTTACTGGATTGAATTTGAGTCGAGATGTGTTCCTGTTAAGGGTGATGAACAGCTTTCAGCACATATTGTCATCATTAGCCGGGATATTTCTGAGCGGAAAAAAGCAGAGGAAATTCTCCTGCAATCGGAAAAGCTCTCGATTGTAGGAGAATTAGCAGCGGGGGTAGCTCATGAAATCCGTAATCCGCTAACGACTATTAAAGGGTTTATTCAGCTTTATAAAAAGGACGAAAGTACAGCAGAATATAATGACTTACTGCTGAGTGAACTTGAACGAATAGAGACTATTACTAGTGAGCTATTGTCGCTCGGCAAACCTCAGGCAGTTCAACTAAACTATGCCAATTTGCCGGAATTAATCGAAAACACATTGGAGCTGCTCGCTCCACAGGCAATGATGAATGATATCCAGTTCAAACTATTTATTGAGGATGATGATATCGAGCTTATTTGTGAAAAAAATCAGCTTAAACAGGTTTTCCTTAATATCTTAAAAAATGCGATTGAAGCAATGCAAGAAGGCGGCGATATCGAGATTCGCTTAGAAAAGGGACCTGATGGAAACTGTGTTATATCCGTTCGAGACCAGGGCTGTGGAATCCCAGAAGAACTCCTGCCAAGATTAGGAGAACCATTCTACACACTAAAAGAAAAAGGCACAGGACTCGGCCTGATGATCTGTAACAAAATCATCAAACAACACCAAGGCACCATCACCTACCAAAGCAAACTAAAACAAGGAACACTCGTCCAAATCACCCTGCCACATACAATATAGAAATCGGCGCCCTTCATCAAAAGGGTGCTTTTTTGGTGCTTTTTTTGGTGCCTGTCACCGCTCGTGTACATTTTCGTCGTTTTGTCTTTCTGTGGTGACAGGCACCACAGAAAGACAAATCACTTGATTTGTACGCCTGGGGTGGACAGTGGTGTTTGACAGATGTGTTTTGGTTTTGGTTATATTAGGGGGGTGATGATTAATTTGTAAAGGTGTGATGGTGCTGATGGTGGATGTTTTGACGACGATTGTGATAGATTGCCCTCTTGAGGAGGTAGCTGCTTATGCATCTAACCCTGATCATGCTCCTGAATGGTATTCCAATATTGACACTGCTGAGTGGAGGACACCGAAACCTTTGACTTTAGGTTCGGAAGTCGCCTTTAAAGCGAATTTCCTCGGAAGACAGCTTGCCTATGTCTACCGAATAGTTGAGTATATCCCGAATGAGAAGCTTGTGATGAGTACAGCAGATGGGCCTTTCCCAATGGAGACAACTTACACTTGGGATAAGAAGAGTGAGCAATCAACGCTTATGACCTTACGAAATAGGGGAAACCCCTCCGGCTTCTCGAAGTTTCTTGCGCCGTTTATGGTACCTGCAATGAAACGTGCAAATAAAAAAGACTTAAAAAAAATTAAGCGAATCCTCGAAAGCCGTTGATGCTGCTTAATCTACAAAGCTCCTTATGGTTAGGAAAGTTTCCTAAGCCATAGGGAGCTTTTATTTTTCCCTCATTTTCGATTCTATTTTGTTCGAATTCTCCGTTGTTTAACCATTCCACAATAGTTGGCATGTTTCTTGCATATTAAAAAGGTGTGAGTGAACCTCACTTTATACTTTCAGGAGGTGCTGATAATGAATAAACTGATTTCAATCGAGGAAGTTTCATCGCTCTTTAAGGATGGAATGACCATAATGGCAGGTGGATTTATGGGTGTTGGTACACCACAAGACCTTGTATCCGCCTTACTCGAAGCTGATATAAAAGATATTACACTGATCGCAAATGACACCGCTTTTGCTGATTCGGGAGTAGGTCCCTTAATTGTAAATCGCCGTGTTAAAAAGGTAATTGCTTCACATATAGGTACAAATCCAGAAACGGGCAGGCAAATGATCGCTGGTGAGATGGAGGTTGAACTGGTTCCACAAGGTACGCTGGCAGAGCGGGTGCGCGCTGGAGGGTCTGGACTTGGAGGGGTTCTTACGCCTACAGGGGTTGGAACGGTTGTAGAAGAAGGAAAACAGAAGCTAACTGTAGACGGACGTGAATATTTACTAGAAAAACCGCTTAGAGCAGAAGTTGCGCTATTAAAAGCTTATAAAGCGGATAAGGCAGGGAATTTAGTCTATCACCGCTCGGCACGAAACTTCAATCCTTTTATGGCTTTAGCAGCAGATCTTGTCATTGTTCAGGTAGAAAAATTCGTCGAAATAGGGGAAATTGATCCGGACGAAGTAATGACTCCTGGTATATTAGTAGACAAAATTTATGTTCAAGGAGGAAGCGCTAATGGTACTTACACAAATTAGTCCAAAACAAATGATTGCCGCACGCGTTGCGAAGGAAATGAGAGACGGAGATGTAGTAAACCTAGGGATTGGGCTGCCGACCATGGTGCCAAATTTCTTACCAGACCATGTAAGTGTCATCCTTCAATCGGAAAATGGTTATGTTGGTTTAGGTCCTTTAGAGGGAGAGATTGACCCTGACTTAGTAAATGCAGGGGGCCAGCCAGCAGGTATCCTGCCTGGAGGAGCGTTCTTTGATAGCCTGTTCTCCTTTGAATTAATTCGCGGCGGTCACGTTGACGTAACGGTTCTAGGAGGGTTAGAGGTTGATGCTAAAGGGAATCTTGCCAACTGGATGGTTCCAGGGAAAATGGTTCCTGGTATGGGTGGTGCGATGGACCTCGTAACGGGTGCTAAAAAGGTCATCGTTGCGATGGAACATACTGCTAAAAATGGTTCATCAAAAGTTTTAGAAAACTGCCGGTTACCGCTTACAGGTAAAGGCGTGGTTGATTTGATAGTGACCGAACTAGCCGTTTTTCGGGTAACAGTAGAAGGCTTAGTACTTGAAGAGCTTCAAGAAGGTGTTGATTTAGAGACGGTTCGTGAAAGAACAGAGGCTTCCTATAACATAAACCCCAATCTTTTATAAAAATATAGATTCATAGAAACAGGAGGAAGAATTGATGCGTGATGTTGTAATTGTTAGTGCTGTAAGGACAGCGATAGGGAATTTCATGGGTACATTAAGTAACATCCCAGCAACGGAATTAGGTGCAATTGTCATCAAGGAGGCGATAAACCGCGCCGGTATTAAGGGAGAACAAGTCGATGAGGTCATAATGGGAAACGTTCTCCAGGCTGGTCTTGGACAGGGGCCAGCACGTCAAGCGGCGATAAAAGCTGGATTGCCAAATGAAGTCACTTCAATGGCCATTAACAAGCTTTGTGGCTCAGGATTAAAGGCCGTACATCTTGGGGCACAGGCAATCCAAACCGGTGAAGCAGAAATTGTCGTTGCAGGCGGCATGGAAAATATGAGTCAAACACCCTATCTATTAACGAACGGACGTTCAGGTTATCGAATGGGCGATGGAAGGATTATTGACAGCATGATTCACGATGGTTTGCAATGTGCATTAAATTCTTACCATATGGGTGTCACTGCCGAAAATATAGCTGAGCAGTATGGGTTGAGCAGAGAAGAACAGGACGAGTTTGCCGCCTGGAGCCAGCAAAAGGCGGAACATGCAATAAAGGAAAGTAAGTTTAAGGAAGAAATCGTTCCTGTTGTCATCCCACAGCGAAAGGGTGACCCGAATATCTTTGATACAGATGAGTTCCCGCGTTCAGGGGTAACGGCGGATACACTGGCGAAACTAAAACCAGCCTTTAAGAAGGATGGGACTGTTACAGCCGGAAACGCTTCTGGAATTAATGATGGTGCGGCAGCATTAGTATTAATGAGTAAAGAAAAAGCGGTTGAACTGGGCATTATCCCACTGGCTATTATTCGTGCAAATGGTACTGCAGGGGTTGATCCGAAGATAATGGGTATTGGACCTGTTCCAGCCACCAAGAAAGCCTTAGAAAAAGCTGGACTTTCGATGGATGATATAGACATTGTGGAAGCTAACGAAGCTTTTGCTGCTCAGTCTCTGGCAGTGGGTCGTGACCTTCAGATTCCTAAAGAAAAACTGAATATAAATGGGGGAGCAGTAGCATTAGGGCACCCAATTGGTGCTAGCGGTGCGCGGGTGCTTGTTACTTTACTCCATGAAATGAAACGCCAAGGCTCTCGCTATGGATTGGCAGCACTTTGTATTGGCGGAGGGCAAGGGATAGCAACGATCGTTGAGATGGAAAACTAGAAGCTGACTATTCCGTAAAAACGGAAAATTCCACTTTTGCGGAATGGTATTCGGACGAAATTCCGTAAAAACGGAATAAGCATATTTAATAGCGTAAATTTGGTAATAACATTATAAAAATTTTTTCAACTTTAAACTATGAAGATCTATTAAGATAAAATAGGTTGATAAAAGAATAATAGATTACATTCCTTGTTGGCACAGTAATTGCATTATAAGAAATGTAGGCTTCTTATGTAAACGCTTACTGAGGGTGCGTGGGGAGATAGCTTACACATTAGATAGATATAGGGGGATTTATATGGATTTATTGGTTATACTTCTGGCGCTCGGACTGTTAATGCTGGCCGCCTACCGTGGTTTTTCAGTTATCTTATTTGCACCGCTTTGTGCCATCTTAGCTGTGCTGCTAATCGAACCGATCCATGTGTTACCGTTCTTCTCTGGCGTGTTTATGGAAAAAATGGTTGGCTTTATTAAATCCTATTTTCCAGTGTTCCTATTAGGAGCAATATTTGGGAAGGTAGTTGAAATGTCAGGAATTGCTGAATCAATCGCAAAGACAATTGTAAATATGCTTGGTGCAAAACGAGCCATGCTGACAATCGTTTTACTTGGGGCAATCTTAACATATAGCGGAGTAAGCTTGTTCGTAGCTGTTTTCGCCATCTATCCATTTGCTGCTCAGATGTTTAGAGAAGCCAATATTCCTAAAAGGCTTATTCCAGGAACCATTGCACTTGGGGCATTTACTTTCACGATGGATGCTTTACCGGGAACACCCCAAATTCAAAACGTTATACCCATTGCTTTCTTTAAAACAGACATTTATGCAGCCCCAATCCTTGGGATCATTGGTGCTATCTTTGTCTTAACTCTTGGATTATTGTATTTAGAAATGAGACGGAAAAAAGCAGAAAAAATGGGTGAAGGCTATTATGGTTTCGGAGCTGAAAATGCCGCTGCCCTAGCAAAAGAAATGGTTGTAGAAAAGGAAGAGTCCACTCCTGACTTAGCAGCAAAACAATCTGTTTTAAGGCAGGTATTGGCTTTTGTCCCGTTAATTCTTGTAGGAGTAACTAATAAGCTGTTTATTACTTACATACCGCAATGGTATCCAAATGGATTCGATTTTTCTGCGATCGGGCTATCATATACGGTTGATGTACCTGCTGTTGCAGCGATCTGGGCGATCGAAATGGCGTTAACAGTTGGGATTATTTCTTCACTTGCGTACGATTGGAAAAGAGTTACACATAAATTTAAAGAAGGTCTTAACCAAAGTATTGGCGGTTCCTTGCTTGCAACGATGAATACGGGGGCTGAGTACGGATTTGGCGGGGTAATTGCTGCCCTTCCTGGCTTTGCAAAAATCAGTGATGGTATTGGAGGCACATTCACAAACCCGCTTGTCAATGGTGCTGTTACCACTAGTACACTTGCAGGTATTACCGGCTCGGCATCCGGCGGAATGGGTATTGCGCTAGGGGCAATGGCTGATAAATACAACCAGGCGATTGCTGCTGCCAATATCCCACCCGAAGTGATGCACCGAGTAGTAGCCATGGCATCAGGAGGAATGGATACACTTCCGCATAATGGTGCTGTTATTACCTTGCTAGCAGTTACAGGCTTAACACACAAACAATCTTATCGTGACATATTTGCAATTACCATTATTAAAACAGTAGCGGTTTTCTTCGTTATTGCCATTTACACGTACTTGGGTCTTGTATAAAGGTGACGAAAAGCTGCATAGATTTGTAGAGTTTGAACAAGATATTTTAGGAGGTTTTATCATGTTAAACGGAAGAGTAGCGTTTATTACAGGGTCTGCAAGTGGAATCGGTTTAGAAATTGCCAAAACTTTTGCACAAGAAGGAGCAAAGGTTGTGATCTCTGATCTAAATCAGGAAAAGAGTGAATTAGTAGCAGCTGAATTAAGGAACCTAGGGCATGAAGCGCTCTCCGCTCCATGTGACGTTACAGATGAGGTTGCCTTTAAAAACGCTCTTGAATTAGCATATACAACATTTGGAAGAATTGATATTTTAGTAAATAATGCGGGACTTCAATATGTTTCGCCTATTGAGGAATTCCCAACCGAGAGATTTGAGTTTTTAGTCAAAGTAATGTTAACTGCCCCCTTTATTGGAATTAAACATGTTTTCCCAATCATGAAAGAACAGGGCTTCGGCCGCATCATTAATATGGCCTCTATTAATGGTGTGATTGGCTTTGCAGGAAAGGCTGCTTACAATAGTGCAAAGCATGGAGTGATTGGTTTAACAAAAGTAGCGGCTTTAGAAGGAGCTGCACATGGAATTACCGTAAATGCTTTATGTCCAGGTTATGTTGATACACCACTAGTTAGGAACCAATTAAAGGATTTAGCAGAAACTAGGAATGTTAATCTAGAGCGTGTGCTTGACGATGTATTGCTTTCGCTTGTACCGCAAAAAAGACTATTAGCGGTATCTGAGATTGCTGATTACGCAGCCTTCTTAGCAAGTGAAAAGGCAAAAGGAGTGACAGGACAGGCTGTAATTCTAGACGGTGGTTATACAGTACAATAGAAACGAAAAAGAATCCTAATCGGTCATTCCGAATGGGGTTCTTTTTTGTCGGATCTGTTCGAAAAAATAAAAGTATATTTGCTATAATGACAATAGAAAATAGAGCAGAGGTGAGTGATGGTGAACTTAGGAATTGATGAGATTCCCTATAATTGGCTCGAAGAAATTATTAACCTATCTGCTGAACGAATTGTGGTAGTTGACCGAGATGGTGTGATTACCTATATCAATGAAGCATATTGTGAATTTTTGGGGACTACTATGGAAAAAGCAGTACGCCGTCCTGTTCAAGATGTCATCGAAAACACCCGAATGCATATCGTGATTAAAACAGGACAGGCAGAAATTGCAGCTGTTCAACACATCAATGGCAGCGAGATGATTGCAAATCGATTCCCTCTGATTGTCAAGGGCGAATTGGTAGGGGCTGTCGGGACTGTTATGTTTCGTAACCCTGAAGAACTTCATGTTTATAAAAGTAAAATCCAGCATATTGTTGATGAATTAAAATATTATAAAACGAAAGTTGAAAGAGAATTAAAAAGTAAATATTCCTTTGATACCCTTATAGGTAGGAGCAGTTCCTTCCTAACGGTAAAAGGGCTGGCGGAAAGAATTTCAGGTAGTCAGTCGAATGTATTATTACTAGGAGAATCCGGAACAGGGA
The DNA here is from genome assembly GCF_001940785.1 of Bacillus sp. MRMR6. Lineage (GTDB taxonomy): Bacteria > Bacillota > Bacilli > Bacillales > Cytobacillaceae > Neobacillus. Next base: position 245,150 of record NZ_MSLS01000004.1, read on the forward strand.
AGGAGTTATTTGCACATGCTATCCATACCAACAGTCCACGTGCATTATTTCCCTTTATTGCAATTAACTGTGCTTCAATTCCAGAGCATTTGCTGGAATCAGAACTATTTGGCTATGAGGATGGTGCTTTTACTGGGGCTAAAAAAGGGGGGAAAAAGGGGCAATTTCAACTAGCGAATCGCGGATCTATTTTTCTTGACGAAATTGGAGATATGCCGCTGGCAATGCAAAGTAAGTTGCTAAGGGTATTGCAGGAAAAAGAAATTCAAGCTATCGGCGGGCATAAGTCAATTCCTGTTGATGTACGGATTATTGCTGCCACCCACCGTGATTTAGAAAAGATGGTAGAAGAGGGAAAGTTTCGCCAGGATTTATATTATCGGTTAAATGTTATAAAGATTGAGATACCCCCTCTTAGAAATAGAATTGACGATATCGAGTTACTATCTAAAAAGTTATTAGAAAAATTAGAGGGCAGATTTTACCGTAAAGCCATCTCCATTTCTCCTGAAGTGATTGAAAGGCTTCAGTTCCATACGTGGCCAGGGAATATTCGTGAGCTCGAGAACGTGTTAGAGCGTGCGATTAATGTGTTAGATGGAAATAGGATTGAATTGTCCCACTTGCCATTATACTTGCGTGACAATGGGACAGAAGATCCTGCAAAATCTGCAATCGAAACTAGGTCATCAAAACAAGGGGAAGTGCGGATTCAGCCCTTAAAAGAAACGCTTACCAAAGTTGAAAAAGAAGCCATCCAGCATGCTCTTAACAAGGTCGGAGGGAACAAGCAGGAAGCAGCAAAACTCTTAGAAATCGGTAAAACTAGTTTTTACGAAAAATGTAAATTATATGATATTAAATAAACACTTCCAGAAGGGAGTGTTTTCGTTTTTGTTAGGCTTTGTTCTCTTAGTTTAGATGAAACATATTTTAAAAATGAAACATACTAATAAAAAGGAGGGGATTAAGAAGAATGAAAAAAGGACTAATTGCTGTTGGGATTGCCGTAGGAGTGCTCGTGCTTTTCGGTATGATGCTTATGTCTAGCTATAATAATTTTGTCACCTTGGAAGAAAATGTGGACCAATCCTATGCGCAAATCGAAAATCAACTGCAGAGAAGACTGGATCTTATACCAAACCTTGTTAATACGGTAAAAGGCTATGCTGCTCATGAGCAGGAAGTAATTGCATCCATCTCTGATGCTCGTGCCAGATTGGCAGGGGCGAGAACTCCAGAGGAAGAAGCAACTGCCAATGCAGAGTTGTCAGGTGCACTAAGCCGGTTATTAGTGGTAGTTGAAAATTATCCGGACCTTAAAGCGGATCGCCAATTCACTCAATTAATGGACGAATTAGCCGGAACCGAAAATAGAATATCTGTCGCTAGACAGGATTACAATGACCAAGTAGGCACTTATAATAAGTCAATTAAAAGATTTCCTGGCGCGATTATTGCAGGAATTACAGGCTTTGATGCAAAAGAGTATTTTAATGCCGATCCACGTGCAGCTGAAGCTCCAGAGGTTAATTTCGGAGGCAATGACTAATGCCAGCCATTAGGATTTCCATTTTTGTTTTGTTGCTTTTCATTTTTACAGGAACTATTTTTGCTGAGGAAATCCGGGTTCCTGCACCAGTTGGAGACATTTACATCCAAGACTTTGCCAATATTTTGACCGAACCCGAAAGAGCAGAGTTAAGACAAATTGGCAGAACTCTTGAGGACCAGACAACTGCACAAGTGGCCGTGCTAACGGTAGAAACCATTGGTGAACAAACCATCGAGCAATTTGCAAATCAAGCTTTTCGCCAATACGGAATTGGCGGTGAAGCAGAAAACAATGGAGTGCTCCTTGTCGTATCCACAAATGATCGTTATATAAAGATTGAAGTTGGTTATGGTTTAGAAGGCAGGATACCTGATGGTAAAGCGGGCCGAATACTAGACGAATATGCCATTCCCTATCTACAATCTGAACAGCCTAATCAAGCGATCATAGAAACCTACAAAGCACTAGTAAATGAGGTTCTTGCTGAATACAGTTTAGAAGGATTACAATCAGGCGAAGCAGTACCTCAGCCTCCTGTAAATGAAGGAATAGGAATTCCATCATGGTTACTGATTATCATCGTTGTCGTTGTACTATTTCTAGACTTCAAGTTCTTTGGAGGTACACTTACCTACCTCCTTCTTTCCATGTTGTCCCGCGGTCGAGGTGGAGGAGGAGGCGGTCCGAGAGGCGGTGGAGGAGGTTCTTCAGGCGGCGGGGGAGCGAGTCGTGGCTGGTAAAAGAACTTTACTTTAAAAAACAGCCTTAATCCTATATAACAGGATTGGGGCTTTTTGGAGTTCTCTTTATGTACTCCATTCTAATTAACAGTTAAAATAAGATTAAAAAAGGCTGTGATGGTTATGTGTTTGGTTCTGTTTGCCTATCATGTTCATCCTGAATACAAACTAATGGTTGCTGCAAATCGGGATGAATTTTATCAGCGGCCAACCGCTTCTGCTCACTATTGGGAGGAGAGTCCTGAAATTCTTGCGGGGCGAGATTTAGAAAAAATGGGCACATGGATGGGAGTGACGAGAACCGGCCGTTTTGCCGCTCTGACCAATTATAGAGACCCAAATGAATTGACTGACGGAAAACGTTCACGTGGAGAAGTAGTCGCAAATGCCCTAACATATAAGGGCGAAATAAAGGAATATATGAAAAGACTAGAAAAGAATCCTTTACTGTATCCTGGTTATAATTTACTAGCAGGAGATATGGATTCCCTTTATTACTATTCAAATGTTGGCCATGAATTGCAGAAGGTTGAGCCGGGGATACATGGTGTCAGCAATCATCTGTTAAATACAGAGTGGCCGAAGGTGCAGATTGGTAAGGAAGGCATGTCCGCTATTCTAAAAGAGAGCCAATATGATCTAACAGAAAAGCTGTTTACTCTATTACAAAACGCCGACCCGGCTCCTGATGAAAGTCTTCCAAAAACGGGGGTTTCGTTAGATTTGGAGAGAATGCTTTCCCCACTTTTTATCAAAAGTGAGGGCTATGGAACAAGGAGTTCGACGGTTCTACTCATGTCGGATCGCGAGTTTCAATACATAGAACGTGTCATTACAAACGATAGCGTAACTGAACAGAAGTTTACGATTCCTATTTAAAAAGAAATGTCCTTCATTAAAGTGAAGGACATTTCTTTTTAAATATAGTCGAAGGAGACGAATCAAACGTTTGATTAGTCACCTTTAGTGTCGCTGGCTGCCTTTTCGCCGTCTGCTCTTTTCACGCCTTTACTAACATAGGGCTTTGCACTTTTCGCTTTGTTGGCGCTTTTCTGCCACCTGTTCCAGCCTTTCTTACCTGTTCCCTGTCCGGTTCCACCTTTTCCCTTGGCTTTACTCATCGTACCACTCCATTATCATTATACAAACCTTATTATTCGTAGTTAAGTCTACCACACAATTAGGTTTTGTCATCCCGCAGCCTTAATGCAGTCCGTTATCGAAAAAACCTAATGCGTATTTGATTGCTTCTTCCACTTCGGTTGTTTCATACCCTTCCATATCTTCATTAGAAATTTCTAACTTTGTACCTGATAAGGAGTAGCCGCTATCGAGATTAATATCAAGCATGACATCAAATCCATTTGTTGTGTTTGAAATCTTAATAATGTCATAATCACGGATAGCGGTACCAGTTTCGTATTCAATAGGCTCTAACTCTGACATAAAACGACCTCCAATGTATTTATTTTCTTTTATTAAAATCGGAAATGTTTGATTTACCCTCTGTAATGACGCGGTCGATATCGAGATAGGGTTTACCGCGGACTGCATCATTTGAAACGATATGAACGGAATCTTTTTTACTGTTGTTCATAAGTATTTTTTAACCTCCGATTCTTCAAACTGTCATAGGTAGTTTGTACAATTTTTAGAGATGAATTCATATGTTTTTGATGTAGAAAGAGGAATCTTGCTATATTTTGATTTTTTCATGATATTGGTGATTTTTTGCTGATATTTTAAAAAAGCTAACTTCAAAAGATCAAATCAACCGTTTGAGGTTAGCACCTTTTTGCCCTATGAAGACGTCACTTGTCCGCCGTTTACATGAAGGGTTTGCCCCGTCATGAAACGTGAATCATCGGAAGCGAGATAGACATAAGCAGGGGCGAGTTCAAACGGCTGACCTTGCCGCTTCATCGGGTTGCCTGCAAGCGGGACTTGGTCAGCGGAAAAGCTTGATGGAATTAGTGGAGTCCAAACCCGTCCCGGTGCTACGGCATTTACCCGAATCCCTTTATCAACTAAATTATTGGCCAAGGCACGTGTGAAACCAACATTGGCTGCTTTTGTTGCAGTATAGTCAATCAATTGATCATTCCCATCATAGGCAACAACAGATGCTGTATTAATAATTGAACTTCCAGCTTTTAAGTATTTAAGGGCGGCACGGGTTGTATAGAAATGAGAGTAAATATTTACTTTAAAGGTATCATCAAATTGTTCGTCGGTAATATCCAGCAGGCTTAGTTGCTGAAACTGAATTCCTACATGATTACAAAGAATATCAAGCTTTCCAAAAGTTTGAACGGTTTTTTCAACAATATCAATACATTGTTGTTTTTTTCGTAAGTCCCCAGGCAAAAGTAGACAACGTTGTCCCAGTTCTTCTATCCGTGACTTCGTTCGTTCGGCATCCTCGTGCTCATCTAAATAGGAAATCGCAACGTCAGCGCCTTCCTTGGAAAAAGCAATCGCAGCCGCTGCTCCGATACCACTGTCACCGCCAGTAATTAAAGCAACTTTCCCTGCCAGTTTTCCACTGCCTTTGTAGTTTGGATTTTCTATGATTGGCCTTGGCACCATTAATTTTTCAACACCAGGCTGGCGGAGCTGTCGCTGCTCTGGCACGGTAAGCGGAATATCTTCATACCGGGTTATTTTTCCATAATGGGGATAAAGGGGATAATCTTGATTTTTATCATCTTGTGGCATCGTGACCCTCCTAAAAACCATTTTGGGATTACTTTATGTTATATGGGCAGGAATCGTGCTTATCCGCTAAAAAACCTCTTATCGGTACGGGCTCGAAACGGCAGCTGCAGGAATAAAGTGAAGGATATACAAAGAGCTCTAGGGAGGTTATTTCGTGCAGTATTATCAATTCAGCCGTGAAGTACAGCTGTTGTTAGTTGATCAATCAGATGAAGAAGTGGAGTTACAATATAATTTTAATAAAACTCCTTTGAAAATGCCCCTTATTGGACCAAGGCCCCCATACTACTGCAATCCAAGATACGAACAGTACTATCCGGTTATATAGTTTTATAGTAGGAAGGTAATCCCTTCCTTTTTTGTTTTATCCCGTATTAACGGGCACGGCTGGAAGTTTCACTTATCCTGCATTAACGGGCAGTAAGACCCTCCACCTTAGGGTTATGAGTGAAAACAAGGAATCCTAGGTGGAGGATAACTGCCCGTAAAAGCTCGGGTAAGTTCAACTAACCATCAGGGGGGTGGAAAAAAATCCCCCTCTGCTGGAAGTTTCACTTTATAATAATGATAAAAAAGATATCAGGGGATGAAGAGTAATGAAGCCGAAGATTTACATCACAAGGAAGCTGCCAGATGAAATTGTGGCGATGTTAGAGGAATATTGCCGGGTCACTATGTGGCAGGAAGAGGGTCAACCTGTCCCATACGAAATTCTCGAACGAGAAATTGAATCGGTGGATGCACTATTCTGTTTATTAACAGACAGAATAGATGCCAAGTTAATCGATAAGGCAAAAATACTTAAAGTAATTAGCACAATGGCAGTAGGGTATAACCATATTGATATACAGGCAGCAACAGATCAAAAGATTATCGTTACCAATACACCGGGGGTCCTTACAGAAACGACAGCTGACTTAACCTTTGCGCTTTTGATGGCAGCGTCAAGAAGGCTGGTAGAAGCTTCTGATTTTCTTAGAAAAGGACAATGGAAAACGTGGTCACCGATGCAATTATCGGGGCAGGATATCTTTGGTGCTACCCTTGGCATCATCGGGTTTGGTAATATTGGACAAGCTGTTGCGAGAAGGGCAAATGGTTTTAACATGAATGTTATCTATTATAATCGGAGCCGAAAGGAAGAGGCGGAAAAAGAGCTAGGGGCCACATATAAAGATCTGGAAACTTTGCTAACAGAATCTGACTTTGTTTGTTTACTAACACCCTTTACAAAAGAGACAAAACATTTAATTGATAGGAATGAAATAGCACTAATGAAGAAGACGGCCATATTAATTAATACCTCACGTGGAGAAGTCGTCAATGAAGAGGCTTTATTTGATGCCTTAAAAAATGAACAGATTTGGGCCGCAGGCTTGGATGTTTTTCAACAAGAACCGGTGCCTCTTCAACACCCGTTGTTAACACTCCCTAACGTCGTCACATTACCGCATATAGGAAGTGCTAGTGTGAAAACGAGGCTGGCGATGGCTAGACTAGCAGCCCAACAGCTAATTGAGGGACTTCAAGGGGCGATGCCAGAAAATACAGTTAACCCAATGGCTTACAAAAAAGAGAGCGATCATTAACTACCGGGTTGAGTTTCCAATCGCAAAACCCCAATATGTAATCGAAAATAATTATTCAAATGTAGGTGATTTCCATCAACTTCAACTTTACTCAGCCAATTTTGTGTAGATTACGAAAAATAAATTGAAACAGAAACAAGCAATCCACATGGATTGCTTGTTTCTATCATTATTTAATGGATCCAAGATGTTCCTCTAAACGATCCCATGTTTCATTTATTCCCTGTTCCATACCCATATCTAAGACCGTTTTGAGTGCTTCTTGAGAAGCGTATACGGCGCGATTAATAAGCTTTGTCTTTCCGTCATTTTCTTCAAAAGATAAAGTGATGTAAGTTGAAGGCATCCCGTCAGCTTCATTTCCATCAGCATCGGAAAAATAATCAATATAAGCTATCTTTTCATCTTGAATGATTTCTTTATAAAGCCCTTTTCCCCAAGATTCGAATCCAAAAAAATCTCCTAGGTTCTCATCAACACACTTCATACAATAATGCCAGATGCCATCTATTCTAAAGTCAACGTTACATACAGTAAGAATCCAACCACGAGGTCCCCACCACTGTTTAAGATGTTCTGGATGCGAGAATGCACTAAATACTAGCTCCTTAGGTGCATCAAACACACGCTCAAGAACAAGTACGTTACCCTCTACCTTTGAAATCGTTTTTGTTGTCATATAAATTCCTCCATAATTAAATTTTAAAGTAATTTCTGTGGATTCCTCTAGATGAAAAAACGGCTCATTGTATTTTTATTCTACTGTTGATAAACTAGCTGACTCTCCTCGATTCCGCCTTTCCTTTAACTTACTTCAAATAAAGGTAAAAGCTATTTGGATTCCTTGTCGTCAGATTCCACTTCCTTTCCCTGCAATTTTTGGAGATAGTTTTCGAGTCTGTCATTCCTCTCATCCCAGATGTTGCGATAAGACTCAATCCAGGTGTTAAGTTCTTGGAACGTTTCTGGTCGAAGTTTGTAAATTCTACGGTTAGTAACTGCCTCCACCTCTACGGTACCAGCTTCGCTTAGAACTTTGAGATGTTTCGAAGCTTGAGGTTGATTGAAACCTAGTCGTTCAGTAATTTCCCCCACAGAGAGAGGCCCCTCACGCAAGAGTTCAACAATGAGCAGCCGTTTAGGTTCGGCTAAAACACTAATTGTTTTCATATTCATAATATACCCTATAAGGAATATTCCCGTCGATGCATATTGGTGCGATGTTTACTTTTATTTCCAAAAGACCTTTCTTTTTGAAAAAATAACCTACTTCTCTAATGAAGTAGGTTAGATCAATAAAGAATGAGTGCCAACTCACATACAGTTTGGCACCCATTTTTATTTAAATTTTTAATAGTTCGTAATGGTAATGGAACCCGTTATTCATTAACTCTTCTACTATTTTCCTGTATAACCGAAGATTCTATTATATTACAATTAAGTTACAGATAGATTGTAATTTTAATACGGGGAAGGTAGGAAACCAGAGATGTGGAGGAAAAATCAAGGACTGAGAATGAGCAAGCTTAGTACATTATTGGTCGTTTTGCTGCTGTTCCTTAGCACGTTTACAAACGTTGCTGAAGCGGCGAAACCGGATAAAATTGCACCAACAGCACCATCCAATCTGCGAGCTGCAGATATAACAGATTCGATAGTATCATTAGCTTGGAATAGCTCGGCAGATAATGTAGGGGTTACCGGTTATGAAGTTTACCAGGATAATAGATTAATAGGAAATGTATCCTCGACCACATATTCAGTAAAAAATCTAAATTTTAATACGTCATATAGCTTTTTTGTGAAAGCTCGTGATGCCAAGGGGAATATATCTACATCTAGTAACACGATCAAAGTGGTAACAGCCTCAAAGAATGTGGTAGATTTACCGCCGCAGGTTAGTGAAATTCAGTTGTCGCCTATTGCGGCCGATGGCAAGACGATTAGTGGTACCGTGGGTTTATCTGTTACTGCCAGCGATGACATAGGAATAAGCAAGGTAGAATTTTATAGCAGCAACGGGGGCTATTTAATTCGGACGTTAACATCCGCCCCATACACTGTGAATTGGGCAACGGATCCTTGGGTCCCTGATGGTGAACAGGTTCTGAAAGTAGTCGTCTACGATCTTGCAAACCAAAAGACGGAAGTGACGAAGACAGTAATCGTAAAAAACACAGCAACTCCTCTTCCAATTGATTTTAAAAGAGTTGGTTACTTCACCGGTTGGTCTACCTATTTAAATTTTCAGGTCTACAATATCGATGCAAGTAAGCTTACCCATTTGAACTATGCTTTTGCAAACATATCTGCAGATGGAAAGATTACAGTGGGAGATTCATGGGCTGATATTGAAAAACCCTTTCCCGGCGATACTGCTGAGCAGCCATATAAGGGGAACTTCTATCAGTTAACGAAGCTTAAACAGCAATACCCGCATTTAAAAACGTTAATTTCTGTAGGTGGGTGGACTTGGTCAGAAAGGTTTTCAGATGTTGCACTTACGGAGCAATCACGAACCATCTTTGCTGAAAGCAGTCTTGAATTTATTTTAAAATATGGCTTTGATGGCATCGATCTAGATTGGGAATACCCTGTAGCAGGGGGAGAAGCTGACAATATCAACCGTCCAGAGGACAAGCAGAACTTTACTCTTTTATTAAAGAAAATGAGAGAAGTCCTGGATGCCCAAAGTGCAAAAGATGGGAAAACCTATTTACTTACTATTGCTGCAGGTGCTAGTAAAGGCTACGCGGCGAATACTGAACTAAATTTACTTCACCAGTATGTAGATTATATTCAACTAATGACCTATGATATCCATGGATCTTGGGATACGATCACTGGTATGAATTCTCCGCTTTATCGAGATCCTGAGTCAAGGTTTTATGGGGAGTGGAGTGTTCAGGATGCGGTTCAAACAATTATCAGCAATGGAGTTCCATCAAACAAACTCATTATGGGAATACCTTTTTACGGAAGGGTCTATAATCAAGTAACCAATTCAAATAATGGATTATACCAGCCGTTTTCGGGTGGGGGTTCCTCCATTAGTTATGCCAGTCTAGAAGCGAACTATATAAACAGAAACGGGTTTATTCATTTTTGGGAACCAGATTCAAAAGTGCCTTGGTTGTTTAATGGTTCACAGTTTATCAGTTATGATGATACAGAATCGGTAGGTTATAAAACCTCCTATATTAAATTAAAGGGCTTGGGTGGAGCAATGATGTGGGAACTGAGCCAAGACCCTAATAAAGTCCTATTAACTAAGGTTTATAATGATTTAAAATAGTAGTAAACACAGACCGATTGGCAGGTCTGTGTTTTTTTGACATAGTAATGGACTTTCCTACAAATATGTTGAAAACATTGTTGTAATTTGTGTATGAAATTTCTTTGTAAACGCTTTCTTAATATCCGATAATTATGCTTGTACAAATAAATTTCGGGAGGGGAAATATGTTTAAAAAGACGGCTTTAATCACATTGATGGCAGCAAGTTTGGCATTTCCAATGACCAATATCGAAGCAGCAAAACCAGAGAAACCAGCAGTTGAAAACAAGAACCAAAATCAAGCGACGATTCCATACTACGTCGACGAGTCAAAATTGCCTTTTTCTAGTTTAGAAGGTTATGAGACTGACCGCTACTGGGGAGTACATAAAGGTGCTGGATACCGAATTGAAGTTCCGGAGAATTGGAATGGGGACCTCGTACTCTATGCACATGGTTACCGTGGCCAAGGTTTAGAATTAACGGTAAGTAATCCTACTAACCTACGAAAATACTTACTTGATAACGGCTATGCATGGGCTGCGTCAAGTTACAGCACTAATGGGTATGATGTAGCGCAAGGCGTGAAGGATACCCATGCACTTGGCAGTCTCTTCAATGGAAAGGCAGCTAAACCGTCAAAGACCTATATTACCGGACATTCAATGGGTGGTCATGTCACTGCCGTTCTAGCTGAACAATACGGGAATTCCTATGATGGTGCCTTTCCGATGTGCGGAGTTACCGGTGATACGGAGCTATTCGATTATTTTACAAGCTACAATATTGTAGCCCAAGCTCTTATTGGTATTCCTAAAGGGGAACAGCAATTTCCTGCTAGTGAATCATATGCTACCGTTACGGCACCAAGCATATTAGCACAAATGAATACGAATCCAGTTGTATACCAATCGTTAAAAGCGGTCACAAAAAATTTAACCGGTGGTGAGCGTCCTTTATTTGACGTAGCATTTGAATCTTATAAGGTGTTTTTACTCGGGCAAAACACGATCGATCCAACCTACGGGGTTGCCGCCGGTAACCTTGTAAATACGGTAGATACCGTATACCAATTGGACAATGATCCGAGTCTTTCTGAAGAAGAAATGGCATTAAATGCATCTGTTCTACGTGTTGCAGCTGACCCTCAAACGAAACAGCAGGGATTAACAGGTGTTCCTAAAGTAACTGGAAACATCAAAATTCCAACCCTTGCGATGCATAACATTGGTGATTTGTTCGTGCCATTTAGTATGGAACAAATTTATGCCAAGAGAATTAACGAAAATGGTAAGTCGGATTTATTTGTTCCAAGAGCCATTCGTGCCGTAGGACATTGTGATTTTACCGTAGCAGAGGAAGTGGAAGGGTTCAAAGACCTTGTGAAATGGGTAGAAGAAGGGAAAAAGCCTGAAGGAGACGATATTTTAAATCCGGATGCAGTAGCTGATGATCATTTTGGAACGAAATTTACTAGAGGATACCGTGCTTATGACCCTGAGAGGTACTACAGTCATTAAGTATTCTAAATGAACGATTTAGTTAAAGAATAATTGGTTAAAAGCCCTTGATTAGAGCCTATCAAGGGCTATTTTTTTTATAGATTTGAGCCTCTTTTTTGCAATTTGGTACAAGTACCGTGCCGGAGTTTTCCTTATTTTCATAGCTTAGTTAGTATGAAAAGGGGGAAAAGCAAATGTTTGGATATTCAATGGTACAAATGGTGCGGGCGCATGCAGATAAGCTGGATAAGCCCGTACGTGAAGAGATTTTAAACCTCTATAAGCCATTCAAATGGACACCGTGCTTTTTGCATAATATGTTTCAGAGATTCCTAAAGTTCCAAAAGAAGCTATCCGTTATTATTGAATTCGAGAATGGCTGCTATGAGGCTGGTTGCGATGAAGTAAAAAAAGTTATGAGTAATCATTTCTTTAATAAGGTTAAACGAGATTTTCCTAGAGTTTCATGCTGCAGTGCAGAAGTGACACCAAATGGATTAGAAGAAATGCTTACGAATTGCAGTCATATACGAAAAATTCATTCCAACCGAGAGGTACATGCTTTACTTGACACAGCCGTACCCTCTGCAAATGCTCAGAATGTGACTCGTAACCGTACAGCCCTAACAGGAAAAGGAGTCACTGTTGCAGTTATTGATACAGGAATTTATCCGCATGAGGATTTATCAGGAAGAATCGTAGGTTTTAGGGATTTTATCAATAACAGACCAGACCCATATGATGATAATGGTCATGGAACTCACTGTGCAGGAGATGTAGCTGGAAATGGAGCTGCGTCGGAAGGCAGATACATGGGGCCGGCACCTGAAGCAAATGTAATTGGAGTTAAAGTCTTGAATAAGATGGGTTCAGGCTCACTAGAAACGGTCATGGACGGGGTTGAATGGTGTATTCAAAATAATGAATCAAACCAAGAAAATAGAATAGACATTATTAGCATGTCATTAGGCAGTTCCGCTCAGTCTTATGGTACGGAAAATAATGATCCAATGGTTAAAATAGTGGAAGAAGCATGGGCAGCGGGAATCGTAGTTTGTGTAGCAGCCGGAAATGAAGGTCCAGAATCTGGCACCATTGCAAGTCCTGGAATCAGCGACAGGGTAATAACTGTGGGAGCATTAGATGATCGAAACACGCCTGAAACGAGAAGTGATGATGACGTAGCTGGGTTTTCGAGCAGAGGTCCGACCATCTATAATGTTCAGAAGCCAGACATCCTCGCTCCTGGGGTAAACATTATTTCGTTACGATCACCTAATTCGTATCTGGACAAGCTTCAAAAGTCCAGCAGGGTTGAAAATAACTATTTTGTACTATCAGGGACCTCAATGGCCACGCCAATTTGTGCGGGTATAGTAGCTTTAATGAAGCAGCAAAACCCCAATCAAACACCAGACGATATCAAATACAATCTCTTAAAAGGAGCCGACCTTTGGACGGAAAGAGACCCAAATATATATGGTTCAGGTTATATAAATGCAGAGAACTCCATACCAAACGCATAGCAGGAGGATAGAATTAAAACATGCCAAACTTTAGATAAAAAGGTTTGGCATTCTTTGATTTAAAGACAGTTTCAGACCCCAAAGACCTGTACTTCAAACTTAATAAGTTTGAGAAGCCAAACAGATGTGAAAAATAAAAAGTAAGGTCTTAAAAGAAAACGGAGGACAGTATGATTCAACGATTTCTGTTGCATGTGAAAAATAGTATATGGCTGACACCTAGTTTTTATTGCTTATTTTCTATCATCTTAGCGATTGGAGTTATCACAATTGATACTACCTTTTACAAAGATATTGAAAATGTTTTGCCTGATTTCTTTGTAACAAGTGTGGACCTGGCCCAAACTATATTAGGTGTAATTGCCGGGTCATTGTTAACGATGACAACCATTACGTTTTCTACCATTATGGTTGTATTAACGACCTATTCATCACAATTTTCCCCTAGGACACTAAGGAACTTTGTCACGAATAAAATAACAATGCGGGTTTTAGGGGTTTTCATGGGCGGCTTTGTCTATTCGATTTTTTCACTGCTTTTTATGAAGAGCACAATTGACCACCCGGTGATCTCATCTGGAGTTGGCGTTGTCTTTGCGCTGGTGTGCCTCGCCTTTTTTGCGTACTTTATTCATCATGTGGCGACCTCTATTCAGGTTAGTAATTTAATTGAACAACTAACGAAGGATGTACTTGAAATTGTACGGGCTAAGATTGAGTTAGTAGATCAGAAGAAAAATGTAACGATCGAAAAAGGTAATTATCAAGAGCCATCAGATAGAAAAAAGAGATCTGAAATTCACAGTAAAAAATATGGGTATCTACAGCTTTTAGATTATAACGAATTGTTACGGTTAACGACAGAGCAAGACCATACCATCATTATTAAACAAAAGATCGGTCAATTTATTACGCAGAAAGTTAGTATCTTTACCGTTTACCATCAGGAAGAGAAGATTACAACTGACTATCAAACGATTATTACGGTTGGAAGCGAAAGAACAACAATGCAGGATGAAGAGTTTGCTTTGAAGAAAATCGTCGAAATTACTCTCAGGGCCATTTCACCCGGAATCAATGATCCAAATACAGCGATCGATTGTATCCATCATTTAGGATTCGCCCTAGGCGAGGTAAGTAAGTTGGACGGAACCTTGCTGATTTATCATGATCAAAAAGGGAATGAAAGAGTAATCGTTCCCCAAAAAACATTTGAGGAAATATTATATTCAACCTTCTATCAAATCATCCACTACGGCCGTGAAGACATATCTGTGATCATTGCTATTTTTGAAGCCTTGATGATATTGGTCGAAAACAACCAAAAACAAATTAAACAAACAGTTTGGGGATTCAGTCACTACATACTAGAAGGAGTCGATTTCAACCTTTTAAAACAGCTTGACCAAAAAATCCTCCAAGAAAAACTTACAAAACTAAAAAAACTCTGCGAGCAGGAATGAATTCCGAACGACTATTTAAAAAAGATGGTCGTTTTCATTTTTTCTAGCTGATTTTTAAAAAAGTATTGTAAAACGCTTTCACCGGGTTTATAATTACCATAAACCGATTTAGTAAACCGATTTAGTAAATCGGTTTATCGAATAAACAACAAATTGAAGAACCTGGAGAAGATTTTATGAAAAGGGTTACAATATCAGACGTAGCACAGCTTGCTAATATTTCTAAAAGTACTGTCTCTCAATTTTTAAATAATCGATTTGATTATATGGCCGAGGACACGAAAAAACGTATTGAGGCTGCTATCAAAGAATTAGGGTATCGTCCAAATATTGTGGCACGAAGCTTAAAGCAAAAATCGACCTCAACGATTGGCGTCATCGTCGCGAACATCTTGCATGCTTTTTCAACTCAGGTAATCCGTGCAATTGAAGATATATGCCATTTAAACGATATTCACATCATTGTTTGCAATGCAGATGATGATCCAATAAAAGAAAAAAGATATATTGATATGTTAAGAGCCAAACAGCTAGATGGAATCATCATTTTTCCAACAGGTGAAAATATTGAACTTTATCGTGAAATGGTAGAGGAAAAGTATCCTATCGTGTTTGTCGACCGCCTTGTGCCAGATGTACAGATTCCTTCTGTCATGCTAGACAATGAAAGAGCGGCTGAGCTTGCCGTTCAACACTTGATTGGACAAGGATATGAACGAATTGGTGTAATTACAAATGTTATTCGCAATGTAATGCCAAGGATGGAGCGGATTGAGGGTTACAAAAAGACCTTACAAAGAAATGGAATAGCTGTTAATGAAGGATTTATTAAGAGTTTAGCTGTTGATCATATTCAAGAGGGATTGGAGCAAATGCTTCAGCTTGATCCGCCAATCCAAGCTGTTTTAGCAGGAAATGATCTCACCATGATGGAGATTTTAAAATATGCAAAAAAGCATGATGTGAAGATTCCAGCTGATTTAGCCGTTGTCGGAATTGATGATCTTTCCTTTGCAAGTTTTTATGAACCGGCCTTAACAGTCGTTGCTCAACCAGCAGGCGAAATTGGTAAAAAGGCTGCAGAGCTGTTGCTTAGTAGAATTCAGAAAAAAGAGCCGGAAGAAGAGCAAGATGTATATCGCTTTGAACCGACATTAATCGTACGAAATTCATGTTGAAAAGGGGTGTTTGTGCTATGAATGATGTTATTACTATAGGAGATGCAATGGTCACGTTTCATCCTGCTTCAACAGGACCAATGCGATATGTGCCCTCATTTGAAAGGAAAGTTGGCGGGGCAGAACTGAACGTAGCAATTGGTTGCTCTCGTTTAGGGTTAAAAACTGGATGGATCAGCCGTTTAGGCAATGATGAATTTGGCAGATATATATATAATTTTGTACGTGGTGAAGGGATCGATGTATCGCAATTAGAAATGGTTGATGGCTATCCAACCTCACTGAATTTTAAAGAAATCATGGAAGATGGAAATGGACGAACCTTCTATTATCGTTCCAACTCTCCAACAACTGCCTTAACGATTGAATCTTTGAATGAAGATTATATTAAGAATGCAAGAGTCCTGCATATTACGGGTGTCTTTCCTGCAGTCGACCAAGCGAAAAATATTGAGTTAATCAAGCATGCAATCGTTCTAGCAAAGCAGAATGGCGTCCTTGTATCGTTTGATCCTAATATCCGCCTAAAGCTATGGAGTAAAGAGGAAGCGAGAACAGCACTAAGAGAATTTCTCCCTTATGTGGATATATTCCTAACGGGTGTGGAAGAGGCTGAACTTTTACTAGGGGTAAGTGACCCAAAAGAAATTATTGAAAAGAGCAAAGAGTTTGGGATTTCCTATATCGCTATTAAGCAGGGAGAACAAGGCTCAATTGGGTATCATGAAGGACAGTACCTCGAGGCACCGCCAGTTAAAGCGAAAAAGGTAGTAGATACAGTCGGTGCTGGAGATGGCTTTGATTCAGGCTTTATCTATGGAGTGTTAAATAACTGGCCGCTTGAAAAAACACTACATTTTGCAAATACGATCGGGTCCTTAGTGGTGAGTGTACGTGGTGATAATGAAGGCCTCCCATATTTAGATGATGTACTTGTCCACCTAGGAGAAAAAGAATTCATAGAAAGATAGGGTGAGAGAATGAATCTTCAACTAGCACTTGACCGGTTAACCTGGGAAGAATGTTTTCAGCTTTTAGAGGAGACAAAGGCCTATGTTGATTGGATTGAGGTAGGTACAGGAGTCATTAAGGAATACGGTATGAGCATTGTTAGAGAAATAAAAAAATCGTATCCAGATAAAGTACTTGTCGCAGATATGAAGACATGTGATGCTGGCAGTCATGAAGCGGCTCAAGCCTTTCTAGCAGGCGCAGATATTACAACCGTAATGGCTTTCTCCGCGGATAAAACAATTGAGGATACACTTGAGACCGCAAAAAAATATAACAAGCGCATCATGATTGATCTGTTAGGGGTTACAGACCGTCATCGAATTGTGGAATTACAACAGCTGGGTGTTGATCTTGTCAGCCTACACTTTGGAAAGGATATGCAAAAGCAAGGAGAACTTGGTGCTGAGCAATTCTCATTAACCGAAGGCTTTATCAATCTGGAAGTGGCTACAGCAGGAGGAATCAGCCTTGCATCCCTGCCAAAGGTTGTTGAAACAAGACCTGATACGATTATTGTCGGCAGTGCGATTACAAAGGCGGAAAATCCTAGCGAAGCTGCTGCTGCAATGAAAGGAATGTTAAATAAATGAAATCGATTATAAATACAGTTGCAAATGAAATAACAACGGTTCTAGCAAATGTCATTGACGAGGAAGCAAGTCACTTATCTAAGCTCCTCTGCGAAGCAAAACGAATCTTCGTTTACGGAGAAGGCCGTTCCGGACTAATGGGTAAGGCGTTTGCGATGCGTCTGATGCATGGAGGCTTTCCGGTCTATGTAATTGGTGAAACGGTGACACCGAGTATTGAGGCAGATGACTTATTAGTCGCTATTTCCGGATCAGGGTCAACAGGGGCAATCTTACAATATGCGGCCAAATCGAAAGAGCTGGGTGCGAAAGTGTTTCTTGTAACAACAAACCGTGAATCAAAAATAGCTGAGATTTGTGACGGAATCCTCGTGATTCCAGCTGCTACTAAGTATAGAAGAGCTAGCGAACCAACAACGATTCAACCATTGGGTAACCAATTTGATCAATCCGTACATCTTGTCCTAGATGCCATTATCATTGGTACACTGCAAACGGAAGATACAGAAGCGGCTTATGATGAGATGACGAAACGACATACAAACTTAGAATAGAAATTTAATAGGAGGTGCAGGGTAAGGTGAATGTAATCGAGTTTATAAAAGCACATCCAATTGTCGCTGTAATAAGAGAAGCGACTCCTGACAATATAGTTCCAATTGTAAAGGCTTTATATAATGGCGGGGTTAAGGTAGTAGAAATTACTGCAGAAACACCAAAAGTCATGACTATGATTGAAATGGTAACAGACGAGCTTGGAGATCGAGTTTTAGTCGGGGCAGGAACGGTTTTAGACCCTGAGACAGCTAGAGCGGCAATTATGGCCGGAAGTAAATTTATTGTGTCTCCTTCACTAAATGTTGAGACAGTTAAGATGACGAAACGCTATGGTGTAGTTAGCATACCAGGTGCACTGACACCTACAGAAATTATAACGGCTTACGAGCATGGTGCGGATATGATTAAAGTGTTTCCTGCCAATGCTTTTGGTCCAGGTTACGTCAAAAATATCCACGGTCCATTCCCATATATACCTTTAATGGTCACAGGGGGAATAAACCCATCTAATGTGAATGACTATCTTGGAAATGGCGCTTTAGCTGCTGGAGTAGGAAGTAATTTAGTAAATCCAAAAAATTTAATTAGTGAGACGGATTATCTTACTCTCACTGAAAAGGCACGCGAATACACAAACACACTTAAAAACTAGGAGGAACAAAAAATGAAAAAAATATTCTCATTATCATTTGTATTACTTTTAGCTTTATCAGTAGTTTTAGCAGGCTGTGGCAAAGAAGAAACGGGAACAAGCGGTGAGGGTGAAGAAAAAAAGATTAAAATCATTGCTGCTCATAACCAAACATCACCTGATAACCCATACCAAGTTGGATTACTAGAATTTAAGAAGGTTGCAGAAGAAAAATCAAACGGTTCCATTGAAGTAGAAGTACATGCAGGAACAATCGGAACAGAGGAATCAGAATTAGTAGAAAAGCTTAAATTAGGTGCGGCAGATGTTGTATTAGTATCTCCTGGATTTATGACACAAACTGGAATCAAAGAAATCGATTTGTTAGCGTTACCATACCTATTTGATAGCTATGAGCACTGGGAAAAGGTTGTAGACGGTGAAGTGGGCGAAGAAATGGCAAAGTTGGTTAAAGATAAGTCAAATAATGATTTCAAAATCGTTGGCTACTGGTCTGCTGGTGTAAGACATTACTATGGTAAAAAGCCAATTGAGAAAATGGAAGACTTAAAAGGTATGACAATCAGAACACAAACTTCAGGTGTAGTAGCTGATTATTGGAAACAAGTTGGAACAATCCCTACTTCTATTGCATGGGGAGAATTATACCAAGCATTACAACAAAACGTTGTAGATTCATCTGAAAATTCATATCCATATTTCATTCAACAAAATCATCATAAGACAAAAAATGGTCAATACATTACGGAAACAGGACATGATTACACAACAAGATTCTTATTAGTTAACGGTAAAAAGTTTGATCAATATTCAAAAGCACAGCAAGAGATTATTTTAGAGGCAGCAAAAGCTTCTGTTGAAGCAGAAAGAGCTTCTGTATTAGCGCAAGAAGATGAGTATAAACAAGCTGCTATTGCGGATGGTGCAATTGTGAACGAAATCGACAGAACACCATTTATTAAATTGGCAGAACCAATGCAGGTTAAGGCTGCAGAGGCAATGGGTGCAACGCAATTATTTGAAAAGATTAGAGACCTAAAATAAATAAAATAGTTAAAGGGAAGATGAGCAGTAAGATCTTCCCTTTACTTTAAATAGGAGGGTGACGATAAGCGTGATAAAGATTCTCGAGAGAATACAACTAGGTATCGGTGTTTTAAGCTTATCGATTTTTATTGTTGCTATTATGATTCAAATTGTCACCAGACATCTGGGAATTGCAGTTATCTGGACAGAAGAAGTGGCCAATTATTCATTCATCTGGTCAGTATTTATGGGTGCATCTGTCATGGTGAACAGAAAAGAGCATTTTAGCTTTGATATGTTAGCAAAAAAGCTTGCTGGAAAATCAAGAACAACGTTAATTATCGTTATTGATACGATTATTTTGGTGTTTGCTCTATCCCTTCTCAATTACGGAATTGAAGTGGTCCAAAATTTCTGGAATTATAACTGGGCATCATTACCAGCAATGAAAATGGGCTATGTTTGGATTTCTATCCCCATTATGGGACTGACTATGAGCATTTATTGTATTAACCACTTAATCACTAGCATCAAAGAATTCAGAGGAAAGGGGGCTAACGTATGATTGGGATTATACTCGTTTTCTTATTTCTAGTCCTTATGTTTATTGGTGTACCAATCGCCTTTGTTATCGGAATTACCGCACTTCTAGGGATTATTTCTGTTCCGTATATCCCTGAGCTTACCGTTCCGATGAAAATGCTAAATGGAATCGATTCATTCGTTTTGCTTGCCGTTCCATTGTTTATCTTGGCAGCTAATTTGATGAATAGTGGAAAAATCTCGCAAAAGCTGATTGACCTTTCATTAGGAATAGTCGGCCATATCCGCGGCGGATTAGGCCATGCAAATATCCTTGTTTCTATGATCTTTGCAGGTGTTTCTGGTGCTGCTCAGGCAGATACAGCCGGAGTAGGTAAAATTCTTATTCCAAATATGAAAAAGCAAGGCTATGATACCGAAACGGCTGTTGGAGTTACAGCTGCATCGTCGACAATCGGTGTCGTCATTCCACCAAGTATTCCAATGATTATTTTTGCAGGCTTAACAAATGCTTCTGTTGGAGCGCTATTCTTGGGGGGAATTGTCCCTGGTGTTTTAATCGGCTTAGGAATGATGCTTTACCTTTATTTGAGAGCGGTAAAAAAAGGCTATCCAAAGTCAGACAGAGTGAAGCTTAAGGTATTTTTGAAATTAGTTTATGAAACGGTCCCAGCCCTGATTACACCCATCATTATCATCGGTGGAATTATTTCTGGGTTCTTTACAGCAACAGAAGCGGCGGCAGTGGCATCTGTGTATACTTTGTTAATTAGTATGTTCTTCTATAAAACATTGAAATTATCAGATCTTCCTAAAATCCTTACAGACACACTTGCATTAAGTTCTCTATCCCTTTTTGCTCTAGCTGCTGCAAGTGCACTTGGAGAACTGATGAGTTACTATCAATTGGCGACAGTAGCGCAGGATTTCTTTGCTAATCATGTAGGGACAAAATGGTTATTTATCTTAATCATTATCCTTTTCTTCTTATTTATCGGTACATTTATGGATGCGATTCCGGCAATGATTTTGTTCGTTCCAGTTATTTTACCTACAGCTACCATGTTTGGTATGGATGCAGTTCATTTAGGGCTGATTGTTGTTATCACGTTAGCAATCGGACTCGTTACACCGCCATATGGACTATGTTTATTATTGGCTGCGAAGATAGGAGATTTAAGCATCGAGCGGTCATTTGCAGCAGTAGCACCATATTTATTAATTGTTTTAGTCGTTCTTCTCTTTGTAGCATTTTTTCCAGATATCGCATTCTATTTGCCAAAAATGCTTAATCCAGGGTTATTCTAAAGAAATCTATGTTAATTAATAATGGTGATTTTTACGAAATTCGCTCCCTTTCCGCGGGCGTTCCGGGGAGCCTCCTCGGCGCTAAAGCGCCTGTGGGGTCTCCCCAGACCCGTACTCCCGCAGGACATTGAATAAGCTTCCTCGAATCAGCCCACGCACGAAGGAAATGCGATAGCATTTTCGAGGAGTCTCGCGGATTTCATAAAAATCGTTCAAGATCAGAGAAGTTTATCATCAAGGAGGACATCATGGTAAAAAGAGAAATTTTAAGCAGTGAAGGTTCAATGATGCTGGTAAAGGTTCATCTGGCGGAAGGGTTTTTCGGAGATCCAGACAAGCATCCAGAAGAGCAAATCAGCTATATTGAAAAAGGAAAAGTAGAATTTGAAGTGAATGGTGAAAAGAGAATTCTAACGGTTGGAGACAAACAATATATTCCACCAAACGTTGAACATCGCGTGAGAGTTATAGAGGAATGTGTGATACTTGATATGTTCAGTCCGATTCGTAAGGATTTACTCGAAAAATAATAGTTAGGGAGAGGGATAAAATCCTCTCCCTATTTTTATTTACGGATTACTTTTACTTCATCTTCTCCGCCAATGATTATGGTGTCAGTCATTCCAATAAAAAGGCCTGTTTCGACTACTCCCAATAAAAGCTTTAATTTCTGATGAAGCTCTTCAGGGTTAGCTATCGACTGAAAATCACAATCTACTATATAGTTTCCGTTATTAGAGATGAAAACTGTATCATCCCTCTTTCTAAGGACCGGGGTGGCTCCGAGCTTTGCGATCCTTTGAGCCGTTACTTCCCAGCCAAATGGTACCACTTCTACAGGAAGGGGAAATCTCCCTAGCTGTGAAACCATTTTGGACTCATCTGCAATGATAATCAGCTTTTTGGCAGCGGCATTGACGAGCTTCTCACGTAATAGGGAACCGCCGCCTCCCTTGGTCAAATTAAAATCAGGATCAATTTCATCAGCTCCATCGATCGCCAAATCAAGAGTTTGGATCTGAGCAAAATCGGTCAGGGGAATATTAAATTCATTTGCCCATCCCTCTGTCCGTTTTGAGGAGGGTATCCCTTTAATGTTTAACCCCTGCTCCACTAACTCACCTAGTCTTTTTAACAGCCAATAGACGGTTGATCCTGAACCTAAGCCAATGACCATTCCATCCTTAATAAACTCTGCAGCCTTTTCACCAGCCGCTATTTTTCTTGGATCTGAAGAGAATTTTTCCAATGGAAGCACCTCACTTTTCTCCTATTATATCACCAAAAATCAGGTGACAAATTTCTACCCGAAATTAATATGGAATTCTTAAGTTTCGGGCAATAGTAAGGGTTTTAATCAAACGTTTAATTAGTAGGAATTCGTGTTAAATGCTGTAGATTTCTAGTTTTTATACGGGAACGTTGAAGATTATTACTAGAGTGCTAGTTAATTATCGACGTTTTTTTTAATATAAAAGTCCTAGAAAACCTTTAATATCAGTGTTTTTTTCATTTCTAATCAAACGTTTATTTAATAAAATAACTATTAATCAAACGTTTGATTGAAACTGCCGTTAAGCCTGTCAATATAGGTTTTTCTCTATCTAAAAGGCAAAAAAATTGTCAAACGATGACGACATTGGAAATGCAAGTTTTGGTGACAGGCACCGCCCGTGGACAAAACACCTCTTTTGTACGCCAGGCGTGGACAGTTGTATAAAAGGTTAAAAGACTAGGGAGAGAGTCCTCTAGTCTTTTAATGATTTTGTGTTTACTTAGGCGGCGGGACTTAGTTGTTGTTGTTTTCTCCGATACACTACTTTTGATAATATGACACTGCATTCGTATAAGAAGATTAACGGGACGATGACCAACACATCAGATAAGAAATCTGGAGGAGTAATCAGCACGGCGGTTACAATTAATCCAAAATAGGAGTATTTCCGCATCTTTTGTAGCCGGTATGGATTCAAAACTCCAAGGGTCGTTAGGAACATGATGACAACAGGCAACTCAAATAAGAATCCAAATGGTAGAGTCATATGCAGTAAGAACTGAAAATATTTTTTCGTTGTAAAGAAGGTCATAAACAAATCTTCTGATAGAGATAACAGAAACTTAAATACAATTGGGAAGATGACAAAGTAGCCGAAGCAGATGCCAATGATAAATAATAGAAACAATGCTGGAATATAGGCCAGTGTTGCTTTTCTCTCACTTTCTTTCAATGCAGGCCGAACAAACCGCCAAACTTGATACGCGACCATTGGAATCGTTCCCGACATGGCAAAGACACTAGAAAGCAATAAATACACCCATAATATATCACTCGGACCTAAAATCGCGAGTTTCACTTCTAAATCTTGAACAAGCCAGTTATAAAGATCCTGTATATAGATGAAAGAAAGAATGAAAAACAAGATAAAGGTACCTAAGATGAAAATAAGACGTTTCCGTAACTCTTCTAAATGTCCGGTTAAGTCCAAATCACGCTGCTCCATTATTGCCCTCCTTTAGTAAAAAGGAGATGTAAGCACCGACTGCTTACATCTCCTGACTCATTTAGTTTAACTGTTTTTCCTCTTTGTCCTTCGACTTGCTACTAGTATCCATCTCATCATCAGATACTAGTTCGCGTGTGGATTTTTTAAATTCCTTTAATGTTGAACCAACTGCACGACCCAGTTCTGGTAATTTAGAGGGCCCGAAAATAATTAAGGCAATGACAAGAACGAGAATTAATCCAGGAATACCGATGTTTTGCAGCATGTATAATCCCTCCTTTTAAATAGCTTCTTTTGCTTTTTTCCTTTTATGAACGTAATTAAAAAGCTTATAGTTGGCGGTACAGCTACAAAATTGGCAAGTGGAGCTGATACTTTCTTCCTCCGTTACTTTCCGTACATGAGGAATAAATACAATTTTTAAAGCATCCTTTACATGTTTGGAGCAAACTAAAACCATCAAATATAACCCCTTCCACTGCATAGATTACTTAATTGCATCGAAAGCCAAGCCTATTTGAAGCTTCCACCTTGCACTGCAACTAAACAAGAACGCCCAAAGGAATAACCTGGGTAGGGATTCCATGTATCAGGATGCTGTACGTCTAAGAATAATGTACGTTCGTCAGGTGTTAACCACGGACCGGTCACTTCACAGCCTTTTGGACCTGATGCAAATTGCTGTGGAATTCCATAGTTTTTTCCGTCTGTTGGGATCATAAACACACCACAGTTTTTATAGGAAGCATACACATTTGTTTCGGTTGCACCATAATCTTCTACAACCCAGAGGTTCCCCTTGCTGTCGAAGTGAAGATTATCTGGGCAGGTAATACCGCTTTGCTGCCCGCCGGCAATAAACACTTCAAATGTAAACGAATCACTTGCGTGGTCTCCGCCCGATGGAACAAATCGAACAATTTGTCCATGAAAATTCCCATGTCCAGAACTATTCGTTAATGCTAAAAAGACAGTACCGTCAATTGGATGAATTTCCACATCCTCAGGACGATCTAATTTCGTCCCGCCCACCACTTTAGCGGCTGAACGTGCATTTGTTAGCACATCTGCCTGGTCGGCAAATTGACTTTGAAGTGCCGCATTAGAGACATAATCAAGTGCAATCCATTGCTGCCTGCTAAGGTTTGCGACATATAATGTTCCGTTTTCGAGAATATCGAAATTTGATTCACGATTTGCTGGATTAAATTTCTTGCTGCTGATGAATTTGTAGAAGCATTCATCACCCTTATCATCTCCCATATAAACCACCACTCGGCCATCATTGGTCAAGCCCATTGCTGTATTTTCATGGGCAAAGCGTCCAAGAGCGGTATGCTTGCGAACAGGTTTAGCCGGATCAAACGGATCAACCTCCACAACCCAGCCGTAATGACTATTATCGAAGTTCGGCCAGCCATACGAGCTGCCGTATTCTGTATTTTCCTCGCAGGATAATGCTGTATTCCAAAGGGTTCTGCCCCCGCTGCAGTTTCCTAATGAGCCAATTACTTGAGTGGCACCATTTACTGCCTTGCTTCCACGTGCAGGGCCAGTTAACTCGATAGGAGTGGTCCCGTCAACACGGCGATTATATGTATCATCTTGTAGGAGTTTCCATTCGCCTTTTTCTTTTTTAACGTGAATGACGGAGCCGCCGACTGCTTCTTTTTCCAGTTTAAGGAGCTCAGGATAGTTTGCTAGATTCTCTTTTTTAAAAGTAGACGGGTTAATTCCCAGCATGGTCATATAGTTCCCTGGTTCTGGGAACTCGTGATTCACCCAGATGAGGCCCTCTTCTGAATTGGTTCCTCCTTTTAAACTATCAATTGGAAAATAGACTGTAAGGTCTGCAGCATCTCCAAATCTTTCGCCTTTGGAGTTAATGACATCACCATAAGAAGCAATAATATTGTAGTGGTATCCGTTTGGCAGCACTAGTTCATTTTCCCATGTGCGACTAACTGGTTTGAATGGTGTAGTTAGCGGCTTGCCTTTGCCAGATGGTTGTCCATTCATTAAATGATCTGCAGTCATTGCGTTTCCAGTTAATGCTCCAATTCCAGATGATGCAGCAACTAATGCAGCCGTACTGCTTCCTACATAAGTTAAAAATAAACGGCGATCCATAATCATTCTCCCCTTTTGAGTGGTTTGTCCTTACAGTTATGATTATAGGTAAGCACCATACTAATGTTAATTAAGGGAGTGTAAAGAATTGTTAAGAAAATTTAAACTATTTTAAGATATGGTAAATTTAGGTTGACGCGGTCAGAACGATAGTATTTTGTTCGTATTTTATAACTTAGCCTTAATTTGCAGAAGGTTGATTATTGTAAAATGTAGGGCAATAGTGTAAAATTACACTAAATAACATTTGGCATTGGAGTGGTTGCTTTGAAGACAAAAATCCCGTTATTGTTAGTGTATTATGGTGTAATTCCATTGGGGCTTTCTTTTTTCGCCTTTATTCCCTTGTTTGATAGTTTACTGCTTACTTCCATAATTCCTTTAAGTATTGGGGGAGTAATCGTTGGAATTCTAGCTAGCAGAAAACTAGAAAGACAGAATGAGTTAAGGGGACTGTTTACATTTTTCTTATACCCGCTTACATATACGATCCTGTTATGGGCCATATTCATGCTGATCAGCGGTGGCTTTTCCGGTGCAGAAGCCTGGTTATTTTATTGCCTGCTTCACCTGCCGCTTGCTCCGCTTTATTTTATTGCGGGGCTAATGGGTGAGGGGAGATTGTTTTTTGGGGCACCCTTAGCCTATGAGCTTTCATTTTTGATAGGAGCATTGGTAACGCTGGTTATGAAGAAACGACTTCCTAATATCAGCAAGAAACAAATTCTTTCAATATCAGTTGTTTTGATTCTAGCGCTAGGAACGGGGGCAGGTATTCAGTGGCAGAGAAGTAAGACGGTTCTCTCGCCCTATGGGTTTGAATATGGAGGTGGATATTCGTCAACAGATTTATCGCCATATGAAGTGACGAATTCAAATAATAGACTCCCTAAATTAGAATCAGCTGCTACCTTTACGATCGATGAATTCGGCAAAATGCCTGTATTAGATGGGGCAGAAGCGGCCTTTCCTGTCTACTCTGCTTTTGCCAACGCTGTATATGAAGATATCAGTAGAGTGAATCTCGAAGAAAAAGAGATTGTTAGTTTTACTAATACCATATATGCCTTTGAGCGTCTGATAACTGGAGAGGTGGATATCTACTTTGGGGCAGAACCATCGAAAGAGCAGCAGGCAATGGCAAATGCTGCTGGGAAAGAACTTGTGATGACACCAATAGGGAAGGAAGCATTTGTGTTCTTTGTTAATCCGAAGAATAAGGTGGATAGTCTAACGGTAGAAGAAATACAAGGAATTTATGCCGGAAAAATAACAAACTGGTCAGATTTAGAGGGTAACAGGGAGCGGATTGTACCGTTTCAGCGACCCAAGAATTCAGGTAGTCAAACCCTTTTGGAAAAAATAATGGGGGAGACGGCGATTATGACGCCGCTTAAGGAAGAGGTCTCTGCAGGAATGGGTGGTATCATTGAGCAGGTAGCGGATTATCGAAACTATGATAATGCAATAGGGTTCTCATTTCGCTTCTTTGCTACTGGAATGAACCCCAACCCCGACATTAAACTGCTCGCCATTAATGGGACCCTGCCGAATCCTGAAAATATCTCAAGCGGCCAATATCCGTTTACGGCCAATTTATATGCGATTACCGTAAAAGATAATCCGAACGAGGAAATCGAACCATTTCTTAATTGGATGAAAGGGCCACAGGGCCAAGAAATCATAGAGAAGATCGGATATATTAGAATGAATAAGTAAAGTAGAAGAGTAACTTCATTTTGGATGAAGTTACTCTTTTATATTTATGAAAAAGTCGGAGGTACGGCTGAGAAGAATGCACAAATAAAGTAATAAAGGAATATTTTATTGCTCTGGGTGATCTCATTTACATAATAGTAGGAGAAAAACCTAAACGAATTTGATTAGGTTTTTTCTTTCTATAAAAGGATGCCTCTTTTATATAGAAAGATTCGATTATATATTTTAATTTATCATCTGTTATTTTATTTTTTAAAAAAAGGGGTTGATTTTATATGATTATGATAGTAGTATAGTAATCCTGAGTCGAAAACATATTTAGTTTGTTTCTTCTTAGGGATTTAATAGGTGATTGACAACATGGTCATTATGAATTAGAATAAGTTTCTGTCCTAATTCAAAAAAAGTTTTTAAAAAAATGTTTGACATCACAAAATGATTTATGTTATATTATTAAAGTCGCCTACGAGCGATATGCGAAATTGTTCTTTGAAAACTAAACAAACAAAAAAGTCAACAAACAATATTTTTGCTTCTTAATTGAAGTGAAGCCAACGTAACAAATGAGCTATATCAACTTTCATGGAGAGTTTGATCCTGGCTCAGGACGAACGCTGGCGGCGTGCCTAATACATGCAAGTCGAGCGAATCTTGAGGTGCTTGCACCTCTTGGTTAGCGGCGGACGGGTGAGTAACACGTGGGCAACCTGCCTGTAAGACTGGGATAACATCGGGAAACCGATGCTAATACCGGATAATCCTTTTCCTCTCATGAGGGAA